>NZ_LXXZ01000056.1 GCF_003244875.1 Stenotrophomonas sepilia
TGCGCACGGCCAAGGGCACGCGGCTGTGCCGCCCACCGGAAACAGTGCTGGAGATCCTGTAACCCGAAAAAGGGGACGGAGGGAATTAAGTCGTTTGTGCACAAACGACTTAATTCCCTCCGTCCCCTTTTTTGGTTACCGCCAGTCGGTGATGCCTTCGCGGCGGTAGACCTCGGCGAACGCCGGGCGCGCCTTCATCGAGGTGGCATGCGCCTTGAGCACCGGCCAGGTGTCACTGGGCCTGGGCATGTTGCGCGACCAGCGCATCAGCATCACCAGCATGTAGTCGACCACGCAGGGCGTGGCGCCCAGCAGGTACGGGCCGTGCGCCTGCAGGTGAGCGGCAACGTGCTGCCAGGCCGCTTCGAGCCGCTGACGCGCCCTCTCGCGGCTGGCCTCGACGTTCGCCTGGCCGGCCATTTCATGCGGATAGAACCAGGCCCGATAGGCCGGCTGCAGCGTATTGGCACACCAGAACATCCAGCGGTAGGCATCGCCACGCTGCGGCGTGCCCGGCACCGGGAGCAGGCCGGCCTCCGGGTGGCGATCGGCCAGGTACAGGGCGATGGCCGCCGCTTCGGTCAGTACCAGGCCATCGATCAACAGTGTCGGCACCACACCGGCCGGATTGAGCGCCAGGTACTGCGCCGACTTGTGCTCGCGCGCGTCGAAATCCAGCAGCACCAGTTCATGCTCGATGCCGAGCTCGATCAGCAGCCAGTGCACGACCAGCGCGGCGGTACTGGTCGAACCATACAGCGTGGTGCTCATGCGGAAGATCCTGTGCGGGTGGATCAGCCGATTATGCGCCCACGCGCGCGATCATTGCTCAGCCGCAGCTGCTCATGCAGGAATCCCGGCGCTCGCCACAGGACATCATCGGCGCGCGCATCGCGCAGTCGTGCGTCTTCAGTTCGCAGGCACGGCGCAGGTCCGGATTGTCCACGTCCTTGCAGCGCTTGTCCGGCGCCGGCACCACCTGCTGCTCGCAGTTGCTCTGGCGGCTGCCGAGGGAGTCATTCTGCGCCATGCAGCTGCGATAGCCGGCCTGGCACTGCACGCGGCATTGCGCCGATGCGGGGAAATCCGCGCCTTCGTACGACGCCGGGGTGCTGCAACCGGCCAGGGCCAGCAGCACGCCTACCACGATGAACCGATGCAGGGCCATGGACACGTCCTGTGCGAGGGTGTTCCGACCGTAGCAGAACAACCGCTACCGGAACATCAATATTTTTGCCCACACAACAACGGCGCCACAGGGGCGCCGTTGTCTGGTCCGGGATGGAGGGCTTACTCCACAACCACCGGAATCTTGCCGATGCGGGCCTGCCATTCGCGCGGGCCGGTCTTGTGCACCGATTCGCCGGTGGAATCCACCGCCACGGTCACGGGCATGTCCTGCACGGTGAACTCGTAGATCGCTTCCATGCCCAGGTCGGCGAAACCAACGACCTTGGCCGCCTTGATCGCCTTGGACACCAGGTAGGCCGAACCACCAACGGCCATCAGGTAGGCCGACTTGTGCTTCCTGATCGCCTCGATGGCGGCCGGGCCGCGCTCGGCCTTGCCGACCATGCCCAGCAGGCCGGTCTGCGCCAGCACCTGCTCGGTGAACTTGTCCATGCGGGTCGCCGTGGTCGGGCCGGCCGGGCCCACCACTTCGTCGCGCACCGGATCGACCGGGCCGACGTAATAGATGAAGCGGCCCTTCAGGTCGACCGGCAGTTCCTCGCCCTTGTTGAGCATGTCGACCATGCGCTTGTGCGCGGCATCGCGGCCGGTCAGCAGCTTGCCGTTGAGCAGCAGGGTCTGGCCCGGCTTCCAGCTGGCCACGTCTTCCGGGGTGATCGTGTCCAGGTCCACCCGGGTGCCCTTGGACGCGTCATAGGTCAGCTTCGGCCAGTCTTCCAGCGACGGCGGGTCCAGCATCACCGGGCCACTGCCATCCAGGGTGAAGTGCGCATGGCGGGTTGCGGCGCAGTTCGGGATCATCGCCACCGGCAGGTTGGCCGCATGGGTCGGATAGTCGTTGATCTTGATGTCCAGCACAGTGGTCAGGCCGCCCAGGCCCTGCGCGCCGATGCCCAGCGCATTGACCTTCTCATACAACTCCAGGCGCAGCTCCTCGATGCGGTTGGAGGCACCACGGGCCTGCAGCTCGGTGATGTCGATCGGTTCCATCAGCGCCTCCTTGGCCAGCAGCATCGCCTTCTCGGCGGTGCCACCGATGCCGATGCCGAGCATGCCCGGCGGGCACCAGCCGGCGCCCATGGTCGGCACGGTCTTCAGCACCCAGTCGACGATGGAGTCGGACGGGTTGAGCATGGCGAACTTGGTCTTCGCTTCCGAACCACCGCCCTTGGCGGCAACGATGACGTCGACCTTGTTGCCCGGCACCACCTTGACGTTGACCACGCCCGGGGTGTTGTCCTTGGTATTGATCCGCTTGCCGGCCGGATCAGCCAGCACCGAGGCGCGCAGCTTGTTGTCCGGATGCATGTAGGCGCGGCGAACGCCCTCATTGGCCATGTCTTCCACGCCCATGGTGGCGTCATCCCAACGCACGTCCATGCCGATTTCCAGGAACACGGTGACGATGCCGGTGTCCTGGCAGATCGGGCGGTGGCCTTCGGCGCACATCCGCGAATTGATCAGGATCTGGGCCATCGCTTCCTTCGCGGCCGGCGACTCCTCGCGCTCGTACGCGGCGGCGAGGTTCTTGATGTAGTCGACCGGGTGGTAGTACGAGATGTACTGCAGCGCGTCGGCGATGGACTGGATGAGGTCTTCCTGCTTGATCGATGTCACGGCTTGCTCGCTTGCTCGAGGCTGGCGGGGGTAATCCGCCCATTTTACCCCCTCCCCCGGCCCCGGGGTGGTCGTGCTGGCCGCTGGCCGGCAAGATTCCCCCGACGCTCTGTCACGCCACGCGCCACTGCGGCGTCCTTGCCCACATGAACGCCGAAACCGTTTTCCAGACCCACCGCCCGCGCCTGATGGCGCTGGCCTATCGCCTGCTCGGCAGCCGCGCCGACGCCGAAGACGTGGTCCAGGACGCCTGGCTGCGCTGGTCCGGCGCCGATCCGGCCAGCGTCCGCGACCCCGAGGCGTGGCTGGTCACCACCACCACCCGGCTCGGCCTGGACCGGCTACGCGCGGCCAGGCGCGAGCGTGTCCACTATGTCGGCCCGTGGCTGGCTGAACCGCTGGCGGTCACCCTGCAGCCCGACCCGGCACCCGGACCGGCCCAACTGCATGCGCTGGCCAACGACGTCTCGGTCGCCTTCCTGACCCTGCTCGAACAGCTCGGCCCCGAGGAACGCGCCGCGTTCCTGCTGAAGGAGGCCTTCGACCACGACTACCGTAAGATCGCCGAGCTGATCGGCCACAGCGAAGCCAACTGCCGGCAGCTGGTGCATCGCGCCCGGCAGCGGTTGCAGGCCGGGCGGCCGCGCTTCAACGCCGACGCCAGCCAGCACCGGCAGCTGCTGGCGCGCTTCATGGATGCCTCGCAGCGCGGCGACAGCGAGGCGATCCAGGCCCTGCTGCACGCCAACGCGCAACTGGTCTCCGACGGTGGCGGCGTGGTTACCGCCGCGATCCGCCCGCTGCTGGGCGCCGAGCGCATCGGTCGCCTGTTCTGGGCCATCGCCCGCCGCGGCGCGGTGCATCCGGCGCAGCTGGGCTACGTCAACGGCGAACCGGCGATCCTGCGCTTCCAGGGCGACCGCCTGCACTCGGTCACCACCATCGAAGTGGTCGATGGCCGCATCGCCAACGTGTACAGCGTGCTGAATCCAGAAAAATTGCCGAAGGTTGTCACGCACCGCAACGCTGCGGCGTCCTTGTGATGAAGGCGGCCATCGTGGCCGCCGTGGAGCCCACGATGTCCGATCACACCTCCCCCCGCGTCCCCTACACCCGCCTGGCCGCCGAGGCCTTCAAGGGCCTGCTGGCCACCAGCCAGGCGGTGCATGACAGCTCGATTGATCCGACCCTGATGGAACTGGTGTTCCTGCGCGTGTCGCAGCTCAACGGCTGCGGCTACTGCATGGACATGCACGGCACGGCGCTGCGCAAGGGCGGCATCGAGCCGCGCAAGCTGGACACCCTGCCCGCCTGGCACGAAAGCCGCTTCTTCGATGCGCGCGAACGTGCGGCGCTGGGCTGGGCCGAGGCGCTGACCCGGCTGACCGACGGTGCGCCGTCGCAGGCGGCGTTCGATTCATTGGCGCCGCACTTCGATGAGAAGGGCATCAGTGACCTGAGCATGGGCATTGCGGTGATCAATGCCTGGAACCGGCTGGGTGCGGGGCTGCTGCCGCCGCTGCCGTAACGGGGGGCTGGCCGGGCTGCCGCCCGGCACCCGCAGAGGCAACAACCAGAGCAACATCAAAAGCCGGCGCTACTGTGGGTTGGCGGGGTGGATCAGGTCGCAGGGGACGCTGCAAGTACGTCCATGTAAGCTCGGTCGCCGCATCCATGCGGCTCACGCCCCTGCGACCTGACCCACCCCGCCTTCGATAGTTCACTGGAGCTGCTGGTAGGTGTCGACCGTGGTCGACACGGTCGATCCACGCCGTGCATGGATACGGGAGGGTCAGATCCCTTTGTGTGGCAAAGGGATCTGACCCCGGTGCCGGCCACACGGCTGCACTGACCCCATCTGCACGTATCAGGCGCGCACAATACGCGCATGCCTGCTTCCCCCACCGCTGGCGCTGCCGCCGCGAAGAAACCCAGCCTGCGCCAGCGCTTCAGGGCGATGCGCAATCTGCCCCCTTTCCTGCGCATGGTCTGGAAGACCAGTCCGGCGCTCACCCTGGCCAGCCTGGGGCTGCGCCTGATCCGTGCCCTGCTGCCGGTGGCGATGCTGTACGTCGGCAAGTTGATCATCGACAGCGCCCTGCACCTGAGCCAGCACGATGCCGGCTACCCGCCGCTGGGCGAGGCGCTGTCCAGCGGCCTGCTCAATCCACTGCTGGGCCTGCTGGCACTGGAATTCGGCCTGGCCATCGCCTCGGACCTGCTCGGCCGGCTGGTCAGCTACGCCGACGCTCTGCTTTCCGAACTGTTCGCCAACGCCACCAGCATCCGCCTGATGGAACACGCCGCGACGCTGGACCTGGAGGATTTCGAAGACCCGGACCTGCAGGACAAGCTGGACCGTGCGCGGCGCCAGACCATGGGCCGGATGAACCTGATGAGCCAGCTGTTCGGCCAGGCGCAGGACGCGATCACCGTGGCCAGCCTCGCCGTCGGCCTGCTGGTCTACGCGCCGTGGCTGATCCTGCTGCTGGCGCTGGCACTGGTGCCGGCCTTCATCGGCGAATCGCACTTCAACGCGGCCGGCTACAGCCTCAACTTCCAGTGGACGCCCGAGCGCCGCCAGCTCGACTACCTGCGCCAGCTGGGCGCCAGCGTGGAAACGGCCAAGGAAGTGAAGATCTACAACCTGCACCGCTTCCTGGTGGAGCGCTACCGGCGCCTGTCGGTGGCATTGTTCCAGGCCAACCGCGCCCTGGCACGGCGCCGCGCGTTCTGGGGCACGCTGCTGGCTGCGCTGGGCACGCTGGGGTATTACACCGCCTACGCCTACATCGCATGGCGCACGGTGCGCGGGGACTTCTCGATCGGCGACCTGACCTTCCTCGCCGGCAGCTTCCTGCGCCTGCGCCAGCTGCTGGAAGGCCTGCTGATCGGCTTCTCGCAGGTGGCCAGCCAGGCGCTGTACCTGGATGACCTGTTCTCTTTCTTCCAGATCCAGCCGGAAATCCACTCGCGCGATGGGGCCGTGCGCGTGCCGCAACCGATCCGCCAGGGCTTCGTATTCGAGAACGTCGGCTTCCGCTACCCCGATGCCGAACAGTGGGCGGTGCGCCATCTGGATTTCCAGCTGCACGCCGGCGAAGTGCTGGCCCTGGTCGGCGAGAACGGCGCCGGCAAGACCACCCTGGTGAAGCTGCTGGCGCGGCTGTACGAACCGGACGAAGGCCGCATCCTGCTCGACGGCCGCGACCTGCGCGATTACGACCTGGATGACCTGCGCGCCAACCTCGGGGTGATCTTCCAGGACTTCGTGCGCTACAACCTCAGCGCCGGCGTGAACATCGGCGTCGGCCAGGTCGAGGCGATGGACGACCAGGCACGCATCGCTGACGCGGCGCGACGCGGCATGGCCGAGGAAGTCATCGACGACCTGCCCGGCGGCTACGACCAGCAGATCGGCCGCCGCTTCAAGCAGGGCGTGGACCTATCCGGTGGCCAATGGCAGAAGATCGCCATTGCCCGCGCATGGATGCGCAATGCGCAGGTGATGATCCTGGATGAGCCAACGGCAGCGCTGGATGCCCGCAGTGAGTTCGAGGTGTTCCAGCGGTTCAGGGAACTGGCGGATAATCGCACCGCAGTACTGATTTCCCACCGTTTTTCCTCGGTACGCATGGCCGACCGCATCCTGGTGCTGGCCGATGGCCGGATCGAGGCCAGCGGCACCCATGCGCAGCTGATGGCGCAGGGCGGCCGCTATGCCGAGCTGTTCGAGCTGCAGGCGGCGGGTTACCGCTGAGAACGCCTCTCGTTCCGCCCAATGAGAACTTGTCTCATTTGAGATAGAATCACCCCCGACGACTTTCGATAGATACGCCCATGTCCTCCGCTTTCGGCGCCGAAACGGTGCTTGAGGTCCGTCACTGGACCGATGCCTACTTCAGCTTCACCACCACCCGCGACAGCGGTTTCCGCTTCGAGAACGGCCAGTTCGTGATGATCGGCCTGGAAACCGAGGCGCGACCGCTGCTGCGCGCCTATTCCATTGCCAGTGCCAACTGGGAAGAACAACTGGAGTTCTTCAGCATCAAGGTGCAGGACGGCCCGCTGACCTCGCGCCTGCAGCACATCAAGCCGGGCGACAAGGTACTGGTCGGCAAGAAGCCCACCGGCACCCTGCTGATCAGCGACCTGCATCCCGGCAGGAACCTGTACCTGCTGGGCACCGGCACCGGCCTGGCGCCGTGGCTGTCGGTCATCAAGGACCCGGAAACCTACGAGCGCTTCGAGAAGGTGATCCTCTGCCACGGCGTGCGCTACGAGAAGGACCTGGCCTATCGCGATTACTTCGAGAAGGAACTGCGTGAGCACGAGTTCCTCGGCGAAATGATCGGCGACAAGCTGCTGTACTACCCGGCCGTCACCCGCGAGCCGTTCGCCAACCAGGGCCGCCTGACCCAGCTGATGGAGAGCGGCGAGATGCAGCGCACCCTCGGCCTGCCGGAACTGAGCCCGGAAAACGACCGCGCGATGATCTGCGGCAGCCCGCAGATGCTGGCCGACCTTCGCACCGTGCTCGATGCCCGGGGTTTCCAGGTTTCGCCGCGCATCGGCCAACCGGGCCACTACGTGTTCGAACGCGCGTTCGTCGAGAAATAACCCATCGCATCTGTAGAGCCGAGCCCGCGCTCGGCTTGCGCGCGGCGCGCGCTCTCGGAGTCAGCCGGAAAAGCAGCCGAGCGTGGGCTTGGCTCTACAGCAGCGCTTCGATCGCGCTGCGCAACTGCTCCGGCCGGGTGGTGGGCGCATGCCGCGACACCACCTGCCCCTGGCGATCGACCAGGAACTTGCTGAAATTCCACTTGATGCGGGCACTGCCGAGCAGGCCACGCTTTTCGTGCGTCATCCAGGCCCACAACGGATCAGCGCCCTCGCCGTTGACCTCGATCTTCTCCGACAGCGGAAAGCTGACCGGATAGTCCAGCGAACAGAACTGCCGGATCTGCGCCGCGTCCCCCGGCTCCTGCGCACCGAACTGGTTGCACGGGAAGCCGATCACCACCAGGCCGCGTTCGCGGTAGTCCTGCCACAGCTGTTCCAGCCCGGTGTACTGCGGGGTGAACCCACAGCGGCTGGCAACGTTCACCAGCAGCAACGGGTGGCCCTGATAACGGGCCAGCGCCTGCGGCTGGCCGTCGAGGTCACGGAAGCTGAAATCGTAGGCGCTGGTCATGAGGGCGGGCCGTGGGCGGTGAATGCATGGTACCCGCGCCCGGAGCCGGCAACATGCCTTTTGACACAAGTGCGGGCGCCGCCGGCCGGGTTACCCTCGGGCCCTTGTTTGCCTTACCGGAGTTCCTGCCTTGACCACCCGCCTTGCCCTTGCCGTGGCCATGTCCCTCGGCCTTGCCCTGCCCGCCTTCTCGGCCGGCGCCGTCACCCCGGCTGCCAGCACCCATGCCCAGCAGGCCAATCCGTTCTTCGCCGAAAGCCCGCTGCCCCTGCATTATCCGCAGTTCGACAGGATCAAGGACAGCGACTTCGCCCCGGCCTTCGACGCCGGCATGGCGCAGCAGCTGAAGGAAGTGGAGGCCATCGCCAACAACAAGGCCAAGCCGACCTTCGACAACACCATCATCGCCCTGGAAAAGAGCGGTGACATCCTCGACCGTGCGACCACCGTGTTCTTCAGCCTGGTCGGTGCCGATACCAATGACACCCGCAAGAAGCTGCAGGCCGACTACTCGGCGAAGTTCGCCGCGCACAGCGATGCGATCGCGCTGAACGGCAAGCTGTTCGCCCGCATCCAGGCGCTGTACGACACCCGCGGCCAGCTGGGCCTGGACGCCGAAGGCGTACGCCTGGTCGAGAAGTACTACGACAACTACGTGCGCGCCGGTGCCAAGCTGTCCGAAGCCGACAAGGCCAAGCTGAAGGAGATGAACGCCGAGCTGGCCAACCTGGGTACCAAGTTCAGCCAGAACGTGCAGTCGGAAGTGAACGCTTCGGCGATCACCGTCGACGACGTCAAGGAGCTGGACGGCCTGTCCAAGGAGCAGATCGCCGCCGCCGCCGAAGCTGCCAAGGCCCGCGGCCAGGACGGCAAGTACGTGATCACCCTGCTCAACACCACCGGCCAGCCGCCGCTGACCAACCTGGCCAACCGCGCCCTGCGCCAGAAGATCTACGAAGCGTCGGTCAGCCGTGGCAGCCGTGGCGGTGAGTTCGACAACACCGCGCTGGTCTCGCGCATCATGCAGCTGCGTGCCGACAAGGCCAAGCTGATGGGCTTCCCGAACTTCGCGGCCTACAACCTGACCAACCAGACCGCGAAGACCCCCGAAGCGGTCAACGCGATGCTGGGCAAGCTGGCTCCGGCCGCCGTGGCCAACGCCAAGCGCGAAGCTGCCGACCTGCAGGCGATGATCGACCAGGAACAGAAGGCGGCCGGCAAGCCGACGTTCAAGCTGGAACCGTGGGACTGGGCCTTCTACAGCGAGAAGGTGCGCCAGGCCAAGTACAACTTCGACGAGTCGCAGCTGAAGCCGTACTTCGAAATGAAGAACGTGCTGGAGAACGGCGTGTTCCATGCCGCCAACCTGGAATTCGGCCTGACCTTCAAGCAGCGCACCGACCTGCCGGTCTATCACGAAGACGTCACCGTCTACGACGTGTTCGATGCCGACGGCAGCCAGCTGGCGATCTTCATCTTCGACCCGTATGCACGCGCCTCCAAGCGCGGTGGTGCGTGGATGAACTCCTACGTCTCGCAGTCCAAGCTGACCGGCTTCAAGCCGGTGGTCGCCAACCACCTGAACATCCCGAAGCCGCCGGCCGGCCAGCCGACCCTGCTGACCTGGGATGAGGTGAACACCACCTTCCACGAGTTCGGCCACGCCCTGCACGGCATGTTCTCCAACGTGAAGTACCCGTACTTCTCGGGCACCTCGGTGCCGCGTGACTTCGTCGAGTTCCCCTCTCAGGTCAACGAGATGTGGGCTGACAACCCGGTCATCCTGAAGAACTACGCCAAGCACTACCAGAACGGTTCGGCGATGCCGCAGGCGCTGCTGGACAAGGTGCTGGCGGCGGCCAAGTTCAATCAGGGCTTCGCCACCACCGAGTACCTGGGTGCGGCCATGCTGGATCAGCGCTGGCACCAGATCGGCCCGGACCAGGTGCCGGCAGCCAAGGACGTGATGGCCTTCGAGCGCGCCGCACTGGAGAAGGACGGCATCTACTACGCTCCGGTTCCGCCGCGTTACAGGACCCCGTACTTCAGTCACATCATGGGCGGCTATTCGGCCGGCTACTACGCCTACATCTGGTCGGAAGTGCTTGATGCCAACACCCAGAAGTGGTTCAAGGACAATGGCGGCCTGAGCCGCAAGAACGGCGACCACTTCCGTGCCACCCTGCTGTCCAAGGGCGGCAGCGTCGACGCGATGCAGCTGTTCCGCGATTTCGCCGGCCACGAGCCGCAGATCGAACCGCTGCTGGAAAAGCGTGGCCTGACCGGCGCCGGCAACTGATCGCCTGCGCGCTAGCGTGAAACGAAAACCGCCCGGGAGACCGGGCGGTTTTTTTGTTGTGGTTGGGGTCAGAGCCCTTTTCTGTGAAAAGGGATCTGACCCCGGGGTCTCCGACCCCGCGCTGGCTTCATCGCGGCGCCACGTACCCGCCCGGCACGCCTTCCGGCGACAGCACCAGCTGCCACAGCTGCGCATGCCGGCAGCGGAAGGTGGCCATCGACCCGGCCAGGTAGAAGCGCCACATTCGCCGGAAGTGCTCGTCGTAGTGCGCATCCAGCCGCGGCCACGCTGCTTCCACGTTGCGCCGCCATGCCTGCAGGGTCAGGTCGTAGTCGGTGCCGAAGTTGTGCCAGTCTTCCAGCACGAAACGGCCTTCGAACGCCCGGGTGATCTGCGCCGCCGACGGCAGCATTGAGTTGGGAAAGATGTAGCGCGCGATCCACGGATCGGTGCGATGCCGGGAGATGTTGGTGCCGATGGTGTGCAACAGCAGCAGGCCGCGCGGCGACAGGCAACGCTTGGCCACCTCGAAAAAGCCCGCGTAGTTCTTGTCACCGACGTGCTCGAACATGCCGATCGAGAAAATCGCATCGAACGGTTCGTCCAGCTCGCGGTAGTCCTGCAATCGGATCTCGATCGGCAGGCCCGCGCACAGGTTCCGCGCGAACTCGGCCTGCTCCTGCGAAATCGTCACGCCGACGCCACTCACACCGTAGCGCTCAGCGGCGAACTTCAGCGCTTCGCCCCAACCGCAGCCAATGTCCAGCACGCGCTGGCCCGGGCGCAGGCCCAGCTTTCGGCAGACCAGGTCGAGCTTGGCTTCCTGTGCGGCGTCGAGATCATCGGCGTTGCGCCAATAGCCGCAGCTGTAGACCAGGCGCTGGCCGAGCATGGCCTGGTAGAGATCGTTGCCCAGGTCGTAATGACGGCGCCCGACCTCGTAGCTGCCCTGCCCCGCCTGCAGGTTGAACAGGCGCGCCTTCAGCGCATCGGCCACTTCGCGCCAGCCGTGCACCCGTTCATCCAGGTGCGCCTGCATCAGGTGGGCGAGGAATTCATCCAGGACGTTCGCATCCCACCACCCTTCCATGTAGCTCTCGCCCAGGCCGAGCGAGCCTTGGCCCATGACCCGCGCGAAGAAGCGCGGGTCATGCACCTGGATGTCCTGAGGCTGGGTACCGCCGATGCGGACCCCGGCTTCGTGGAGCAGGCCGGCGACCCGCTCCTGCAACCCTGTATCCACGTCACCTCCTCGACTGCGGTCAACCGCGTGCGAACAGCTCCACGTAGTCCTTGGCCACGTGCGGCAACAGCACCGCCGCCGGTACATCGGCGGTCTGGGTGCCGTCCGAGTATGGACCCACCTGGTACGGAGGGAAAACAAAGCGCAGCGCGGTGATCTGCCCCTTGTCGTCGGTCAGTGGCTGGAACTGGCTGAAATTGTCGGCCTGCGGGCCAGTACCGTCGGCGATCATGCGCGATGCGTTGCGCAGCGATTCCTGCAGTTGGGCCGGGTCCATGTCCTCGCCGCTGAGCCGCGTGGCCACGCGTTCGCGCAGCTGGTCGGCGACGAACTCACTGATCACTTTCCAGCCCTTGGCATCGGCCACCAGCTTGTCGGCGCTGAGCATCTGCTGCTGCTGCGGCAGCCACACGAAGCGCGCCACCAGCGGTTCGCCATGGGCGCCACCGGTATAGCGGCTGCCATCAGCACTGACCACCACCAGCTGCGGCGTTTCCAGCAGCTTCTCGAAGCTCAGCGACAGCTCGTAGGGCATGGTCGGCTTGTCGTTGCCCAGCCCGTCCAGCGCCTGCTGCAGGTCGCTGCGTGCGCTGGTGGCATAGCTCTGCAGCGCGCGCGCCAGGCCGGGGTAGCGGTCGATACCCGCCGGGTAGCTGATGCCCACCACCTCACGCTCGTTGTTTTCGATCACGTCGCGCAGGTCCAGCGGCGCTTCCGTGGCTGGCGTCTCGCCGGCGGCGGTGGCTTCGGCGGCGGGCGCCGCGTCGGTCACCGGCGTCGGCTCGCTTTCACGCTGGCAACCGGCCAGCAACAGCACGCCCACCACGCCGGCCAGCACGCTGACGTGCAGTGGCCGGTTGTTTCCAATCTTCATCGGGATCCCCTGTTCATGTTTGTACATCATCGCCTGCCATGGCTGAAGCGTGGCCCGCTGGCACTCAGCCAACGAGCAGGTCGTGGTACTCCTCGTGCCGCTGCAGGAAAGCCTCGGCGTAGGAACATGCCGGCACCACCTTGTACTTCTGCTCGCGGGCGAAACGCAGTGCCACGCGGGTCAGCTCACCGGCGATGCCACGGCCGGCGATCGGCTCGGGCACCTCGGTGTGGGTGATCACCATGCGCTTGCGCTTGATCTGGTAGTCCAGCACCGCCAGCTGTCCTCGCACACGGGCGGTGAAGCGGTGGTTGGCCAGGTCGTGTTCGACCTCGTAGGCCAGACCGGGGGGCGTGACCGAAGCCATGGAACTGTCTCCTGCGGCGACTGCGTGGATGGTGCGCAGCCGGGCGCCATGATCGCGTGAAGCCTGAACAGGGGCAAGTCCAGTCCATTCACGTCAGTTTTCGCCCTCAAGCTGGAGGGTCGCCGGCCGCTATCGCCTATGGCGGGGTACGGCCAGGCTGGCACGACCCTTGCGACCGTTGATCATGCGCACCACCGTGGAGGCTCCCATGCACGCCAGCGATTCCCATTCCGATACCGACCGCGCCCTGCTGGAGGGCCTGCTGCAACTGGCGGTGGAAGGGCAGACCGAGGATCAGGATTTCCAGCGCATCGGCGAGGAAGTATTCGCCCGCCTGCTGGATACCTACGGCCACACGACCCAGGCCTGAAACCGGATACGCCGGGGCCGGATCCACAGGATCCGACCCCGGCACGCTTCAGCCGCCCAGGCGGAAGGTCGGGTTGGAGAGTTCGCGCAGGAAGTGGTTGAAGATGCTCGGCTGCATGGCCAGCATGAAGATCACGCCGAACGCCGCACCTGCCAGGTGCGCGCTGTGGTTGATGCGGTCGCCGCCGCGCTTGTCCATCCAGATGCTGTAGCCGACGTAGAACGCGGCATAGATGATCGCCGGTGCCGGGATGAAGAACACCAGGATGATCGACCACGGCTTGATCAGGATGAAGGCGAACAGCACCGCCGACACCGCACCGGATGCCCCGAGGCTGAGGTAGTTCGGGTTCTTCTGGTTCTTCAAGTAGCTGGGCAGGATCGAGACCAGCAGCGCGCCGATGTAGAACGCCGGGTAGGTCAGGTAGCTGCCGGTCAGCTGCACCATCACGCTCTCGATGAATCCCCCGAAGAAGAACAGGGTGATCATGTTGAAGATCAGGTGCGACCAGTCGGCGTGGATGAAGCCATAGGTCACCAGCCGGTCGTACTGGCGATGGCGGTCGACGGCCGGCGGCCACAGGATCAGGCGATCGGCCAGCTTGCGGTTGTTGAACGCCATCCACGACAGGATGGCGGTGATGGCGATCAACAGCAGATTGACGGGGGTCATGTCAGGCTCAGGCGCTACGGTAGTTGTCGACCATACGATAGCGTTTCGCGTACCAACCGAAGGCCAACGCCGCGACGAAGGCGAAACCGGCGAAGAAGAACATCAGGAACGCCGCTTCGCTCAGGCCCGTACTGGCAATCCTGTGGGTCACGGCATCGTTGCGCACGGCAGCGTTCGACAGCAGCACCCACAGGTTGCCGATGGTGGTGGTCAGGTTCCAGAAGCTCATCACCACACCCTTCATCGCCTGTGGCGCCTGGCTGTAGGCGAACTCCAGGCCGGTGGCCGAGACCAGCACCTCACCGAAGGTCAGCAGCGCATACGGCAGCATCTGCCAGAAGATCGACATGGCGTTGCCGCCGTCCATCACCACCTGGATGCCGCCGACCACGATCCAGGCCAGGCCGCTGAAGGCGATGCCGGCGGTCATGCGGCGCAGCGCGGTCGGCTCAAAGCCGAAGCGGCGCAGGGCCGGGTACAGCACCAGGTTGTTGAACGGAATCAGGATCATCACCAGCAGCGGGTTCAGCGCCTGCATCTGCGAGGCGGTGAACCAGCTCGGCATCTGCATCTGCTGGCCCTGCAGGACCCAGGTCGAGGCCTTCTGGTCGAACAGCGAGAAGAACGGCGTGGTCAGCGCGAAGATCACCAGCACGCGCAGCACCGAGCGCACGCCTTCCACGGCTTCGGCCGGATGCTGGCCACGGGCGCGGTCCAGCTGCAACCAGGTACCGCCACCGATGCCGGCGAGGATGGCCACCAGCGCCAGGCACAGGCAGATCACGATGCCCAGCGAGCCGACCAGGCCGAACGAGGCCGCCGCCAGCGCCAGGCCGAGCACGGCGATCACCAGGCCCGGACGGCCCTGGCCGGCCACGCGCGTGGTCAGCGCGGTACGCACCACGTTGGCGAACGAATGCGGATCCTTCGGCGGCAGCGGCACCAGCACGTAGCGCTTGCGGCCCAGCCAGAACACGAAGGTAGCAATGAACATCAGGATGCCCGGGATACCGAACGCCCACTGCGGCCCCCAGTTCTTCAGTGCCAGCGGGATCAGCAGCGAGGCGAACAGCGAGCCGAAGTTGATGATCCAGTAGAAGGCGTCGAAGACGATCTTGGCCAGGTGCTTGTTGCTCTGGTCGAACTGGTCGCCCATGAACGAGGCCACCAGCGGCTTGATGCCACCGGCACCCAGCGCGATCAGGCCCAGGCCGAGGAAGAAGCCCTCGCGGCTGTTCTCGAACAGCGCCAGGCACAGGTGGCCGGCGCAGTAGACCAGGCTGAACCAGAGGATCGTGTGGTACTTGCCGAAGAACCTGTCGGCCAGCCAGCCACCGAGCAGCGGGAAGAAATACACGCCGATCATGAAGCTGTGCATGATGTCCTTGGCTTCACCGGCACGGCCTTCCGCAGTGATTTCCTGCAGCAGCAGCGAGGTGATCAGGAACTGCACCAGGATGTTGCGCATCCCGTAGAAACTGAACCGTTCGCAGGCCTCATTGCCGATGATGTACGGAATCTGGCGCGGCATCTTTCCTTGGCCGGCGATGGGGGCGACTGCGTCGTGGCTCATCCTGTAAGGCATTCCTGCAAAGCGAAAGGCGCAAGGTTACCGGAACCGGGGCTTGCGAAGCACGCTGCAGGGCTGCATGACAACGGTGCCAATCCGTGGCAGGCAGTGCAGGCCCTGCCGGAAGTCACGGCACCTGCACGGCAAAAGCGTAAACTTATCGTTATGCGCCCCCTCGCCCCCGCCCGCCTCCTGCTCAGCTGCCTTGCGCTGTTGCTGGCATTGCAGGCGCAGGCACGACCACAGGCGCCGGCCGCCGTTGCCAGTGAGAGCGAACCTCGGCAGCTGACGGTAGCCGCGCTGGAGCTGCCCAGCCGCGATGACGCGCAATGGAAGCAGCGCCGCGAGCAGGTCGCACAACTGCTGACCGACCTGCAGCCGGACGTGATCTCGGTGCAGCAGGTGCTGCAGCAGCAAGGCCGCAACCCGGCCTGCTGGCTGGCCAGCCGGCTGCGCTACAGCTGCGACTTCGTCACCGCCGACCCACCCAGCCAGCCACTGCGCCATGGCAACGCCATGCTGACCCGGCTGCCGGTGAGCGAGGACGGCGTGACCCTGCTGCATCCTCCCGGCACCTTCAGTGCGGCCGGCATGATGCGGCTGAAGCTGGGCGAGGCGCTGGTCAACATCTATGTGGCGCGGCTGCGCCCGGACCCGGACGAGGCCACTGCCCGCCAACACCAGACCAGCGACCTGATGACCTGGATCGGCGCCACCGCCGAAGGCATGCCGAGCCTGATCGCGGGCGACTTTTCGGCCAGCACGGTGGAGCTGGTGCGGAGCACGCCCGGCTTCCAGCCGGCACGGCGCAATCCCGGCGGCCGCCCCGAGCCGCCTGCGGCCAGTGGCGGCGGCGCCAGTGGCCACGGCTTGGACGTGCTGTTCCAGGTCAAGCACTTCGGCGGCATCCGCCAGCAGCCGATCCTGCTGCCCGCCGACGGCGACCTGCCCGGACTGCGCCTGGGCGTGTTGGCAACCCTGCGCCTGCAGGACGCTACGGCCACGGCGGAATAGGTCGTGCCGGGATCCTGCAACAGAAAAGGCCGGGGTCTCCCCCGGCCTTTCCACTCATCCCGTCACCGCGATCAGGCGATCGCTTCCTGGTAACGGCGCTCGACTTCATTCCAGTCGATGACGTTGAAGAACGCGCCGATGTATTCCGGGCGGCGGTTCTGGTACTTCAGGTAGTACGCGTGTTCCCACACGTCCAGGCCGAGGATGGGAGTGTTGCCTTCCATCAGCGGGCTGTCCTGGTTGCCGGTGCTCTCGACCACCACCTTCTTGTCCGGGGTCACGCTCAGCCACGCCCAGCCGCTGCCGAAACGGGTCAGCGCCGCCTTGGTGAAGGCGTCCTTGAACTTGTCGAAACCGCCCAGGTCCTTGTCGATGGCCTTGGCCACGTCACCCACCGGGTTGCCACCTGCGTTCGGGGCCATCACGGTCCAGAACAGCGAGTGGTTGGCATGGCCACCACCGTTGTTGCGCACCGGACCCTGCAGGTTCTCCGGCAACGACTTGAGCTTCTTCACCAGCTCTTCGACCGGCAGGTCAGCGTATTCGGTGCCTTCCAGCACCGCGTTGACGTTGTTGATGTAGGTCTGGTGATGCTTGGTGTGATGGATTTCCATCGTCGCCGCATCGATATGCGGCTCCAGCGCGTCGTAGGCGTAGGACAGCTTGGGCAGGGTGTAGGCCATGATGCATCTCCTGATTGCGAGGGCACCCGACGATGTCGGGCGGTGCGCGTGAATGATGGGGACAGACCCGCAGATTACCAAGGGGGATGTAAAGGAAATTGCGTCCTGCCAGTGAGCACGACGGCAATTGTTACGCAGCAGTGACGCGGCACCCTCCTCATGCGCCATGCAGCGCGCAGGCGCTACAGTGCATGTACCACCCTCGCCCGCCCCTGCCCATGCGCAACCCCCGGCTGCTGATCACCGCCATCGCCCTGCTGCTGCTCGGCCTGGTCGCCAACCATTTCCTGCAGCGGCCGCCGGCGCCACAGTTCGCACCGGACCTGCAGGGAACACCGACCGCACGGGCCCCTGCCACGGCAACGCCCGGACGGGACAACGGCCTGCCCGCGTTCCTGCCCACCGAAGCACGCCAGACCATTGCCCTGATCCAGCGAGGCGGTCCATTCCCGCACCGCCAGGACGGCACTACCTTCGGCAACCGCGAGCAGCAGCTGCCACAACGTCCGCGTGGCTACTACCGCGAGTACACCGTCGACACCCCCGGTGCACGCACGCGTGGCACGCGCCGCATCGTCACCGGCGGCGATCCGCCGGAGGCGTGGTACTACACCGACGACCACTACGAATCGTTCCGCAGCTTCACCGTACCGGCCCAGGGAGCGCAGTGATGAGCCACGATGATTTCGGCCTCGGCCTGCATGACATCAACAATGCCGGCGTCTATGCCATCGACAGCGATGACATCGGCGCACTGGCCGCAGCAATGCGCGATGCCAGCCTCAAGGTGATCCGCATCGATCTGGAAGGCGTGACGGACAAGCGCACCCTGCTCGCCCGGCTCGCCGCGCAACTGGATTTCCCGGCCGGTTTCGGCGGCAACTGGGATGCACTGTCGGACAACCTGCGTGATCTGCAATGGCTGCCAGCCAACGGCTACGCGCTGTTCCTGGCCGACGTGGATGCACTGCGTGCCAACGCACAGAAGGACTTCGACACCCTGCTGGACGTGATGGATGAAGCCAGCCGCGATTGGGTCGGTCGCGATGTGCCATTCTGGGTGTTCCTGTCACAGAGCGCGTAAGGGCAACGCCCTGATAGAGGCTGACCTTGGTCGGCATTGGCGTGCCCCCATGGATCATCCACGCATGGCGTGGATCTACCCGGCGCAGCTGGATGCACAGTAGATCCACGCCATGCGTGGATGCGCCGTCCTAGCGGCTCCCGTTGTCTTCCTGCAGTTCCTTCTTGAACGGAATGTCCGGCGGCGGCCGTGCCACGGCCGGCTGGTCCTGCATGTTGGGGTTGGTCAGGCCACAGCCACCGCCGGCCTGCAGGATCGAAATGACGCAGGAGATCTTCGAGTTGGTGCCCGGCAACGGAATCTCCATCGCCTTGACGCCCTTGCGCACCCATTCGGCCAGCAGCGATTCCTGCGGCACCCAGTACTTGTCGAACGAGGTCGGCGTGTAGTCGTAGGGCGGGCGCTTCAGCCAGGTGCCCGATTGCGCGATGCGCTCCTTGCTCCAGCCGTCGTTGGCGCCACCGGGCGCACCGCGCTCGGCGTGGCCATCGCCGTCCTGGCCCGGCACGCGCACGCTGCCATCGGCATTGAACAGGCCATTGCCCTTGCCGGCAGTGCTGGCCTGGCGGGCGCCACTGCTGGCACCGTTACGGTTACGGCTGGATGAACCCCAGTCGTCGCCCTTGGCAGGCGTGGCCCAGTTGCCTGGATTGCGCGCCGGGCGCGCTCCGGCGTTTGCCGTGCTGCTGGAGGCCGACGGACGCGTGCTGCTGCTCGTCTGCGCCGCGCTGCCTTGCGCCGCAGCCGCAGGCGTCACGGAGGCACTGCCACTGGAGGATGCCGGTGCCGCCGCCGGTGCCGGGGCCACTTCACGCTCCCGCACCTGTACATCACGGCCGGTGGGCGCGCGTACGGCGGGCTCACGCCCGGCCACCGCCGCCATCCGCACCTGCGGATCGGCCACGGCCTGCACTTCACGTTCACGCACCTGCACGTCCTGCTGTGGCACGCGCACCTGCATTTCAGGGCTGCGCAGCGGTTTGGGTGCGACG
This sequence comes from Stenotrophomonas sepilia, assembly GCF_003244875.1. Classification (GTDB taxonomy): domain Bacteria; phylum Pseudomonadota; class Gammaproteobacteria; order Xanthomonadales; family Xanthomonadaceae; genus Stenotrophomonas; species Stenotrophomonas sepilia. The sequence goes on from NZ_LXXZ01000056.1 coordinate 19,171, forward strand.
GGCGCTTCGACGATGCTGACTTCGCGTTCGCGCACCTGGATGTCACGCACCTGCGGCGTGCGCACGGCCAGTTCCGGGCTGCGCATCTGGCTTGGCGTCGGCGGCGCCTGCACCGGCTGCACGCTGCGCTCGCGCACAACGGGCGTGCTGTCACGCGGTACGACGCTGACTTCGGTTCGAGGCACGCTGACCGGCGGCACCACGAAATCCGTGCTGGCCTGCGCCACCTCGGTGGCCTGGACCGGCGAAGGCGGCGGCGCGGCAACCGGCGCCGGCTCGGCTTCGGCAGGCGGCGGAGGAACACTGGCGGTCGGCGCGGATGCAGGGGAAGATGCGGCGGCTTCGGCAGCCGCCGGGTGCGGGGCAGGAGCTGTGGCGGCACCCGTCTGCTGCCCCGTCGCAACCCGACCTGCCGCAGCGGCCGCAGCGACTTCGGCGCCTGGCTGATCGCCCCCGCCTTCCTGGGTCGCGCGGCCGACGAACTCCACCTGCACGCGCTCACCCTCGGCACCCTCTTCGTCTGGCGCAGTGGTGCGGATCACCGCCACCCACAGCAGCAGCATGAAGAACAGCAGGTGCAGCAGTGCGCTGATCAGTGCCGAGGTCCAGCGCATCCAGCGCTGGTCGCGCGGCGCAGCGTCCCAGTCCTGCCAGAACAGACGGCGCAACGCTTGCCACAGCGACAGCTGCGGCGATTGGCCTGGCCGGCCGGGCAGCGGACGCGGCAGCAACACCGCAATTACTTCGCCGGCATGCAACGGCCGCGGCAGCGGCCCCAGCGAGCGCAGCCACAACGCCCAGCCATAAGGCAGGCGCGTGGTCTTCTCAAGGACGGCGCGGGGCTGCTGGCGGGCCAGCAGCAGATCGATGAGTTGCTCGGCCCGGGTCAGAGGCACGCGTCAGCGATCAGGCGACGTTGTCGCGCGGAATGTACGGCGCGTGGCCGCTGTCGTGGTCGGTCGCGTCGCGCACGGCGGTCACGCCCGGCACGCGGCCCATCAGGGTCTTTTCGATGCCCTGCTTGAGCGTCACGTCGGCCATGCCGCAGCCCTGGCAGCCACCACCGAAGCGCAGCAGCACCACGCCGTCGGCCGAGACTTCCTGCACGGCCACCTTGCCGCCATGCGAGGCCAGCTGCGGATTGACTTCGTTCTCCACCACCCAGTGCACGCGCTCGACCAGCGAGGCCGCATCACCGGGCGCTTCACCCTTGATGCGCGGCGCCTTGATGGTCAACTGCTGGGCACCGGCGGTGCCGGCGACGATGTCGATCTCTGCGCCGTCGAGCCAGCCAACGCTGCCGGCATCGACATAGAGGGTGAAGCCATCGCAGTCCACCGCCCACTCGTCGCCCAGCAGGTCGGTGGGTTCGGCGAATTCCAGCCGGGCGTCGGCGCGCGGGGTACCGGGGTCGACCGCGCTCAGGCGCACGCCCATGCCAGGCACGCCCTCGCGTTCGATCAGCTTGCGGAAATGGGTCTGGGCAGTGTCGGAGATCTGGATCATCAGGCTATTCTAGCCAAGTAAGCGTCAGCCGCTCATTCGGTTTATACACCGTCCGGCGCATTGTTCAGTCAACACGAGGTGGAGATTCCCATGGCCGACCTGATTCCACTGGCCCAGGCCCGTTGCGTGCCACGCAAAGGCAGCGACCACAAGCTCGGCGAAGCCCGCCTGGCCGAACTGCTGCCGCAGGTTCCCGGCTGGGAGCTGAGCGAGGGCGGGCAGGCCCTGACGCGCACCTTCCGCTTCAAGGATTACTACGCCACCATGGCCTTCGTGAACGCGCTGGCCTGGATTGCCCATCGCGAGGACCACCACCCGGACCTGGGCGTGCACTACGACCGCGCGGTCGTGCGCTTTTCCACCCATGACGTGGGCGGTCTGAGCGAGAACGACTTCATCTGCGCGGCAAAGACTTCGGCCCTGACGGAGCAACTGCCATGAACGTACGCTTGCTGAGCCTGTCCCTGATCGCTGCGACCGGCCTGGCCGGCTGCGGCTCGTCCGAACCGCCGGCACCACCGCCGCCACCGCCGACCGAAGTCGCAGCAGTGAAGACGCCGCCGCCGCAGTACCCGCTTGAACTGGCCTGCATGGGCGTGGGCGGCACCAGTACGTTCAAGGTGACCATCGGCACCGACGGCAAGCCGAGCGAGGTCGCCCTGCTGACTGGCGCGGGCAACCCGCAGCTGGACGAACTGGCCAAAACCGCCGTGCAGGGCTGGCAGTTCAAGGCCGCGACACGCAATGGCCAGCCGGTGCCGGCCACCATCCAGGTGCCGGTCAGCTTCAACCCGCCGCAGCCGAAGCCGGACCAGTGCTTCGCCATTGAAGAGCGCCTGCGCCGCGGCGGCTGATCGCACGCAACCCGACGAGGCCAGCCGGCGCCCGCCTCGCCCTCGCCGCCCCGGTCCTGTCCGGGGCGGTTGTCTGTTGACCAGGACTGCGTCGGTAGATGCTGCAGATTCCCGCCGAAAACATCTGGATTGCGCTGGCGGTCACCCTCGCGGCCGGCCTCGCCACTGCGATCGGCAGCCTGCTGGTGCTGTTCTCGCGCCGCCCCAACCCGCGCCTGCTGGCCTTCGGCCTGGCCTTCGCCGGCGGCGCGATGGTCTATGTGTCGCTGTCGGAAATCCTCAACAAGTCCATTGCTTCGTTCGCACTGGCCCATGGCGAGCGCACCGGTTTCACCTACGGCACCCTCGCGTTCCTGCTGGGCGTGATCGTGATCGTGATGATCGACCACTTCATTCCCAACCCGCATGACAGCCTGGACAAGCAGGATCCCGCGTTCCGCGAGAACAGCCGCGAGTACCTGAAGCGGGTGGCGCTGCTGACTTCCGTCGCGATCACCGCGCACAATTTCCCGGAAGGGCTGGCGACCTTCTTCGCCACGCTGGAAAGCCCGTCGGTGGGCATGCCACTGGCCTTTGCGATTGCCATCCACAACATCCCCGAGGGCATCGCGATCGCGGTGCCGGTGTACTTCGCCACCCAGAACAAGGCCTATGCATTCAGCGCCAGCCTGCTGTCGGGCCTGGCCGAGCCGGTGGGCGCGGCGCTCGGCTACTGGTTGCTGTCCGGGTCGCTGTCGCACGCCACCTTCGGCTGGGTGTTCGGGCTGATTGCCGGCGTGATGGTGTTCCTGGCACTGGACGAGCTGCTGCCGGCCGCCAAGCGCTATGCGAAGGGCCACGAGACCGTTTATGGGCTCGTGGCCGGCATGGGCACGCTGGCGATCAGCCTGGTGCTGTTCAAATGGTGAGGGGTTTGCGGCCGACGGGCTGAGCCCCTTCGCGGCTGGTACGTCCCACAGTATCGAGAGGTCACGGGCGGGTATGGGCCTACGCTGCGGATGTCCGGGTCCGCCTTGTAGCGAGCCGAGCACCGCAGGTCCGGCGAGGGCGAAGAGGCGCGGGTGTCTGAGCGCAGCGAGTTCCGCGCCGTCCCTCGGCGGACCGAGGAGCGCAGGGCACCGGCGCGCGGCGCCGGCTCGCGGATGGCGGCGTGTTTCTTTGGTTACTTTCTTTGCACGAGCAAAGAAAGTGACAAGCCCACTCTCCGCAGGGAAGCGACGGCGCCGACCGAGCACCCGGCGCCGCCGAACCGCCGTCAGCGCAGGCGGTCCAGCGCCTCGACCAGCTCATCCGCCAGCGGCGCGTTCAGCACATACGGGCTCTTGCCGTCGTCCAGTGCAAACTCCAGCGAGGCCGCGTGCAGGAACAGGCGCTTCAGCCCGATCTGCTCACGAAGCCGCTTGTTGACCGCAGGATCGCCGTATTTGTCGTCACCGGCCACCGGATGGCCCAGATGCTGGGCATGCACGCGGATCTGATGGGTGCGGCCGGTTTCGATGCGCACCTCGCAGTACGAATGGCCGCCGCGGCGCTCCAGCACCCGGAAGTGACTGATCGATTCCTTGCCGATCGCGTTGACCTGTACATGGCGCTCGCCGCCCTGGCGCAGGCCCACGTGCAGCGGCGCGTCGACGGTCATCACGCCGTCCGGCATGCGGCCGGCCAGCAGGGTCAGGTAGCGCTTGCGGATGCCGGCGCCGTGGTCTTCACGCAACAGCGCCTGCAGTTCGCTCAGCGCCGAACGCTTCTTGGCCACGATCAGCAGGCCCGAGGTGTCGCGATCCAGCCGATGGACCAGCTCCAGTGTCTGTCCCGGGCGCAAGGCGCGCAGAGTCTCGATGGCACCGAAGCTGATGCCGCTGCCGCCATGGCTGGCCACGCCGGAGGGCTTGTTCAGGGCCAGCAGCCGGGCGTCCTCGAAGACGATGGCCTGCTCCAGGCGCCGCATGAACGCCTCTGGCGGGCCGGCCTTGTCTCCTTCCTCACTGAGACGGACCGGCGGCACACGCACCTCATCGCCCGCCTCCAGCTTGCGCTCGGCCTTGGCGCGGCCGCCGTTCACCCGAACCTGCCCGCTGCGCACCAGCTTGTACACCAGGCTGCGCGGGGCTCCCTTCAGTTGGCCGAGCAGGAAGTTGTCCAGGCGCTGGCCGGCGCGGTCGGCGGGAACGGTGATCATGCGCACGGAAGGCTTGTCGCCAGCGGGTTTGGTCGGGTCTTGGGCGGTCATCAGGCTGTTTATTCTGTTACACTCGGGGGGCGAGATAAGGGATTGATTTCGTTGGAAGTTACTCAGGGCCAGAAGCCCAGCTTCCGACGAATCCGGCACAGTGCGCGACCACCGCCCGCGGGGCGGCCATGTTAGCGGCTCACCGGCCTTCCCGGCCATCGCCGGATGCCTGACACGCAACCGTGCTGAACATGTCCCGCGTGGCGCTCCAGCCTGGCTGACAGCTGCCTGCGGCCCTGCAACACCCAAAACCCATAAGAGTGAAGCGCTCCCGCGGCCTGCCGTGGTGTCGTAGCGCTGGAAACCCAAGCCGCCCTCCCCGCGCTTGCGCGAATGGGCGGCGAGCCGTGTCCAGAGGCGAAACCCCATGGCGTTCCGCGCGGTAGCCGCTTGCGAGGAACGCAACAATGAAGCGAATGCTGATCAACGCCACGCAGGCTGAAGAGCTGCGTGTTGCCATCGTGGATGGCCAGTCGTTGTATGACATCGACATCGAACAGCCGTCGAAGGAACAGAAGAAGTCCAACATCTACAAGGGCCGGATCTTCCGCATCGAGCCCTCGCTGGAAGCCGCCTTCGTCGAGTACGGCGGTGGCCGCCATGGCTTCCTGCCGCTGAAGGAAATCTCCCGTGACTACTTCCAGGCCGGTGTCGACCACAACAAGGCCGGCATCCGCGAGCTGCTGAAGGAAGGTCAGGAGATCGTTGTCCAGGTCGACAAGGAAGAGCGTGGCAACAAGGGCGCCGCCCTGACCACGTTCATCTCGCTGGCCGGCCGCTACATGGTGCTGATGCCGAACTCGCCCAGCGCCGGCGGCGTGTCCCGCCGCATCGAGGGCGAAGACCGTGCCGCGCTGAAGGAGGCCCTGGACAAGCTGAACATTCCCGACGACATGGGAGTGATCATCCGTACCGCCGGCGTCGGTCGCGATGCGGAAGAGCTGCAGTGGGACCTGGACTACCTGCTCAACGTCTGGCGCGCCATCGCCGAAGCCGCACTGAGCAAGCCGGCCCCGTTCCTGATCTACCAGGAATCGCGCCTGATCGTGCGCGCCCTGCGTGACTACCTGCGCGCCGACATCGGCGAGATCCTGGTGGACACCGAGGAGATGTACGAGCACGCCCGCGAGTTCATGCAGCAGGTGATGCCGCAGACCCTGCGCAAGCTCAAGCACTACAAGGACGACATCCCGCTGTTCAACCGCTTCCAGATCGAGTCGCAGATCGAAGGTGCCTACGAGCGCAACGTGCGCCTGCCGTCGGGTGGCTCGATCGTGGTCGACCAGACCGAAGCACTGACCGCAGTCGACGTGAACTCCTCGCGCGCCACCAAGGGCAGCGACATCGAGGACACCGCGTTCCAGACCAACCTGGAAGCGGCCGAGGAAGTGGCCCGCCAGCTGCGCCTGCGCGACCTGGGCGGCCTGGTGGTGATCGACTTCATCGACATGGCCTCCAACAAGCACCAGCGCGAGGTCGAGAATCGCCTGGCCAACGCGCTGAAGTACGACCGTGCCCGCGTGCAGGTCGGCCGCATCTCGCGCTTCGGCCTGCTGGAAATGAGCCGCCAGCGCCTGCGCCCGAGCCTGGGCGAATCCAGCCAGATCGTCTGCCCGCGTTGCGACGGCCACGGCCGCATGCGCAGCGTCGAGTCGCTGTCGCTGTCGATCATCCGCGTCGCCGAAGAGCACGCGATGAAGGAGAACACCGGGCAGGTGCTGGTCCAGGCGCCAGTGGAGATCGCCAACTACCTGTTGAACGAGAAGCGCAGCGCCCTGCGCGAGATCGAGCAACGCCACGAAGCGCCGATCGTGATCGTCGCCGACGAGCAGCTGCACACCCCGCACTATGCGGTCACCCGCCTGCGTGAGAACGAGCTCGGTGAAGAGAGCAGCAAGCCCAGCTACCAGCGCGGCACCCCGCGCAAGCTGCCGGTGCACGCCCTGACCAAGGGCCAGCTGAACATCCCGCCGCCGGCGGTGACCCAGGTCAAGCACACCTCTCCCGCCCCGGTGCGCGAGGAAGCGGCTCCGGCTGCAGCCGCTCCGGCTCCGGTCGTGGCAGCGCCAGTGGCGCCGGCTTCGAGCGGCGGCGTGATCGGTTGGCTCAAGCGCGTGTTCGGTGGCGAGCCGGCGCCGGCGCCGGCTCCGGCCGCCCCGGCTCCGCGCCAGCAGCAGGACGGTGGTCGCAAGGACCGCAACAAGGATCGCAACAAGGATCGCAAGGACCGTCGCGACGAAAACCGTGGCAACGGTGGCAACGGCAACGCGCAGCAGCAGAAGGATGGCGGCAACCGCAAGGACCGTGGTGAGCAGCGCAACAAGGACGGCCGCAACGGCAACAACGGCAATGCCCAGCAGCAGCCACAGCAGGGCAGGCAGAAAGAACCGCAGCAGAAGGATGGCCAGCAGCAGCCGCAGCAGCAGCACAAGCCGCGCAACGAGCAGCAGGGCCAGAACCAGAACCAGAACCAGCCGAAGCTGAAGCAGCCCAAGCAGCCGCGCCAGCAGCAGGACGGTGACAAGCCGGCCGAGAAGCCGCAGCGCAGCGTCGCCGAAGCCCCGGTTGAAGGTGTGACCGCGGCAGCAGCTGTGGCCGCCAACGCCGTCGCCGCCAACGTGGTGACCGCGCAGGAAGCCACTACACCGGTCGCCCCGGTTGCCCCGGTGGCCGCCGCTCCGGTGGACGCAGTGCCGGTCGAGACCGCTGCCGGCGAGGCCGAAGTGGTTGCGGTTGCCGGTGAAGAGACTGCAGCCGACGCCCATGGCGAGCAGGCTGGCGAAGGTGCAACCCGCCGCCGTCGCGGCCGTCGTGGCGGCCGTCGTCGTCGTCGCGGTGGCGCCGAGAACGCTGCCGGTGGTGACGGCCTGGGCGATGACCAGGACGAGGGTGACGAGGGTGATGACGCCGAGGGCGTCGAGCCGAACGTCGACAGTGCCGCCCCGGCCACTCCGGTCGCCGCCGCACAGCCGACCCGTGCGCAGCCGGAATTCGATTTCGATGACGAAGCCGAACCGGTTGCTGTCGAAGCCGAGAAGCCGGTCCGTACTGCCGCCGCTGCTGTCGCCGCACCGGTGGCGGTGGTGAGCAGCGCCGTGGTCGAGACTGCCGCACCGATCACCGCCGAAGTGCCGGCGGCGGTTGAAGCCGCAGCCAAGGCAGAGCCGGTGTCCTCGCCGGTGCAGACCAGCATGCTCGATGCCATCGACGCAGCAACCCCGGCGCAACCGGTGGCTGTTGCCGCACCGGCGGTCGAAGCAAAGCCGGTCGCGGTGGAAGCAGCCCCGGTGGCTGAAGTCACTCAGGCGATCGAAGCGAAGCCGGCGGCAGTCGAGGCTGCACCGGTGGCTGAAGCCAAGCCGGCCGCTACCGAAGCCGCTCCGGTGGCAGAAGCCAAGCCGGAGATCGTTGAGGCTGCTCCGGTGGTTGAAGCCAAGCCGGTCGTCGAGACCGCGCCGGTGGCCGAACAGCCGGTCGCTCCGGTGGCAGTTGAAGCTGCACCGGTGGAAGCTGCGGCCCCGGTCGCCGATGCAGTGGTGACACCGTCGATCGATCCGGTCGCCGATGGCCACGCCGAAGCGGCAGCCCAGGCGGCCGAAGCCAAGGCCGACGAAGAAGACGAAGAAGGCGCCAAGCGCACGCCGCCGGCGAACTGATCGCGCTTTGATCGCGTGAAAGAACGGCGGGGATCGATGATCCCCGCCGTTTCTGTTTGTGCGCCGGGCGCGTGCAGCGCTCTGGTAGAGGCCAACCCTGGTCGGCGCCGTTGTTGGAGCGAACGCGGACACGTCCGTGCCAACCAAAGGTGGCACCTACCAGGACATCAGTGCGCCGGAGCGAATTGCAGGCGGGTCCACACGCCATAATGGTCCGAGGCCCAGCGACCGCTGTCATCGGGCTGGTCGAACAGGAGCTTGGCCTCACGTGCGACCATCGCGTCCTGCTGGAAGAAGATGTGGTCGATCCGCGAGGCCACCGGGTAGTAGTGCCTGTTCAGCGTACTGACCCCGGCCAGGTCGGTGTTGACGTGCACGCTGCCGTAGCTGTCACCGTAATGGCTGCGCAGCTCGCTCAGGTCACTGGCATCGACCAGCGCGTTGAAGTCGCCCGCGATCACCACCGGTGCGCCGGCTGAGGTGCTGGCGATGAAGCGCAGCAGGTCCTCGACCTGGGTGCGACGGATGCGCTGGCCATTTTCGTCGCTGCGCTCGTTGAAGTGGGTGGCATAGACGTTGACCGCCTTGCCGTCCACATTGATGCGCAGATGGGCGACCGTCCGGTAGTCGTCCAGCGGCTGTAGCAGGTGCTCACCCTGGGCGAGGATCGGCCGCCGGGTCAGCAGCGCATTGCCGTAACGTTTCGGCGCACCCACCGGATCGGTGGACACGAACACGTACTTGTAGCCGAGTTGGCTGGCCAGCCACTGCGCCTGGTTGCGCACGTTGCGGCGCTGGATCACCTCCTGCAGGGCAACCGCATCCGGCTGCAGGCGCTTGAGCTCGGCCAGGATGGTGCGGCGGCGGCTCGGCCAGTCCTCGCGGTCGTGATGCAGGTTGAAGGTCACCATGCTCATGCCTGGTGCGCTGGCGATGTCAGCCGCTGTCGCGGCGGTTGGCACGGCTGCCATCACGGCACCCGGCAATGCCAATGCAATGGCCAGTCCCAGGGCACGCACGGCCGTGCGCACCCTTCCCCCCTGCTGCTTCATCGTTACTGCCCCTTGCGCTCGGCGCGGCGCACCGCGCCCGGTACATCGATCTCGACCCGCGCCGGCAGCTGGTGCACGTGCAGTTCCCTGTCGGTCCATTCGGCCGCTTCGCCGTTGATGGTCGCCTCGCCCGGATCACCGGCGTACGGCCACGGCAAGACCACGCCACCGACCGGTGGCACCAGGCCCGGCTGCACCTCCAGCACCAGCTGCTTGTCGCTGCGCTGCAGGCGGTAGTTGAGCTGGCCCTGCGGCGTGCGCAGGCCCTGCACAGCGATGCCCTCGCCCTGCAGCCAGGCGGTCGGAATGCCGGCGGCCAACACCAGCGCATCGTCCATGTCACGGCTGTAGGCGAACATGTCCAGGGCCGAGCGCACGAAGTCCGAAGCGACCCAGGCATGCGGCAGGTCACCGACGAAGAACGGCTTGCGCGGCGTGCGCGAGACCACTTCGGCCCACTGGTTCCAGGCCTGCGGCGCACGGTCCTTGAAGAAGAACTCAGTCGCCTGCCAGGCGCGATCGCGCCAGCCAAGGCGGACGAAGGCGGCCACGTTGCGCCACTCGTAGGGCGTGTAGTCCTTCCACTCGCGCTTGCCGTCCCGACGGGCCACGAATTCCTTCCAGTAGCGCTCGAAAGTGGCATCGAGCGCCTGCTGCGGAAGGCGCCCCTGTTCACCGCCCGGAGCCAGCGCGATGGTGGTCGAGGTCGCATCGAAATCGCCCAGCTCGGCCGAGCCCGGCAGGTAATCGATGTTGTGCTGCTGCATCGCCGACAGCAGCGAGGCCTGCAGGTCATCACGGAACTGGTCACGCGATTCGGCAATCTGCATGGCTTCGACCTTGCCCAGCTGGGCCGCCAGCGATGCCGCATCCTTGTAGCCGCGCAAGGCCCAGAAATTGTCCCAGTACGAATGCATCGGCTTGGCCGAATAGCCTTCGTGGCTGATCGAGGCCGGCATCATCCCGTAGAACGCCGGATTGCGCGCCCGATTCTCGTCCGTGCGCTCGCTGGCGCGAAGCTGCTCCATGTAGTTGTAGGCGCCCTGCACATGCGGCCACATCAGTTCGGCGAAGGTGCTGTCACCGGTATAGCGCCCATACTCGGCAATGCTGTAGATCAGCTCGCCATGGCTGTCGTTCTCGGGCACCGGATCGCTGCCACGTGCATCGACACAGCACGGCACCTTGCCATTCTCGAACTGATAAGGCGCATACCAGTTGATGTAATCACGCACCGCATCACTGCGCCCCATGCGCAGAAGGCCCTCTGAAATCATCGCGCCATCGCGGATCCAGCTGCGCGCGTACGAGCGCGTGCCCGGCTGCAGGCGCGGGCCGACCCGCGAGATCAGCATGTGCGCCACGGCGGTGCGCAGGGTATCGACCAGTGCCTGGCCCGCAGCCGGTACCTGCAACGAGACCCCCCCCAGCTTCTGCCGCCACTGCTCTGCGACCTGTGCCTGCGCCTTGGCCACATCCAGCGCCTGCGGCGCCCAGCCTCCGGTCTGTGGCAACACCACCGCCACTTCTCGGCTCTGGCCAGGCTCCAGCTTGATCGTATACAGCAGCGCACCGGACGCCATGCCGGTGCTGTCCTTCACCGCCGTGCTGGCCGGGTATTTCCCGGAGGCCAGATGCATCGCGTCGAGCTTGCCATCGAACGTGCTGGCAAAGCGCGCATCCGGCACCTGCAACGGATAGATGCGCGGCTCACCGTTGATGCGCACCAGCTGTTCGCCCACATCCAGCGCATCGATGCGACTGAAGCCGCCGACGGTATTGAGGAACTGGGTCGGCGGGTTCACCTGCCACGGCCGGATCGCCAGCGCCAGGGTGTACTCGTGCGCCACCTTGTCCGGATTGCTCAACCGGTAGCGGCCGATCAGCTGCGCGCGCTCCGGCGTGCCCTGCACGAAGCTGGTTACCGCCAGGCCGGCCTTCTCATGCACCCAGTCGACATTGGCGATGGGCAGGTAGCGATCCTGCAGCGACTGGGTGATGGCCACTGTCGACCAGTCCAGCAACTTGCCGTCCACGCGGATGAACGGCTCGATGCTGAAACTGCCCTTGGCCGGTTCCAGCGCACCGTCCTCGCTGATCAGTGCCTGCTCCTGGCCGCCATCGAGGCCGAGCAGGGTCCAGTACGGCTGTTCGCCCACATATGCACGGGGCAGCGAGCCGCGCGGCAGGTCGGCCGCCACCGAGGACAGGAATGCGTTCGGCGTGGCCGCGAACGCCAGCGGCTTGAGCGTGATGTCACGGATGCCATAGCGCCAGTTCGGGCCATCGTGTAGATCGAAGCGCACGTAGCGCGCGTCGGTATCCGGCAGCGCCAGCCAGTCGCGGCCGCCCGCACCGCCGGTCACCTCGCGCACGGTGCGCCAGTCCCGGCCATCCTCGGACGTCCGCACGGTGTAGCGATTGGCTTCCAGGTTCGGCAGCCAGTCAATCACCGCGCCGCCGATCTCGCGGCTCTTGTGCAGGTCCAGGCTGATGGTCTGCTGCTTGACCCCGCCACTGATCCAGAACGTATCGCTCTTTCCGTCGATCATCCGGTCCTGCAGCGCGGTGGCGGTGTCGGCGATCACCGATGGCACCAGCGCCGAATCATCCTGCGGCGGCAGGCCCTGCAGGGTCAGCTTGTCGAAGCACACCGTGCCGCGGCCGCCGACCTTGCTGTAGATCGTGAACTCGACCGCAGCGCTGCGCGCCATCTCCTTCTCCGGCGATGGCCCCCATGCCTTGTCGATCTGGCGACGGCGGTATTCGACCGGCGTCCACGCCTTGGGGAAGCTGTAGCCCGGACGGTTGACCCACCAGACATTATCGCCGCTGGCATCGATCAGCTTGAACTGCAGGTCGTTCCCCGGCGAATCTCCCCGCAGCTGGAAGCCGAAGCGGTAGTTGGCCGGGTACTCGATGCCCAGCGCGCGGCGGATGCCGACGTAGCCCGACACCTTGTGGAAATCGTAGTCCAGGCACAGCGCGCGGCCGCCACCGGCACCGCTCACCGGACGCAGCGAACCGCTGACCTGGTCGGACAGCACCAGCTTCCAGGCGCCGATGTCGTCGAAATCGTCCAGTACCTTCGGCGCCGGCAGTGCCGGTGGTGCGGCGATCGCCAGGGAAGTCCACAACAGGCCCAGTCCAACGGCGATCGCTCGCTTCATCCCTTGACGCTCCCCAGCAACAGACCTTGGATGTAATACCGCTGCAGCACCAGGAACAGTGCCAGCACCGGGACCACGGTGACCACCGCGCCAGCCATCATCATTTCCACGTCCATGATGTGCTCGCGCGAGAGGGTGGCCAGCGCCACCGGCAAAGTGTAGTGCTCCTGGTCGGTCAACACGATCAGCGGCCACATGAAATCGTTCCATGCCCCCATGAAGGTGAAGATCGCCAGGGTCACCAGTACCGGCTTGAGCATCGGCAGCACGATCTGGAAGAAGATGCGCAGCTCCCCCGCGCCATCGATGCGGGCCGCTTCAAGCAGCTCGTCCGGGATCGAACGCGCGTACTGGCGCACCAGGAAGATGCCGAACACGCTGGCCAGCGCTGGCACGATCACCCCGCCAAAGCTGTTGACCAGGCCCAGCTGCTTCATCAGCAGGAACAGCGGCAGCATCGCCACCTGCGCCGGAATCACCAGCGCTGCCATCAGCACCTGGAACAGGCGTTCGCGGCCAACGAAGTTGAGCTTGGCGAAGGCGTAGCCAGCCATGGTGTTGAGCAGCAGCGAACCCAGCGTGATAGCCAGCGACACCAGCAGGCTGTTGGCGAAGTTGCCCCCCATGCCGGTGCGCGCGAACAGCTCGTGGTAGTTGTGCGTGGTGATGCTCGAAGGCAGCAGTGGCGGCGGGAAATGACTGGCCTCGCCCTGCGGCATGAACGAGACCGAGAGCATCCACAGCAGCGGTGCAAGGCTGACCAGGGCCAGCACCAGCAACGCACCATTGATCATCCACGGATACCAGCGCGACTGGCCGATTTCACGACTCATACCAACTGCCTCTTGCGGCCGAAACGCAGCATCACGGTGGTCACCGCCAGGATGATCAGGAACAGCAGGAACGCCACCGCGGAGGCGCGCCCCAGGTTCCACCACTTGAAGCCTTCCTCGAACATGAAATACAGCACGCTGACGGTGCTCTGCAGCGGATCGCCGCGGGTCATGACATACGGCTCGGCGAACAGCTGGAAGTAGCCGGACACGGTGATCACCCCGACCACCAGCAGTACCGGGCCGAGCATCGGCAGGGTAATGTGCAGGAACTGCTTCCAGCGCGAAGCGCCGTCGATGCGCGCGGCTTCGTACAGGTCATGCGGGATCGCCTGCAGGCCGGCGAGGAAGATCACCATGTTGTAGCCGAAGTTCTTCCACACCGCGAACAGCATGATGGTCGGCATCGCCCAGTTGGGATCACCCAGCCAGTCGATCGGACTGATGCCCAGATGGCCCAGCCCGTAGTTCACCAGGCCATAGCTGGTATGGAACAGGTAGCGCCAGATCACCGCCACCGCCACCAGCGTGGTCACCACCGGCGCGAACAGTGCTGTACGGAACAGGGCCTTGAAGCGTGCGGCCGGTGCGTTGAGCAGCATGGCCGCGCCCAGCGACACACCGATCGACAACGGTACGCCGATCAGCACGAAGTAGGTGGTATTCCACAGCGACTTCCAGAACATCGGCGTCTGCAGCAGGTCGATGTAGTTGCCCAGGCCGACGAAGCGCAGGTTGCTGCTGTCGGCCAGTGCATAGAGGTCGAAGTCGGTCACGCTCAGTGCCAGCGCCGAGGCGACCGGCAGGCCGAAGAACACGCCCAGCACGATCAGCGAGGGGCCGGCGAAGATCCAGCCGGCCAGCGAAGTACGTTTCATTGCGCGCTCCCGGCGGCCACTGCGCTGCTCGATTGCGGCGACGGCGCGCGCTCCTGCAGGCGTTGTTGTTCATGCATCCAGCGGCGCTTGGCCAGCACCTTGTCCACGCGCTGGTCCAGTTCGGCCACGGCCTTGTCCTGCGGCAGGCCACCGCGCACCACCTTCTCGGTGACAATGCGCATTTCCTGCACGATGCGCTCCCATTCGAGCACCTTCGGCGTCGGCTTGACCCGCTCCAGCTGATCGCGGAACGCGGCGGCCAGCGGATCGTTGGCCAGCGACGGCGCGTTCCAGGCGCTGCGGCGCGGCGGCAGGTCGCCGATGATCGAATGGAAGCGCGCCTGGATCTGCGGGCGCGACAGGAATTCGATCAGCTTCCAGGACGCCTGCTTCTGCTGCGACTTGCGGAAGATCACCAGGCTGGTGCCGCCGGCGATGCCCGCGCCCGGACCGTCGGGCCCCGGCAGCGCAGCGGTGCCCCACTGTCCTTCCAGTTCCTTCGGCTGCAGTTTCTTGAACTCGCGGATGTTCCAGGGGCCGGAGATGTAGAACACGTTGAAGCCGCGGAAGAATTCATCCCAGACGTTGGAGATCTGCGTCTCGGACATCTTCGGCGCCCAGCCCTGCTCGAACATGTTGGCGTAGAAGGACAGCGTGCGGCGGAACCCCGGGCTGGCGAAATTGCCGCGGGTATCGTCGTCGCGCAGCAGCGGGTCGGGCTGCTGCAGGGCCAGCGACAGCTGCTGCTCGAACTCGTTGATCGGCATCAGCACTGCGTAGCGGTTCGGGCCCTGCATGCGCTTGATCGCCGCCATCTGCTCGTCCCACTCGGCCCAGGTACGCGGCGGGTGGTCGTAGCCGGCCTTGGCCAGCAGGTCCTTGCGATAGTAGATCAGGCGCGTATCGACGTACCACGGCACGCCGACCAGCTCGCCGTGGATCACGTTGGTATCCCAGATGCCCTGGAAGTAATCTTTCGGATCGACCACAGTGGAGCGCTGCACGAACGACTGCAGCGGGGTCAATGCATCGAGTTCGGCGAACTCCGGCACCCAGGTGTTCCCGAGCTGGCACACGTCCGGCAGGCCATCGGCGGCGAACGCGGTCAGCAGCTTTTCGTGCGCGGCGGTCCACGGGATGTTCTGCACATCCACCTTGATGCCGGGATTCTCGGCCTCGAACTCGTGGATCAGCTCGCTGACCACCTCGGCTTCGCGGCCCATCGCCCAGAAGCGCACGGTGGTGGTGCCCGGTTCGGTGCGGGCGCAGCCGGCCACGGCCAGGGTGGCCAGGGCAGGCAGCGCCCAGCGGCGCAGGCGGTCGATCCAGTTCGGCATCGGGTTACTTGCCCTGGCCTGTGGTGCGGTTGGCATTGTTCTTCTGTTCCTGCGCGGCAGCCGCGCGTGATTCGGCGATACCCACCGCGCGTGCTGCCGCGGCCTTTTCGTCCTTCTGCAGTTCCAGCGGCTGGAACGACCCTTCCGGCGCCAGCCAGCCGCCGCTGAATCCGGCCCGCTCCAGGCCCTTGCGGATGTACGGATTCTTCTTCATCACTTCCCAGACGAAGTCGTTGCGGTAGTTGGCGATCATGGTCAGGATCGGCCCCTGGTCGATGGCGATGTAGTCGCTGGCGACCCAGCCGCGATCCGGCACCAGGCGACCGGTCTTGATCGGGATGTCGTAGTTGAAGCTGGGATTGAACGAATCCAGGAAGCCGTAGCTGGAATAGATGTAGTCGCCGTAACGCTTGTGCATTTCCAGCGTCGCCGGGATCACCTGCTCGGGCGCGAACACCACCGAGGCGATCGCCGCAGTCGGGGCAATGGTGCCGTCATCGAAGTTCTCGCGCAGGCCGGCGCCGCGCGAGGAGTAGTGGCGGAACTGGCGCTGTTCGCCGCGGTACTCCTGCGTGGTGTTCTGCGGGCCATCGCTGGCGGTCAGGCCCCACACGTTCTCGCCATAGTCCTTCCACTGCATCGGGTTGGCGATGGCGTACTCGCGCTGGGCCAGCGCGGCCGAGCGGCTGTTGAGGAAATAGGTGCTGCCGCGCTCGCGCATGTACGCGTCCTGGATATCGCGGAAATCGATCCAGACGTGGCTGTACTGGTGGCCGAACAGCGGGCCGAAGGACAGGTATTCCTGGCCCTGGTAGACACCCCAGTCGTTGTCATAGGTGCGCGTCCACACTGTCCACGCGTCCGGGCTGACCGGGTGCGTGGGCGAGCCCAGGGCGAGGATGTAGACCATCATCGCCTCGTTGTAGCCCATCCAGTCGTGGTCGATGAAGCCGCTCTCCGGGAACCAGCCCATCGAGATCAGCGGTGCACGCTGCTGCAGCCACGGCCAGTCGACCTTCTTGTACAAGGTATCGGCAATCTGGCGGATTTCCTTCTCGCGCGGATCGTCACCGTCGTAGTACGACTGCGCGAACAGCACGCCCATCATCAGCAGTGCGGTATCCACGGAGGAAAGTTCGACCCAGCTGTCGTAGCGACGGCCTTCCTGCATGTCCAGGAAGTGGTAGTAGAAGCCCTTGTGGCCGGCCTTGCCGGTGCGCTGTGGGCCCATCGGCACGTCGCGGAAGAACTTCAGCGTGGTCAGGGTCCGGTCGATCGCCTGGTTGCGGCTGACCCAGCCGTTCTCGATACCGATGGGATAGGCGGTCAGCGCGAAACCCACCGACGCGATGCTGGCGAACGGCCGCGATGGATAGCGGTCCGGGGTCAGGCCATTGATCTCGTTGGTGGTGTCCCAGAAGAACTGGAAGGTGCGGCGCTCGATGTCATCGAACAGCGGCGGCAACTCCGGCTTCATCGGCCGCGGCGGTGCATCGGCCTCGATCAGGATCACCGGCGGGCGCGGCTTGGCAGGTTCCTGCTGGGCCGGCTGGCAGGCGGCCACCGCCAAGCACAGCATTGCGGCGGACAACAGATGGCGTGCCTGCATGGCGCGGTTCCTCCGGTGGTCTGATCGATGGGAAAGCATACCGTCCAATGATCTGAAATCGTTTACAAGATGCGCTCTTAAAAAACCACGAAAAACGTGGTTTGACACCGCGATCATTGCCCACGCCGCTGCCCCCTGCCCGGCAGCGGCGTGGGCAATGGACCGGCACGGGGCCGGCCATTGCCGTTCTCACACAATCGATGCCGCCGGCGGACCGGCGGCATCGGATACAGCAGCAGGCGGCGCCGCTTAGAAGCGGAAGCCCACCTCGGCCTTCACCTGGCGCGGAGTGCCGATGATGTCGCCGGTCTCGTTGTAGCTGGCCTGCAGCTTGCCGTTGGTCTTGACGTAGTTGTAGGTGGAGAAGTTGTCGAAGTTGAACACGTTGATGATGTCCAGACGGGCGTACAGCTCGGTGTTGCCCGCCAGCTTGAACGTCTTCGTCGCCTGCAGGTCAACCGAACGGTAGCCGAAGATCTTGCCACCCACCAGGAACTTGCCGGTTGCGTTGGGCACGGCCGCCTGCGGGGTCGGCAGGGTGTAGCCGCTGGCCTGCATCACCGGGTACCAGTCGTTGACGGCGGTCGGGGTTGCCAGGGTGATCTTGCCGCCGAAGGTGATGCCCCAGAAGCCCGCGTACGAACCGGTCACCACCAGGCGGTGGCGCGGTGCGCCGTTGGAGCGGATGGTCGGGTAGTCACCGATCAGGCCGCGGTCAAAGGCGTACTTCTCGTTGATGTCGCGGTTATGGCGCGCGGTGGTCCAGGTGTAGGCGATCGAGGTGCCCCAGCCGCTTTCCTTGGTGAACGGCTTCTGTGCCGACAACAGGACCTGGGTGGCACGGGTCTTGATGCCCTGCTGGCCGATGATCAGGCTGCCGAAGCCCGGCACGTTGCAGCTCCAGGCCTGGCTCAGGCCCGGGGAGGTGCCACCACACAGGCGCGGATCATCGAAGAACTGGCCGGTCGGGTAGCGGTTGCCCAGGGTGAAGGCGAAGCCGTCGTAACTCAGGGTACGGGCAATGGTGGCGTCGGTCAGCCAGTCGCCGATCTGGTTGCTCATACCCAGGCTGAACTGATCCGAGTACGGCGCCTTCAGCTTGTTGTTCAGCAGGTCCACTTCCAGGCCGGCATTGCTGGTCGCGCCGACCAGGGCCTGCAGGTTGCCGATCCCGTTGAGCAGGTTCGGGTTCCAGTCATAGCAGGCGGCCTGGCCGTTGATGCAGGCGCCGGTGGCCGGGTTGCGGAAGTAGATGGTCGGCTGCGGCAGGGCCAGCTTGGTGGTTTCCAGCTGCAGGTTGTCGAACAGGTCACGGTCGTAGGAACGGCCGGCACCACCGTGGATCACGTGCTGCTCGTCGGCGTTGATGTCATACGAGAAGCCCAGGCGCGGCTGCCAGGCGTCCTTGAACGCCTTGCGGTTGTGGCCGTTGCTGATGTAGTCGCTGATGTCCAGGCCGCCCAGTGCCAGCGAATCGGCATAGGTCTGGCCAGCGGGGGCGCGCGGATCCTGCGAATAGATGGCGTCGACCACCTGCTGTGGGGTCACGAAGTCCAGGTAGGACGGGGTCTTTTCGTAGTCCCAGCGCAGGCCGATGTTCAGCTGCAGGTGATCGTTGACCTGCCAGTCGTCCTGGATGAACACGCCGTACTGCTTGGACTTCGAACGCACTTCGCCGGACACGCCGGTCACGCCGGTCACCGGCTTGACGAACTGCGCCTTGTACGGAATGGAATCGGGGAAGTCCGGATCGCCCAGCGAGTACGTGAAGGTCGGATTGATCTGCGCCGCATCGGATGCGTACAGATCGATCGCCTTGTACTTCACGCCCATCTTGATGGTGTGGTCACCGGCCCACTGGATGCCATCCAGGGTCAGGTTGTCTTCGATCGACCAGCCCTTCTGGCCCTTCACCTGCGAATCCAGTGCCGAGGCGCCACCGATCTTCACGATGGTGCGGTCTTCGGGGCCGTCCGGTGCGGTGTAGGTGATGCCGTTGGCCAGCGTCAGCGGGGTCGGGTTGTTGAACGAGTCTTCGTGGGTGACCATCAACTCGTTGTAGTAGCGCTCACCACTGTGGTTCCAGCGCAGGGCATAACGACGGTCGGTGTTGACCACTTCACGGCCGGCTTCCGGCGAGGTCTGGCCACTGAACTGCGACTGGGTTTCGTCGCGGTCCTGGAAGGTCAGCTCGATGCGGTCGTTGTCGGTCGGCTCGAAGTCGATCTTGCCGAAGATCAGATCCTGCTGGAACGGCTGGCTGGCCGGGCCGAGGCCGGCGGCACCGGCGGGCGGCAGCAGGCCGGCAGCGCCGGTGACCGCGCCATCCGGCGCGATGGTGACCGGCAGGTCGAAGCGCTTGGCTTCGTAGGTCACGAAGAAGTGCGCCTTGTCCTGGATGATCGGGCCGCCCAGGGCGAAGCCGTATTCCTTCTCGGCCGAGACCATCTTCTCCTTGCCGCCCTGCCGCTCGGCCGGGGTCTTGGCACGCATGTCTTCATCGGTGTAGCGGTAGAACGCCTCACCCTTGAACTCATTGGTACCGGACTTGGTCGCAGCCGTCACTGCGGCGCTCGACACCTGGCCATACTCGGCCTTGTAGTTGCCGCTGATGACCTTGTATTCGCCGATGGCCAGCTGCGGGAACGGGTTACCGGCGCTGCCGGACTGGCCGGCCACGCCGCCGCCCTTGACGTAGCTCTTCTGGCCGACGCCGTCGATGTAGACGTTGGTGCCATCTGCATTGGTGGCGCCGCCGCGCAGCGAGGTGTTGCCCTTGGCATCGCGGGTGAAGATCAGGCCCGGCACCGCGTCGGCGAACTCCAGGAAGTTGCGCGACACCTGCGGGGTGGTCTGGATCTGCTGCAGGCTGACGGTCTTGCCAACTTCGGAGGTGCGCACTTCCTGCAGCAGGGTCGGCGCAACAACGTTGACGGTGTCCAGGTTGGTGGCCGCGGTCGAGCCCGGGGTGCTGCTGGCTGCGCCAGCGAAGTTCAGCGTCGCGGTCGAAGCCACGGTGACGGTGACCTTCTGGGTCTGGCCGTTGGCGACCACGTTGTACGTGCCCGGATCCAGGCCCATCAGCGAGTAGCTGCCGTCGGCGCGGATGGTGCCACGGCGGACGGTACCGGTGGCCACGTTGGTGGCGGTCACTTCGGTGCCGGCCTGGGCACCGGCAACCTGGCCGCGCAGGCTGGCGTTGGCCGACTGCGCCATGACGTTCGGGGCGGCAGCCAGCATCAGGCAGCTGACCAGAGCGGTGCTCAGCAGCCGGCGCGCCGGCATGCGGAAGGTGGTATGCATCATCAACTCAATCTCCGGGTGGCGGTAACCGCTTGCGCGGTCCCTGCGATCAGTCAAAAAAAAGAAGAAACGCCTCTGGCTTCAACGGCCGGATGGCGGAGTGGTGGAATCGCGAACAATCAAGCGGGGAACCAGGGTCTGCTTGTCCCCTGCCCCATCCGTGGAGGTGCCGTCCATCAACTGCATCAGACGCGTCATGGCCCGGTCGCCGAGCTCGGCGATGCTGACCTGCATGGTGGTCAGCGACGGGTGGACGAAACGCGCCAGTGGAATGTCATCGAAACCCGCCAGGGCCACATCGGCCGGCACACGGACCCCTGCCTGCGTGAACGCATACAGGCAGCCCAGGGCCATCATGTCGTTGGCGGCGAATACGGCATCGGGCAGCGCTCCGGCTGCCAGCAACTCCTGACCGGCACGATGGCCGGAAGCTTCGTCGAAATCACCGGGCAACTCGATGCCTTCGGCGCCACCGCCAGAAGCCGCCAGCGCGTCACGGAAGCCGCGCAGGCGCTCGCGCGCGTCGAAGTTGAGGTCCGGACCAGAAATGAAGGCAATGCGGCGGTGGCCGGCATCCAGCAGGTGGCGGGTCATCGCCATTGCGCCGGCGTGGTCGTCGATGCTCAGCACCGGGTGATCCTGGCCGGGCAGATAGGTGTTGATCAACACCGTCGGCAACGACTGCGGCAGGTTGTCGGTCAGGAAGCCCGGGCTCTCGGCATAGGGCGAAAGCACCAGCAGGCCGTCGACGCGGCCGCGCATGGCACGCAGGGCGGCGCCCTGCTGTTCCTGGTCACCGTGGTAGCTGGACACCAGCAGGTGCTGGCGGCGGTTGCGGGCCACGCCGTCAATGCCGCGCATCAGCTCGGAGAAGAATTCGCCGTACAGGTCAGGCAGCACCACGCCCACCGTATTGGTGCGGCGGCTGCTCAGGCTGCGGGCGGCGGCGTGCGGGGTGTAACGCAGCCGTGCGGCCACCTCCAGCACAAGCTGGCGGACCGGTTCGGCGACATTTTCATGCCCGTTGAGCGCGCGGGAAACCGTGGCCACGGAGACCCGGGCTTCGCGTGCGACGTCTTTGATTGTGATAGCTGCCTTGTTCACGAAGCCGCCCTCCACGGCTTGGACCTACCAGCATTGGCGCGGAATGTAAGCGTTTCCATCCAGGCTTGTAAACAGTCCGTTAGGCGAATGTCCCGAAATGGACATGAAAACCTGTCCGTAGCGAGGCCATGAAGGACCCGCCAGGACAGCGTGGGACAAGGGCTCAGCCCTGTTCTGACGGGGTCTGCGCGCGGATGGACAACGCGTGGATATCGGTCTCCATCATCGACCCCAGCGCGGCATAGACCGCGCGGTGCCGGGCAAGCGGCCCCAGCCCGGCGAAGCGCTCACTGACCACATGCACGTTGAAATGGCCGCGCCCGTCGCGCGCACCGGCATGGCCGGCGTGACGATGGCTGTCGTCCTCGATCTCCAGCACGCTCGGCGCCAGCGCCTGCTGCAGCGCATCACGGATCCGCTCGATCCGTTCCGCGTTCACGGCAGCACCTTGCGGAACGGGCGGACCTGCACGCGGGTGTAGACGCCTGCAGCCACGTACGGGTCGGCATCGGCCCAGGCCTGGGCCTGCGGCAGCGACTCGAACTGCGCGATCACCACCGAACCGCTGAAACCGGCCGGGCCCGGGTCTTCACTGTCCACCGCCGGGCACGGCCCGGCCAGCAGCAGGCGTCCCGCGTCGCGCAGCGCATGCAGCCGCGCCAGATGCTCCGGCCGCGCCTGCAGCCGCTGCGCCAGCACATCCTGGCCGTCATACCCTTCGATCACATACCACACCGGCATTTCCTCGCTCGCGTTGTCGGGTCCGCCGATTCTAGCCAATGCAGCCCCTGCCCCGGTCCGGCTGGACACTGGCGCAGCAAAGGCTTACCCTAGACTCCATTGCACGTGGCTGGATGCAGCAGCCCGTCGGATTCTGCAGCCACGCAGCCCCCGACGACAGATCCGCTGCTTCAAACCGGACCACTTGGCCGGGCCACGTAGACGACCTCCCCGTAGTTCTGTCGCTGCCGTTTACTGCGGCGCGTCCTGCTGTTTGATATGTGTGGAATCGCGCCGATCCCGGCGTGTCTGGTGCCCTGGGGCTCCGTGGCGTTGGCCCGGCGAACCCGGTGCCGCGACTGGTCCGTTGCAATCCTGATGTCCATTAGATGACTTCCGAACTCGCGCTCGACGCGAACCCGCCAACCCGGCCGCCCGCCCCCCAGCAGCAGGAAATGCCGCTGGCCGTGGTGCATGGGCAACCGGTCCTGCAGATCCCGCAGGACCTGTACATCCCGCCGGACGCGCTGGAAGTCATCCTGGACGCCTTCGAAGGCCCGCTGGACCTGCTGCTGTACCTGATCCGCCGCCAGAACCTGGATGTGCTGGACATTCCCGTGGCCGAAATCACCCGGCAGTACGTGGAATACATCACCGTGATGCGCGAGCTGCGCTTCGAGCTGGCGGCCGAGTACCTGGTGATGGCCGCGATCCTGGCCGAGGTGAAGTCGCGGATGCTGCTGCCGCGCCCGGTCAGCGAGGAAGGCGATGAGGCCGACCCGCGCGCCGAGCTGGTGCGCCGGCTGCAGGAGTACGAACGTTTCAAGCAGGCCGCCGAGGACATCGACGCCCTGCCCCGCCAGGACCGCGACACGACGGTGGCGCATGCCTTCATGCCCGAGCGCGCCACGGTGAAGCTGCCGCCGCCGGTGGACCTGAAGGAAATGCTGCTGGCCCTGCACGACGTGCTCAAGCGCGCCGAGCTGTTCAGCGGCCACGCCATCAAGCGCGAAGCACTGAGCGTGCGGCAACGCATGGGCGAAGTACTGGGACGCCTGGAAGACGGCAAGTTCTATCGTTTTGAAGGGCTGTTCACCGCCGAAGAAGGCAAGCTGGGCGTGCTGGTCACGTTCCTGGCGGTGCTGGAACTGGCCAAGGAACAGTTGCTGGACATCGTCCAGGAAGAACCGCTGGCGCCGATCTACGTGAAGTCGCTGGCCGCTGGAAACACCAACGCGCCGCTGCAGTTCAGCAGCGAGTTCGACGACAACGACGCCGCCAATGCCAACGAGTGAGCGCTGACTGCCGATGGATCAATCGCTGATCGACCGCATTGTCGAGGGTGCCCTGCTGGCCTCCAGCCAGCCACTCACCCTGGCCCAGCTGAAGGACCTGTTTCCGGAAGAGGAACCGGCACCGCCGGGCAGCATCGAACGTGCGCTGGAGCGCCTGCGCGAGGCCTGCGAAGGTCGTGGCGTGGAACTGGTCGAGGTCGCCTCCGGCTTCCGCTACCAGGTCACCGGCGAAGTACATGGCTGGATCAGCCGGCTGTGGACCGAACGCAAGACCCGCTACACCCGCGCCACCCTGGAAACCCTGGCGCTGATCGCCTACCGGCAGCCGATCACCCGCGGCGAGATCGAGCAAGTGCGCGGCGTGGCGGTCAGCAGCAACATCATCCAGGCGCTGGAAGAACGCGAATGGATCCGCGTGGTCGGCCACCGCGACGTGCCCGGCAAGCCGGCGCTGTTCGGCACCACCAAGGGCTTCCTGGACTACTTCGGGCTGAAGCGGCTGGACGAACTGCCGCCGCTGTCGGAACTGAAGGACCTGGGTGAGCTGGAACCGCAGCTGGCCCTGGACCGTGATGCACCGGCCGTGGCCGGTGCCGAGGGTCCGGACATCTCGGCCGGCGCCGATGGCGTTGCCGCGAACGATGACGCCGGCCTGGCCGGCAGTGACACCCCCGATTCCGCCAATGCAGCCCCTGCATCGGCCTCCGATGAGCAAGCACCTTCGCCCCTCGATGATGGGCACCCCGATTCCGCGCCGGGCGAGCGCGCGGTGCCAGTGAACGAACGCGAAGACAACGCCGTCGCGATGACGACCGTGGCTGTTGACCAAGCCGATTCCGAACCAGAGGCCGACCTCGAAACCGTCGGCCGGAGCAAAACTGATGAGTGACACCCCCCGTAACAAGCTCTCGCTGAAGCGCGAAGCCACCTCCGAACAGTTCAAGCTGGAAGAGCGCCTGCACAAGGTGCTGGCCCAGGCCGGCCTCGGCTCGCGCCGCGCGCTGGAACAGCGCATCGCCGAAGGCCTGGTCAAGGTCAACGGTGAAGTCGCGCAGACCGGCATGTCGGTCAAGAGCGGCGACAGGATCGAACTGGATGGCCGTGGCTTCGTCGCCACTGCCCTGGCCGAGCCGTCGCGCGTGCTGGTCTACAACAAGCCGGAAGGCCAGGTGACCACCCGCGAAGATCCCGAAGGCCGCCCGACCGTGTTCGAGTCGCTGCCGCCGCTGAAGGGCGCGCGCTGGATCGCCATCGGCCGCCTGGACATCAACACCACCGGCCTGCTGCTGGCCACCACCGACGGTGAGCTGGCCAACGCCATGATGCACCCGTCGTTCGAGGTCGAGCGCGAGTACGTGGTGCGCGTGCGTGCACCGGAAGGCGAGGAAAAGGTCTCCGACGCCATCGTCGACCGCCTCAGCCGTGGCGTCGCACTGGAAGACGGTCCGGCCAAGTTTGATGAGATCGAACGCATCGGCGGCACCGATTCTCACGACTGGTTCCGCGTCGTGGTGAAGGAAGGCCGCAACCGCGAAGTGCGCCGCCTGTGGGAATCGCAGGGCTGCCAGGTCAGCCGCCTGAAGCGCACCCGCTATGGCAAGGTGAGCCTGCCGCGCGAACTGGCCCGTGGCCATTCGGTGGAACTGGGCACCGCTCAGGTGGAAGCGCTGCGTGCGCAGCTGAAGCTGGAAGAAGGCGCTCCGTCGGCATTGACGCTGCAGCCGGTGATCGGCCAGCGCCGCGCCGCAAAGACCACCGTGCGCGTGCGCGAAGGTGGCCGCGGCAATGCCTACGTCAATGGCCACAACACCGCTGACGAAGGTCGCGAGCTGCGCCGTTTCGACAACGTCCGCGAAGACCGCGGCCGTGGTCGCGGCGGCAAGGGTGGCGGCTTCAAGGGCGGCCTGACGGTCAGCGGTGAAGCAGCAGCCAAGCAGTCGCAGAAGCCGTTCAAGCAGCGCGCGCCGAAGAATGACCGTTCGCTGCCGGAAGGCAATCCGGCCGCGTTCCGCACCTGGTACGTGCCCGATGGCGTGAGCACTGGCCCGAGCGGGCACCGCAATGCCGGCCCGGGCGCACGTGGCCCGGGTGCCCGTGGACCGGGCGCGGGCGGCCAGGGCCGTCCGTACGGCAAGCCGAAGGGCCCGGGTGCCGCCGGCGGCCAGGGCCGTGGCGGTTTCGGTGGTGAAGGCCGTGGCGGCGCAGGCGGCCAGGGTCGTCCGGCCGGTGCCGGCAACCGCTCGCAGGGCCAGGGCAACAAGCACCCGTACGGTCATCCGGGCAACGCTCCGAGCTTCCCGTCCGACCATGCAACCCCGGGTTTCAACCCGTATGGCAGCCCGAAGCCGGCACACGGCGCCCGTCCGGGCGGTCGCGGCCCGGGCGGTGGCAACCGTGGCCCCGGAGGTAACCGCGGCCCCGGCGGTCCGGGTGGCAACCGTGGTCCCGGCGGCAACCGCGGCCCGGGCGGCCCGCGCCGTAGCGGCCCACGCGGCGGCTGATCACAGGCCACGCTGAAATGAGAAACCCCGGCCCAGGCCGGGGTTTTTCTTTAAAAAGGGGACGGAGGGGATTAAGTCGTTTTCGCCACGCCATGTGTCGAAGGGGCGAAAACGACTTAATCCCCTCCGTCCCCTTTTGCGTGGCGCTGGAAAGCGGCGGGCGTGGTGCCGGCCATGCTGCGGAAGAAGGCGATGAACGGGCTCTCGGCGGAAAAGCCAGTGTCCTGCGCCACATGCGCGACGCGATGCCCGAGCAGCAACAGCTCCATGGCCCTCATCAGGCGCCATTGCTGGCGCCAAGCCTGATAGCCCATGCCGGTATCACGTTGCATCAGCCGGCCAATGGTGCGCACGCTCAGACCCGCGCGCTCGGCCAGCTCGCCCAGTTCGGGCGGCAGCTGTTCGGCCAGCGGCAGGCAACGTGCAATGCGTGGATCACGCGGCAAAGGCAGGTCCATCGGCGCCACCGGTGCAGCGGCGATTTCCAGCACGCACAACGCCAGTTGATGGTGCGCGCGCGGCAATTGCCAGTCATGGTCGAACGGTGCCTGCGCGATCGGCTCCAGCAAGGCCTGCAGCAGCGGACCTACGCCGATGATCGCCGGTTGCCGGGGCAGCTGGGCCGACAGGGTGGCGTCGAAGTACAACGAACGGTAGTCGACCGCCTGGCGCATCTGCGCGCGATGGCGCAGCCCGCCCGGAATCCACGCCGCGCGCGCAGGCGGCAGCAGGCTGATGCGATCACCGTAGGTCAGGCGCGTACAGCCCTGCCGGGTGTAGAGCAGCTGCGCGCGTGCATGCTGGTGCCAACCCGAATCGTGATCCGCCAGTGACGCCGCGATCCCCAGCACCGGAGCGCTCCAGGCATCAGCGTCGAAGGGCGCGTCCGGCTGCAACCAGGCCATGTCCGATTTCATATATCCAATGACAGGATGGAGAGAGTGCGCCATTGCAGGCGCGACCACAATGCGCGGCCCTGTTCGTGGAGCGCCCGCATGTCGCGTCGCCTGTTGTTGCTCACCATCGCGCTGCTGATGTTTCCCCAGCTGGCGCAGACCCTGTACAGCCCGGCCCTGGCCGATCTGGGCAAACGCTTCGCCCTGCCGCCGGGTACCGCAAGCCAGGCCATGAGCCTGTATCTGTTCGGCTTCGCTGCAGGCGTGCTGCTGTGGGGGCGCCTGGCCGATCGTATCGGTCGTCGCCCGGCCATTCTCTGTGGCCTCGGCGTCTTTGCCGTGGCTGCACTGGGCGGCCTGCTGGCTGGCAGCTTCGGCCCGGTGTTGCTGGCCCAAGCGCTGGCCGCGGTCGGCGCCGCGGCCGCTTCGGTGGTCACCCAGACCGTGCTGCGCGACCATCTGCAGGGGCCGGCGTTGGCGCAGGCATTCTCCTGGATCGGCATGGCCCTGGCCCTGAGTCCGGCCATCGGCCTTGCACTGGGCACGCTGCTGGTGGGCCGCCATGGCTATGCCGGTGTGCAGGCCGGCCTCCTGCTGATGGTCATCCTGCTGATGCTCGGATGCACATCCGGCCTGCACGAGAGCCGCCCTGCCGAAGTCGCGCACACACCCATGCTGCCGCTGCTGCGGCAACTGCTGCGCGATCGCTGGATCTGGTCACAGGCGCTGCTGGTGACGGCGTTCAACGTGGCCATGTACAGCTGGTACGCGCTGGGTCCGTTCGTGTTTGAACGACTGCATTGGCCGCTGGCTTGGTTCGGTGCAAGCGGCGCGGTGCTGGCACTGGGCTCGGCACTGGGCGCGTGGGGCAATGGCCGCCTGCTGCGTGCCGGCGTTGCCGCGGCCACGCGCATCCGCATCGCCGCAGGCCTGGTTCTGACGGGAGGCCTGCTGGCTGCGCTGCTGCATGATCACCCTGCCCTGGTCGCGGCGATGGTGCCGGGGGTGACGGGCTTCGGCTTGGCCATTCCCAATGTGCTCGGCCAGGCCCTGCGCGGCTATCCACACTGTCTCGGCAGCGCAGGCGCGCTGTTCGGCCTGCTCTACTACCTGTTGATCGGTGCGGCAATGGCGTTGGTTGGTGCAGTGCAGCTGCTGGCACCGACCGTTATCGTGTGTGGCCTGCTGGCCTTGTGGCTGCAGCGACGGCGTCCCGCTGCAACCTAGGAATGGCTGCAAATGGAGCGCACTGTGCGCGGCTTCCGGGAACGGCTTTGATTCGCTGGCTATCGTGCGCGCTGCCCCACCCAAGGCAGATGCCCATGATCACCATCACCGCCGAACAGGCCCGCGCCAATGCTGACGCCGCCAAGCGCCCGATCGAGTTGTTCTACCGCGACCTCGACAACGCCATCCAGGCCGGCTCGGAAAATGGCCGTCGCTACATCGTGTTCGGCTTCAGCCAGGTAATGGCCAGCGAGCAGCTCGTCGAAGACGCGGTCGCACAATTGCTGAAAAATGGTTTCGTTGTCGAACGGCTGTTGAGCGACTCCGAACAGCACTACATCCGCATCAGCTGGGGAACTGCCGAGCCGACGCGCCTCAGCGCCGGCTGATGGTGAAGGCGGCGCCGTCCACGCCCAGGTCCCAGCCCTTGCCGGTACCGGACAGGGCCAGCGAGATGTCACCCTTGGTCATCACCTGCGCGTTGCTGGACTTCACCGCACCCGCATGCGCACCCACCGAGGCGTAGGTACCCAGCAGTTCGTTGACGCTGACCGCACCGGTGAAGCTGCCACGCCCATTGGTGATCTTCGACTTGCCCACGGTCAGGCCGCCGCCCTTCACTTCGATACGTACCGGCATGCTGGCGCCATTGCTGCAGGTGACGGTGCCGTTGCCGGAGGCGGTCTTGTAGATCAGCGACCAGCCGGACAGGTTGTAGCGCAGCTGGCAATCGAGATTGCCGGCAGCGTGCGCAGCCGGGGCCAGCGTTGCAGCAGACAGGGCCAGCAGCACGGCGAAAGGCTTGTTCATGGCAGGACTTCCAGTTCGGTCGGACTGACGGCGAATCTAGCAGTGCGCGCGTGCACGTTGGATGCAGGCGCGCGCGCTGGTGCGGCGGTGTTCAGGCCGTGGCTCAGGCCTGTTCATCCAGGTGGAAGGCATCGGCATCGAGCATCGCCGGGAAGCGCGCGCGATGCGCGGCCAAGGCATCGGCCGAGATGGTGGTGGTCACCACCTGTTCGCGTTCGCGGATCTCCACCTGCGGCTGGCCGAGGAAGTCGATCACCGCGCTGTCGCCGGCGTAGTGCAGCTGGTTGCCGTCCACGCCGACGCGGTTCACCGCCGCCACGAAGCACAGGTTCTCGATCGCGCGCGCGCGCAGCAGGGTCTTCCACGCATAGGCGCGCGCCGACGGCCAGTTGGCCACGAAGATCTGCAGATCGAAGTCCAGCTGCTGCGGACGCTCGACGTTGTAGCGGTTGCGGCAGAACACCGGGAAGCGCAGGTCGTAGCAGACCTGCGGATTGATCCGCCAGCCCTTCCATTCCACGCTCAGGCGCTCGCGGCCGGCGGCATAACGCTCGTGCTCGCCGCCGTAACGGAACAGGTGGCGCTTGTCGTAGTACTCCAGCGTGCCATCGGGCGTGGCGAACAGCAGGCGGTTGTAGACGCCTTCGCCATCACGCAGCTGCACGCTGCCGATCACCGCCGCGTTCAAGGCCCTGGCCTGCTCGCGCACCCAGGCCACGGTCGGGCCGTCCATGCCTTCGGCCTGGGCAATGGCCTCGTTGGAGAAACCACTGGTGAAGGTCTCCGGCAGGATCACCAGGTCGGTGGTGCCGGCCAGCGGTGCCAGCAGCGCGCCGTAGTAAGCGCGGTTGCCGGCCGGGTCGTGCCAGCGGGTGTCGCCCTGGACGAGGGAAATACGCAGATCCTGCATGTCCACGCCTCCGCTCACAGCAGGCGCAGGCGTTCGATCGCCGCGTCCATGGTCGCTTCGTTCTTGGCGAAGCACAGGCGCACCAGGCGCTGGCCGGCCGGAGGAGTCTCGTAGAACGGCGACAGCGGGATGGCGGTCACGCCCTTCTCGATGGTCAGCCACTTCACGAACTCATGGTCCGGCAGGTCGCTGATGGCCGAGTAGTCGACCAGCTGGAAGTAGCCGCCCGGCACCGGCAGCGCCTTCAGGCGGGTGCTGGCCAGCTGCTCGCGGAAACGGTCGCGCTTGGCCTGGTAGAACGCGCCCAGTTCCAGGTGGTGTTCCGGCTCATCGCGGATCATCGCGGCGAAACCGTACTGCGCCGGGCCGAAGCTGGTGAAGGTGTTGTACTGGTGCACCTTGCGGAACTCGGCGGTCAGCGCCGGCGGGGCGATCGCATAGCCGATCTTCCAGCCGGTGCAGTGGTAGGTCTTGCCGAAGCTGGAGATCACGAACGCGCGCTCGCGCAGTTCCGGGTAGCGCAGCGCCGATTCATGGCGGCGGCCGTCATAGATGATGTGCTCATACACCTCATCGGAGATCAGGTAGATCTGCGTGCCGCGCAGCAGCTCGGCCAGCGCCTGCATGTCCTGCGCCGACAGCATCGCGCCGGACGGGTTGTGCGGGGTGTTGACGATCAGCATGCGTGTGCGCGGGGTGATCGCCGCACGCACGCGGTCCCAGTCGACGGCGAAGGTCTGCGGATCCAGCGACACATGCACGGCCTTGGCACCGGCCAGATCGATCGCCGGTTCATAGCAGTCATAGGCCGGGTCGAGCACGATCACTTCTTCGCCGGCACGCACCACGGCGTGGATGGCGTTGAAGATGGCCTCGGTACCGCCACTGGTGACGGTGATCTCGCTGTCCGCATCCACCTGCGCGCCGTAGCAGTCCAGCGCCTTCTGGGCGATGGCCTGGCGCAGCGGCGCCACGCCGGTCATCGGCGGGTACTGGTTCAGCCCGGCGGCCATCGCCTTGGCCGTCTCATCGATCAGGCGCTGCGGCGCGGAAAAGTCCGGGAAACCCTGGCCCAGGTTGACCGCGCCGTGTTCGGCGGCGAGCTGGGACATCACGGTGAAGATCGTGGTACCGACCTTGGGCAGCTTGGTGGTGGGTTGCATCGGCCTGGACTGTGGGGAACAAGGCCTCCGAGTTTACGCAATCCGCGCGTCGGTAGTGCCGGCCGCTGGCCGGCAACCTCGGCTGGCAGATGGCGAAATTGCCGGCCAGCGGCCGGCACTACCCTGTGAATTCACCGCTACAATTGCCACCGCACTCCGGCATGAAGACCCCTGCCCCTTGAACACCCCTGCATTGCTGGCCGCCAGCGGCCTGAGCTTCTCCCGCAATGACGAGCCGGTGTTCGGCCCGCTGGACTTCCATGTGGACGCGGGTGAAGCCCTGCTGGTGCAGGGTGGCAACGGCGCCGGCAAGACCACTCTGCTGCGCGTGCTGGCCGGCCTGGCCCGGCCCGGCGCCGGCCAGGTGCGGATCGACGGCAAGCCGGCCAGCAACGCCGAGCGTGCGCGCTATGTCGCCTATCTCAGCCACCTGCCGGCGCTGAAGCCGGACCTCGGCACGCTGGAGAACCTGCACTTCCTGTGTGGCCTGCACGGCCGCCGTGCGCGGCAGATGCCCGGCAACGCGCTGGCCATCGTCGGCCTGGCCGGTTACGAGGACACTCTGGTACGCCACCTGTCGGCCGGGCAGAAGCGGCGGCTGGCACTGGCGCGCATCTGGCTGTCGCCGGCGCCACTGTGGCTGCTCGACGAACCCTACGCCAACCTCGACCTGGAGGGCATCACCCTGGTCAACCGGATGATTTCGGCGCACCTGCGCGCCGGTGGCGCTGCGCTGGTCACCACCCACGGCGCCTATGCCGCACCACCGGTGCGTACCCGCCAGCTCGATCTCGGCGGTGCCGCATGATCGCGCCGGGTACCGAACCGGGCCTGTGGCAGACCGCAGGCGCCCTGCTCAAGCGCGACCTGCGCCTGCTCTGGCGCCGCCGCGGCGACGCGCTGCAGCCGCTGCTGTTCGCGGTGCTGGTGGTGGTGCTGTTCGCGCTGGCCCAGGGTCGTGAGCCGCAACTTCTGGCCGCCACCGCCGGCGCCGTGCTGTGGCTGGCCGTGCTGCTGGCGGGACAGCTGTCGCTGGATTCGCTGTTCCGTTCCGACGCCGAAGATGGCTCGCTGGAACAGTGGCTGCTGGCGCCGGTGCCGCTGGCCTGGCTGGTACTGGTGCGCGTGCTGCTGCACTGGGCCACCACGGCACTGCCGCTGATCGTGGTCAGCCCGCTGCTGGCCGAAATGCTGCATCTGCCGCATGACCAGCTGCCGATGTTGCTGGCATCGTTGCTGCTGGGAACGCCGTTGCTGAGCCTGATCGGTGGCGTGGTCGCTGCACTGACCGTTGGCATCCGGCGCTCTGGTATTCTCGTGGCGTTGCTGTCGTTGCCGCTGTACGTGCCGGTGCTGGTGTTCGGCGCAGGCAGCCTGGCGGCAGCCGGGCGCGGGCAGGATCCGGTCGGTGCGCTGCTGATGCTGGGCGCTGGCCTGCTGGTCGCGCTTGTGCTGGCGCCGCTGGCCACCGCCGCTGCAATACGTATTTCTCTGAGTTGACCGAGCTGAGAGCCAATCCACCCCTGCTGGATAGCCGCCACGCATGAATCCGATTGTCCGCTGGTTCCACCAACTCGGTTCGCCTCCCACGTTCGACCGTTTCGCTGCCCGCTGGTCGCGGGTGTTCTACCTTGCTGCAGTGCCGGTGCTGCTGGTCGGCATGTGGCAGGCGCTGCTGGTGGTGCCGCCGGAAGCCAAGCAGCTGGACAGCTTCCGCATCCTCTACATCCACGTTCCCAGTGCCTGGATGAGCCTGTTCGTGTTCGCGCTGATGGCGCTGTATGCCGCGATCGCGCTGATCTGGCGGATCAAGGTCTGCGAGATCCTGGCCATGGCCTGCGCGCCGATGGGCGCCGGCTTCACCCTCATCACCCTGCTGACCGGCAGCATCTGGGGCAAGGGCACCTGGGGCACCTGGTGGGACTGGGACCCGCGCATGACCAGCGAACTGGTACTGCTGTTCCTGTACCTGGGCGTGATCGGCCTGTACCACGCCATCGAAGACCGCCGCAGCGCCGCGCGCGCCGCTGGCCTGCTGGCCATTGTAGGTGTCAGCCTGCTGCCGGTGATCCGCTATTCGGTGGACTGGTGGGGTGGCCTGCACCAGCGCCAGTCGATCAACGTGTTCGGTGAATCGGCGATCAGCAGCGCGATGATCGCGCCGCTGTGGTGGATGGTGATCGGCACCAAGTTCTGGTTCGCCGGTTCGGTGCTGGCCAAGGCCCGCGCCGACAATCTCGACCGCGAGGCCGGCAAGGCCTGGGTCGGCTGCCGTGTCGATGCCGCGCGCGCCACCCGGGAGGCCCAGCCATGACACACCTGCCCTATGTGATCGGCGCCTACGCCGTATTCGTGCTGGTGCTCAGCGCCGATGCCCTCGGTTCGTGGCTGCGCCTGCGCGTGGCGCGCCGGCTGGCACTGGCCCGCCAGCAGCGGCAGCAGACCCGCGCTGGCAGGCAGGACGCTGCGACGCCGCTGTCGACGGAGCTGGAACGATGACCCCGGTGCAGCGTCGCCGCCTGGTGTGGGTGCTGCTGGCCCTGCTCGCCTCCGGCCTGGCCACCGCGCTGGTGGCGATGGCGCTGGAACGCAACATCGCCTACCTGTACACCCCTTCGGAAGTGCTGCGCGGCGATGTCGATGCACAGTCGCGTTTCCGCTTGGGCGGCATGGTGGTAAAGGGCTCCTTCAACCGCCCGGTCGGCTCGCTGGAGGCGCGCTTCGACGTGACCGACGGCGATGCACAGCTGGCGGTGACCACCTCGCGGATCCTGCCGGACATGTTCGCCGAAGGCACCGCGGTGGTCGCCAGTGGCCGCCTGCAGGACGGTGTCTTCGTCGCCGACGAAGTGCTGGCCAAGCACGATGAGAAGTACGTGCCGAAGGAAGTGGCCGACAAGATGGGCGATGTCCATCGCAAGCACGACGTGCCGGTGACAGCCCCCGAGGTGCGCTGAGTGCTGCCCGAACTGGGTCAGATCCTGCTGTTGTGTGCGTTGCTGGCCTCGCTGCTGCAGGCCGGCCTGCCGCTGGCCGGTGCGCATCGCAACAACGCGGCATGGATGGCAGTGGCGCGGCCTGCCGCCTTCGCGCAGTTGCTGCTGTTGGCCGGCGCCTTCGCGGTGCTGACCGCCGCGTTCGTGCAGCAGGATTTCTCGGTGCGCTATGTGGCCGAGAACTCCAATTCGCTGCTGCCGCTGATCTACCGCTATTCGGCGGTGTGGGGCGCGCACGAGGGCTCGCTGCTGATGTGGGCGCTGGTGCTGGCATTGTGGACCGGCGCGGTGGCGCTGTTCTCGCGGCACCTGCCGGCACCGGTGCAGGCCCGCGTGCTGGCAGTGATGGGCGTGGTCAGCGTCGGCTTTCTCGCCTTCCTGATCTTCACCTCCAATCCGTTCCTGCGCCTGAACCCGGCGCCGCTGGAAGGCCGCGACCTCAATCCGCTGCTGCAGGATCCGGGGCTGATCATCCATCCACCGATGCTGTACCTGGGCTACGTAGGCTTCGCGGTGCCCTTCGCATTCGCAGTGGCCGCGCTGCTGGAAGGTCGCGTGGATGCGCGCTGGCTGCGCTGGACGCGGCCGTGGACCAACGTCGCCTGGGGCTTTTTGACCCTGGGCATCGCACTGGGCAGCTGGTGGGCCTACTACGAGCTGGGTTGGGGCGGCTGGTGGTTCTGGGACCCGGTGGAAAATGCCAGCTTCATGCCGTGGCTGGTCGGTGCGGCACTGATCCATTCACAGGCCGTCACCGAAAAGCGCGGCACCTTCGGCAGCTGGACCCTGCTGCTGGCGATCGCCGCCTTCGCGCTGTCGTTGCTGGGCACCTTCCTGGTGCGCTCGGGCGTGCTGACCAGCGTGCATTCGTTCGCTGCCGATCCCTCGCGCGGCCTGTTCATCCTGGTGTTCCTGTCGGTACTGGTGGGCGGCAGCCTGCTGCTGTATGCGCTGCGTGCCAGCCAGCTGAGCGTGGATGCCGATGATCCGCGCCGTGGCTTCACCGCCACCTCGCGCGAGACCCTGCTGCTGGCGAACAACCTGCTGCTGGCCACCGCCTGCGCGATGGTGCTGCTCGGCACGCTGTACCCGCTGCTGGCCGATGCGCTGTCGCTGGGCAAGATCTCGGTCGGTCCGCCCTACTTCGGCAGCCTGTTCCTGCTGCTGATGGCACCGATGATCCTGTTGCTGCCGTTCGGCCCGCTGGTGAAATGGCAGCGTGACCAGCCCTCGCGCGCCTTCGCGCTGCTGGTACCCTGGCTGGGCCTGGCGGTATTGCTGGGCGCGCTGGTCTGGTGGCAGGCACCGCAGAATGGCTGGAAGGCCGGCATCGGCGTCGCCGCTGCGACCTGGGTCGCACTCGGCACCGCACGCTTCGTCTGGCAGCGCCTGCGCGGCAACGGCCGCTTCACCGCCGAAATGCTCGGCATGATCGTCGCCCACGCCGGCATCGCCGTGTTCCTGGCCGGCGCCCTGCTGGTCGAAGCGCTGAACGTGCAGCGCGAAGTGGCGCTGGCACCGGGGCAGCAGCTGGTGGTCGGTCGCTACGAAGTCCGCTTCGAAGGCGTGGACCATCGCGAAGGGCCGAATTTCATCGCTGATCGGGGCCACCTGCGGGTGTTCCGCAACGGCCGCGAGCAGGCCCTGCTGCATCCCGAGAAGCGCCAGTACGCCAGTGGCGGCCAGGTGATGACCGAGGCCGGCATCGATGCACGCTTCGACGGTGATGTCTACGTGGCATTGGGCGAGCCGCTGGGCAACAATGCATGGGCGGTCCGGGTGCACATCAAGCCGTTCGTGCGCTGGATCTGGCTCGGCGCGCTGCTGATGGCCCTGGGCGGATTCATCACCGCCGCCGACCGCCGTTTCCGTCGTCCGTAGGAGTTCCCATGTCCGAGTCCCCCGCCCCGCGCCCCTCCCGCCCGCTGCCGCCGGTAGCCATCGTGATCGGCGTGCTGTTCTTCTTCGGCCTGCTCGGGCTGATGATCTACGGGGTGATGAAATCGGGCGACCCGCAGCGCGACGTGCTGCCGTCGGCGCTGATCGACAAGCCGGCGCCGGCGTTCGCGCTGCCGGTGCTGCATGACCCGGAAATGATCGTACACAGCGACGAGCTGCGCGGCGCGCCCTATCTGCTGAACGTCTGGGGCAGCTGGTGCGCGGCCTGCCGCGAAGAACACCCGGTACTGACCCGCTTTGCCGAGAGCAAGCGCGTGCGCGTGATCGGCTACAACTGGAAGGATGATCCGACCGACGCGCTGCACTGGCTGGAGCAGCTGGGCAACCCGTTCATGGTGGTGCTTAGCGACGTCGAGGGCCGCACCGCGATCGACTGGGGCGTGACCGCTGCGCCAGAAACCTTCCTGGTTGATGGCAGCGGCATCGTGCGCTGGAAGTACAGTGGCGCGATGACCCAGCGCGTGATCGATGAGAAGCTGATCCCGGCACTGGAGAAGATCGAGAAGGCCCAGGGCAGTGCCGGCAACACCCTGCATACGGCGCCCTGAGCCGATGCGCTGGCTGCTGGCGCTGCTGCTCCTGATGCTGCCGCTGGCCGTGCTGGCCCAGCAGCCGCTGCACGATCCACAGCCGCTGCAGTTCCGCGACGATGCCGAGGAGCGCCGCTTCCATGACCTGGCCGCACAACTGCGCTGCGTGCAGTGCCAGAACCAGTCGCTGGCCGATTCGAACGCACAGATCGCGCAGGACCTGCGTCGCGAGGTGCTGCAGCTGATGCAGCAGGGCCACGACGACGCACAGATCAAGCAGTTCCTGGTCGCCCGCTACGGTGAGTTCGTGCTCTATCAACCACCGTTGCAGCCGGGCACCTGGCTGCTGTGGGGTGGCCCCCTGCTGGTGCTCGGCGCCGGTGCACTGGTGGTGCTGGGCATCGTCCGCCGACGTGGACGCACCGTCGGCGCGGCGCCGGCCGGCAAGGCCGATGAAGGAGACGAATGGTGAACCCTTGGCTGCCGGTGCTGGCCGGCCTGGTTGCAGCCCTGATGGCAGCACTGGTGCTGTGGCCGCTGCGCCACCACGGTCGTCGCGGTTTCGTGGTCGGCGTGTTCGCACTGGGCGTGGCCGGTGCCTGCCTGTACCTGCTGGTCGGTGATCCGCGTGCAGCACAGGTACAACCGACGCCGTCGGTGGCCACCCTGCGCGATGGCGTGCAGGCCCTGCAGGATGCACTGAAGCGCGACCCTCAGCGTGCCGATGGCTGGGCATTGCTCGGGCGTTCGCAGGCCGAACTGGGCAATGCCTCAGCTGCGGCAGACGCCTTCGCGAAGGCCGCCGAATTGGCACCGGATGATCCGGGCGTGCTGGTGGAAGCCGCGCAGGCGCGCGCGCAGGCTGATGCCGGCAAGCAGTTCGATGACACCGCGATGACCTGGTTGCAGCAGGCACGTACACAGGCCCCCGACGCCGAGCGCGCCAGCTGGCTGCTGGGCATCGCCCTGCGGCAACGTGGAAGGAATGCCGAGGCTGCGGACGTGTGGAGCGGCCTGCTGCCGCGACTGGAACCGGGTGCCGCGCAGGCGCTGCAGGCGCAGATCGCGATTGCCCGCGAGGCCGCCGGCCATGCGCCCGATGCTGGCGTTGCGGCGCCACCGGCGCTGCTGCAGGTGCGCGTGCAGCTGCCGGCACTGAACAACGCCGAGTGGCCCGCCAGCACCCAGGTGTTCGTGCTGGCCCGTGCCGTCGGCGGCCCGCCGATGCCGGTGGCCGCTCGCAAGCTGCCGCTGAGCGGATTCCCGGACACGGTCGGGCTCGGCGACGGTGACAGTCCGATGCCAACCGCACCGCTGTCGGCCCATCGCGAAGTGGAAGTGCTGGCACGCATCTCGCGTACTGGTAGCGCCAATCGCAGCGAGGGCGACCTGCAGAGCGTTCCAGTGAAGGTAAGCCTGCCGCATGAAGGCGTGGTGGAACTGCGGTTTCCCTGACTTGTAGAGCCGAGCCCACGCTCGGCTGCGATTGGGTTGCCGACGCCCGCCAGCCGAGCATCGGCTCGGCTCTACAGCAGATCCACGCCATGCGTGGATACGACGGTCCGGTCCGCGTCCACCCGCTGCTGGAATCCAGCGTGTCGCCAGCTCCACATGCCGCCCCGCTAGAATGCGTGCATGACCGAATTCATCCCGCCCGGCACCCGCTTCCACGCCCTGCCTTCGCCGTTCCCGTTCAAGCGCGGTGGCGCCCTGCACGGCGCGCGCGTGGCCTACGAGACCTGGGGAACGCTGGCGGCCGATGCCAGCAATGCGATCCTGATCGTGACCGGCCTGTCCCCAGACGCGCATGCAGCGGCCAACGAGGCCAACCCGGCATCGGGCTGGTGGGAAGCGATGGTTGGCCCCGGCAAGCCGATCGATACCAACCGCTGGTTCGTGGTATGCGTGAATTCGCTGGGCAGCTGCAAGGGCTCGACCGGCCCCGCTTCGCTCAACCCGGCCAACGGTGAGCCCTACCGCCTGGACTTCCCCGAGCTGTCGATCGAAGACGGTGCCCGCGCCGCCGTCGACGTCGTGCGTGCACTCGGTATCGAGCGGCTGGCCTGCGTGGTCGGCAACTCGATGGGCGGCATGACGGCCCTTGCCATCCTGATGCTGCATCCGGGCATCGCGCGCAGCCACGTCAACATTTCCGGCAGCGCGCAGGCGTTGCCGTTCTCGATCGCGATCCGCTCGCTGCAGCGCGAGGCAATCCGCCTTGACCCGCGCTGGAATGGCGGCCACTACGACGATGCCGAGTACCCCGAGTCCGGCATGCGCATGGCGCGCAAGCTGGGCGTGATCACCTACCGCTCGGCGCTGGAGTGGGATGGCCGCTTCGGCCGCGTGCGGCTGGATTCGGACCAGACCGACGACGATCCGTTCGGCCTGGAATTCCAGGTGGAAAGCTATCTGGAAGGCCACGCACGGCGCTTCGTGCGTTTCTTCGATCCCAACTGCTACCTGTACCTGAGCCGCTCGATGGACTGGTTCGACCTGGCCGAGTATGCCGACGGCAACGTGCTGGCCGGGCTTGCGAAGATCCGTGTGGAGAAGGCGCTGGCGATCGGCGCCAACACCGACATCCTGTTCCCCGTGCAGCAGCAGCAACAGATTGCCGATGGCCTGCGCGCCGGCGGTGCCGATGCGCACTTCATCGGCCTGGAATCGCCGCAGGGCCACGACGCCTTCCTCGTCGATTTCGAGCGTTTCGGCCCGGCCGTGCGCGGCTTCCTCGACGCGCTGTAAGTGGCGTGGCGGCGTAATCTCGCGCTGGCTGCCTTCGGCGCGTTGATCGCGCTGATGATCAGCGGCGTGCTGCCGCTGTGGCTGGGCGGCTGGTGCGTGCTGGCCAGCGCGGTGTCGTTCGGGCTCTATGGCCATGACAAGCGCGCGGCGCAGCGAAAGCAGTGGCGGATTCCCGAGCGCACCCTGCAGCTGCTGGCCTTTGCCGGTGGTTGGCCCGGCGCGCTGCTGGGCCAGGCGATGTTCCGCCACAAGCACCGCAAGGCCGCGTTCCAATGGGTGTTCTGGCTGTGCGTGCTGGCCAACGTGGCCTCGATCGCGGTACTGCTGCGCGAATTTTCGCGATAACCCTCGCCATCGGTAGTGCCGGCCGCTGGCCGGCAACCTCAGACGCTTCAATTGCCGGCCAGCGGCCGGCACTACCGGACCATCGTCACGATTCGCGAATCAACACCCCATCACGCAACCGGTACTGCGCATCGACCACGCCTTCGGGCAGGTCGTCGTGGGTGATCATCAACAGGCTGCGCCCGTCCAGCAACCCGGAGAGATCGTGCAGCAGCGCACGTGCGGTATCCACGTCCAACCCTTCGGTTGGTTCGTCCAGCAGCAGGATCGGCGCGTTGCGCAGCAGCGCCCGCGCCAGCGCCAGCCGTCGCGCCTGGCCGGCCGACATCGTCGCGCCGTTCTCGCCCACCCAGGCCTGCAGGCCACCGTTGCGCTCGGCCCAGTCGCCCAGGCGCACGCGACGGAGGACCGCCCACAAGGCGGCGTCGCTGGCATCGGGATCGCCCAGCCGCAGGTTTTCTGCCACGCTGCCGGCAAACACCGGTGCGTTCTGTGGCAGCCACGCCAGTTGCTGGTGCCACTCAGCCTGGGCGACGTCGCGCAGATCGCGGCCACCATAGGTGATTCGCCCCTGCTGCGGATCCCACAGCCGCAGCAGCAGGCTGGACAGCGTGGTCTTGCCACTGCCGCTGTCGCCGCGGATGGCGATGCGTTCGCCTGACGCCAGGGTCAGCTGGAGGCCGGACAGCACCGGCCGCGCCGCGCCCGGCCACTGGAAATGCACATCGTCCCAATGCACGCGCGCGGCTTGCGGCACCGGCTGTGGCACTTGCGGATCGTCCACCGTCGGCGGTTGCTCGACGATCGCCTGCAGGCGATCTGCGGCAATGCGCCCGGACTGCAGCGACTGCCAGGCCAGGCCCATGCCGGCCCACAGTTCGATCAACGCCACGGTCAGGAACACGAGGCCCGCCGCCATCTCCGGCGCGATGCGCTGCTGTTCGGCGGCGTGCAGGGCCAACGCCAGCATCGCCACCAGGCCCAGCCCGGCCACCAGGCCGTGCAGGGTCGAGGCCGCGATCAGGCGCCAGCGACGGCGGCGGTCACGCGAGGCCAACTGCTTGGCTGCCACGCGCACCTTCAGCTGCCACGCGGCATCGGCATGCAGCGCGGCCAGATCTCCCGCCCCCTCCAACCCCTCAAAGGCCGCGGTGCGCAATGCGGCGCGATGTGCGGCGCGGTCGGCTTCTTCATCATCGTGGCCACGCACGCCCAGCCACGGCACACCGAAGGCGATCAGCAGCGCCAGCACCGCCAGCAGCACTGCCGCCGACGGCAGGATCAGCGCCGCCGATGCAACCGCCACCACCGACAGCGCACCCAGCGCCACCAGCGGCCCGATCGCACGTACCAGCAGGCCATCCACTTCGCCGATGTCGCCCAGCAGTCGCGCCAGCAACTCGCCGGTACGCGTAGCCCCCAGCCGTGCCGGCGCCAGTGGCAGCGCGCGGCGGAAGAACCAGACGCGCAGATCGCGGGCGATGCGCAGGGTGGCATCGTGGCCCACCAGCTTTTCGAAGTAGCGCGACACGATGCGCGCCATGGTCAAGCCACGGATACCCGCAGACGGCGAGAAGAAATTGAATCCCTGCCCCAGGCCTGCGGCACCGGCCAGCGCGGCCGCGGTGAGGAAACCACCGGACAGGCCCAGCAATGCAGTGCCGGCCAGCATCGTGGTCCACAACAACAGGATCGTCAGCAACAGGCGTGGACGATGACGCAGGAACACCGCGCGCAGCGAATCAGGTGAACGGCTCATGCGCGCACCGCCTGTGCCGGTTCTACCAGGCGGCCTTCCGGCAGCAGCAGGCAACGATCGGCCCAGGCGATCACCGCCGGGCTGTGGGTGGCGACCACCACGCTGCGGCCACGTGCATATGCGGCCAGGCTGCGCAGCAATGCCGCTTCGGTATCGGCATCCAGGAACGCGGTGGGTTCGTCCAGCAGCAGCACCTGCGGATCACGCAGCAGGAGACGGGCCAGGCCGATGCGACGCGCCTCACCACCGGACAGGCCGAAGCCACGTTCGCCGATCACCGTATCCAGCCCCTGCGGCAGGCGCTGCGCAAACTGCAGTACCTGCGACGCCTCGGCCACCGCGCGCAGGCGCGCATCGCTGGCGCCGGGATCGGCCAGGCGCAGGTT
Organism: Stenotrophomonas sepilia; assembly: GCF_003244875.1. Classification (GTDB taxonomy): domain Bacteria; phylum Pseudomonadota; class Gammaproteobacteria; order Xanthomonadales; family Xanthomonadaceae; genus Stenotrophomonas; species Stenotrophomonas sepilia. Next base: position 60,948 of record NZ_LXXZ01000056.1, read on the forward strand.
GTCGGCGATGCTGCCGTGGAACAGGTACGGACGCTGGCTGGCATAGGCCACCTGCACGCCGGGACGCACCTGCAGCTTGCCGGCACGCGGCGGCAGCCAACCGGCCAGCGCCTCCAGCAACGTACTCTTGCCGGACCCGCTGGGACCGACCAGGGCCAGGCGCTGGCCCGGTTCCAGCAGCACGTCCAGATCCTGCAGCACATCGTGCGGCGCGCCCAGCGGACGCAGCACCAGACCCTGTGCCCGCAGCGGTGGCAGCGCGGCCTCGGCCGGCTCCACCGCCAGCGGCGCAGCTTCGTTCTCGATCAGGCCCTGCTCATCGGGCAGCGACTGCAGCAGGCGCTCCACCTCGGCAGCGGCAGCCAGCGCATTGGCACGGTCGTGGTAGTGGGCGGCCAGCCGTCGCAACGGCGCATAGAATTCCGGCGCCAGCAGCAGGCAGAACAGGCCCGCCCCCAGCGTCGGTACCGTTGCATGCAGCGACATCATGCCCAGATAGCTCAGCCCGAGGTACAGGGCGACCATCGCCACGCTGACCGAGGCGAAGAACTCCAGCACCGTGGACGACAGGAAAGCGATGCGCAGAACCTTCAGGGTGCGCACGCGCACGCCTTCGGCAGCCGCCTCGATCCCCTCCAGCTCAGCCTCGCCGCGGCCATACAGGCGCAGCAGGCCCAGGCCCTTGATGCGGTCGGCGAAATGGCCGCTCATCCGCGCCAGCTCACCCAGCTGCGCGCGGCCGGCCGCTTCGGCCCCCCAGCCCACCAGCATCATGAAGAACGGTACCAACGGTGCAGTGAACAGCAGGATCAGCGCCACCACCCAGTCGACCCAGGCTACGGCGGCCAGGATCAGCAGCGGCACCACCACTACTTCGGTGCGTACCGGCAGGAAACCGCTGTAATAGCTCTCGATCGCATCAGCGTGATGCAGCATCAGTTCGCCCAGTTCGCCGGTGCGGCGCTGGCGCAGCCACAGCGGCCCCAGGCCAAGCAGGCGTCCGAACACGCGTTCACGCAGGGCCAACCGCGCGGCATCGGCCACATCACCGGCGGCGGCCTGGGTGGCGCTGCCCAGCAGCGTGCGCGCCACCAGGATCGCCGCCAGACCGCCCAGCACCGGCAACCCCGAGGCCAGCGGCGCGCGCTCTACCAGCACCTGCTGCACCAGCCAGGCGATGGCGGCCGCCTGGCCGATCAACAGGGCACCGGACAGGCTGATGCACAGTGCCGCCAGCCGCTGGCGGCCTCGAGCAGGCCGCGCCAGATCGGCCAGCCACGCGCTGCGGGCGCGCCGCTGGCGGGTCGTTTCGGCGTCCTGGGACAGGGCGACGGAGGAGGTTTCGGCAGCGCTCAAGGGGTCTTCACGGGCAACGGGGGAGACACGGCATTGTAGGCGCAGGCAATGGCCGGCCTCTGCGGCCAGCAGTCGCAGTCTTCATCAGGTTGGCATACGATCGACCGGGGCACCTGTTCATACATTGATCTGGATCAAGGCTGTTTGAAGTAGTCGGTCACATCATTCACGTCGTAGACCACCCTTCCCGCCACCTGCAACGGCACTATCCAACGAGGTAGCCAGGCCATGATTGATCAGACAGTCGTAGAACTGTCGCGGCTGCAATTCGCGCTGACCGCGATGTACCACTTCCTATTCGTACCGCTCACCCTCGGCCTGTCCTTCATGGTGGCCATCATGGAGAGCGTGTACGTGATGACCGGCAAGGAGATCTGGCGCAGGATGACCCTGTTCTGGGGCGTCCTGTTCGGCATCAACTTCGCCATGGGCGTCGCCACCGGCATCGTCATGGAATTCCAGTTCGGCATGAACTGGTCCTACTACAGCCACTACGTCGGTGACATCTTCGGTGCGCCGCTGGCCATCGAAGGCCTGATGGCCTTCTTCCTGGAAGCCACCTTCGTCGGCCTGTTCTTCTTCGGCTGGAACCGCCTGACCAAGGTCAAGCACCTGATGGTGACCTGGCTGATGGCGCTGGGTACCAACCTGTCGGCGATCTGGATCCTGGTCGCCAACGGCTGGATGCAGAACCCGACCGGTGCGGTGTTCAACCCGGAAACCATGCGCATGGAAGTGGTCGACTTCATGGCGGTGGTGTTCAACCCGGTGGCGCAGGCCAAGTTCGTGCACACCGTCAGCGCCGGTTATGTGACCGGTGCGGTGTTCGTGATGGCGATCAGTGCCCTGTTCCTGCTGCGCAACAAGCACAAGGACCTGGCCCGTCGTTCGTTCGCGGTGGCCGCAGCGTTCGGCCTGCTGTCATCGCTGTCGGTGGTGGTGCTGGGTGACGAGAGCGGTTACGCCGCCAGTGAACACCAGAAGATGAAGCTGGCCGCGATCGAAGCGATGTGGGAGACCGAGCGTGCGCCGGCCGACTTCACCGCCTTCGGCATCCCGAACCAGGACACCCACCAGAACGACTATGCGGTGAAGATCCCCTACCTGATGGGCCTGATCGCCACCCGTTCGTTGAACCAGCCGATTCCAGGCATCCTGGAACTGGTCGAGCGCGCCGAACACCGCGTGCGCGGCGGCCAGCTCGCCTACGGCGCGCTGGAACGCCTGCGTGCGAACAAGAACGACGTGGAAGCACGCGAGATGTTCGACCGCCACTGGCAGGACCTGGGCCACGGCCTGCTGCTCAAGCGCTACCGCGATGACATCCTCAACGCCACCCCGCAGGAGATCTCGCAGGCGGCGATGGATACCGTGCCGCGCGTGATGCCGCTGTTCTGGACCTTCCGCGTGATGGCCGGCCTGGGCTTCTACCTGATCGCCTTCTTCGCGCTGGCCTTCTACTACTCGTGCCGCAACAACTTCCAGGACAAGCGCTGGTTCCTCAAGCTGGCCCTGTGGACGCTGCCGGCACCGTGGATCGCGATCGAGTGCGGCTGGTTCGTGGCCGAGTATGGTCGCCAGCCGTGGGCGGTCGATGGCGTGCTGCCGACCTTCTATGCGGCATCGGGCCTGGCCCTGCATGAAATCGTGCTGACCCTGGCCGGCTTCACCGCGATCTACACCGCGCTGATCGTGGTCGAGATCAAGCTGATGCTCAAGGCGATCCGCAAGGGTCCGGACGAGTTGCTGCCTTCGCTGCAGTCGCCCCAGCCGCATGCTTCCCACAATGCCTCGGCGCCCGCCGCCGGCCAGGCCTGAGGCAGGAGAACCAAGATGGATTTCATTCTTCTGGACTACACCACGCTGCGCGTGATCTGGTGGCTGCTGCTCGGCATCCTGCTGATCGGTTTCGCCGTGATGGATGGTTTCGACCTGGGCGTGGGCACCCTGCTGCCCTTCGTCGCCCGCACTGATGCCGAACGCCGCCGGGTGATCAACACCATCGGCCCGGTCTGGGAAGGCAACCAGGTGTGGCTGATCCTGGGCGGTGGCGCAATCTTTGCCGCCTGGCCGCCGCTGTATGCGGTCAGCTTCTCTGGCTTCTACCTGGCGATGTTCGTGATCCTGTTCGCCCTGATCCTGCGTCCGGTCGGCTTCAAGTTCCGCAGCAAGATGCCCAGCGAACGCTGGCGCAACACCTGGGACTGGGCGCTGTTCATCGGTGGCTTCATTCCCGCACTGATCATGGGCGTGGCCGTGGGCAACGTGTTGTTGGGCGTTCCGTTCCATTTCGATGACAGCATGCGCATCTTCTACACCGGCTCGTTCTTCGGCCTGCTGATGCCCTTCGCGCTGCTGGCCGGCCTGCTCAGCGTGTCGATGCTGGTCGCCCACGGTGCGGCCATGCTGGTGATCAAGACCGACGGCCCGGTGGCCGAGCGTGCTGCCCGCTTCGGCAGCATCGCGGCAATCATCGCCTTCGTGCTGTTCGCAGTGGGTGGCGCCTGGGTGGCCTTCGGCCTGCCGGGTTACCAGATCACCTCGCAGGTGGTTACCGATGGCGCCACCAATCCGCTGCTGAAGACCGCCGAACTCGGCGCCGCCGGTGGCTGGATGCGCAACTACAGCGCGATGCCGGCCACGATCCTGGCCCCGCTGCTCGGCCTGGCGGGCCTGCTGGCCAGTGCGGTGCTGCTGCGTGCCCGTCGTGGTGGCCTGGCCTTCATCGCCTCCGGTGCGGCTATCGCCGGCATCATCCTGACCGTCGGCTTCGCCATCTTCCCGTTCCTGCTGCCGTCCTCGAGCCAGCCCACCTCCAGCCTGACCGTGTGGGATGCCTCGTCCAGCCACCTGACCCTGTGGATCATGCTGCTGGCCACGGCGGTGTTCCTGCCGATCATCCTCGCCTACACCACCTGGGTGTACCGTGTGCTGAAGGGCAAGACCACCACCGAAGAGATGGGCAACAACCCGAACGCCTACTGATTGCCGGTGTGCCGGCCGACGGTCGGCACACCCTTGAACAATGGAGATTGACTATGTGGTACTTCGCCTGGATTCTCGGTGCCGGCCTCGCCTCGACGGTGGCCATCCTCAACGGCATGTGGTTCGAAGCCCGCGAGCAGAACCGCATCGAGAACGGAAATCGTCGCTGAGCTGTAAAAAAGCCTTGCCGCCCTGGCCTTCACACGGTATCTTAGGCGGCTCCTTCGGGGTGTAGCTCAGTCTGGTAGAGCGCTACGTTCGGGACGTAGAGGTCGCAGGTTCGAATCCTGTCTCCCCGACCACTCACGTGGTCGCATTGAAGCCTGGTGAAGTCATCCAGGCTTTTTTGTTCCCTGAGGTGGCACTGCTTCGGCGGTGTGAAGAAAACAGCATTCACCCCTTGCCGCCATCGGGGTGAATCGCTAGAATAGGCGGCTCCCTTCGGGGTGTAGCTCAGTCTGGTAGAGCGCTACGTTCGGGACGTAGAGGTCGCAGGTTCGAATCCTGTCTCCCCGACCACTTCGGTGGTCACCAAGAAGCCTGGAAGACATCACTGTCCTCCGGGTTTTTTTGTACCCCGCGCCAGGCCGCCCGCATGACGGGACCTTGCCGGAGCGCACACGTACAATGGCCGCGCTGCCGGCCCACCTGCAGCCCCCCCCCCCACCTGCCGCTTCGGCGTAGACCGATGCCGGCGCTGCATGCCGTTGCTGCGGCGTGCGACACCTGCAAGGACCATCGATGAGTTCCTCCACTTCCGATTCGCCGTCGCTGCTGCACGGTCGCGTCCTCGCGTTTGCCGCGATCCTGCTGGCAGCAGTCAACCTGCGCACTGCGGTCACCTCGATCACCCCGCTGCTGGACGTGCTCGGCCAGCAGTTCGGCTTCGGCACCACCATGACCGGCGTGCTGGGCATGCTGCCGACCGCCTCGTTCGCGCTGTTCGGCGTGGCCACGCCGGCACTGGCGCGGCGCCTGGGCCTGGAACGCACCACACTGCTGGCGATGGCGATGGCGATGGCCGGCCTGCTGCTGCGCTCCAGCGCCGGCAACGTCGGCACGCTGCTGCTGGGCTCGGTAATCGCGCTGGCCGGCATGGGCATCGGCAACGTGGTGGTGCCGCCGCTGGTGAAGCGTTACTTCGCCAACAAGGTCGGCACCATGAGCACGCTCTACATCAGCGTGCTGCAGCTGGGCACGATGCTGCCGGCGCTACTGGCAGTACCGATGGCCAACGCTGCAGGCTGGCGCGTGTCGCTGGGCATGTGGGCGCTGCTTGCACTGGCCGCCGCGCTGCCGTGGCTGCTGCTGGCCAGGCGCGCACCGAAGCCGCTGGCCGACGCCGCCGATCCCACCGCGCAGCCGCACGGAAAGGTCTGGCGCACGTCGCTGGGCTGGAGCATGACGCTGATGTTCGGCATGACCTCGCTGATGACCTATTCGATGTTCACCTGGCTGCCGCGCATCGTGGTCGAGGCCGGTGGCACGCCCGCGTTCGGCGGCGTGATGGTGGCCGTGTTCTCGGCACTGGGCCTGCTGCCGTCACTGGTCATTCCGTCGATGGCGGTACGCATGCAGAACCCGTTCCCGCTGGTGCTGATCGGCTTCTTCTCGTTCGTGATCGCCTTCACCGGGCTGCTGCTGGCGCCGATGAAGGCGCCCCTGCTGTGGGCCTGCCTGCTCGGCGTCGGCCCGTCCACCTTCCCGCTGGCGCTGACCCTGATCAACCTGCGCACCCGCACCCCGGCCGGCTCGGCCGCGCTGTCGGGCTTCATGCAGGGCGTGGGCTACAGCTTCAGCTGCCTGGGCCCGTTCCTGGTCGGCTGGCTGCATACCGTCAGCAATGGCTGGACGCTCCCGTTCAGCTTCCTGTTCGGCTGCGCCACCCTGATGCTGTGCGCTTCGTGGGTCGCCTGCAAGCCCCGCAAGCTGGAAGATCTCTGGTAGCCCGGCCGGGGCCGCCAGAGGGCCCCGCCTACCGCTCGTCAGACACCCGGGAAATTTTGACGCCGGACTGACAATTGCGGGCGGATAGTGCCCACGAATGCCCTTCCTTGCCGCGTGCCGGCATCGGGCATGGGGGCGGCGGCGCCGCCCAGGCCACCACTCGGTGTGCGGGGGACTCTCGTTTCAGACAAGACATTGCAGGTCGCTGTCCGGGTTGTATCCGTCTTCAATGGGCGGGAATGCACGAAGGGAGTGACGCGGGCCACGGCCACGCCAAATACTGGCATGTGATTTGCGTCACATTTTCACAGGTTGTCTGGTTCGGAAGCCAAGGGGGTCCCCAATGGTCGTCCACCGCCGGCTGGCGCTCTGCGTCGGCCTCGCATGCACCGCTCTGGCCTGGGCCAGCGGCGCGGCTCCGACCGACCGCGACGCGGCCCTGGCCGAGATCGGCCGCTACCGCGACCAGGCCCGTTGGCTGGATGCGCTCGGCGCAATCGAGCGCGCCAGCCAGCAGCAGCCCAACGACGATCTGCTGTTCAAGCTGCGCGTGCTGACCCTGGGCGACATCGGCAATGCCTGGCGCGCCTGGGAGCTGTACCAGCAGCGGCCGCAGCTGTTCGACGACGCCCAGAAGCAGCGCCTGGAAGGCGACTACCTGGCCAAACTCGTGGTCTGGAGCCTGGCCTACAGCAGCAGCGAGGACAGCCGCCTGGAAGAAGCCGAGTCGACCCTGGCGCGCATGCAGCGCTACGTTGGCGGCGAAGGCACCCCACCCTCGCAGGCGCCACTGCGCATCCGCATGGACCGGCTGATCCTGCTCAACCGGCTGGGCCGCCATGTACAGGTGCGTGAGGAAGCACGAGCCCTGCAGGCCGAAGGCCACACCCTGCCCGACTACGTGCTGCCTGCCGTGGGCGATTCGTTGATGGGCACCCTGCACCCGGAAGAAGCCATTCCGGTACTGCAGGCGGCCGTCGCTGGCGATCCGGCGCGCGACGCCTCGCATTCGGAACTGGCCTACGCCTACCTGGAAAGCGAGCAGCAGGAAAAGGCGATCGACCTGCTGCAGGCATGGCGCGACAAGGAGCCGGCGTGGCGCTGGAGCAATGGCAAATCACCGTACGTGAACTGGTCACGCTACGAGGCCGATCTCAACCTGGCAATGGTGCGCGCTTACAGCGGCGACCTGGTCACTGCGCAGCACGATCTGGAGTCGATGGTGGACATCGCAGCCGGCAACGGAGGCCTGCAGAGTGCGCTGGGCAGCGTCTACATGATGCGCGGCTGGCCACGCAGGGCACTGCAGCGACAGCAGATGGCACACGCGCTGGACCCGCGTGACATCGAACCGCGGCTGGGCATGGAAGAGGCCTACGTCGCCCTGCAGCGCGACGACCTGGCGCGGCCGCTGCACGATGACCTGGTCGCACGCTATCCCACCCAACCGGCCGTCGAACGCATGGACCAGGCCTGGCGTGCGCATCGCGGCTGGCAGCTGAAGGCATGGACCGACATCGGCCGCAGCTCCGGTGGCGGTGGCACCTCGCCACTGGGCAACAACGATCGCCACTACGGTGTGGAAGTGGAGACACCGATCCTTGATGACCGCTGGCGGTTGTTCGCCCTGGCCGACCGGCGCTCGACCGATTTCCAGGACCAGCGCATCGATCCCCTGTGGCTGGGTGCGGGCGTGCGCTACCGCTTCGGGCAGCTGGATGCGGAAGCGGCCGTCCTGCGCGCCAACGACCACATCGGCGATACCGGCCTGCGGGCCGGCGTCGGCTGGCAGTTCAACGATTACTGGCACGCCGGCCTGGTGGCCGCGCGCAATGATCCAGAAGCCTCGATGCAGGCGCGCGCGGCCGGCATCACCGCCGACAGCATGAGCGCACAGGTGGACTACCGGCGCAGCGAGCTCACCCACTGGACGTTCGGCGCCAGCCGCTTCCGCTATGACGATGGCAACCACCGCGAACTGTTCAGCACCCGCCTTGAACAGCGCCTGCTGACCCGCCCGCGCTGGCTGATCGATGGCCTCGCCAGTGCCTACACCAGTCGTGGCAGCCGCGACGATGCGCCCTACTTCAACCCGAAGCGCGACCGCATGGTCGAGATCGGGCTGCGCATCGACCAGCAGCTGTGGCGGCACTACGAACGCCACTTCCGCCACCGGCTGACGGTCTCGCTGGGCGACTACTGGCAGGACGGCTTCGGCAGTGCGCTGGTGCCGTCGGTGTCGTACATGCACGAATGGCAGCTGGGCCCGGGCCGCGTGTTCGAGTACGGCGTGCGCTGGTCGCGGCCGGTCTACGACGGCCACCGCGAGCGTCATATCGGCTTCGAAGCCGCACTGCGCTGGGGAGACTGACATGGCCTGCTTCCTGCGACTGATCGTGCTCCTGCTGCTGGCCATCACGCCACCGGCCTTGGCGCAGCAGGCCGCGCATCTCGATGCGATCGACAATGGCCTGCTGATCCTCAGCTACCACGACATCCGCGACCAGGTCGCGGCCAAGGGCGATGCCGATACCTATGCGGTGAGCACGCAGAACTTTGCCGCACACCTGGACTGGCTGGGCGCGCATGGCTATCACCCGGTCTCGCTGTCGCAGGTGATCGATGCCTCGCAGGGGCGGGCCACGCTGCCGCCCAAGCCTGTGCTGCTGACCTTCGATGACGGCCTGCGCAGCGTCTACGACAAGGCCTTCCCATTGCTGCAGGCCTACCGCTACCCGGCGCTGGTGGCGGTGATCACCGACTACGTGGACATGGCTCCGGGCCGCACCATCGACTACGGCTACCGGCCGTTCGGCCGCGATGACTTCGTCACCTGGGCGCAGCTGAAGCAGATGCACGACAGCGGCCTGATCGAAGTGGCCAGCCACACCGACGACCTGCACCACGGCGTGCTCGCCAATCCACAGGGCAATTCAACGCCCGCCGTGGTCACCCGCATCTACAGCCCGGCCACGCACAGGTACGAGACTGAAACGCAGTATGAGCAGCGCCTGCGCGCCGATCTCTCGCGCAGCGTGCAGCGCATCAAGCAGCACCTGGGCGTGCGCCCGCGCGCCATCGTCTGGCCATACGCCGCCTACAACCAGTTGGGCAACGACATCGCCGAACAGCTGGGCATGCCGGTGTCCTTCGATCTGGAGGGCCGCAGCACGCCGGTGGCCAGCGACCTGCATGGTCTGGCGCGCTTCCTGGTCAGCGACAACCCGACCGTGGAAGGGCTGGCCTACGAACTGCGCCGCGATGTCGCGCTCGATGGCATCCGTGCCCTGCAGATCGACCTGGATGATGTCTACGACGCAGACCCGACGCAGCAGGCACGCAACCTCGATGCGCTGGTCGAACGGGTCAAGCGCATCGCGCCGACGCACGTCTACCTGCAGGCATTCGCCGATCCGGACGGCAACAACACTGCCGATGCGCTGTACTTCCCCAACCGTCACATGCCGATGCGGGCGGACCTGTTCAGCCGCGTCGCCTGGCAACTGAAATCCCGCGCCGGCGTGAAGGTCTACGCATGGCTGCCGGTGCTTGGCTTCGAGCTGCCCGACCTGGCGCAGCGCAAGGCGCTGGCGATCCGCAACGGCGATCCCGATGGCATGTACCGGTTGGACTTCACCAACCCGAAGGCCCGCCAGATCATGCTCGACATCTACGAGGACCTGGCGGTCAATTCCTACTTTGAAGGCCTGCTGTTCCATGACGACGGCTACCTGCGCGACACCGAGCTGCCGACACTGGCAGCCGGGGGCGATGGCAGCGCGCGCACGCAGGCGCTGATCAGCTTCACCCTGGCGCTGCGCGACAGCGCGCAACGCTGGCGCCCGAAACTGGCCACCGTGCGCAACCTGTACGCTGAGCCGGTGCTCCGCCCGCAGAGCGAGGCCTGGTTCGCGCAGCGCCTGGACCTGTTCAACAAGGCCTATGACCAGACCGCGCTGATGGCGATGCCGTGGATGGAAGGCAGCCAGCACCCCGAGCGCTGGCTGGACCAGCTGCTGGCCGCAGTACGCGCACATGACCCGCAGCTGCAGCACACCCTGTTCGAGCTGCAGACCGTCGATTGGCGCAACGGGCAACCGATTCCCGCCGAGCGCCTGCGCGCACAGATCCGCCAGTTGCAGGCGCAGGGCGTGCACCACTTCGCCTGGTACCCGGACGACTTCATCGCCGACCAGCCCTCCACCCGCGATGCCCGCGCGGCGATGTCCGCCGGCACCTTCCCGTACCCGGAGAAGTGACATGGACATGCATCCGCTGCTGCAGGTCCTGTTCCAGTTCGCCTTCTACTACCCGATGGTGATGGCGTTCTTCTGGATGTCCGGCGGCCTCTACTACTACTACCGGCGCGAACGCCACTCGCGGCCGCGCAACGACCCTCCATTGATGGTCGATCCCCCCTTCGCGAGCCTGCTGGTGCCCTGCCACAACGAGGCAGAGAACCTGGATGACACACTCACTGCGGCGCTGGCCCAGCGTTACCCCGCCGACTACGAAGTGATCGCCATCGACGATGGCAGCAGCGATGACACCGGCGCGCGGCTGGATGTGCTGGCGGCAAGGCACCCGCGGCTGCGCGTATTGCACCTGGACCGTAACCTGGGCAAGGCCAATGCGCTGCGCATGGGCGCACTGGCCGCTCGCTCGGAGTACCTGGTGTGCATCGACGGCGATGCAATGCTGGAGGAACATGCGCTGCACTGGATGGTCTGGCACCTGGTCAGCGGCAACCGGGTCGGTGCGGTCACCGGCAACCCGCGCATCCGCAACCGCTCCACCCTGCTCGGGCGCCTGCAGGTGGCCGAGTTTTCCTCGATCATCGGCATGATCAAGCGCGCGCAGCGTGTATACGGGCGCATCTTCACCATCTCCGGGGTGATCGCCGGCTTCCGCCGTACCGCCCTGCACCAGGTGGGCTGGTGGTCGGATGACATGGTGACCGAGGACATCGACATCAGCTGGCGCCTGCAGCGCGCGCACTGGGACATCCGCTACGAACCCAATGCGCTGTGCTTCATCCTGATGCCGGAGACCCTCAAGGGCCTGTGGCGGCAGCGCCTGCGCTGGGCCCAGGGCGGCGTGGAGGTGATGCTGCGCCACGCGCGCTCGCTGCTGCACTGGAAAGAGCGGCGCATGTGGGGCGTGCTGCTGGAGTACGTGCTGAGCGTGATCTGGGCCTACACCATGTTGTTCATCGTGCTGCTGTGGGCACTGGGCAAGTTCATCGAGCTGCCGCCGCAGCTGCATATCGCCAGCCTGCTGCCGCAGTGGCATGGCGTGATCCTGGCGCTGGTCTGCCTGCTGCAGTTCGCCAGCAGCCTGATCATCGACCGGCGTTACGAAACACAGATTGGACGCAACTATTTCTGGGTCATCTGGTACCCGATGGCGTACTGGCTGATCAGCCTTTCCACCACCCTGGTGGCGCTGCCGAAGACACTGCTGCGCCGTCGCAGCAAGCGCGCCACCTGGACCAGCCCTGACCGGGGGATCCGATGAACGCGCAACGCCCCTCCAACCGCTTCGACTCACGGATGATCCGCAAGCCACACCGCCAGCCGCGCTTCCAGCGCACCGCCTGGGGATTCGTCACCCTGGCGTTCTGGGGCTTCTACTTCTACCTGTGGGCGCCCCTGGTGACCCTGTTCTCGTGGTTGGTTGGCGGCCAGCTGGCCTGGCAGCAGTTGTACGAACGGCAAAGCCAGTTCGATCCCTACGTGCTGGTGGCATTGCCGCTGATGCTGTTGTGCGCCAGCGTGCTGCTGATCGGTTGGGCCGAGTACAACCGTGCCCGCTTCCGTGGCCGCGAGCGCCGCCTGCCGCGGCCACTGGCCAGCCTCAACGAAGTAGCCGCCGATCTGGGTGCCAGCACCGGCCTGGCCGAACGCCTGATGAGCTGCAAGGCCGCCACGCTGCACATGGATGATCACGCACGCCCGGTCGGCATCCGCCGCGAGGTGGTGTAGCCCGACAGCCCGGTGGATGCCCGCCTTGGTCGGCACCGGGGTCTGCCGCGAAGAACATCCACGCATGGCGTGGATCCACTTATGTGCGCGTCTGCCCTTCGCCACGCACCACGAAACGTTCGACAGTGAGCGCTTCCAGACCCATCGGGCCATAGGCATGCAGGCGCGTGGTGGAAATGCCGATTTCGCTGCCCAGGCCCAGCTGGCCACCATCGGAGAAGCGCGATGAGGCATTGACCATCACCACCGCCGAGCGCAGCGCAGTAACGAAACGCTCGGCATGGCCGGCGTCTGCGGTCGCGATCACTTCCGTGTGATCGGAGGTATAGCGGCGGATGTGCGCGATGGCCGCATCGAGGTCGTCCACCACGCGCACGGCCAGCACAAGGTCGAGGAACTCGGCGGCGTAGTCCTCCTCGGTCGCCGCCGTGCTGCCCGGCAGCAGCGGCTGCGACTGCGCATCGGCGCGCAGCTGCACGCCACGCTGGCCGAGCGCCTGCGCCACGCGCGGCAGGAAGGAATCGGCTACGTCACGGTGTACCAGCAGTGTCTCCAGCGAATTGCAGGCGGCTGGCCGGCTGCACTTGCCATCCACCAGCAGGTCGATGGCCTTGCCCAGGTCGGCGCTGGCATCCACGAACAGATGACAGACACCCTTGTAGTGCTTGATCACCGGCACCCGCGCATGCTCGGCAACGAAACGGATCAGGCCTTCGCCACCGCGCGGAATCGCCAGGTCGATCAGCTCATGCAGCTGCAGCAGTTCCAGCATCGCCTCGCGGCGCAGGTCAGTCAGCACGGTCACGGCGGCCGGCGGTACCCCGTTGGCCTTCAACGCACCGGCGAGTGCCCGCGCGATCGCGGTGTTGGAGTGAATTGCCTCGGAACCACCGCGCAGGATCACGCCGTTACCCGCCTTCAGGCACAGCGCCGCGGCTTCGGCGGTCACGTTCGGGCGCGCCTCGTAGATCATCGCGATCACGCCCAGCGGCACGCGCACCTTCTGCACGCGGATGCCGTTCGGGCGCACGTCATCGCGGGTGACCTCGCCGACAGGATCTGGCAATCCAGCCACTTCGCGCACGGCTTCGGCCATCGCGAACAGGCGCGGCGGGTCCAGTGCCAGACGATCGAGCATGGCGCTGCCCACGCCCTTCTCGCGCGCGGCGGCGAGGTCACGTGCATTGCCGGCCAGGATCAACCCTGCATTCACTTCCAGCGCCTGCGCCATCGCCAGCAGCAGCGTGCGTCGTGCCGCACTGTCCAGGCCGGCAACGATCTGCGCCGCATCACGGCAGGCACGCGCCTGCGCTTCGATCTCGCTCATCGGTGTGTCCTTCAATCCGGTCATGGCAGCACCAGGTCGTCGCGATGGACGACGCTGCCGCCGTAGTTGTAGCCGAGCACGGCCTGGATGTCGCGCGAATGGTGGCCGGCAATCCGGCGTACGTCGTCGGCAGCATACTGGCTGACGCCACGGGCCACGCAGACACGGCCCTGCGGCGCGTTCCAGCACACCTGTACCATATCGCCGCGGCGGAACACGCCCTCTGCACCGGTGATGCCACCGGGCAGCAGCGAGGCGCCCTTCTCGCGCATCGCCTGTGCCGCACCGGCATCGATGACGATCACGCCCTCGGCCAGCGGTGCATGCCGCAGCCAGTGCTTGCGGGCGGCCTCGCGGCTGCGTGCGGCATGGATGCGGGTGCCGAACAGGCGATCCTGCGCCAGCGCGCGCACCACGTCACCGCTGCGGCCATTGAACAGATAGGTTTCGATGCCCAGGCGCCCGGCCTTCGCCGCCGCCTCCAGCTTGGTCCTCATGCCGCCGGTACCGGCGCGCGAGCCGGCGCCGCCCGCCATCGCCAGCACCTCGTGACCCAGCTCCGGCACGTCGTGCAACGGCCGCGCATCGGCCACGGTGCGCGGGTCGGCGCTGTACAGGCCATCGATGTCGGTGGCGATGAACAGCGCATCGGCGTCGACCAGCGCCGCCACGGTGGCAGCCAGGTTGTCGTTGTCGCCGAGCTTGAGCTCATCCACCGACACGGTGTCGTTCTCGTTGACCACCGGCAATGCGCCCAGGCGCAACAGTTCACTCAACGTGGCGCGTGCATTGAGGTAGCGGCGGCGGTTGCGCAGGTCGTCGTGGGTCAGCAGCACCTGCGCCACCGGGCGCTCGAAGAAGCGCTGCCAGAGCCCGATCAGCTGTGCCTGGCCGAGCGCGGCCAGGGCCTGCCTCGCCGCCATCGCCGCGCCAGGCTCATCGGCCCGAGGCAGGATTGCGCGCCCGGCAGCGACCGCGCCGGAAGACACGATCACCACCTCGCGCCCGGCCAGGACATTGGCTGAGACGAACTGCGCCAGGCCCAGCGCGTGGCGTGGCGACAGGCCGCCGCCATCGGCTGCCAGCAGACTGCTGCCAACCTTGAGCACCGCACGCCGCCACGGCGGCAGCGCTTGTTCGGGGAACGGCGAGGCGACATGGGCAGCGTGCTGGATCATCGGTCAGGCTCTCAGCGGGTGTTCCATTCGTGCACGGTCAGGTCGGAGGCCTGCATCGTCACCAGCGGATCGGTGGCGACGATGGCCTGCGCCTGCGCCAGGCTGTCCACGTTGCACAGCACGTAGGCGCCACCGCTGCCATCGGCGAAGCCACCGGTCAGCTGCAGCTTGCCCTGCGCCTGCAACGCATCGAGGAAATCGCGATGCGGCTGCACCGCTGCATCGTTGAAGTCCGACCGGCGCATGGCCAACACCAGGTAGACCGTGCCCGCCATCAGGACAGCGCCTGCCAGCGCGCGCGCAGTTCGTCCAGGCGCAGGTCAGCGGCCGAGCCCGGCGATACACGCGCGGCCAGGCTGCCTTCCGGCGTGCGTCCCTGCCCTGCGCTGTCGGCACCGGCCGCAGCCGCCTTGTAGGCCTCGCGGAACGGCACACCGGCCACGGCCGCTTCCACCGCCACGTCGGTGGCATACATGCCCGAATCGATCGCCGCACGCAGCCTGTCGTCGCGCCATTCCAGGTTGGCCAGCAGCGCCGGCAGCAGCTCCAGCGCGGCCAGGCCACGGCCGAAGCCGTGGAAGATGGCACCCTTGGACGACTGCAGGTCGCGATGGTAGCCGGACGGCAGCGACAGCAGCTGCTCGATCTCGGTGCGCGCAGCGGCGACGCTGGCGTGGGTGGCGCGCATCAGCTCGATCACATCCGGATTGCGCTTGTTGGGCATGATCGAACTGCCGGTGGTGTACTGCGCCGGCAGCGCGACGAAGCCGAACTCGGCGCTGGTGAACAGCGACAGGTCCCACGCAATGCGGCGCAGGTCCAGCGTGGCGCCACCGAGCGCTTCCAGCGCGGCCAGCTCGAACTTGCCGCGCGACAGCTGCGCGTAGATCGGCGAGATCTGCATGCGTGCGAAACCGAGCGCGGCGGTGGTGTGCTCGCGGTCCAGCGGCAGGTTCACGCCGTAGCCGGCAGCCGTGCCGAGCGGATTGGCGTCGACCAGCGCATGGGTGTCGCGGGCACGGATGGCATTGTCGATGAAGGCCTCGGCCCAGCCCGCCCACCACATGCCGGCCGAGGACACCACGGCACGCTGGATGTGGGTATAACCGGGAATCGGCAGATCCTTCTCGGCCTGCGCGCGGTCCAGCGCGACCTTTGCCACTTCGGTGCTGAGCTGGGCAACGCGCTGCAGCTTCTCCTTCAGCCACAGGCGCGTGGCGACCAGGATCTGGTCGTTGCGGCTGCGGCCGGTGTGGATCTTGCGACCCGCATCACCAAGGCGTTCGGTCAGGCGCGCTTCGATCGCCGAGTGGCCATCCTCGTACTGCGTATCCAGCACGAAGCGGCCTTCGCGGAAGTCCTGCGCCAGGATCTCCAGTTCGCGCAGAAGTCCGGCAAGCTCATCGGCACTGAGGATGCCGATGTGCTGCAGGCCCTGCGCATGCGCGGCGCTGGCAGCGATGTCATGCAGGAAGAACTCGCGGTCGAGGATCACGTCGTCGCCGGCGAGGAAGGACTGGATCTGGACGTCGACAGCGACGCCGGGCTTCTGCCAAAGAAGGTCTGCCATGGGGGCTCCGGAAGGCGTGTTCAGTGCGGGATCGACGTCAGTTCGTCGATGCCCAGCGCGAGGTTGAGGTTCTGCATGGCCTGGGTGGCCGCGCCCTTCAGCAGGTTGTCCAGCGTCGCCACCACCACCACGCGCTTGCCGCCCGGCGCGAGCGTGAAGCCACCGACCTGGGCACCGTGGCGGCCGGCGATGCGGCTGACCCACGGCGCTTCGTCCACCACCTCGATCAAGGGTTCAACGTCATAGGCCTGCTGGAAGCGCTCGACGATCTGCTCGCGGGTCTGTACGCGGTTCAGCCACAGGTTGGCGGTCAGCGTGATGCCACGGAAGTGCGGCGCGACGTGCGGCATGAACTCGACCGCCACGCCCAGCTGTACGGACACCTCGCGCTCGTGCACGTGGTTGGTCAGCGCGTAGGGCATCAGGTTGTCGGCCAGCAGTTCGACGTTGTTCTTGTCCGACGGCGTAGTACCGGCACCGGAGTAGCCGGAGACACCGAAGCACTGCGGCGGACCCGCCAGCAGGTCCAGCAGCGGATGCACCGCCAGCTGCATCGCGGTGGCATAGCAGCCCGGGTTGCTGATGTGCTTCTGGCCGTTGTACCGGCCGCGGGTCAGCTCCGGCAGGCCGTAGTACCAGCTGTTGTCGAAACGGTAGTCGGCCGAGAGGTCGACGATGACGGTGTCCGGCTTCGCGGTTTCAAGCGCGGCCACGAACGGCGCGGCCAGGCCGTTGGGCAGGGCCAGGATCACCGCGTCCACGCCCTTGGCCGCCACCGCATCGGCGTCCAGGTTTTCGTACTGCAGCTCGCCCTGGAATTCCGGGTGGTGGTCGGACAGGCGCTGCCCGGCGCGCTCGCGCGAGGAGACGAAAGCCAGCTTCAGCCGCGGGTGGGCGGCCACCAGCTTGATCAGCTCGGCGCCGGTATGGCCGCGGGCACCGACGATGCCCAGGGTAAAAGTCGAATCGTTCATGCGTGACTGTCCAGGCGGTACTGCAGGTGGCGCTTCACGCCCTGCCATTCCGCATCGATGATGGAGAAGATGACGGTGTCGCGCGGCGTGCCGTCGGCGTGCCGCTTGTGGTTGCGCAGCACGCCATCCTGCTTGGCGCCGAGGCGGGCGATGGCGGTGCGCGAGGTGACGTTGAACCAGCTGGTTTCCAGCACCACGCTGATGCAGCCCATGGCCTCGAAGGCGTGCTGCAGCAGCAACAGCTTGGCCTCGGTGTTGGCGCCGGTGCGCTGCACGCGCGGCGTGTACCAGGTGTAGCCGAGGCTGAGCTTGGGCACGCTGGCATCCATGTCGTAGAAGCGCGTGCTGCCGATGATGTCACCGGCGGCGTCGCGGATCACGAACGGCAGCACCTTGCCTTCGGCGTGCGCCTGCAGCGCGGCCTGCACATAGTGCTCGACCTGCTGCGGTGACGGCACCTGGGTGTACCAGAGCTGGTCCAGGCCGCTGCCTTCGAGGGCAGCGCGCAGGCCCGGGACATGCTCAAGCTGAAGCGGCTGCAGCGCCACGTGCTGGCCGCGCAGGGTAGGCACCGTGTTCCACACGTCAGGAGGACTCATCGCTCACCCCAGCAGGCTCGGCGCGCGTTGGGCGCAGTGGTCGACATAGGTCTTGATGCGGTCGATGCCATCGGCACCGAACCAGAACACTTTCCAATGGTCCTGCTTGTAGCAGCCATCGGACTCGGCGTAGTAGAAGTGGTTGATCGGGTTGCCGTGGCGCGAGCGCCAGAACAGCTGCGGGGTCTCCTCCAGCATCACGTTCCAGACCGCGCGGCCCAGGCCTTCGCCCTGCGCATCGTCGAGCACGGCGAACTTGTCCAGGTACACGCCTTCGGCCTCGTCGGTGAGGATCACCGCGGTGCGGTAGTTCTCGCTGACATAGGCACGCAGCAGCCTGGTCTTTTCGAAGTAGTCCGGCACCAGGGTGCGGCCGAAGCTGGATTCGATCAGGCCCTTCAGCCGTGGCAGGTCGAGCTCGCTCCAGGCGGTGGCGCGCAGCACTTTCTCACCCTTGCGCACCAGCGTGCCCGAGCCCTTGTGGGTGAACAGTTCCTTGGCCAGGTCGGCCGGGCGAGTGATCGACACCGACGACTCCAGCGGCAGGCGGTCGAGCAGGTCCTTGATCTGTTCGATCTTCACCTTCATGCCGCCGTGGATCCACGGCTGCGCGATGAGGTGGTCGTACTCGGTGGACAGGTTGATCGAATCGATCACGTTGCCCGCCTCGTCCAGCAGGCCACCGGTGCCGGTCAGGAAGATGATCTTGTACGGCTGCAGCTCCTGCACCAGCTCGTTGGCGGCGAAGTCGGCGTTGACGTTGAGGATCTGGCCACCGGCGGTTTCACCCAGGCTGGTGATGACCGGGATCGAACCGGCACGCAGGCTGGCCTCGATCGGTGCCAGGTTGACCTTCTTCACCTCGCCGACGAGGCCGTAGGTGTCCACGTCCAGGTACTCGGCCTCGAACACGCCACCGGTAATCGAGGTGGCACGTGCGCCGTTCTGCTGCAGCGCCTCGACCAGGCGCAGGTTGGACTGCTGGAACACCCGGCGCACGATCGCCAGTGCTTCCGGCGAAGTCACGCGCAGGCCGTTCACGGTCTGCTTCTCGATGCCGGCCGCCGACAGCTCGGCATCCAGCTGCGGGCCGGCGCCGTGCAGCACGATCGGGGTCAGCCCGACTTCCTGCAGGAACGACAGCGAAGAGGTCAGCGCGTCGAGATCGTCGCGCAGCACCGCGCCGCCGATCTTGACCACGGCGAAGCGCTTGGCGTCCAGCTGCGAGAAACGCTTGAGGTACTGGCTGATCTCCTTCGCGCTGGCCATGCTGGAAAGCAGGCGCACGATGGTCTGGCGGGTCTGGCGGTGGGGCTGGAGGGCAGGAGACATTTCGGTTTCGTCACAGGCGGCGGTCGCCGCGTTGCAGTTCCGCCATGCCCGGGGCATGGCGGCGTTGTAGGGTCGATCAGGCGCCGGCGGCGATGATCCGGTGCACGGCGTGGGTATAGCGCTGCAATTGGTCCAGCGTCACGAACTCATCGGCGGTGTGTGCCTGGGCGATGTCACCCGGGCCGAATACCAGTGTGGTGTAGCCAGCGGCCGAGAACAGCGACGCCTCGGTCCAGAAATCCACGGCATTGCCGATCGGCAGCTCCAGCGCATCGGCCACGTCGCGCGCCAGCAGGCGGCGGTTCTCGGCCTCGGCGATGTCACCGGCGGGCAGGCTGGGACCACGGAACGTCTCGGTGAACACGGCGGCTTCCGGCTCGGCGAAACCGGCGAAGGTCGCCAGCAGGCCATCGATGTCCATCGACGGCAGCGGGCGGAACCCGAAGCGCACCTCAGCAGCCGGTGCGATCATGTTGGCCTTGATACCGCCTTCGACGCGACCGATGTTGAAGCGCAGGCCGGTCAGTCCACCGAAGCGCGCCGAGGCCAGCGATTCCACATGATCCAGCGCGCGATTGCCCCAGCGCATGGCCTGGTGCAATGCGCTGGCAGCCGCATCCTGCTTGCCCGACGCATGGCCGGCACGGCCGGCGAACTGCATCAGCACCGAGCTGATGCCACGATGCGCCAGCACCGCTTCGCTCATGGTCGGTTCGGCCACGAGTACGGCTTCATACGGCAGGCCACGGGCCAGGAACGCGGCGATGCAGCGCGGGTCGTTGGCTTCTTCGTCGCTGGAGAACAGGAAGGCGGCATCGCCATCACTAGCGTTGGCCGCCGCCACCAGCGCAGCGGCGGCGCCCTTGATGTCACACACGCCCAGGCCGACCACACGGTCGTCCAGGCGGCGCATCACATGCGGATCGGCACTCCAGTGCGGCGAGTCCGGTACGGTATCCAGATGCACGTTGAACAGGTACTTCGGCGTCCCACGCACGGCGTATAGGCTGACCGCACCCGCGCCATGGTCGATCACCTCGACGTTGAAGCCGGGCAGGTTCGCGCGCAGGTAATCGAAGATGCCACCGGTGGTGATCGCACGCGGCGGGTTGCGAGTGTCGAAGGACACTAGGGCCTGCAGGTGATCGAGCGTCTGTTCAAGCATGTGTCTGAATATCCGTAGGGTTCGAAATCGGTAGTGCCGGCCGCTGGCCGGCTCCGCAATGATCCAGCCGTGCCACGAGCCGGCCAGCGGCCGGCACTACCTTCCATTGACGCTGCGAGGCGCCGGCCAGCGGCCGGCGCCCCCGTCACAGGTCAACCGCGATTGACCTGCGCATAGACAGTCGAACTCATGCCGAACAGCTTGATGAAGCCTTCAGCCTCTTCCACGCCCCAGTCGGCCGACTGTGCGTAGGTGGCACCCTTGGTGTTGAGCAGGTGCGGCGACTTCACCGCCACCGCGTCGACGCGGCCACCGCGGGTTTCCAGCACCACTTCGCCGTTGACCTTGGCCTGCGAGGACTTCAGGAAGGCTTCGATGTCGGTCTTCAGCGGGTCGTGGTAGAAGCCTTCGTACACCAGCTCCACCCACTTGCGTGCCACGTCCGGCTTGAAGCGGTTCTGCTGCTTGGTCAGTACGGCATCTTCCAGCGCGCGGTGCGCGGCCAGCAGCGAGACCAGGCCCGGGGCCTCGAACACGATGCGACCCTTCAGGCCGATCACGGTGTCGCCGGTGTAGACGCCGCGGCCAACACCGTACGGGGCAAACAGCTTGTTGAGCTGGGCCAGGATCTGGTCGCCCGGCAGCGCCTTGCCGTTCAGTTCAACCGCTTCGCCTTCGACGAACTTCAGGGTGACGGTCAGCGCTTGTTCCGGCCACTCGCTGCGCGGCGAGCACCAGCCACGCGCACCTTCGCCCGGGGCTTCCCAACGGTCGATCTCGCCGCCGGACATGGTCACGCCCAGCAGGTTCTCGTTGATGGTGTAGGCCTGCTGCTTGGCGCGCACGCCGAAGCCGCGCTCTTCCAGGTACTTCTGCTCGTAGGCGCGGGTCTGGGTGTGTTCCTTCTGGATCTCGCGGATCGGCGCGATGATCTGGTAGTCACCCAGCGCCTTCACGGCCAGGTCGAAGCGGACCTGGTCATTGCCCATGCCGGTGCAGCCGTGGGCGATGATGTGGGTACCCAGCTCGGCAGCACGCTTCAGCGCGGCATCGACGATCAGGTAGCGGTCCGAGACCAGCAGCGGGTACTGGCCCTGGTAGCCTTCGCCGGCCCACACGAACGGCTTGACGAAGCCTTCCCAGATGGCCGGGCCACCATTGACGGTGACATGGCTGGTCACGCCCAGCTCGGCGGCACGCTTCTCGATGAAATCGCGCTCTTCATCATCCACGCCGCCGGTGTCGGCGAACACGGTGTGCACGTTGTAGCCACGCTCCTGCAGGTAGGGCACGCAGAAGCTGGTATCCAGGCCGCCGGAGAAGGCGAGAACGACGTCTTTGTTGCTCATGGGGATCAGGTCCACTTGGGGGATGGGAATTCGGTAGAGCCGACCGCTGGTCGGCTGAAGTGTTGGATCAGCGCCCGGCAACGGCGGCCATGATCGCCTTCTGCACGTGCAGGCGGTTCTCGGCTTCGTTGATGGCGATGCACTGCGGCGAATCCATCACCGCATCGGTGGCTTTCACGTTGCGGCGCAGCGGCAGGCAGTGGCTGAACACCCCGTTGTTGGTCAGCGCCATCTTCCGCTCGTCCACGATGAAGTGCTTGAACTGGTCGCGGATCGGCTTTTCCGGTTCCCAGTTGCCGAAGAACGGCAGCGCACCCCAGCTCTTGGCGTAGACCACGTCGGCGCCGGCGTAGGCGCTGTCGATGTCATGGCTGATCTTCAGCGAACCGCCGCTCTCGGCCACGTTCTGCTCGGCCCAGCCCATGTAGCGCTCGTCGAGGATGTAGTCGGCGGTCGGGCACAGCAGGGTCACGTCCATGCCCATGCGGGTGGCGATGGTCAGCGCCGAGTTGGCCACGGCGGTGTTCAGCGGCTTGGGGTGGTAGGTCCAGGTCAGCACGTACTTCTTGCCGCGCAGGTCCTGGGTACCGAAGTGCTCCTGCAGCGCCATGATGTGGGCCAGCTCCTGGCACGGATGGGTGATGGTCTCCATGTTGATGACCGGCACCGGCGAGTACTTGGCGAAGCTGTTGAGGACGATGTCCTGGCGGTCGTAGGCCCAGTCGAAGAACTTGGGGAACGCGCGCACGGCGATGACGTCGCAGTAACGGCCCAGCACCTTGGCCACCTCAGCGATGTGCTCTTCGGTATCGCCGTCCATCACCGTGCCGAGGTTGAACTCGATCGGCCACGCATCCTTGCCCGGCTGCAGCACCACCGCGTGGGCACCGAGCTGGAATGCGCCCAGTTCGAAGCTGGTGCGGGTACGCATGGAAGGGTTGAAGAACACCAGCGCGATCGACTTGCCCTTGAGCTGGTCGCCGAGCTTGTTGCGCTTGAACAGCGCGGCCTGGGTCAGCAGCGCGTCGAGATCGCTGCGGCTCCAGTCCTGGGTGTTCAGGAAGTGCTTGGGGGACATCATCTTTCCTTGCGTGGCGGCGCCGGGTTCGACGCGGTGGAAGGGAAAACAGGAAGCAAAGGTGAAACGAAAAGGTTGCAGTTGCAGCTTTCAGAACGCGGAAACGAAAAAACCCAGCCGGCGGGCTGGGTTTTTTTCGGACGAACAGCAAAAAGCTCCGGTTACCCAGCGAGAATGTGGGGTTCCGGTCGACGCGCACGCGAGGTCATGCCAGACGCCTGTCGGGCTGCGCTGCTGTCGTGCTGGAAGTCGGTGAGCTTCATGGCCGAATATCTTTGCATGCGGCCGTGACCGGCGCAAGGGGCCGGGGTCGCAGAATCAGGGATTGCCGGCGGCGCCCTGCTCCGGACCGACCCAGGGGGTGATCGACACCCGGATCTTGAGCCGGTTGCCCGGGTCTTCCGGCAGCCGCGACCGATACTTGGTGCCCCTGTAGACGTAGTCCACGTCGTAGGCGATGGGCCGGCGGAATTCACGCCCCACCGGCACGATGCGGCAGTCGCGGGTCAGCATCGGGCCATTGTTGGCAGGCGCTGGGGCCGGCGTTTCGGGGCCGGCCTCTTCGGAGGGCTCCTCGTCGCTGCGCTTGAACATCGAGCGCACCGAATCCCAGAAGCGGCTGATCCGGCCCTTGTCCTCGACCGGCTCCTCGCCGGTCACGTTCACCGGGGCCAGGGTCCGTGTCGACACCGGCTCGCAGTGCTCCTCGGTGCGGGTCGCGCGCAGGGTCTGGAACACCGGCTCGACGTTCAGCACCTGGGCGTAGTCGAACTTCACGTTCTCCACGATCACCACCCGGTTGCGGGGCTCGGTCTCCTGGGCCAGCACCACGGCGGGCAGCGCCGACAGGCAGGCCAGGGTCAGCAACGCGGTGGATTTCATTGGCGACGGGAGCAAGGACACGGCAATAGTGTAGGCAGTGGCGAGCGCAAGGGGCTGAACATTACCCGTCCACGCTGCTCCTGCCCACCCCACCCAGGATGGACCCGGCGTCCACCGGTGGCAGCCAGTGCCCCCAAAGGGGGCCGACACGTTCTAAAATCACAGGCTTGTCCCCCAGCCACAGCCCCATGACCCTGCGCCTGCACAACAACCTGACTCGCCAGCTCGAACCGTTCACTCCGCTCGACCCGGCCTGTCCGACCCTGTATGTGTGCGGCCCCACGGTCTACAACTACGTGCACATCGGCAACGCCCGTGGCCCAGTGGTGTTCGGGGTGCTGGCCGATCTGCTGCGGCGCCGTTTCGGCGCGCTGCGCTACGCCCGCAACATCACCGACGTGGACGACAAGATCAACGCCGCTGCGCGCGAGCAGGGCGTGCCGATCAGCACCATCACCGGCAAGTTCGCCGCCGCCTACCGTGAAGACATGGCCGCGCTGGGCGTGGTGCCGCCGGACATCGAGCCGGAGGTGACCGCGCACATGCCGCAGATCATCACCATGATCGAGCAGCTGATCGCCAATGGTCATGCCTACGCCGCCGAGGGTCACGTACTGTTCGCGGTCGCCAGCTTCAACGGCTACGGCAAGCTCTCGCGCCGTGACCCGGAAGAAATGCTGGCCGGTGCCCGTGTCGACGTGGCCCCGTACAAGCGCGACCCGGGTGATTTCGTGCTGTGGAAGCCGTCCAGCGACGACCTGCCCGGCTGGGAATCGCCGTGGGGCCGGGGTCGTCCGGGCTGGCATATCGAATGCTCGGCGATGGCCGCAGCCCACCTGGGCGAGACCATCGACATCCACGCCGGCGGCGTCGACCTGCAGTTCCCGCACCACGAGAACGAGATCGCGCAGAGCGAATGCGCCCACGGAGGTAGGATCTTCGCCCGTTTCTGGCTGCACAACGGCATGCTCAACTTCGGCGGCGCCAAGATGAGCAAGTCGCTGGGCAACATCGAGCGCGTACACGACCTGGTCCGCCAGCATCCGCCGGAGGCGCTGCG
This sequence comes from Stenotrophomonas sepilia, assembly GCF_003244875.1. GTDB lineage: Bacteria > Pseudomonadota > Gammaproteobacteria > Xanthomonadales > Xanthomonadaceae > Stenotrophomonas > Stenotrophomonas sepilia. Next base: position 85,734 of record NZ_LXXZ01000056.1, read on the forward strand.
CCTGGCCCTGCTGTCGGCCCACTACCGGCAGCCGCTGGACTGGTCTGATGCGCTGATCGAACAATCGGTGCGCACCCTGGACCGCCTGTACGGCACCCTGCGCGAACTGGCGTCGATCGAGGCCACGGCAGTGATCCCCGCCAGCGTCGAAGCGACCCTGGACGACGATCTCAACACACCCCAGGCGCTGGCCGAAGTGGCCCGCATCGCCGCCGACGCGCGTCGTGCCACCGACCCGGCCGAACAGGCACGCCTGAAGGGCGAGCTGCTCGGTGCGGGCCTGGTGCTGGGCCTGCTGCAGGCCGACCCGGCGCAGTGGTTCGGCACCGCAGCGGGCGACGAGGACGACGATGCCCGCGTCCAGGGCCTGATCGACGAGCGCGCCGCGGCCAAGAAGGCACGCGATTTCGCCCGTGCCGACGCCATCCGCGACCAGCTGGCCGCCGAAGGCATCGTGCTGGATGACACCCCGCAGGGCGTTCGCTGGTCGCGCAAGCGCAGCTGACCTGCCCTGCCCCGTGGCCGGTCCGCCGGCCACGCCCCCACCGTAGAGACTGTTGTGACCGACTCCCCGTTCCCGCTTGAACCCACCGCCGCCGAGGCCCAGGCCGCCATCGCCGAGGAATTCGGCTTCTTCGGCGACTGGTCCGAGCGCTACCAGTACCTGATCGACCTCGGCCGCAAGCTGCCGCCCTTCCCGGAAGAATGGAAGACCGAAGAGCATCGCCTGCTCGGCTGCCAGTCGATGGTCTGGATCGTGCCCGAGGGCAACGCGCAGTCGCTGCGCTTCCATGCCATCAGCGATTCGGCGATTGTCTCCGGCCTGATCTTCCTGGCGCTGCGCGTGTACTCCGGGCGCTCGGCGCAGGAGATCCTGGACACCGAGCCGAGCTACATCCAGGACATCGGCCTGGCCCGCCACCTCTCGCCCACCCGCAGCAATGGTGTGGCGGCGATGCTGGCCTTCATCCGCGAGACGGCGCAGGCGCAGCTGCAGCGCGACCCGTCGTGAGCGAACCCGCCACAGCCGAAGACAGTGCACTGGGCCTGCTGTCCCGCCCCGGTTTCGCCAGGCTGCTGGCCTACCGCATCTTCGCGATGCTGTCCTACCAGGTGGTCGCGGTCACTGTCGGCTGGCACATCTACGAAGTCACCCGCAATCCGTTCTCGCTGGGCCTGATCGGCCTGGCCGAGGTCGTGCCGTTCTTCTGCGTGGCTCCGTTCGCCGGTTACCTGGTGGATCACCTGCCGCGCCGTCGGCTGGGCATGGTCGCCTGTTGCGGGCTGATCGCCACTGCACTGGTATTGACCAGCGTAGCCATGGGCTGGCTGCCGATTGACGGCGTGTGGCCGATCTATGCGGCCATCGCGCTGACCGGCATGGTCCGCGCCTTCCTGTCGCCGATCTACAACGCCTTGTTCGCCCGCGTGCTGGCCCGTGACCAGTTCGCCCGTGGCGCCGGCCTGGGCGCGGTGGTGTTCCAGGCCGGCATGATCGCCGGCCCGGCACTGGGTGGCGTGCTGGTCGGCTTCGGTGGCAAGGGCCTGTCCTACGCGGTGGCTACAGCCTTTGCGCTGGTGGCGATGGCCTGCCTGGCCACGCTGAAGGTGGAAGAACCGGTGCATACCGGTCCGGCCGCACCGATCTTCAAGAGCATCGCCGAAGGCGCGCGCTTCGTGGTCGGCAACCGGATCATGGTCGGCGCGATGGCGCTGGACATGTTCTCGGTGCTGCTGGGCGGCGTGGTAGCGATGCTGCCGGCGTTCCTGCACGAGATCCTGCACCACGGCCCGGAAGGCCTGGGCATCCTGCGCGCGATGCCGGCGCTGGGCTCGGTGTGCGTGGGCCTGTGGCTGGCGCGCCACCCGCTGCAGCGCAATGCCGGCCGCGTCCTGCTGTTCGCGGTGGCCGGCTTCGGCCTGTGCGTGATCAGCTTCGGGTTGTCGCAGCATTTCTGGCTGTCGGCGCTGATCCTGCTGTTCTACGGCGCGTTCGATGGCGTCTCGGTGGTGATCCGCTCGACCATCCTGCAGTTGGCTACGCCGGAAGAGATGCGCGGTCGCGTATCGTCGATCAACGGCATCTTCATCAGTTCGTCCAACGAGCTGGGCGCGTTCTATGCCGGCACGATGGCGAAGCTGCTCGGCCTGGTGCCGGCGGTGGTGCTGGGCGGATTCGCGGTGCTGAGCGTGGCCGGGATCACCGCGTGGAAGAACCCAACGCTGCGGAAACTGAATCTTCGCGACCTGCAGTGAACCTGTAGAGCCGAGCCCATGCTCGGCTGCGTATTTCCGTGCGCCCACGCAGCGGTTGCGCCGGGCCGCGCCCGGCGGGCTACTTCCGCGACCGCGGCGGGGTGTGCCTTTCTTTCCTCGTGCAAAGAAAGTCACCAAAGAAACACGCCGCCATCCGCGAGCCGGCGCTGCGCGCCGGTGCCCTGCGCTCCTCGGCGAATCAGGGGACGGCGCGGAGAGCCAGCCGACTAGCAGTCGGCTCTACAGGATCGAGCGGCCTCTTCGCCCCTGACTCCCCTGCGGTGCTCGGCTCGCTACAAGGCGGACCCAACAGCCGCGAGCGCACGCATGACCGCTCCTGGTGGAGCCAAGCCATGCTTGGCTGCTTCTGCTTTTGCTTTTGCTCTTCCTTGCCCTCCGGCTTCGGCCTGAGCCGAGCGTGGGCTCGGCTCTACATCGGCCGCGCACGCAGGAAACCGTCGAGAGCCTGCGGGAGGGTCCGGGCAGGACCGTCCGCGGCATGGATGCCGCGGCCGAGCTTACAGGGATGTACTTGCAGCGTGTCCTGCCCGGACCCACCCGCAGGCTCACGCCGATACCCGCAAGGCGCCGCTCTACGCAGCCAACACGAACCCAACAAAAAACCCGGCCGAAGCCGGGTTTTTCGCATGACCAGACAACGAACTGGAATCAGTCGCCCTGCTGCTTCTGCAGGTGCTCCCAACGCTCCTGGGCGTCGATGGTGCGCTCTGCGGTGAGGCGCGCTTCCAGGCGCTCCAGGCCGATTTCTTCGCCGGTGTCGACGCAGTAGCCGTAGTCGCCTGCTTCCAGGCGCTTCAGGGTGCTGTCGATCTTGCCGATCAGCTTGCGGTAGCGGTCGCGGGTACGCAGTTCCAGCGAGTTCTCGGTCTCGCGGGTCGCACGCTCGGCTTCGTCGCCGATGTCACGCACTTCCTCGCGCAGGTTCTCGATGGTCTGCTTGGACTCTTCCACCAGGTCCGCGCGCCAGTTCTGCAGGCGCTGGCGGAAATACTCCTGCTGCAGCGGGCTCATGTATTCCTCTTCCGAGGACGGCTTGTAGCCAGCCGGCAGGATCGGGCGGCCAGTGGCCTCGTCGGTCTTGTACTCGACCACCTTGTACTTGCTGCGCGGGGCCGGTGCTGCCGAGCGGGCGGCGACGGCCACGGCAACCTTGCCGACAGGGCGCGACACGGTCTTCGGGGCGGAATCGGATTTCACGGCGGTTTTGGCAGGCGATTTCGAAACGGGCACGGGATTCTTGGATTGCGGGGCCTTCGAAGCGACAGGAGCGGCGGCCGGGGCCGGCGTTGAGGCCGGCTGGGCTGCCGCCACTGCCACGGTCTTGGCCGGGACAGGCTTGGCCGGAGCCGGCTTGGCAGCAGGCTTCGGTGCGGACTTCACTACTGGGGCCGGGGTCGGCTTTGCGGCCGGCGCGGCAACGTTCTTGGCAACCTTCTTTACAGCGGCGGGCGTGGCGGCCGGTTTAGCCGCAGCGACCTTGTTTGCTACGGGCTTGGCGACCGGCTTGGCTGCAGCCTTCTTCACCACCGCCTTCGGCGCTGGCTTGGCGGCGGCCTTCTTGACCACCGGCTTGGCGGCGGCCTTCTTCACCGGCGCGGCCTTGCTGACGGTCTTCTTCACCGGCGCCTTCTTGCTGGCGGCGGCTGGCTTGGCCTTGGCGGGCGCAGCGGCCTTCTTCGCCACCGGCTTGGTTGCCTTGACCGGCGTTTTCTTTGCGGTGGCCTTCCTGGCCGCCGGTTGCGAGGACGCTGCCTTGGTCGCCGGCTTGCTGGCCGGCTTCTTGGCAACGGGCTTTGCCGCCAACTTCTTCACAACAGGCTTGGCGGTTTTCTTGGCGGCCGTTGCGGCCTTCTTTGCAGTTTTTTTAGCAGCCACGAAACGCTCTTCCTTGGATTTCCCGGGGCCCGGGAAAGCGGGCCTTTATAGCCTACCCGACCCGCAGCAGCAACCTCGGCACCCTGCTCCATTCAGTCCTGGAGCCAAGGCGCCCTGGAGGGCAGTCCGACGAACACGGACCGCCTTGCGCGGTACGGAACCTGGCCAGCACCCGACGGTGCTGGTACCGGTCGCAGGCCATCGGCGACATGCGACCAACGCCCCATCCTGCACAAATGCGTCCTTCATGCCAACTGGCATAAGATGACTGGGTGATCTCGCGCCTGCTCATTGCCCTGCTGCGCTTCTACAAGCGCTTCATCAGCCCCCTGCTGGGGCCGCGCTGCCGTTTCGTGCCGAGCTGTTCTGAATACGCGATGGACGCCATCTCGCGGCACGGCCCGCTGCGCGGCAGCTGGTTGGCTGCGCGCCGGCTGGGCCGCTGCCATCCGTTCCATCCCGGCGGCTTCGATCCCGTGCCCGAGTCCCCCAACGCCCCCTCTTGCCGTTGCACAGGAAAACACTGACATGTCCTCCACCCTCATCACCAACGCCCGCATGGTCAACGAAGGCCGCACCTTCGATGGTGACCTGCGCATCGAGAACGGCCGCATCGCGCAGATCGGCAGCGGGCTCGCGCCGCGCGACGGCGAGCAGGTGGTGGACGCGGCCGGGCGCTGGCTGCTGCCCGGCATGATCGATGACCAGGTGCACTTCCGCGAACCGGGCCTGACCCACAAGGGCGACATCGCCAGCGAATCGGCGGCCGCCGTGGCCGGTGGCCTGACCAGCTTCATGGACATGCCCAACACCAACCCGCCGACGCTGGATTCAACCATCCTGGAAGCCAAGTACGAGCTCGCGCGCGGCCGCGCCTGGGCCAACTACGGTTTCTACCACGGTGCCAGCAATGACAACCTGGACGCGATCCGTGCCCTGGACCCGAAGAAGGCCCCGGGCGTGAAGGTGTTCATGGGTGCTTCGACCGGCAACATGCTGGTCGACAACCCGGAAACGCTGGACGCGATCTTCCGCGAATGCCCGACCCCGATCATCACGCACTGCGAAGACACGCCGATGATCGATGCCAACCTCAAGGCCTTCCAGGAAAAGTACGGCGATGCGCTGACCCCGGACATGCACCCGGACATCCGTTCGCGCGAAGCCTGCATCAAGTCGACCCGCCTGGCAATGTCGCTGGCACGCAAGCACGGCACCCGCCTGCACGTACTGCACATCTCCACCGCCGATGAGCTGGCGCTGTTCGAGAAGGGCCCGCTGATCCGCGCCGATGGCAGCCGCAAGCAGATCACCGCCGAAACCTGCGTGCACTTCCTGCACTTCGCGCGCCCGGACTACGCGACCAAGGGCAACCTGATCAAATGCAACCCGGCGATCAAGGAAGTGTCCGACCGCGAGGCAATCACCGCTGCCTTGGCCGATGACGTGCTGGACGTGCTGGCCACCGACCACGCGCCACATACCTGGGAAGAGAAGCAGAAGCCCTACGCGCAGGCGCCGTCGGGCCTGCCGCTGGTGCAGTACGCGCTGGTGGCCGCGCTGGAGCGGGTGCACGAAGGCAAGCTGACCCGCGAGCAGGTGGTGCAGAAATTCGCACATGCGCCGGCGCAGCTGTTCGACGTGGAAGAACGCGGCTTCCTGCGCGAAGGCTACTTTGCCGACCTGGTGCTGGTGGAGGACGTGCCGTTCACCGTCAAGCGCGAGGACGTGCTGTCCAAGTGCGGCTGGTCGCCGTTCGAAGGCACCACTTTCCGCTCGCGCATCGCCTCCACCTGGGTCAACGGCCAGCTGGTGTGGGACGGCAGCAAGCTGGTGGGTGAGCCCGCCGGCCAGCGCATGACCTACGACCGCTGATGCGTTCGGCACTGATGATCGGGGCGCTGCTGCTGGCCGCGCCCCTGCTCTGCACATCTTCGGCCAACGCGCAGGATGGCATTGGCAGCCTGATCGACAGCCGCGTGGTGTTCCCGGCCAGTGCCTCGCAGGGCGCGCTGGTGATCGGCAAGGTGCCCGCAGGCAGTCGCGTGCAGTACGCCGGCCGCCAGCTGCGGGTGAGCGGCTACGGCAGCGTGGTGTTCGGCATCGGCCGCGACGAGAAGGGTCCGCTGCGCATACAGGTGCAACGCCCCGATGGTGGCAGCGAGACCGCGACCATTGCGGTAACGCCGCGCGACTGGCCCACCGAGCGGGTGAACGGCGTGCCGCCGAAGACGGTCAATCCGCCGGCGGCGATTGCCGAGCGGATCAAGCGCGAACAGGCGCAGGTGACCGCCGCACGTGCCCGCGATGACGACCGCACCGACTTCACCCAGACCTTCATCTGGCCGGTACAGGGCCGCATCAGCGGCCGCTTCGGCAATGCGCGCGTCTACAACGGGCAGCCGGGGGCCGGCCACTCCGGCATGGACATCGCGGCGCCGACCGGCACCCCGGTGAAGGCGCCGGCGGCCGGCATCGTGACCTTCGCTGGGCCGGACCTGTACCTGACCGGTGGCACGCTACTGCTCGACCACGGCTTCGGGGTCAGTTCCAATTTCCTGCACCTTTCGCGCATCGACGTAAAAGTTGGCGACCGTGTGGAGCAGGGCCAGGTGATCGCTGCCGTCGGCGCCACCGGCCGTGCCACCGGCCCGCACCTGCACTGGGGCATGAACTGGTTCGACACCCGCATCGACCCGTTGCTGGTGCTGGAACGCAAATAACGGTAGTGCCGGCCGCTGGCCGGCAACCGCATGAATTCTGCAGTGCCCGAGCTGCCGGCCAGCGGCCGGCACTACCAGACAGTTGGATCAACCGCGGGCAGCCCACCACACGCGCAGCAACGTGCGCACCGGGGTGGCTTCGATTGGCTTGCCTGCGGCCTGCGCGGCAACGCGGGCGCGCGCCAGGCTCGACCACACGCGCCGCGGGCGCGGGCCCGGCACGCGGCTGCCCCATCCTTTCAACAGGTACTGGGCCCAGCGCTGCGCGGCCGTGCTGGAATCCTCATCCAACAGGCTGCGCGGCACACCGGCCACGCCGGCGTCCTGCAGGCGCTGGGCCAGGGTCTGCAGCTGCACCGCACGACCGGCGCCGGTGCGCGGCTTGTCGGCAAACAAGGCCGCTTCCACTGCGGCCACGGCGTCGGCGTAATTGACCAGCGCACGCTCGGCACCGGCTGCATCCAGCGCAACGGTACGCGCTTCAACGAGGTCCGGCAGTGCTTCGGCCAGTTGCACCCACGGCGCACGCACCGGCTCCAGCAGACGGCCCAGCGGATGGCGCGAACGATGCCCTGCCCAGCTGCGCAGCTCCTCGCCCCACCACGCCAGCTTGGCATCGGCGGGCAGCGGATCGCCGCTGGTGTTGAGCATGTCGTCGAACTCCTGCAGCAGCGCAAACCACGCCACTGCGAGCTCGCGTTGCGGTTCGGCCACGAACGGGGCGGCCACCGACCATTCCGGCCAACGGCTGCGCCACTTGTCGAGGAAACTGTCCAGCGCGGTACTGCTCACTACGGGATTCCTTACGGCTGGGCCGGGGCTGCCGGCCGGGTCGGCCAGAGACTGGCCAGTTGCAGAAGTTCAGCGTTCTCGACCAGCACGTCGGCCTGCCAGGCCAGCGGATCGTCGCTTTGCAGGCGGTAGCCCCACAGCGCCGCCACCGACGGCATCGCGGCAGCACGTGCAGCGATGATGTCGCGCTCGTCATCACCCACGTACACGCAGTCTTCGGCGGCCATGCCAATGGCCTGCGCAGCGTGCAGCAGTGGAAGCGGGTGCGGCTTGCGCTCGGCCAGGCTGTCACCGCCGACCAGCACCGCGCAGCGCTGCTGCCAACCCTGCTGCGGCAGGATCAGGCGCGCCAGGTACTCCGGCTTGTTGGTGACGATGCCCCATACCGTACCGGCCTCATCCAGCGCGGCGAGCATGCCGGCCACGCCGTCGAACAGCACCGCGTGCTGGCCGATCAGCGCTTCGTAGCGCTGCAGGAATTCCGGGATCAATGCATCGCGCGCAGCGGCATCCAGGTCCGGGAAAGCGGCCCCGACCATCGCGCGCGAGCCCTTGGAGACCACCGGCCGCAGCTGCGCCGGATCGATCGCTGCCCGGCCCCGCTCGGCCAGCATCGCATTGCAGGTGGCGACGAAGTCCGGCGCGCTGTCCAGCAACGTGCCATCCAGGTCGAACAGCACCGCACGCGGGAAGCGGGCGGAGGTCATGCCGGCTTGACCGCGTAGGCCAGGTAGTTGATGTCGGTGCGGCTGCTCAGGCGGGCATGGTTGCGCCACGGCTCGTAGGCCATGCCGCTGACATCCACCAGCTGCAGGTCGGCCTCGCGCAGCCAGCGCGCCAGCTCGGCCGGCTTGATGAATTCCTGGTAGTGGTGGGTGCCCCTGGGCAGCAGCCGCGCCACGTACTCGGCGCCGACAATCGCCACCGCGAAGGCGGCCGCGGTGCGGTTGATGGTCGACAGGAACAGGTGGCCGCCCGGCTTCAGCAGGCGCTTGCAGGCGTCGATGATCGCGCCCGGGTCTGGCACGTGCTCCAGCATTTCCATGCAGGTGACCACGTCGAAACTTCCCGGCTGCTCGGCGGCCAGATCCTCGGCGGCCTGCACGCGGTAGTCGACCTTGGCGCCGCTTTCCAGCGCATGCAGGCGCGCGACCTTCACCAGTCCCGGGGCCAGGTCGATGGCGGTGACGTCGGCGCCGGCCTGCGCCAGCGCTTCGCTCAGCAGCCCGCCACCGCAGCCGATGTCGAGCACGCGCGCGCCACGCAACGGTACGCGGTCGGCCACGTACTTCAGGCGCACCGGGTTCAGCGCATGCAGCGGCTTCTGCGGGCCGTCAGCGTCCCACCAGCGGTTGGCCAGCGCGGCGAACTTGTCCAGCTCGGCCTGATCGAAATTGGAGGAAGCGTGGGGGGCAGTCATGAGGGGTCCTTGCGGCGCCAGGGATCAGGCGCGGATATGACGGATGCGCTCGCGCCACTGGCGCGCGTTGGCGATGATGCCCGGCAGGTCCATGCCGACCAGCTCGCGCTGCACCAGCTTCGGCTTGCCGGCGATCCAGACGTCGCTGACCTGCTGGCGGCCGGTGGCATACACCAGCTGCGACAGCACGTTGTGCAGCGGCTGGGTTTCCAGCGCCGACAGGTCGACACAGACCAGGTCGGCCTGCTTGCCGACTTCGATCGAACCGATGCGGTCAGCAAAGCCCAGCGCACGGGCGCCGCCCAGCGTCGCTGCGCGCAGCGTGGTGGCCGCGTCCAGCGCGGTGGCATCATCGGCCACGGCCTTGGCCAGGATCGCTGCGGTACGGTTCTCGCTGAACATGTCCAGGTCGTTGTTGCTGGCGCAGCCATCGGTGCCGATCGCCAGGTTCACGCCGGCGCGCTGCAGGGCGCAGGCCGGGCAGAAACCGGAGGCCAGCTTCAGGTTCGATTCCGGGCAATGCACCACGCTGACGCCGCGTTCGGCGCACAGGTGGATTTCCGCATCGGTCAGCTGGGTCATGTGCACCGCGATCAGGCGGTCGTTGACCAGGCCGAGCCGATCCAGCCGCGCCAGCGGGCGCTGGCCGTGCAGCTTGATCGAATCGTTGATCTCCTGCGCGGTCTCGTGGGTATGCAGGTGCACCTGCATGTCGAGCTGGTCGGACAGCATCCGCACCCGCTCGAAGTTGGCATCGTTGACCGTGTACGGCGCATGCGGCGCGAACGCGGTGCCGATCAGCGGATCGGTGCGCCACTGATCATGCAGTTCACCGGCCTTGGCGAAGTATTCGTCGTCGGTCCTGGCCCAGGCGGTGGGGAAATCGATGATGACCGCGCCAACCAGTGCGCGGAAACCGTGCTTCTTGTAGACCGCAGCCTGCACGTCGCCGAAGAAGTAGTTCTCGTTGGCACAGGTGGTGCCGCCGCGCAGCATCTCGGCGATGGCCAGGGTGGTGCCGTCGGCGACGAACTCGGGGCCGATCACCGCCGCTTCCACCGGCCAGATGTGCTGCTGCAGCCAGGTCATCAGCGGCAGGTCGTCGGCGACGCCGCGCAGCAGGGTCATCGGGTTGTGCGTGTGCGCGTTGACCAGGCCCGGCATCAGCGCCGACTCGGGGCGGCTGACCACCTGTGCGGCACGGAAGCGTGCGCGCGCCTCGGCACGCGGCAGGATGGCCACGATCTCGCTGCCACGCACGGCAACGGCATGGTCTTCCAGCACCACCGCATGCGGCTCGATCGGAACGACATGACCGGCTTCGATGAGCAGGTCGCAGGCTTCGGGGAGGTGCGGGCTATCGCTCATGCGGGCTCACTGGCTGGGGGCGGCGAGATACTTCTGGGGAACACGCCCCTGAGTCAGGGGCTGCCGCGAAGCGGCGGGGTCTGGAGACCCGTGAAGCGCGGCCCATGATCTGCCGAAGCAGATCATGGGAGCGCCAGCGCGAATGCACTGGCGCGTATCCGAGCATGGCTCGGCTCTACAGCAAGGTCGGCCTGCGGCCGGAACCTTATTTGACGCGTGCGGAGTATTCGCCCGAACGCGTGTCGACACGGATCACTTCGTCCTGGTTGACGAACAGCGGCACGCGCACCACGGCACCGGTTTCCAGGGTGGCCGGCTTGCCGCCGCCGCCCGAGGTGTCGCCACGGACGCCCGGATCGGTTTCGGTGATCTTCAGTTCGACGAAGTTCGGCGGCTGAACGAAGATCGGCTCGCCATTCCACAGGGTGACCACGCAGGACTCTTCGCCCTTCAGCCACTTCTCGGCGCCGCCCATGCCAGCCTTGGTGGCCTGGACCTGCTCGAAGGACTCCGGATCCATGAAGTGCCAGTATTCGCCGTCGCTGTACATGAAGTTCATGTCGGTATCGACGACGTCGGCTGCATCCAGCGAGTCGGTCGACTTCATGGTCACTTCCTGGGTACGCCCGTCCTTGATCAGGCGGTACTTCACGCGGGTGAAGGCCTGGCCCTTGCCCGGCTTGACGTATTCGGTGTCGATGATGACGGCCGGTTGGTTGTTGACCAGGATCTTCATCCCGTTCTTGACGTCGTTCATGCCGTAGCTGGCCATGCGTAAACTCCTGAGTGGCAGAAACGCCGCGGGTGCGGCGAGCCGTTAGAATGGAAAGCCCACCGGATGCCGGTGGGCGACTGTTTTTCTGCCCCCATGATAACCGCAGGCCCCCTCTCCATGCAGCTTTCCGCCTTCCCCCGGCCCCAGTCGCCAGGCGCGCCCGTGCGCTGGCAGCAGCTCTGGCGCCAGGCGCTGCGCGACCCCCACGCCCTGCTGGCCCGGCTGCAGCTGGACCCGGCGGCGCTGGGTGTCTCGGAGGCGGCCATGAACCAGTTCGCACTGCGCGTGCCCGAGGGCTTCGTGGCCCGCATGCGTGTGGGCGATGCGGCCGACCCGCTGCTGCGCCAGGTGCTGCCGATCGACGAGGAAATGCGCCCGGCGCCCGGGTTCAGCTTCGACGCGGTGGGCGATGGTGCCGCCAGGAAGGCCACCGGCGTCATCCAGAAGTACCGTGGCCGCGCCCTGCTGGTCGCCACGGGCAGCTGCGCGATCAACTGCCGCTACTGCTTCCGCCGCCACTTCGACTATGCCGCGGAGAACGCCGCCAAGGGTGGCTGGCAGGAGGCCGTAGCCGCCATCGCGGCCGACCCGGACATCGATGAGGTGATCCTGTCCGGCGGTGACCCGTTGTCACTGGCCACGCACAAGCTGGTCGAGCTGACCGACGCCCTGCGCGCGATTCCGCATATCCGCCGCCTGCGCATCCATACCCGGCTGCCGATCGTGCTGCCGGAACGCGTGGACGATGAACTGGTGTGCTGGCTGGGCAGCCTGCCATGGCCGCTGGCGATCGTGGTCCACGCCAATCACGCCAATGAATTCGACGCCAGCGTGGACGCGGCGATGGCCCGCCTGCGCGGCGTCGGCGCCCAGCTGCTGAACCAGGCGGTACTGCTGCGCGGGGTCAACGACAGCGTGCAGGCCCTGCAGGACCTGAGCGAGCGCAGCTTCGCCGCCGGCGTGCTGCCCTACTACCTGCACCAGCTGGACCGGGTCGAAGGCGTGGCCCACTTCGAAGTGGATGATGCCCAGGCCAAGGCACTGATTGCCGGCCTGACCGCACGCCTGTCCGGTTATCTGATCCCGAAACTGGTGCGCGAACTGCCCGGCGACCCGAGCAAGCGCCCGCTGTAAAAAAAGGGACGGAGGGGATTAAGTCGCAAATGCATAAGCGACTTAATCCCCTCCGTCCCCTTTTGTGTCGGTCAGAGGCCCGACTCGATCATCCGCACCACTTCGGTGGCGGTCACCGGGTGGCTCAGCCAGTAGCCCTGGCCGAGATCGCAGCCGCGCTGCACCAGCAGTTCGAACTGCGCCTGCTGCTCGATGCCCTCGGCCACCACGGTGATGCCCAGTGCGTGGGCCATGGCGATGATCGCCGTGGTCAGCGCCAGATCGTCGGGATCGCGCTGCATGTCGGCCACGAAGCTCTTGTCGATCTTCACGCCGTCCACCGGCACCTGGCGAAGATGGCTGAGACCGGAGAAGCCGGTACCGAAATCGTCCAGCCAGACCTTCACGCCGGTGCGGTGCAGCTTGTCCAGCAGCTGCGCGGCAACCATTTCGTCGCCGATCACCGCAGTTTCGGTCAGTTCCAGGTGCAGGCGCGACGCCGGCAGCCCCGACTCGTGCAGGCACTGCGCGACCAATGCCGGCAGTTCACCGCCGCGCAGCTGCCGCGGCGACACATTCACCGACACGAACAGATCATCGCCGCCCGCCCCGCGTGGCCACTGCGAGGCTTCCATGCAGGCCGCACGCAGCACCTTCGGGCCGATGAGCTCGATCAACCCGCTCTGCTCGGCCACTTCGATGAACACCGACGGCGGAATCGTTCCCAGGGTCGGATGCTGCCAGCGCAGCAGCACTTCCACGCCGACCATGCGCCGGTCGCGCATGCGGAAGATGGGCTGGTAGGCCAGGCGCAGCTCGCCGCGCTCCCAGGCCCCGCGCAGCTCCTGCTCCATGTGCACGCGGCGCTCGACCGCGTGGTCCATCGCACGGCTGTAATAGCGGTAGCAGTTCTTGCCGGCCATCTTGGCCTGGTACATGGCGATGTCGCCGTTCTTCAGCAGCGTGGTCGCATCAGCGGCATCGTCCGGGAACAGGGTCACGCCGATCGAAGTGCCCAGGAACAGTTCCCGGCCCTGCACCACCAGCGGCTTGCCCAGCTCGCGCACCAGCACTTCGGCCAGCAGCCGTGCGTTGGCCGCCACGTCGCCATCACCGACCAGGATCACAAACTCGTCGCCGCCAAAGCGGGCCAGCAGCGCTTCATCGCCACCGGCTTCGGTAACCGCACTGCCGATGCGCTGCGCGAACTGCAACAGCGCTTCGTCACCGGCCTCATGGCCCAGGGTGTCGTTGACGCGCTTGAAGTCGTCGATATCGGCAAACAGCAGGCCCAGCCGATGATTGGATGCGCGCGCGGCCATCAGGCGATGGTCCAGCGCTTCCCGGAATGCCAGCCGGTTGGTCAGCCCGGTCAGCGCATCGGTATAGGCCATGCGCCGCACCTCGCGGTCATGGCGGGCGATGGCATCGCGCATGCGGGCGAAGCCGCGCACCAGCTCGCCGACTTCGTCGTCGCGGGTGTTCTCGGCCAGCGGCGCCTGGTAGTCGCCAGCCTCGATGCGGCGCGCCGCAGCGGCCAGGTCCCGGATCGGCGCCACCAGGGTGCGCTGCACGTACAGGATCACCACCACGCCGATCACCACCAGCAGGCCCAGCATCAGCAGCAGCCAGCCCAGGTGGCGGCTGCCGACCTGCTGCAGGCGCTCGCCGAGCGTGGCATTGGCGGCCTGTTCGCGCTGCTGCACCTCGTCCAGCGCCATGCCGACGCGGACGCCGCCGATGCGCTGGTTGCCGACCATGATCGGCATGGTGTTGTCGAGCACCTTGGGCGATTCCTGCACCACCAGCGCCTGCGCCACCGCGGCCTTGGGGGCCAGCGGGTCGGTCATCGGCTGGCCGAAGCCGGACACCTCTATCGAGCCGTCATGCACCAGCCGGCCGCGTTCGTCGAACACCAGCACATAGCGCACGACCGGTTGCCGTGCGGTGCTGCGCACAAGCGCACCGACCTGGTCCAGGTCGCGGTAGTACAACGGGTTGGCCAGCGCGTCGGACAGCTCGCGCGCCATTGCTTCGCCGCGGCTGCGCACGCTGCGGTCGAACAGTTCATGGATGACGCCACCACTGAGGTTGCGCACCTCGCGCTGCATCGCCGCCTGCCGCCCCAGCAACACCGCCAGGATCGCCACCACCACGACCATCGCCCCGCCCATCGCCAGCAGGAACCGGGCCTGCATTCCCGAGCCGAGCCACTTCATTCCACTTCCATCCGCACGCGCGTCAATCCTTGTTTCAATTCATCCAGCCGCTGCTGCGCATGCGCATCGACGCGGTGGAAACCGGAAGTGCCGAAAAACCGATGCAGCGCCCCCTGTGCCTGCGGGTCGCTGGCCGCCTGCAGCAGGACGTCCTGCAGCCGGTCACGCACCCGCGGGTCAAGGTCGGCGCGAACCATTTCCACCGCCCGTGGGTAGGGTTCGGTGCGCAGCAGTTCGCGGAAGTCGCGCCGGAATGCTGCAGGCATCCGTCGCTCGTCATTCCAGTCCACGCTGCTCACCGCCCCCACTTCGACCATGCCCTTGTGCACGAACGTGGCGATGTTCAACTCGCTACGTGCGAACACGTACCCCACGCTGTCCCGGCCCGGCACGTCCCACACACCGGCCAGGATCTGCGGCGCCAGCCCTTCCTGCAGCAGTGTCATCACCGGCACCAGGTAGGCACTGGTGGACGCCGTGTTCTGCAGCGCCAGGCGATGCCCACGCAGGTCCTGGATCCGCTGGATCGGACTGTCGCGACGCACGAAGAACACGGTCTGGTACTCACGCACGCCATTGCGCTCGGTCAGCAGCAGCGGCCGCGCGCCACTGCGCTGGCCCAGTGCCACCGCCGTACCCGACGTTTCCGTGACCCAGTCGACCCGCCCCCGCCGCAGATAGCTGGCCATCTGCTGCGGGTCGCGTGCCATCAGGATCCGCCCTTCGGTGATGCCGACGTCGTGCATGCGTGCCACTACATAGTCCAGCAACGGTTGCAGCTGCTCGTGATGGGCCTTGGGATCATCGCTGATCCGGCCCAGCACCAGCACCCGGTCCGGTGCTGCATGCACCGTCCCGGCCAGCAGGATCATGACCAGGCTCAGCAGTCCCCTCTGCACTGCCCTTCGCAGACCCGACACAGGCTTCATCCCCCCTGGGTATCCGGACAGACTACCCGAAAAAATGAGAACGTCGTCAGCTGTCCTTGTTGCCCGCCTGCGCCAGCCGCGCCATCCGCTGGGTGTCGGCAAGGATGCCGCGCAACAGGCGCACTTCCTGCTCGCTCGGCTCGCTGCGCAGGAACAGCCGGCGCAGCTTGCGCATCGCCGATTCCGGCGCGCGGCCCTTGTGGAAATCGATCTCGTCCAGGGTGTCGCCAAGCTGGGCGAAGAAACTCTCCATCTGTTCATGGCTTGCTGCCTGTTCGCGGAAACCGGGCTCGGCGTCCGCGGCCGGCTGCGCGCCCAGCAGCTGCATGCGTGTCTCATAGGCCAGCACCTGCACGGCGGCAGCCAGGTTGAGCGAGCTGAACGCCGGATCGGACGGGATGTGCACCGCCGCGTGGCACAGCTGCAGTTCTTCGTTGGTCAGGCCAGTGCGCTCACGGCCGAACACCAGCGCCACCTCGGCGCCCTCGCCCGCCTTGGCCACCGCACGAGCGGCGGCATCGGCCGGCAGGTACTCCTCCAGCTGCACGCGGCGGGCACGCGCGGTGCAGCCCAGCACCAGGCGGCAATCGGCCACGGCCTCGGCCAGGGTGGCGACCACCGGGGCGTCCCCCAGCACATCTTCGGCACCGGCAGAGCGGCGGAAGGCCTCCTCGTCCAGCGGTTTCTCGGGGGCGACCAGCACCAGGCGGGCCAGGCCCATGGTCTTCAGGGCACGGGCGGCGGCCCCCATGTTGCCGGGGTGCTGGGTACCGACCAGGACGAATCGGAGGCGGGTGGTGGCAGGAAACTGGGACATGAACAGGGAAAAGGTCGAGCTGGACGATGACCAATGGTAAACTGTGCGGCCGGCCACTGCGCCGGACCCGCTCTTTTCCCCCGCCAGTCCATCTCTTCTGCCTTTCCGGGAGCCCACGCCATGCAGAAACCCGCCGTCACCGTCATGGTCAAGGCCGCCCGCCTCGCCGGCAACGTCCTGTTGCGCAACATCAACAAGCTCGAGGCACTGAACGTGGTGCAGAAGGGCCGGATGGACTACGCCAGCGAAGTGGATGCGGACGCGGAAAAGGTCATCGTCAAGGAACTCAAGCGCGCTTACCCGGACTACGGCATCTTCGGCGAAGAAGGTGGCGTGCAGGGCGAGCGCCGCCAGATGTGGGTCATCGACCCGCTGGACGGCACCAGCAACTACCTGCGTGGCGTGCCGCACTACTGCGTGTCGATCGCGCTGGTAGAGAACGGCGAGCCGACCGACGCGGTCATCTTCGACCCGCTGCGCAATGAGCTGTTCACCGCCAGCCGGGGTGCCGGCGCCGTGCTGAACGACCGCCGCATCCGCGTGGCCGAGCGCAAGGATCTGGAAGGCACGATGATCCACACCGGTTTCGCCCCGCGCGAGCGCAGCCGCGCCAGCGCCCAGCTGAAGGCGGTCGACGCCCTGCTGGTGCACGGTGAGGACATCCGCCGCACCGGTTCGGCGGCACTGGACCTGGCCTACGTGGCCTGCGGCCGTGCCGACGCCTACTTCGAGGCCGGTGTGAAGGCGTGGGACATCGCCGCCGGCCTGCTGCTGGTCCGCGAGGCGGGCGGCAAGGTCTGTGACTTCAAGGGCGCGACCCTGGGCCGCATGGACAACCGTGGCCCGGAGACCCACCAGATCGTGGCCGGCAACCTGAAGGTGGCCGAGTCGCTGCAGAAGGTGCTGGTGAACACCGGCTACGCCGCCGAGTTCGACGCGAAGTTCTGAGGTTTTGCGTAAAGCGGTTCATGGAGACGGCGCCTGCGAGGGTGCCGTTTTCGTTTGTGCGCACGGAGATTCGTTTCCGCGACCGCGGGGGGTGTCACTTTCTTTGCGCGCAAAGAAAGTAACCAAAGAAACGCTCCGCCAGGGCGCGAGCCGACGTGCTGCGCACGCCGGTGCCCTGCGCTCCTCGGCCCGCCGAGGGACGGTGCGGGAACTCGCTGCGCTCAGACACCCGCACCTCTTCGCCCTCGCCGGACCTGCGGTGCTCGGCTCGCTCAAGGCGGACCCAAGGTCAAATGCCACAGCTGCACCCAGTACATCTTCGCGACGGGGGATGCTGTTGTTCTTGATCTTGATCTTGACCTTTCAGTCCGCCTTGAGCGAGCAGAGCATCGCAGGGGAATCAGGGGCGAAGAGGCGCCGATGTCTGAGCGCAGCGAGTTCGGCGCCGTCCCCTGATTCGCCGAGAAGCGCAGGGTACCGGCGCGTAGCGACGGCTCGCGCCCCGGCGGCGTGTTTCTTTGGTTACTTTCTTTGCAGGAGCAAAGAAAGTGACACCCCTCCGCGGTCGCGGAAATGACTCTCGCCGGGTCGTACCCGGCGCCACAGATGCGTCGGCGCGCCAACAAAAACGCCCGGCGCGCGGCCAGGCGTTCCTGCACTACCTTGAAAGCAGAAGCTTACGCCACCGTCGACGCCCGCAGCGCGGCGATGCGCTCTTCCAGCGGCGGGTGGCTCATGAACAGCTTCTTGGCCGTCGAACCGGAAATGCCGAAGGCGGCAATCTGGGTCGGCAGCGTGCTCTGGCCATGGTTGAGCTGCAGGCGCTCCAGCGCGGCGATCATCTTCTGGCGACCGGCCAGCGAGGCACCGCCGGCATCGGCGCGGAACTCGCGGTGGCGCGAGAACCACATCGAGATCATCGTGGCGAACAGGCCGAACACCATCTCCAGCACGAACACGATGATGTAGTAGGCGAACCCACGGCCGCCGCCTTCGCGGTTGCCCGACAGCGCGCTGTCGATGATGCCGCCGACCACGCGGGCCAGCACGATCACGAAGGTGTTCAGCACACCCTGCAGCAGCGCCATGGTAATCATGTCACCGTTGGCGACGTGGGCGATCTCGTGGCCCAGCACCGCTTCGGCCTCGTCTTCGCTCATGTTGTGCAGCAGGCCGGTGGACACCGCCACCAGCGCGTTGTTGCGGTTGGCACCGGTGGCGAAGGCATTGATCTCCGGGCCGTCATAGACGGCCACTTCCGGCATGCCGATGCCGGCGGCCTTGGCCTGGCGCTCGACCGTGGCCAGCAGCCAGCGCTCGGTCTGGTTGCGCGGCTCGGTGATCACCACCGCACCGGTGGAGCGCTTGGCCATCCACTTGGACAGCAGCAGCGAGATGAAGGAGCCACCGAAACCGAAGATGCCGGCCATCACCAGCAGGCCGCTCATCGAACGCGCGTCCACGCCCAGGATCGACATGACGATGCCGGCCAGGATCAGGACCGCGAGGTTGGTCGCCAGGAACAGGGCAATACGGGTGAACATGGGAAAATCCGGCTCGGAAGGGGTCGATATCCGTCAATTTGCGGTGCGCTCAGCTTGAATTCAAGCGCCAACCTGACCGACGATTCAGCCTGCATGACCGCCATTGTTCCCTGCGGCCGCTTCGCGCCCTCGCCGACCGGCCTGCTCCACCCCGGATCCCTGCTTGCCGCCTTCGGCAGCTGGCTGCTGGCCCGCCACCACGGCGGCCTGTGGCGGCTGCGCATCGAAGACGTTGACCCGCCGCGTACCGTGCCCGGCGCCGCGCAGTCACAGCTGCAGGCACTGGCTGCGTTCGGCCTGGTCCACGACGGCCCGGTCCTGTGGCAGAGCGCTCGAGGCGAGGCCTACCAGGCCGCGCTGGACGTGCTGCTGGCCAGCGACCAGGCCTTCATCTGCCACTGCAGCCGCAGCGAACTGGCTGCCAGCGGCGGCATCCACCACCGCTGCGTTGCGCGGCAACCGCGACCGGACCCCGCCGTCCGCTTCCGCGTGCCACCGGGCAGCGTCGTGCACTTCGACGATGGGCTGCGTGGCCCGCAGCAGCAGGACGTGCATGCCGAAGTCGGCGACTTCGTGCTGCGCCGTGCCGACGGCTGCTGGGCCTACCAGCTGGCGGTGGTGGTCGATGACGCCGCGCAGGGGGTGACCGAAGTGGTGCGCGGCGCCGATCTGCTCGATTCCACCGCGCGGCAGATCCTGCTGCAGCAGGCGCTGGGCCTGGCGGTGCCGCGCTACTGGCACCTGCCGCTGCTGCTCGACGCCCCCGGCCACAAACTGTCCAAGTCGCTGGCGTCGCTGCCGGTGGACAGTACACGGCCGGTGCCGGTACTGCGCGCGCTCTGGCAGCTGCTGGGCCAGGCCCCTGCCGCACTGGACGGCGCCGATGACCGGGATGCGCTGCTGCACACTGCGCAACGGGCATTCGACCCGGTTCGACTGCCGCGGACCGACATCCTGTTGCCGGCCGGCGCACTTTCCGCGCCGATGTTGCAGAATCCCCCTTCCCCCACCTGATTCCCGGACAGCATTCCATGACATCTCGCGTCGCACTGGTCACCGGCGGAACCGGCGGCATCGGTACCGCCATCTGCCAACGCCTGGCCGACCAGGGCCACCGGGTCGCCACCAACTACCGCGACGAGGGCAAGGCCCGCGCATGGCAGCAGGCGATGACCGAGCGCGGCTACAACGTGTCGATCTTCCCGGGCGATGTCTCCGATCCAGGCAGCGCCGAGGCGCTGGTGCGTGCGGTCGAGGCCGAGCTGGGCCCGGTCGAGATCCTGGTCAACAATGCCGGCATCACCCGCGACACGACGTTCCACCGCATGCGCGCGGACCAGTGGCACGATGTGATCAACACCAACCTCAATTCGGTGTTCAACGTCACCCGTCCGGTGATCGAAGGCATGCGGCGCCGCTGCTGGGGCCGGGTCATCCAGATCAGCTCGATCAACGGCCTGAAGGGCCAGTACGGCCAGGCCAACTACGCCGCAGCCAAGGCCGGCATGCACGGCTTCACCATTTCGCTGGCCCGCGAGAACGCCGGCTTCGGCATCACCGTGAACACCATTTCGCCCGGCTACGTCGCCACCGACATGGTGATGGCGGTTCCGGAGGACGTACGCGCCAAGATCATCGCCGACATCCCCACCGGGCGCCTCGGCAGGCCGGAGGAAATCGCCTATGGCGTGTCCTTCCTGGTGGCCGAGGAAGCCTCATGGATCACCGGCAGCAACTTGGACATCAACGGCGGCCACCACATGGGCTGGTAAGCCGCGCAGGGGCCGCTGCGGCATGCGCTGACGGCCCCTGCCGATGGTCATGCTGCGCAGCACGCAAACCCTTGCTGCGCAACATGATCGCTGCTGAAAGCCAAGCCTGGCGGGGGCTGGGGCGGTTGCAACCGCTGCTGCACTGCGCCATGCTGCGCGTCTACTGTGACGAGTACCGCTTCATGGCTGCGACCCGCATCATCAAGAAGTATCCGAACCGCCGTCTCTACGACACCGAGATCTCCAGCTACATCACCATCGAGGACGTGCGCCAGCTGATCCTGGACGGTGAAGACTTCGAAGTCCGCGACGCCAAGAGCGGCGACGACCTCACCCGTTCGGTCCTGCTGCAGATCATCGCCGACCAGGAACAGGACGGCGAACCGATGCTCTCGACCCAGCTGCTGAGCCAGCTGATCCGCTTCTACGGCGATTCCCTGCAGGGCTTCATGGGCAACTACCTGGAGCGCAGCATGCAGGTCTTCCTCGACCAGCAGCAGCAGTTCCGCCAGCAGATGGGCAACCTGCTGGGCCAGACCCCGTGGGCGATGATGAACCAGCTGACCGAGCGCAACCTGGAGCTGTGGCAGGAATTCCAGCGCAGCATGGGCAGCGGCTTCGGTGGCCCGCGCCCGGGCGGCACCGGAACGGGAACCGGCAACAGGCCCGGCGAACCCGGCACCGGTACCGGCACCGGCGGCAAGACCCGCCGCTGAGCTGCAGCAACGGCTGATACGGAAACGGCGCGCCCCTGGCGCGCCGTCTTGTTTGGCATCGCGCCAACCGTGCGTCAGCGTTTGGCCTTGCACCCCGTGCACACGCGCTCGACCTTGTAGCCCTTCGCCCTCAGCTTCTCGACCACGCCATCACTGCCCAGCAGGTGCAGCGTGCCGACCACCACCAGCGTACCGCCCTGCCCGGCCTGCAGGTACGGCTGCAGCTTCGGCACCCAGGCATCGTTGCGACCGGTGTTGATGCGCTGGTACAGCTGCGGATACTGCTGGCGCATCTCTGCCGCCATCTTGGTCCACAGCAGGCGCTCGTCGCCGCGACGCCATGCATCATGCAGCAGCCGCGCCTGCTCATCGGCCTTGCCGGCCTGGTCCAGTGCTTCGGCCAGCATCTGCCGCTGTTCCTGCACCGTCATCCCGTCCAGCATGCCGATCTGGGTATCGATATCTTCCAGTCCCGCGGTCTTGCGGCCGGTCTTCTGCGCGCGTTCCATGAAGTGGCGGTCCAGGCCCAGCGCCGGGTCCAGGCCCAGCTTCTGCATCTGCCCGATCGAAATGCTCAGACCGACGAACCACGGCTTCATGCCCTGCATCTGCGCCAGCGGCAACTGGTTCTGGGCAGCAAAGGCCTGCAGCTTCTGCCAGGTGGCCGCATCCAGATCACGCTTCAGCTCGCTGCCATCGGTGCGGGTCGCAGCCTGCACCATGCGGCTGGCCAGCTGGGGCGATTGCATGTCTTCCGGCGACAGTTCGAACACCACCCGCTGCGAGGCTTCGAACGCCTGCTCGACATCGGGCGACAGCGGGTAGTCCTGTGGCTTCAGCAGATGGAACGATCCCAGCAGGTACACGCGTGCATCGCCCGGGCCGGTGACTTTCCACAACAGGGGTACCGGCGGCTTGGCCGCCGTTGCTGCCGCGGCCGCGGCAGGGCTGGCCTGGCCATCGCGGGCCGTGGCCAGTGGCGCCACTGCGCAGGCCGCCAGCAACAGCGCGGTACGGAACAGGTGTTTGATCGGCATGGTCAGCCTTCTCCTTCAGGCAGGTGGTAGGCCTTCTCGCCGGCTTCCACGCGCAGGTCCAACCGGTTTTCCGGCGGCGCCAGCGGGCAGGTCGCGTAGGCGGTGAACGCGCACGGTGGGTTGTAGGCATGGTTGAAATCGATGCGCACCGTGCCGTCTGCAGCGGGGGCCTCGGTATCCAGATAGCGCCCGGCCGGATAGCTGCCGCGGCCGCTGGTGCGGTCGGCGAAGATCAGGAACAGTGGCTGCCCGGGCGCACCGATCGCCTCCAGGCGCCAGCTGCGGCCATCACGTTCGAACTCCACCGCACCGGCATTGGGCATCTCGGTGGTCAGGCCAGTGATGTCGACGATCGGCAAGGTCTTCCCCGGCGGATGCGCGATGAAGCGCGCCTGCACCTGCCAGTCCGCGCCGCCCGGCCAGTACCGCAGGCCGGCGAAATCACGCCGCGCCGGTGCCTCGGCATGCTTGACCCGCAGCGCGTCCCGTGGCCCCCGGCGGATGATGCTGAGCTGGCCCTTGCCGCCATCGAAGGCCAGCAGCGTCGGCTGCGTGTCCTTGTCGGTGTCGACGCGGATGCGGCCACGCACCGGCTGGCCGTCGTGGCTGACATCGACACCGGCTTCAGGCGTGAACCACCACTGCGTCCCGTCGCGACGCAGGAGTCCCAGCCTGTCCGGGCCGACCGACAGGCGGATGCCGTTGGTGGCGCCGCTGCCAACGAAATGGGATTTGTTCTGCAGCCAGTGCAGGCCGACCAGGGCCGTCCAGCCATCGGGCCGGGTCAGGTCCTGGTAGCGCGCTACACGCCATTGCTGCTGCGCGGCCGCGTAGGCCGGATCTTCAGCGACCGTCGGCGCCGGCGGAGTTGCCGGGCTGCAGGCGGCCAACACCACGGCGGCCAGCAGGCCCGCCACTCCCCGATAACGCATCGATGCTCCCCTCAACGTCCGCGCAGGAACCAGCGGTCGATCTCCGCCAGCGAAAAACGGGCCCAGGTCGGTCGGCCGTGGTTGCACTGGCCGGACCGTTCGGTGATTTCCATGTCGCGCAGCAGCGCGTTCATTTCCGGCACGGTCAGGCGCCGGTTGGCACGCACCGCGCCATGGCAGGCCATGGTCGACAGCAGCTCGTCGCGTGCACTGGCCACGCGGCGGCTCTGGCCGTGCTCGCGCAGGTCGGTCAGCACGTCGCGCAGCAGTCCTTCCGGTTCGGCATGCGCCAGCAGTGCCGGAATGCTGCGCACGTGCAGCGACCCGGGGCCGGCCCGAGTCACCTCGAAGCCGAGCGCCGCCAGTGTGTCGGCTTCGCTTTCGGCGGTGTCGGCCTCGCGCTCGCCCACCGCCAGCGTGATCGGCACCAGCAACGGCTGCGACTGCAGGCCGATGCCATCGTGCGCATTCTTCAGGCGCTCGTAGCCGATGCGTTCGTGGGCCGCATGCATGTCGACCACGATCAGGCCTTCAGCGTTCTCGGCCAGGATGTAGATGCCATGCAGCTGCGCGATCGCGTAGCCCAGCGGCGGTACACCCGCGTCGGCACTGGTTACCGGCAACCCGTTCTCGCTCGGCATCGGCGGCAACGCCGCTGCGCGTTCGGCACCGGCCGGCGTGGCATACAGCGCGGCGTAGGCGGCCGGTGCATCGGCCACCTGCAGGCCCAGCGGCTGCTGCGGACGCCAGCCTGAAAATCCGCCACCACCACCTCCCGAGCCGGGCGCAGCCCCACGCACCAGCCCGAACCCCGACGCGCCGGCGCTCGATGCCGTCGGGACGGCGGCGGCGTCCGCCGGATGTGCGGGGCCGGCACCGATCTCCTGCGCCGACATGCCGGCACGGGTATCGGCCAGCGCATCCTTCAACGTGCGATAGACGAAATCGTGGACCAGCCGCGAATCGCGGAAGCGCACCTCGTGCTTGGCCGGATGCACGTTGACGTCGACACGGGTCGGATCCAGTTCGAGGAACAGCACATAGGCCGGCTGGCGGCCGTGATACAGCACGTCGCCGTAGGCCATCTTCACTGCGTGGGCGACGCTGCGGTCACGCACTGAGCGACCGTTGACGTACAGGTACTGCTGGTCGGCGCTCGCGCGCGAATAATGCGGCTGCGCAATCCAGCCATGCAGGCGCAGGCCGGCGCCGCTGTGGTCCACGCGCACGGCCTGGTTGGCGAAATCCTCGCCCAGCGTTTCGGCAAGGCGTGCATCGGAATACAGATCGCCTGGCTTGTAGCGCCGCGAGGCCTTGCCGTTGTGCGACACGCGCAGCTCGACATCCGGCCGTGCCAGCGCCAGCGAACGCAGCCACTCTTCGATATGGCCCAGTTCGGTACGCTCGGCGCGCAGGAACTTGCGCCGCGCCGGCACGTTGTAGAACAACTCACGCACTTCCACCGTGGTGCCCGGCGCATGCGCGCGCGGGGTCACCTCGCCGATCTTGCCGCCTTCGATCTGCAGTGCCGAACCGTGCTCGTCGTGCGCGCGCCGCGAGCACAGGGTGAAGCGGCTGACCGATGCGATCGACGGCAGCGCTTCTCCCCGGAAACCGAGCGTGGCCACCGATTCGAGATCGTCAAGATCGGCGATCTTGCTGGTGGCATGGCGCGACACTGCCAGTGGCAACTGCTCGGGCGCGATGCCACTGCCGTTGTCGCGGATGCGGATCAGGCGCACGCCGCCCTCTTCAAGATCGATATCAACGCGGCTGGCGCCGGCGTCGATCGCGTTCTCGACCAGCTCCTTGACCACCGACGCGGGTCGTTCGACCACTTCGCCGGCGGCGATCTGGTTGATCAGGATCTCCGGCAACGGCCGGATCGGGCGCGGATGGGTAGCAGACGTCATGCGGGGATGATAACGGAGCGGCCGAGGGTAGAGTCGAGCCATGCTCGACTGACGGGCTACCCGCAAGGCCCAGTCGAGCGCGGCTCGACTCTGCAGAAAGCAGAAACCCGCCTTCGGCGGGTTATTTGCTGCCGCCGGCCATGGTGGCTGCGGCGTCGATCTCGGCCTGCGCGCGGGCGGCATACAACGTGCCCGGCGGCGGTTGGCGGCTGAAGAAGGTGTGCACACCATCCAGCACAGCGCCAGCGACCTTGCGCTGGTAAGCCGGGTCCGTCAGGCGGCGCTCTTCATCCGGATTGGAAATGAACGCCGTTTCCACCAGCATCGCTGGCATGTCCGACGTGCGCAGCACCGCGAAGTTGGCGCGCTCGATGTTCGGCTTGTGGTTGTTGCCGATCCGCTTCAGGCCGCCCAGCACGTGGCCGGCGGCGTCTTCGGACGCCTTCATGTAGCCGCTCTGCGCCAGGTCCAACAGCACATTGGCAAGCGTGCCCTCGGTCTGCTGCAGGCGAACGCCACCGACCAGATCGGCCGCGTTTTCCTTGTCTGCCAGCCAGCGGGCGCGCTGCGAAGAGGCACCCTTGGTCGACAGCACGTACACCGACGAACCCGTGGCCGAACGGTTCTCGGCCGCGTCGGCATGGATCGAAATGAAGATGTCCGCCTTGTTCGCACGCGCCTTCTGCGCACGCATCGGCAGCGGGATGAACACGTCGCTGTCGCGCGTCAGGTAGGCCTTCAGGCCCGGCGTGGCGTTGACCTGGCGGGCCAGCTCACGCGCCACGGCCAGGGTGACATCCTTCTCGCGCTTGCCGGTCGGGCCGATCGCACCCGGGTCCTGGCCACCATGACCAGGATCGATCGCCACCACAAGATGGCGCATGCCGGGCTGCATGCGGATGCGCGATGCATCGCTGGGCATGGCCGGACGCGGCGGCTCGGCCGGCGTCGGCGCCGGTGTAGGGGCCGTTGCCGGCGGCGTGGTCACCACCGCAGCAGTGCGCTGGCCGGCGAGGATTGCAGCCGGCGAGGATGAGGGCGTGCTGCTGGCCGCGACGCCTGCCGCAGCAACCTGGGCCGGCGCGCTGGTCGGTGCGGGGGTCGGCGTGGCGGGTGCGGCGGCGCTGGCGCTGGCCTGCTGCTGCACCTGTGCGGTCAGCAGGGCGGTGGCCCGCGCAGCATCGGTGCGTGACTGCGCGTTCTCGGCCGGCGTGGGCGCGACTGAGCCCCCCGCAGCGGCCGCCTGCGGCTGCACCGCCGGTGGCGTCGCCGGGCGGCTGGTTGTGGCCACGGCAGGGCCATCACCCGGCCATTCGATCACCAGCTTGGATTCATTGCCCTCGCGCTGCATCTGCGGGCGGAACGGCGCCACCGATTCGGCAAGGTCGAACACGACACGGAAAGTGCCCGGGACCGGCTGTCCGGTACGCACCGCCGTGACCACGCCCTGCGCGGCCGGCATCTTCAGGTTGCGTACGGCGCTGGAGTCGGGGAAATCGACCACCAGGCGGTTCGGGCCGGCCAGCGACAGGGTCTTGTAGCCGCCACTGCCGACCAGTGAGATCTCGGCACGGGTGCCGGTCGCGCCGGTGTTCAGCAGCACCTGGCGGACTTCACCCGCCCACGCACTGACGCTCGCCAGACCCAGTCCGACGGCGGCACAGATGGCGATGAGACGGTTCCCCGGGCGCATGGCTCAGGATTCAATCACCGCGCTGAACGGAATGCAACACCTTTTTCCTTAATAATCCGTAACCTGCCGATCTTTGTTCTCGTCAGCCGACAGAAATGGCCTGCAAGTCGCCCCCTTGGGGCAGCCGTTTCAGCCATTCATGTCCAACGTCGCTGGCTCCGGTGAGACGGACACGGCGCCCCTGTCCTTCGATCTCCAGCGCTACCACCAGATCGGTCGGCGGCAGCGCGCCGGCGCCCCGTTCCGGCCATTCCACCAGCCACAGCACCGCGCTGCCCTCGTCCAGGCCTAGGAAATCCAGCTCACCGGCCTGGCCGATGCGGTACAGGTCCAGGTGCCACGCCTCACCGCCACTGGCCAGCGGATAGCGCTCGACCAGGGTGTAGGTGGGGCTGCGGATCGCGCCCCGCACGCCCAGCGCGCGCAGCAGCGCGCGGGCCGTAGTGGACTTGCCGGCGCCCAGGTCGCCGCGCAGTTCGATCAGCGCCTGCGGCGGCCGGGTGGCCGCCAGCCACTGCCCGAGCAGTTCGGTGGCGTCGCTGTCGGCAAGGAAGAAATCGGTCATGGGAAGCATTCCGGGTTGGCCAGTCGCCGCAACGGCGCCAGCAGATCAGTAGGAAGCAGGCCGCGTGCACCGTCAGCGGCAGCCGCGTCGCCGGCCAGCGCATGCAGCAACGCGCCCGCCGCGGCGGCATCGAAGGCGGCCAGGCCCTGCGCACGCAGGCCGGCGATGATGCCGGTGAGCAGGTCGCCCATGCCCCCCACGGCCATGCCGGGATTGCCGGCGGCGATCAACCGGGGCGTTTGCCCGGGCGCCGCCACGATGCTGCCGGCGCCCTTCAACACCACCACCGCGTGGAAACGCTCGGCGAGCGTCTGCGCACAGGCGTAGCGATCGGCCTGGATGTCGCTGGTGCTGCAGCCGAGCAGGCGTGCGGCCTCGCCCGGGTGCGGTGTGAGGACGGCGCCGGGCAAGGCACGCGGATCCTGCGCCAGCAGGTTCAGCGCGTCGGCATCGACCACCAGTGGTTTGGCGCTGGCCAGCACCCGCGCAAACAGTGCGCGTGCCCATTCGTCCTGGCCCAGACCGGGCCCGATCGCCACCACCTTCGCCCTGTCAAGCAAGGCCGGCAGCGCTTCGCCGTCTTCCAACGCGTGGGTCATCGCCTCGGGCAGCCGAGCCAGCAGTGGACCGACGTGGTCGCGGCGGGTGCCCAGGCTCAACAGCCCCGCCCCTGCGCGCAAGGCGGCCTCGGCTGCCATGGCGATGGCACCGCCGCTGCCGTGGTTGCCGCCGACGCACAGCACGTGGCCGGATTCACCCTTGTGGGTATTTGCGCGGCGCGGCGGCAACAGGGCCGGCAACCGTGCCTGCGTCCAGTACTCCACGGCAGGCGACACGCTTTGCCATGCGGCCGCGGGCAACTGCAGGGGTGCCAGGGCCTTGTGCCCGCAATGATCCAGCGCGTCGCCGGTGTACAGCCCGCGATGGGCCACGATGAACTGCAGGGTCAGCGCAGCGCGTACTGCCGCGCCGGGTACCGCACCGCGGTCGGCATCGACGCCACTGGGCACATCCAAGGCCAGCACAGGTGCCGCCTGCGCATTGATCGCAACGATCAGCGCCTGCGCCGCGCCCTCCGGCGCGCGATCGAAACCCAGCCCGAACAGGGCATCGACCCAGAGGTCGGCCTCGGGCAGCGCGCCGTCGAACTCGGTGATGGCGCCGCCGTCGGACCTGAACTCCGATGTTGCACGCTGCGCCAGCGCGGTCGATGGCGCCCGGCCCGGCAGGGCGATCACCCTCACCTCGCGCCCGGCCTGCAACGCGTGGCGAGCCAGCACGAGGCCGTCGCCGCCATTGTTGCCCGCACCGACCACCACGCCGATGCGCTGCGCCTGCGGCCAATGCTGCAGCAGGCACTGCCAGGCGGCCTGGCCGGCCTGCGCCATCAGTCCCCAGCCAGCATCCCCCGCCAGGGTGGACGCCTGGGCATCCAGCGCACGCGCGGCAGCGGAATCGAACAGATCGGCGAGGTTGGCCATGCAGGGATTTTATACTGGTGCGCATGTCCCTCGCCCCCTCCCCCGTCGATCCAGCCCAGGCCGTGCAGCGCATCCGCGAACTGGCCCGCGCGCATGGCTTCCAGCGCTGCGGCATCGCCGGTATCGAGCTCGGCGAGGACGAGGCGCACCTGGCCGACTGGCTGGGCCAGGGCCTGTACGGCACGATGGACTGGATGGCGCGCCACGGCACCCTGCGCGCACGACCGGCCGAGCTGTTGCCCGGCACTGTGCGCGTGATCTCGGTGGGCATGGACTACAGCCACAAGGATGACACCGAAGCGTGGGCGACGCTGGCCGACCCGGGCCGCGCCTACGTGGCGCGCTATGCGCTGGGCCGCGACTACCACAAGCTGATGCGCAACCGCCTGCAGAAGCTGGCCACGCAGATCAACGACGAAGTCGCGCCACTGGGCTACCGCGTGTTCGTCGATTCCGCCCCCGTCCTGGAGCGCGCACTGGCCCGCAACGCCGGGCTCGGCTGGATCGGCAAGCACACCTGCCTGATCGACCGCCATGGCGGTTCCTGGTTCTTCATCGGCGAGATCTACATCGACATCCCGCTGCCGATCGATACGCCGGCCACGGCGCACTGCGGCACCTGCACGCGCTGCATCGATGTCTGCCCGACCCAGGCCATCACCGGCCCGCAGCGGCTGGACGCGCGGCGCTGCATTTCCTACCTGACCATCGAACACGACGGCGCCATTCCCGAACAGATGCGCCCGCTGATCGGCAACCGCATCTATGGCTGCGACGACTGCCAGCTGGTCTGCCCCTGGAACAAGTTCGCCAAGCGCACCGACGAAGCCGATTTCCGCGCGCGCAACAACCTCGATACCGCGCGCCTGGACCAGCTGTTCGCCTGGGACGAAGCCGAGTTCCTGCGCCGCACCGAAGGCAGCCCGATCAGGCGCAGCGGCCATGAGCGCTGGCTACGCAACATCGCCGTGGCGCTGGGCAATGCGCCGTCCTCGGCCGAAGCGCTGGCTGCGCTGCAGACCCGCATCGACGATCCCTCACCGCTGGTGCGTGAACACGTGCAGTGGGCACTGGGCCAGCACACGGCGCGCTGACGTGCGATCCTGAGCCCCCGTTCCGCCCGCAGCACGCCGTTTCCATGCAGCCACGCAACAACGACATCCTCACCCCCAGCCAGCTCAACACCCTGGCCCGCGACCTGCTGGAAGGCAGCTTCCCGGCGATCTGGGTCGAGGCCGAACTGGGCAGCGTGGCGCGTCCTGCCTCCGGACACCTCTACTTCAACCTGAAGGACGCGCGCGCGCAGCTGCGTGCGGCGATGTTCCGGATGAAGGCGCAGTACCTGAAGTTCGTGCCGCGCGAAGGCATGCGCGTGCTGGTGCGCGGCAAGGTGACCCTGTACGACGCCCGTGGCGAGTACCAGATGGTGCTGGACCACATGGAGGAAGCCGGCGAAGGCGCGCTGCGCCGCGCCTTCGAGGAGCTGAAGGCACGGCTGGAGGCCGAGGGCCTGTTCGACCCGGCACGCAAGCGGCCGCTGCCGGCGCACGTGCAGCGCCTGGCCGTGATCACCTCGCCCACCGGCGCCGCCGTGCGCGACGTGCTGAGCGTGCTCGGCCGGCGCTTCCCGCTGCTGGAAGTGGACCTGCTGCCGACCCTGGTACAGGGCAGCAGTGCCGCCGCGCAGATCACCCGGCTGCTGCAGGCCGCCGATGCCAGTGGCCGCTACGACGTGATCCTGCTGACCCGCGGTGGTGGTTCGCTGGAAGACCTGTGGGCCTTCAACGATGAAACACTGGCCCGTGCGATCGCCGCCAGCCGCACGCCGGTGGTCTCGGCGGTGGGCCACGAAACCGACTTCAGCCTGAGCGACTTCGCCGCCGACCTGCGTGCACCAACGCCCTCGGTGGCGGCCGAGCTGCTGGTACCCGACCAGCGCGAACTGGCCCTGCGCCTGCGCCGCACGGCCGCCCGCATGGTGCAGCTGCAACGGCATGCGATGCAGCAGGCGATGCAGCGCGCCGACCGCGCCCTGTTGCGCCTGAACGCCCAGAGCCCGCAGGCACGACTGGATCTGCTGCGTCGACGCCAGCTCGATCTGGGCCGGCGCCTGCATGCCGCGTTCAACCAGCAGCAGGAGCGCCGTGCCGCGCGCCTGCGTCACGCGTCTGCGGTACTGCGTGGGCATCATCCGCAGCGCCAGCTGGACGCGATGCAGCGTCGCCTGACCGCCCTGCGTGGGCGGCCGCAGGCAGCGATGCAGCGTCTGCTGGAGCGCGATGCACTGCGACTGCGCGGACTGGCGCGTTCACTTGAAGCAGTCAGCCCGCTGGCGACCGTGGCGCGTGGCTACAGCATCCTGACCCGCAGCGACGATGGTGCGCTGGTGCGGCGCATCGACCAGGTGCAACCTGGTGACGCCCTGCAGGCCCGCGTCGGCGACGGCGTGATCGACGTGCAGGTCAAGTAGAGGGTTGTTCGGCAGGGCTGCGCCCTGCACCCACAGAGGCTTCAAGCAACGGCCGAAGCAACAGCAAAAGCTGGCATTCCGCGGGTTGGCGGGGCGGTGCCAGAGTGCGGGGACGCCGTAAACCCGTCCATGGGGGCTTGGCAGCCGCATCCATG
>NZ_LXXZ01000057.1 GCF_003244875.1 Stenotrophomonas sepilia
GCAACGCCTGCAACCCCGGCAAGCAATGGCTGCCGGGGTTGCAGGCGTTGCTGGGGGAGGTGGGGTAGCCGGGATCCATCCGCACAGCGCGAATTCCACGACGGGATCCGCGCCCCGCCGTCCCACAGGAAACCAGCTTTTTGACGTTGCCGTTGAGGCTGCCGGCCAGCGGTCGGCACTACCGCGGGTGCCGGGTGCAACCCGGCCGACGCCCCCAACCCGTACAATATCC
This sequence comes from Stenotrophomonas sepilia, assembly GCF_003244875.1. Lineage (GTDB taxonomy): Bacteria > Pseudomonadota > Gammaproteobacteria > Xanthomonadales > Xanthomonadaceae > Stenotrophomonas > Stenotrophomonas sepilia. The sequence goes on from NZ_LXXZ01000057.1 coordinate 233, forward strand.
GGATGCCTCTGATTACTCTGCAGAACGTCGACTTCAGCGTCGGCGGCCCGTTGTTGCTGGAAAAGGCCGAACTGTCGATCGAGCCGGGTGAACGCATCGCCCTGATCGGCCGCAACGGCGCCGGCAAATCCACCTTGCTCAAGCTGCTGTCCGGCGACCACAAGCCCGATGACGGCGAAGTCCGCGTGCAGCAGGGCGTGCGCGTCACCCGCCTGGAGCAGGAAGTGCCACATGGCGCCGCCGGCTCGGTGTTTGACGTCGTCGCCGATGGCCTCGGTGAACTGGGCCAGTGGCTGGCCGAATTCCATCACCTCAGCCACGCCGAAGTATTTGATGGCGAAGCCCTGGGCAACGTGCAGGCCAAGATCGACGCCGCCAACGGCTGGGGCCTCGATCAGCGCGTCAGCGAAACCCTGACCAAGCTCGACCTGGACGGCGAGGCCGAGTTCGGCCGCTTGTCCGGCGGCATGAAGCGCCGCGTGCTGCTCGCCCGTGCGCTGGTGTCCAGCCCCGACGTGCTGCTGCTGGACGAACCGACCAACCACCTCGATATCGAAGCCATCGACTGGCTCGAAGCGTTCCTGAAGGGTTGGAGCGGCAGCGTGGTGTTCGTTACCCATGACCGCCGCTTCCTGCGCGCACTGGCCACCCGCATCGTCGAGATCGACCGTGGCCAGGTCACCAGCTGGCCGGGCGACTGGGCCAACTACGAGCGTCGCCGGGAGGAACGCCTCAACGCGCAGGCGCAGGAAAACGCGCGCTTCGACAAGCTGCTGGCGCAGGAAGAAGTCTGGATCCGCCAAGGCATCAAGGCGCGCCGCACCCGCGATGAGGGCCGCGTGCGCCGCCTGAAGGCGATGCGCGTGGAGCGTTCGCAGCGCCGTGATCTCAGCGGCAACGTCAAGATGGAAGCCGCACAGGGCATCAGCTCTGGCAAGAAGGTCATCGACGTCAAGGATATTTCGTTCGCCTTCGGTGAGCGCACCATGGTCCGCGACTTCACCACCACCATCATGCGCGGCGACCGCATCGGCCTGATCGGCCCCAACGGCAGCGGCAAGACGACGCTGCTGAAGCTGCTGCTGGGCGAGCTGCAGCCGGCCAAGGGCGAAGTCAACGCCGGCACCAACCTGCAGATCGCCTATTTCGACCAGTACCGTGCGGTGCTGCGCGAAGACTGGAGCGCGATCGAGAACGTGGCCGAAGGCCGCGATTTCCTCGAGTTCAACGGCAAGCGCAAGCACGTGCATGCCTACCTGCAGGACTTCATGTTCACCCCGGAACGCGCGCGTGCGCCGATCACCCGCCTGTCCGGTGGCGAGCGCAACCGCCTGCTGCTGGCCAAGCTGTTCGCGCAGCCGTCCAACCTGCTGGTGATGGACGAACCGACCAACGACCTGGACGTGGAAACCCTGGAGCTGCTGGAAGAGCTGCTGGGCGAGTACACCGGCACCCTGCTGCTGGTCAGCCATGACCGTGACTTCATCGACAACGTGGTGACCTCCACGCTGGTGATGGAAGGCGACGGCGTGATCGGCGAGTACGTCGGTGGCTACAGCGACTGGCAGCGTTATGCGGCCAGCGTGGCAGCGCCTGCCGCGACCCCCGCCGCCAAGCCGGCAGCCGCAGCACCTGCCGCGCCGGCTGCTGCCACCCCGGCTGCGCCCAAGCGCAAGCTGGCCTACAAGGAAGCGCGCGAGCTGGAGCAGCTGCCGAAGACCATCGAGAAGCTGGAAAGCGATGTCGAAGGGCTGACCTCGGCGATGAACGATCCGTCGTTCTACACCCGCAGCAGTGCCGAAGTGACCGCGCACACCCAGCAGCTGGCCAAGGTGCAGGCCGAGCTGGATGCCGCGTACGCGCGCTGGGAAGAGCTGGAAGGCTGAGCGGCTACCACGGCCGTCTCGCCCTGCGGGCGGCTGTGGTTTTTGATCTGATTCCGCCTTGAAGCGAGCCGAGCACCGCAGGTCCGGCGAGGGCGAAGAGGCGCGGGTGTCTGAGCGCAGCGAGTTCCCGCGCCGTCCCTCGGTGGACCGAGGAGCGCAGGGTACCGGTGCGTAGCATCGGCTCGCGGACGGCGGAGCGCTTCTTTTGGTTACTTTTCTTTGCGAGCAAAGAAAAGTAACGCCCATGAACGCATCAGATTGCAGCAGTCATGATCCGCGCAGAGCGGTCATTTGACTCCGTGCAGATCCCGCAACTGGCTCGGCCGGCTGCCGAAATACGCCGCCAGATCGGCGATGTCCTGATCGCTCAGGTCCTTCGCCTGCGGCGTCATCAGCGCATGCTGGCGGTCGCCGGCGCGGTAGGCCTGCAGCGCATGCGCCAGATAGTCGCCGTACTGGCCACCCAGTTTCGGATAGGTCGGATCGATCGGCGCATTGCCGTCGGCCCCATGGCAGTCGATGCAGCTCTGGTTGGTGGCCTTGCCCTTCACCTTGGCGCGGGCTTCACCGGCGGCCTCGCGGCCTGCCGGCAGGCCAGCGGAGGACGAAGAACCGTGTTCGCCGCTGGCATGGCCCGGGTCGGCGGCGGATTTCTCGCTGTTTTCCACCTGCGACTGCGAACAGGCCGCCAGCAGCAGGGCAACGGACAGGGCGATGGCGTGACGCATCGGATGCGCGGCTTTCGACATGGGCGGGCCTTACTTGACGGTGGACAGGTAAACAGAGAGATCGGCGATCTCCTGTTCGCTGAAACTCATCGACTGTGCCTGCATCGTCGGATGCCGGCGCTTGCCCTGGCGGTACTCGGTCAGGGCCTGGGCCAGGTACTGCTGGGTCTGGCCGCCGATCTTCGGCACCCGGTAGCTGGGGTAGGCGTTCTTGTAGCCGGTGATGCCGTGGCACCCCTGGCAGGTGTAGGCCAGGACACGGCCATTGTCGAAGTTGCCGGTGGGCGTGGCAGGCGCCGGCGCGGGTGTGGCAGGAGCGGGAGCGGGCTGTGCGGCGGCCCCAAGGGGCAGGAGGACGGCCAGAGCGAGACAAGCGGCGAGCGGCTGCGGGCGCATGGTGTCGTTTCCGGGGATTCGGGTCTGGTCGTTCCGGCGTGGGGTACGGAACGACCCGAGTATAGCCTCAGGTTTCATCTAGCTGAAATGGGGGCGGGCCGACCACCGGCGTGAAGACACCATGACCTTTGGGATATGGTGTTGCCGTGAAGTGGTGCATTACTTTGCTACCACACCTGTCCACGCATCCTCCAGGGACCTGACGATGTCGCACCCAACTTTCCTGTCCGGCCGTCGCAGCGGAATCTGCGCTGCCGCACTGCTGATCTCCACCTCCCTGCTGCTGGGCGGTTGCGCCGCAGGGCCCAATTCCGAAGCCAAGGCTGCCGAGACCAAGGAGGAGAAGAAGGTCGACGCAGTCCCGGTCGAAGTGGCGGTGGCCAGCCATCGTGCCGTCGCGGCCAGCTACACCGGTACCGCTGCACTGGAGCCACGCGCAGAGTCGCAGGTGGTCGCCAAGACCTCCGGCGTAGCCCTGGCGGTGCTGGTCGAGGAAGGGCAGCGGGTCACCGCCGGCCAGCCGCTGGTGCGGCTGGACCCGGATCGTGCACGCCTGGCCGTGGCGCAGAGCGAAGCGCAGATGCGCAAGCTGGAAAACAACTACCAGCGCGCACAGAAGCTGGTCGGCCAGCAGATGGTCAGCGCCGCCGATGTCGACCAGCTGCGCTACGACCTGGAGAACGTCCGTGCGCAGTACCGCCTGGCCACGCTGGAGCTGTCCTACACCACGGTGGTGGCACCGATCTCCGGTGTGATCGCCTCACGCTCGATCAAGACCGGCAACTTCGTGCAGATCAATACACCGATCTTCCGCATCGTCGACAACTCGCGGCTGGAGGCCACCCTCAACGTACCCGAACGTGAGCTGGCCACCCTGCGTGCCGGCCAGCCGGTGACGCTGGCGGCCGACGCACTGCCGGGCCAGAGCTTCACCGGCACCGTTGACCGCATCGCGCCGGTGGTGGACTCGGGCAGCGGCACGTTTCGCGTGGTCAGTGCCTTCGATGGCGCCGCCCACGCGCTGCAGCCCGGCATGTTCGGCCGCATCCGCATCGATTACGACCAGCGTGCCGATGCGCTGGTGGTGCCGCGCCTGGCGTTGCTCGATGACGGTGAACCTGCGGTGTTCCGCGTGCGCGAAGGCAAGGTCGCACGCGTTCCGGTCAAGCTGGGTTACGCCGAGGGCCCGTGGGTGGAGATCCGTGATGGCCTGGCGGCCGGTGATCAGGTGGTCACCGCCGGCAAGGTCGCCCTGCGCGACGGCACCACGGTGCAGGTGATTGCCGATCCGAAGGCGAAGGCGGTCGCGGCGGCCGCCAAGCCCGCAGACAAGGCCGGGAGCAAGCAATGACTGCCCCGGGCCACGACCACGGTGCCTCGCCGGCGAGCGACGGCGCCGCCGCCGGCATGCGCGGCGGCCTGGTGGAATTCGCCACGCGCCGCCGCGTGACCATCGCCATGTGCACGGTCACCCTGCTGCTGTTCGGCCTGATCGCGCTCGGCAACCTCAAGGTCAACCTCCTGCCCGACCTGAGCTACCCGACGCTGACCGTGCGCACCGAATACACCGGTGCGGCGCCGACCGAAATCGAAACCCTGATCACCCAGCCGGTTGAAGAAGCGGTGGGCGTGGTCAAGAACCTGCGCAAGCTGAAGTCGGTCTCGCGCACCGGCCAGAGCGATGTGGTGCTGGAGTTCGCCTGGGGCACCAACATGGACCAGGCCAGCCTGGAGGTGCGCGACAAGATGGAAGCGCTGAACCTGCCACTGGAGGCCAAGGCCCCGGTGCTGCTGCGCTTCAATCCGTCCACCGAGCCGATCATGCGCCTGGTGCTGTCCAACAAGGTCGCGCCGACCAGCGATGCCGATGCGGTCCGCGAGCTGACCGGCCTGCGCCGCTATGCCGATGAAGACCTGAAGAAGAAGCTGGAGCCGGTCACCGGCGTGGCAGCAGTGAAGGTGGGCGGTGGCCTGGAAGACGAGATCCAGGTCGACATCGACCAGCAGAAGCTGGCGCAGCTGAACCTGCCGATCGACACCGTCATCAAGCGTCTCAAGGACGAGAACATCAACATCTCCGGCGGCCGCCTGGAAGAGGGCTCCCAGCGCTTCCTGGTGCGTACCGTCAACCAGTTCGCTGACCTCGAGGAAATCCGCAACCTGCTGGTCACCACCCAGGCCGCCAACGGCAGCGCAGCGGATTCGGCGCTGCAGCAGATGTTCAACATCGCCGCGTCGACCGGTTCGGCGGCAGCCATCGCGGCGGCGTCGGCGGCACAGAGCGCATCATCCGGCGGCGGCTCCAGCGTGGTCGCCAACGGCGTGCCGGTGCGCCTGAAGGACGTGGCCACCGTGCGCCAGGGCTACAAGGAGCGCGAAGCGATCATCCGCCTGGGCGGCAAGGAGGCGGTCGAGCTGGCCATCTACAAGGAAGGCGACGCCAACACCGTGTCCACCGCCGAAGCGCTGCGCAAGCGCCTGGAGCAGATCAAGGGCACGTTCCCGTCCGATGTCGAGCTGACCACCATCGAGGACCAGTCGCGCTTCATCGAGCACGCCATCGCCGACGTCAAGAAGGACGCGGTGATCGGTGGCCTGCTGGCGATCCTGATCATCTTCCTGTTCCTGCGCGATGGCTGGAGCACGTTCGTGATCAGCCTGTCGTTGCCGGTATCGATCATCGCCACGTTCTTCTTCATGGGCCAGCTCGGCCTGAGTCTAAACGTGATGTCGCTGGGTGGCCTGGCATTGGCCACCGGCCTGGTGGTGGATGACTCGATCGTGGTGCTGGAGAGCATCGCCAAGGCTCGTGAGCGTGGCCTGGGCATCCTGCAGGCGGCGATCGCCGGCACCCGTGAAGTGAGCATGGCGGTGGTTGCCTCGACCCTGACCACCATCGCCGTGTTCCTGCCGCTGGTGTTCGTCGACGGGATTGCCGGACAGCTGTTCCGCGACCAGGCGCTGACCGTGGCGATCGCCATCGCGATCTCGCTGCTGGTGTCGATGACCCTGATCCCGATGCTGAGCTCGCTGAAGGGGCGGCCACCGCTGGCGTTCCCGGAAGAGGCGCCGAACGCAGCATGGCAGCCGCAGAAGCGCTGGCAGAAGCCGGTCGCGCTGGGCCGCCGTGGCGTGGTTGCCAGCGCGCGCTGGAGCTTCTATGCGCTGGCCTGGCTTGTCGTGCGCGTGTGGCGTGGCGTGGTGGCAGTGGTCGGCCCGGTGATGCGCAAGGCCAGTGATCTGGCGATGAAGCCCTATGCAGGCGCCGAGCGAGGCTACCTGCGCCTGCTGCCGAGTGCGCTGGCGCATCCCGGCAAGGTGCTGGGCGTGGCAGCCATCATCTTCGTGGCGACCATGGCGCTGGTACCGATGCTTGGCGCGGACCTGATTCCGCAGCTGGCGCAGGACCGGTTCGAAATGACGGTGAAGCTGCCGGCCGGCACGCCGCTGAAGCAGACCGATGCGCTGGTGCGCGAGCTGCAGCTGGCGCACGGCAAGGGGGAGGGCGTGGCCTCGCTGTATGGCGTCAGTGGCAGCGGCACCCGGCTGGATGCCAGTCCGACCGAAAGCGGTGAGAACATCGGCAAGCTGACTGTGGTGATGGAAGGTGGTGGCAACGCGCGCACCGAAGCAGCAATCACCGAGCGCCTGCGCGGCACCATGAGCCAGCACCCGGGCGCCCAGGTCGACTTCGCGCGGCCGGCATTGTTCAGCTTCTCCACGCCGTTGGAAATCGAACTGCGCGGGCAGGACATGGCCACCCTGGAAGTGGCCGGGCAACGCCTGGCGGCGATGCTGCGCGGCAATGCGCACTACGCCGACGTGAAATCGACGGTGGAAGAGGGCTTCCCGGAAATCCAGATCCGCTTCGACCAGGAACGCGCGGGTGCGCTGGGCCTGACCACCCGCCAGATCGCCGACGTGGTGGTGAAGAAGGTGCGCGGCGACGTCGCCACCCGCTACAGCTTCCGTGATCGCAAGATCGACGTGCTGGTGCGTGCCCAGGAAGGTGACCGCGCCAGCGTCGAGAGCATCCGCCGGCTGATCGTCAATCCGGGCAGCAGCCGCCCGGTCACCCTGGACGCAGTGGCCGACGTGGTCGCCACCACCGGCCCCAGCGAGATCCATCGTGCCGACCAGACCCGGGTGGCGGTGGTATCGGCCAACCTGCGCGACATCGACCTTGGCGCCGCCATGCGCGAAGTGCAGCAGATGGTGACCGAGCAGCCGCTGGGCGCGGGCGTTGGCCTGCACATCGGTGGCCAGGGCGAGGAGCTGGCGCAGGCGGCGAAGTCGCTGATCTTCGCCTTTGGACTGGCGATCTTCCTGGTCTACCTGGTGATGGCCTCGCAGTTCGAGTCGCTGCTGCACCCGTTCGTGATCCTGTTCACCATCCCGCTGGCGCTGGTCGGCGCGATCCTGGCGCTGATGCTGACCGGCAAGCCCATCTCGGTGGTGGTGTTCATCGGCCTGATCCTGCTGGTCGGCCTGGTCACCAAGAACGCGATCATCCTGATCGACAAGGTCAACCAGCTGCGCGAAGCCGGCGTGGCCAAGCATGAGGCGCTGGTGGAAGGTGCGCGCTCGCGCCTGCGCCCGATCATCATGACCACGCTGTGCACGCTGTTCGGCTTCCTGCCGCTGGCGGTGGCGATGGGCGAGGGCGCCGAAGTGCGTGCACCGATGGCGATCACCGTGATCGGTGGCCTGCTGGTGTCGACGCTGCTGACGCTGCTGGTGATCCCGGTGGTGTACGACCTGATGGATCGTCGCGGCGACGCCTACTACCGTGAGCGCGGCCGCAAGCACGCCGGCGAGATCGAGCCGGGCGCAGCAGGCAGCGCGGCGGGTGTGGAGGAGCCGGCATGAGCGTTGCCGAGTTCTCCATCCGCCGCCCGGTCACTACCATCATGTGCTTCGTGTCGCTGGTGGTGATCGGCCTGATCGCTTCGTTCCGGCTGCCGTTGGAGGCGCTGCCGGACATCTCCGCGCCGTTCCTGTTCGTGCAGATCCCGTACACCGGTTCGACGCCCGAGGAAGTGGAGCGGACCATCATCCGCCCGGTCGAGGAGTCGCTGGCGACGATGACCGGCATCAAACGCATGCGCTCATCGGCCACCTCCGAGGCGGCGCTGATCTACATCGAGTTCAGCGACTGGGACCGCGACATCGCCATTGCCGCGTCCGACGCGCGCGAGCGTATCGATGCGATCCGCAGCGACCTGCCCGACGACCTGCAGCGCTACAACGTTTTCAAGTGGTCCAGCAGTGACCAGCCGGTACTGAAGGTGCGCCTGGCCAGCACCACCGACCTGACCACTGCCTATGACATGCTCGACCGTGAGTTCAAGCGGCGCATCGAGCGCATCCCGGGTGTGGCCCGCGTCGATATCACCGGTGCACCGCCGAACGAGGTGGAGATCGCCATCGATCCGAACCGGCTCAACGCGCATGGGTTGAGCATCAACGAGCTGAGCGAGCGCCTGCGCACGCTGAACTTCTCGATCTCGGCCGGTCAGATCGACGACAACGGCCAGCGCGTGCGCGTGCAGCCGGTGGGCGAGATCACCGACCTGCAGGAAATGCGCGACCTGGTGATCAACGCCAAGGGCCTGCGCCTGGGCGATATCGCCGACGTGCGCCTGAAGCCGGCGCGGATGAACTACGGGCGCCGTCTGGACGGCAACCCGGCGGTGGGCCTGGATATCTTCAAGGAGCGCAGTGCCAACCTGGTGGACGTCTCGCGTGCGGCGCTGGCCGAAGTCGAGGCGATCCGCGCGCAGCCGTCGATGCGCGACGTGCAGATCAAGGTGATCGACAACCAGGGCAAGGCAGTGACCTCGTCACTGCTGGAGCTGGCCGAAGCCGGTGCGGTCGGCCTGATCCTGTCGGTGACGGTGCTGTTCTTCTTCCTGCGCCATTGGCCGTCGACGCTGATGGTGACCCTGGCCATTCCAATCTGCTTCACCATCACCCTGGGCTTCATGTACTTCGTCGGGGTGACGCTGAACATCCTGACCATGATGGGCCTGCTGCTGGCCGTGGGCATGCTGGTCGACAACGCCGTGGTGGTGGTGGAGAGCATCTACCAGGAGCGCGAGCGCATGCCGGGGCAGCCACGGCTGGCCTCGATCATCGGCACCCGCAACGTGGCCATCGCGCTCAGCGCCGGTACGCTGTGCCACTGCATCGTGTTCGTGCCGAACCTGTTCGGCGAGACCAACAACGTCAGCATCTTCATGGCGCAGATCGCGATCACCATCTCGGTCTCGCTGCTGGCCTCGTGGCTGGTCGCGGTCAGCCTGATTCCGATGCTGTCCGCACGCATGGCCACACCCAAGCTGGTGCACTCGCAGACCGGCCTGATCGCGCGCCTGCAGCGGCGCTATGCACAGTTGCTGGACTGGTCGCTGCATCACCGCGGTTGGAGCCTGCTCGGCATCCTGCTGGTGGTGCTGGTCAGCCTGGTGCCGATGAAGCTGACCAAGGTCGACATGTTCGGTGGCGAGGGCGGCAAGGACATCTTCATCGGCTACATGTGGAAGGGCGCCTACACCTACCGGCAGATGTCCGAGGAAGTGGCGCGCGTGGAGAGCTGGATCGACCAGAACCGCGAGCGCCTGCACGTCAAGCAGGTGTACTCCTGGTACAGCGAGCAGGAAGGCAGCTCCACGGTGGTCACCCTGGACGAGAAGTACGCCAAGGACATCAAGGCGCTGCAGGAAGAGTTGCGCAAGGGCCTGCCGAAGTCCGCCCGCACCGACTATTTCGTCGGCAACCAGGGCGGCGATGGTGGGGGTGGCGGCAACCAGGGCGTGCAGGTGCAGCTGGTGGGCGATTCCAGCTCGATGCTGCAGGAGATCGGCCAGGAAGTGGTGCCGTTGCTGGCGCAGCGTGCCGAACTGCGGGACGTGCGCATCGACAATGGCGAGAAGGGCGGCGAGCTGAAGGTGCGCGTCGACCGTGAGCGTGCCGCAGCGTTCGGCTTCAACGCCGAACAGGTGGCCAGCTTCGTCGGCCTGGCGCTGCGCGGCGCACCGATGCGCGAGTTCCGCCGCGGTGACAATGAAGTGCCGGTGTGGGTGCGCTTTGCCGGCGCCGAGCAGAGCAGCCCGGAAGACCTGGCCGGTTTCAGCGTGCGTACCGGCGATGGCCGCAGCGTGCCGCTGCTGAGCCTGGTCACCGTGGACGTTGGTTCGTCGGCCACCCAGATCGGCCGTACCAACCGTCAGACGACATTGACCATCAAGGCCAACCTGGCCGGGAAGGTCACCGCGCCGGACGGGCGCAAGGCGATCGAAGCCGTGCTCAAGCCGATGAACTTCCCGGCCGGCTACGGCTTCACCTTCGATGGCGGCGACTACGGCAACGATGATGAAGCCATGCAGCAGATGGTGTTCAACCTGCTGATCGCGCTGGTGATGATCTACGTGGTGATGGCGGCGGTGTTCGAGTCGCTGCTGTTCCCGGCGGCAATCATGAGTGGCGTGCTGTTCTCGATCTTCGGCGTGTTCTGGCTGTTCTGGATCACCGGCACCTCGTTCGGGATCATGTCCTTCATCGGCATCCTGGTGCTGATGGGCGTGGTGGTGAACAACGGCATCGTGATGATCGAGCACATCAACAACCTGCGGCGCAGCGGCATGGGCCGTACCCAGGCGCTGGTGGAAGGCTCACGCGAACGCCTGCGCCCGATCATGATGACCATGGGCACGGCGATCCTGGCGATGGTGCCGATCTCGCTGACCGACACGCAGATGTTCGGCAATGGCCCGGAGTACTCGCCGATGGCGCGTGCGATTGCCGGCGGCCTGGCGTTCTCGACCGTGGTCAGCCTGCTGTTCCTGCCGACGATCTACGCGGTGCTCGATGACCTGCGTAATGCCGTGACGCGCCTGATCCGCCGTGCGCGTGGAGTGGAAATGGTAGAGCCGGGCGCTGCCCGGCTGTAACGCACGTCAACGTGTTGTGGTGTGGGGGAGGCCGGTCGTAGTGGGGCGGTCTCCCCCTTTTTTTGCTCGCCGCGTCTGCTTGCCTCTGTAGAGCCGAAGGCAGCGGCAGGAGCCGCTGCCAACGTCGCTTGCGACGGCCCGGAGGGTGTCGGCCAGGACGGCCGGCATAGCCATGCTCGGCTGCTGTTCGCCGCGTTGCGGCATCGCCCGGGCATGGGCTCGGGCGCTACAGATTCTGTGGCCGGTTGAGGCTTACCCCGCCACCTTGCCCCACACCTTGAACGTGGTCAGCCACAGGCCGAGCATGCTGCCGATGTTGGTCAGCATGAAGGTCAGCACCACGCGGGTAACGCGATTGCGGTACCAGCCCTTCAGGCTCTGCGCATCGTCGCGCAGCTTCAGGAAGTCCTCGTAGGCTGGCTTGCGCACACGCGCTTCCACCAGTGCCGAGAAGGCGCCGGTCGGGATGCTCAGGCGGAACGGCTTGAACGGGGCCACCGCGATCGCGGTGAGGATGCTCAGCGGGTGACCGCCGGCCAGAAGGCAGCCCAGGCCGGCCAGGCCGCCGGTATACATCGCCCAGGTTGCCAGCAGCTCGGTGCCTACGCCCAGGCCGCCGCGGTAGAAGCCTACGCCGATGCCGGTCGCCACGATCGCCAGGATGCCCAGCGTGAACCACGGGATGTTGCGCTTCTTCGGCACCGCCTCCAGCTCGGCGCGCAGCGGCGCCGGTGCCTCGGTGTCGGTTTCCAGGTGGCGTGCCAGACCCGCCAGGTGGCCGGCTCCGACCACTGCCAGCACTTCGCGCTGGTGCGGGTCGTGTTCTTCGCGCAGGCGGGTGGCCATGTAGCGGTCGCGCTCGCCGATGATGGTTTCGTACAGCGCCGGGCTCTCGCTGGCGAACTCACCGAAGCTCGATTCCAGCATGTCGCCCTGTTTGAGCTTCTCGATCTCGTTCTCGCCCACTTCCTCGGACGAGAACAGGCCGGCGCCGAGGCCGGCAACCAGCTTCAGCTTGCCGAAGAAGCCCAGCCGTTGCGACGCGCGGCGGAAGGTCAGGCCGACCTCGCGGTCGATCAGGTGCACCGGCAGGTTGCGTTCGCGGGCGAGTTCCACCGCACGTTTCAGCTCGGCACCGGGCTCGATGTCGAGTTGCTCGGCCAGGCGGCGCTGATAGGCGGACAGAGCCAGGTTGGCGGCGAACAGGGCGACGCGGCCCTTGCGGATCACCTCGACCAGGTCGAGCTTGGCGAGTGTGTCGGGGTCGCTCAGCGCCTGCAGGCGCTGCGGGTCCAGCTCGACGGCAACGGCATCGAAGCGGCCGCTGTCGATGGCTTTTTCAACGGCCTCGACGCTGGCGCGGGAGACGTGGGCGGTGCCCAGCAGGGTGTAGCGCACGCCGTCGCGTTCGACGACGCGCACCGGCTGGCCGGCGAACAGGTCGTCGCCGGTCTCGGGAAGGGTTTCGGTCATGGGTTCATTCATTGGAGGGTGCGGTGTCGGCGCCATCGCCGAGCGCGCGCTGCATCTGTACGGTGTCCAGCCAGCGGCCATGCTTGCGGCCGAGGCCACGGAACACGCCCACCAGCTCGAATCCGAAGCGTTCGTGCAGCTTGATCGAGGCGGTGTTGGTCGGTTCGCCGATCACCGCCACCATCTGCCGGTAGCCACGTGCCACGCAGGCGTCGATCAAGGCCTGCAGCAGGCCGGTGCCGACACCCTTGCCCTGGAACGCGGCATCGACGTAGACCGAGTTCTCCACGGTCCACTGGTAGGCAATGCGGGTGCGATAGGTGTTGGCATAGGCATAGCCAGCCACCTGGCCGTCGATCTCGGCGACCAGGTAGGGGAAGCCACGATCGATGATGTCGCGCATGCGGCGCAGCATCTCGGTCGCGTCCGGGATGTCGTACTCGTAGGTGTTGACGAAATCGGTCACTTCCACCGCGTAGATGGCGGTGATCGCGTCGATGTCGGCCGGGCCGGCATCACGGATGAGGACGGCCATGCGCGGGCTCCGGCTCAGTCGATGTAGCGCTTGAGCAGGTCGCCGTATGCATCGATGCGGCGATCGCGCAGGAACGGCCAGATGCGGCGCACATGCTCGCTGCGCTGCAGGTCGACGTCGCACAGCAGCACGGTGGCCTCGGTGCCGGCCTCGGCCAGGAACTCGCCCTGCGGGCCGAGCACGTGGCTGTTGCCCCAGAACTGGATGCCCGACGCGCCCAGCGGCGACGCCTCGTGGCCGACGCGGTTGCAGCTCAGCACCGGCAGGCCGTTGGCCACGGCGTGGCCACGGTGGCTCAGCACCCAGGCGTCGCGCTGGCGGGTCTTCTCGTCCTGCACGTCGTCCGGGTCCCAGCCGATTGCGGTCGGGTACAGCAGCAGTTCGGCGCCGGCCAGCGCCATCAGGCGCGCCGCTTCCGGGTACCACTGGTCCCAGCACACCAGCACGCCCAGGCGGCCCACCGAAGTGTCGATCGGCTTGAAGCCGATGTCGCCCGGGGTGAAGTAGAACTTCTCGTAGAAGCCCGGGTCGTCCGGGATGTGCATCTTGCGGTACTTGCCGAGCAGGCTGCCGTCCTTTTCAAACACCACGGCGGTGTTGTGGTACAGGCCGGCAGCGCGGCGCTCGAACAGCGAGCCGACCAGCACCACGCCATGCTTCTTCGCCAGTGCGCCCAGGCGCTCGGTGCTTGGGCCCGGAATGGATTCGGCCAGGTCGAATTCGTCCACCGATTCGTGCTGGCAGAAATACGGGCCGTTGTGCAGTTCCTGCAGCAGCACCAGCTTGGCACCCTGCGCAGCCGCCTCGGCCACGCGTGCTTCGATCACCGCCAGGTTGGCGGCGGCATCACCGTGGTTGCGCTCCTGGATCAGGGCGACGGTAAGGGGGCTGCGCGAGTTCATGCGGGGCGTTCCTGCGGGGGAAAACCTGCATGTTAGCGCGGATGGGCGGCGACGGCGTGTTGCGCGCTGAATGGGTGATGGTCGTGCCGGCCGCTGGCCGGCATCCCCATCAATCCGTCAGGCATTGCCTGGTTGCCGGCCAGCGGCCGGCACTCCCTTTTCTCAGACCTTCAACAACCCGGCCGGCAGCTGCATGGTGATGCAGTGCAGGCTGCCGTTCTGCCAGATCAGCGAGCGGCAAGGCACCTGCACGATCTCGCGACCCGGATGCGCCTGGGCCAGCACATCACGGGCCAGGTCGTCGGCCGGGTCGCCATAGGCCGGCATCAGCACCGCGCCGTTGACGATCAGGTAGTTGGCGTACGACGCAGCAAGACGGCGGCCTTCGTCGATCACCGGCCGCGCCCACGGCAGCGGGAACAGGCGATACGGCTGGCCGTCCTTGGTGCGCAGCGCGGCCAGCTCATTGCCCATCGCCTGCAGCTCGGCGTAGTGCGAATCGCTCTCGTCGTCGCAGGCCTGGTAGACGATGCTGTCAGCGGAGGCGAAGCGGGCGAGGGTGTCGATGTGGGCGTCGGTGTCGTCGCCTTCCAGGTAGCCGTGGTCCAGCCACAGCACGCGGTCCTGCTGCAGCCAGTCGGCCAGGTCGGCGCTCAGGCTGGCGCGGTCGCGGTCCGGGTGGCGTTCGTGCAGGCACTTCCAGGTGGTCAGCAGGGTGCCTTCGCCGTCGGTCTCGATGCCACCGCCTTCCAACGCGAACGGAATGCTGCGCACCGGGGCGTCGTTGAACACGCCAGCCTGGTCGAGCACGCCCACCAGCTGGTCATCCAGGGTGGCGTCGAACTTGCCGCCCCAGCCAGTGAAGCGGAAGTCCAGCAGCTGGAAACCGCCGTCGGCGCGGCGCAGGGTGATCGGGCCGGAGTCGCGCAGCCAGGTATCGTCGTAGGCGGCCGTGGTGAAGTGGACCTTGTCCATGTCGATGCGGTTGGAGCGCAGCCGCATTTCGGCATAGGTCTCCACATCGTCGTCGGCCACGCAGATCAGCACCGGCTGGAAGCGGGTGATGGCCGCGACCAGGGCGATGTAGGTCTCTTCCACCTGGCCCAGGCGGTCGGCCCAGTCGGTGTCGGCGGTGGGCCAGGCAATCAGGACGCCGCTCTGGGCTTCCCACTCGGCAGGAAAACGAAGGGTCTGGTTCATGGTCTCGCTACACAGGCCCGCCCACGGCGGGTAAAGGGATCAACGGATCGGTGGTTTCGGGCCGATTTCGTTCGGGTCCGCCTGGTTGGCCACCACGTCGATCACCTTCTGCTTCTCGAAGTAGACGGTGAACTGCGGGTACACCCAGCGGTTGATGGTCGGCCACTGCCGCTTCTGCCCGCCACGCGGCTGCAGTTGTTCGCTGGGCGCGCCGAACTGCGCCTGCACCTGCTGCATGCTCTGGCCGCGCACGGGCAGGGCACCGGCCGGCTTCTCGCGGGCACGGTCGACAAGCAGGGTATCGGCCAGTGCCGGTGTGGCGGCGGCCAGGGTGGCCATTACGGCCAGGGCGGACAGGTAACGCTTCATCTCGATCTACTCCCCAGTGGTCAAGAAAGGCGATTACAGCAAAAACGGCAGGAAAAAGCCGCATAAACAAAAAACCGCCCGAAGGCGGTTTCTTGCATCGGGTCGGCCCCGCGTAGGGCCAGCCGCAGCCGGAAGGCTGTGAGGCTTAGCGCTGACGCGCCTTGAAACGCGGGTTCGACTTGCAGATGACGAAGATCTTGCCACGACGACGCACGACCTTGCAGTCACGGTGACGGGCCTTCGCCGACTTCAGGGAGGACAGGACTTTCATGGCATACCTCGGCGTAAACAGTAGTTGTTCGGGTGGAGCGTGGCCGCGATATGCGAAAGACAATCGGCAGTTGACGCTCGTTCAAGCCCGCCATTCTACCGGGCTTTTCCTCATGGTTTCAAGTGGTTGCACAAAAGATCCCGCTGGGGGCGTCTGGCAGGGGCTAGAATGGCCTCTTCACACGCTCTGGGACCCCCATGAATCCACTCGCTCCCGTCCTGACCATCGACGGCCCATCCGGGGCCGGCAAGGGTACCATCAGCCGCATCATCGCGCGCAGGCTGGGCTGGCATTACCTGGATTCGGGCGCGCTGTACCGGGCGGTGGGCGTGGCCGCAAGCTGGGCCGACATCGACACCTCCGACGCCTCCGCGCTGGTCCGCTGCACCTTTGACACTCACGTTCAGTTTGTCGAGCAGGGCGATGCCATGCGAGTCATGGTCAACGGCACCGATGCCACCGACGAGCTGCGCCTGGAGACCACCGGGGCGCTGGCCTCGGCCATTGCCGCCATCCCGGAGGTCCGGGCCGCCTTGAAGGAGCGGCAGCGCGCATTCAGGGAACTGCCAGGCCTGGTCGCCGACGGCCGCGACATGGGCACGGTGATCTTTCCGGACGCTCCCTACAAGGTCTTCCTGACCGCCAGTGCCGAGGAGCGCGCCGAGCGCCGGCATAAGCAGTTGAAAGACAAGGGGGTTTCTGTTAACTTTGATGACCTCCTGCGCGAGATCATGGCCCGCGACGCCCGTGATGCTCAGCGTACCGTGGCGCCCCTGAAGCCGGCAGACGATGCTGTCCTCATCGACACCACAGGCATCGGCATCGATGATGTCGTTGCCCGAGTGATGGATCTGCTTCCGGTTCCGGCTGCCTGATCCGTTCGCGCGGGAGCACTGCCAGCCGCATCGGCAGTGGTCGCGCATAGCAGTGCTGTACCAGCCCCGTCGCGCAATGATGCGTGGCGGTTTTCCTACTACACACGACCTGCGTTTCCGGGGTCGACCAACAGGCGGGCGGTCGCCATTCCCCTGAAGGGGACGCCTCCGACCCATGTGTCCAACAGAGTAAATCTAATGACCGAATCATTTGCCGAACTGTTTGAAGCCAGCCAGGCCAACCTGGCCAAGCTGAAGCCGGGCGCCATCGTCAGCGGTACCGTTGTTGAAGTCCGCGGCGACGTCGTGGTGATCAACGCTGGCCTGAAGTCCGAAGGCATCGTGCCGATCGAACAGTTCCGTAACGACGCTGGCGAAATCGACGTCGCCGAAGGCGACATCGTCAAGGTCGCCCTCGACTCGATCGAGAACGGCTTCGGCGAAACCGTCCTGTCGCGCGAGAAGGCCAAGCGCGCGATGGTGTGGGACGAGCTGGAAGAAGCGTTGGAGAAGAACGAAACCATCACCGGCCGCATCAGCGGCAAGGTCAAGGGTGGTTTCACCGTGGACATCAAGGATGTCCGCGCCTTCCTGCCGGGTTCCCTGGTCGATGTGCGCCCGGTGCGCGATCCGGCCTACCTGGAAGGCAAGGAACTCGAGTTCAAGCTCATCAAGCTGGACCGCAAGCGTAACAACGTCGTGGTCTCGCGCCGCGCTGTCGTCGAAAGCGAGCACTCGGAAGAGCGCGAGCAGCTGATGGACAAGCTGCAGGAAGGCGCGATCCTGAAGGGTGTCGTCAAGAACCTGACCGATTACGGCGCGTTCGTGGATCTGGGCGGTATCGACGGCCTGCTGCACATCACCGACATGGCGTGGAAGCGCGTGCGTCACCCGTCGGAAGTCGTGAACGTCGGCGACGAGCTGGACGTCCGCGTGCTGAAGTTCGACCGCGAGCGCAACCGCGTTTCGCTGGGCCTGAAGCAGCTGGGCGAGGATCCGTGGGACAACATCGGCCGTCGTTACCCGGCCAACAGCCGCGTCTTCGGCAAGGTCTCCAACGTCACCGATTACGGCGCGTTCGTTGAGATCGAGCCGGGCGTCGAAGGCCTGGTGCACGTCTCCGAGATGGATTGGACCAACAAGAACGTCAACCCGTCCAAGGTTGTCCAGGTGGGTGATGAAGTCGAAGTGATGGTGCTGGACGTCGATGAAGAGCGTCGCCGCATCTCGCTGGGCATGAAGCAGGTTGCCGCCAATCCGTGGGAAACCTTCGCTGCCACCCACAAGAAGGGTGACAAGGTGTCGGGCCAGATCAAGTCGATCACCGACTTCGGCATCTTCATCGGCCTGGACGGCGGCATCGACGGCCTGGTCCACCTGTCCGACATCAGCTGGAACACCACCGGCGAAGACGTCGTTCGCAACTTCAAGAAGGGCGATACCCTGGACGCCGTCGTCCTGGCCGTCGATCCGGAGCGCGAGCGCATCTCCCTGGGCGTGAAGCAGCTGGAGCAGGATCCGTTCGGCCAGTACATGGCTGCCAATCCGAAGGGTTCCAAGGTCGAAGGCGTGGTGAAGGAAGTCGACGCCAAGGGCGCGATCATCGAGCTGGCTGACGGCATCGAAGGTTACGTCTCGGCCCGCGACATCGCCAACGAGCGCGTTGACGACGCCACCCAGCACCTGAAGGTCGGCGACAAGGTCGAAGCCAAGTTCGTGGGCATGGACCGCAAGGGCCGTACCCTGCAGCTGTCGATCAAGGCCAAGGACGACGCTGAAATGCGCGAAGTGCTGGAGGAATACCAGTCCTCTTCGGCTTCCAGCGGCACCACCCAGCTGGGCGCGCTGCTGCGTGCACAGCTGAACGGCAACAAGTCCGAGTAATCGGCCTTAGGCTGTTTGATGTTTCCTGGACGGCCCGGGCATTGCCCGGGCCGTTTCAGGCTGAGATGCCCCTGATGTGAGCCGGTAATGACCAAATCCGAACTGATCGAAATCCTTGCGCGCCGCCAGGCGCACCTGAAGGCCGATGATGTCGATCTGGCGGTGAAGTCGTTGCTGGAAATGATGGGCGGATCGCTGTCCGCCGGGGATCGCATCGAAATCCGTGGATTTGGCAGCTTCTCGCTGCACTATCGTCCGCCGCGCCTGGGTCGCAACCCGAAGACCGGCGAATCGGTTGCCCTGCCGGGCAAGCATGTCCCCCATTTCAAGCCGGGCAAGGAACTGCGCGAGCGGGTCAGCAGTGTGCTGCCGCTGGACGCCGATCCGGCCTGAGCCTGCCGTCGCGCCACCGCGTGCGAATCCAGCCGCGAGTCGGATAAGCTACGGACTCCTGCCACTGGAGCTGTCGCATGAAGGTTTTTCGTCTGCTGGTCCTGCTGGCGGTACTCATTCTTGGGTTGATCATCGGTGCCATGAACATGGACGAGATGACTATCAACCTTGTTTTCACCCAACTGAAGACCTCGGTCGGCGTGGCAATCATTGCCGCATTGCTGATCGGCGTCATCGTCGGTGCTGGCCTGGTGCTGGTGAGCGTGGTCATTCCGCTCTACGGCCAGCTGCGTCGCGCCAACAAGTCCGCTGCCGCTTCGCCGGCACCGGTTGCTTCCCCCCAATCTTTTGATGGACGTTGATCGAAGATGGATTTCGTCACCGAGTGGTTCTGGTTCTTCCTGTTCGTACCGCTGGCCGCACTGGCCGGCTGGGTGATCGGGCGGCGTGGTGGCCAACGCCACGGTGACAGCCAGGTCAGCCGCCTGTCGAGCACCTATTTCCGTGGCCTGAACTACCTGCTCAACGAGCAGCCGGACAAGGCCATCGAGCTGTTCCTGCACATCGCCGAGCTGGACAAGGAAACCTTCGAGACCCAGGTCGCGCTGGGCCATCTGTTCCGCCGTCGTGGCGAGGTCGACCGCGCCATCCGCCTGCACCAGGGCCTGGTCAATCGCCATGACCTGAGTGACGCACAACGCGTGCAGGCCCTGCTGGCCCTGGGCGAGGACTACATGAAGTCCGGCCTGCTGGACCGTGCCGAGACCGTGTTCACCGAGCTGGCCCAGCTGGATCAGCGCGCACCGCAGGCGCTCAAGCACCTGATCGGCATCTACCAGGCCGAGCGTGACTGGGAAAAGGCGATCGACAACGCCACCCGTTTCGAGGATGTCACCGGCGAGCCGATGGGCAAGCTGATCGGGCAGTTCGAGTGCGAACTGGCCGAGCGATTCCGTGGCGCCGGCAAGCTGGAAGAGGCGAGGGCAGCGATCGCCCGCGCCTATCAGGCCGACGCGATGTCGGTGCGCGCCGGCATCATCGAGGGCCGGTTGGAAACCGACGCAGGCAATCCTGAGGCCGCCGTGCGCGCCTTCGAGCGCGCCGCGCGCAACGATCCCGAATACCTGCCGGAACTGCTGCCGGCGTTGATGCAGAACTATCGCAAGGTGGGCGATCTGGCAGGTGCGCGCGCGTTCCTGTCGGAGATGACCGAGCATTACCGTGGCATTGCCCCGGTGCTGGCGCTGACCCGGCTGATGGAGGAGCAGGAAGGCGTGGCCCCGGCGCGTGCCTACCTCGGCCGCCAGCTGAAGGATCGCCCGTCGGTGCGTGGCGAGTCCGCGCTGATCGACCTCACCCTCGCCGAGGGCGCCGATTCCACCGCCACCCTGCATGACCTCAAGCACATCACTGACCAGCTGCTGGTGCGTAACCCGGCCTATCGCTGCACCCGCTGCGGCTTCGGTGCGCGTACCCACCACTGGCAGTGCCCGAGCTGCAAGGAGTGGGGAACGGTCAAGCCACTGCTGAACTACGCGGTGCTCTGATCCATGCCCTGGCTTGTGATGGGCGCGCTGCTGGGGCTCGCCCTGCTGAGTGCGGTGCTGACCTGGGCTGCACGTGGCTATGCGCTGCGCCAGCAGTTGATGGACCAGCCCGGCGAACGCCGCAGCCATAGCGTCGCTACACCGCGCGGTGGCGGCATCGCCATCGTCATCAGCCTGCTGGTGACTGCAGCCGTGGCCATCTGGGCCTGGCCCGAGAGCACGCCGACAGTACTGGTGGCCAGCCTTGGGCTGGTGCTGGTGGCCGGTATTGGCTGGTGGGACGACCACAGGCCCCTGCCGGCGATGCGTCGCCTGCTGGTGCATTTCATCGCCGCGGCGCTGCTGGCCGGCCTGGTGAAGGTGAATGGCGGCAGCTGGCTGTTGGCGGCGCTGGTGCTGTTGTTCACCGCCTCACTGATCAACATCTGGAATTTCATGGACGGCATCAACGGCATTGCCGCCAGCCAGGCCGTCGTGGCGATGCTGGGGCTGGCGCCGGTGCTGCCGTGGCCGTACTCGCTGGCTGCCGTGGCCCTGGGCCTGGCCTGCCTTGGATTCCTGCCGTTCAACTTCCCTCGGGCCCGGATCTTCATGGGCGATGTCGGAAGCGGCGCGTTGGGGTACGCGGTCGCAGCGGTGCTGGCGCTCGCCAGCGTGCGTACCGATATCAACTGGATCCTGCTGCTGGTCCCGGTTTCGCCGTTCCTCGTGGACGCGGGCTTCACACTGCTGGCGCGCATCATTTCGGGACAACGCTGGATGGAACCCCATACCCAGCACGTCTACCAGCGCGCGGTGCAGGCAGGAGCCAGTCACCCCCAGGTGACAGGGATGTACTTTGCTTTGGGCCTGTTCAGTATTACAGTGTTCAATGTCTGCTCCAATTTGCAGCCGAGGTGGGAGGCTGCCGTGGCGATCGCGTGGTTCACCGCGCTGAGCGTCCTCTGGCTCCTCCTGCGCAATGGAATGCGCTACCGACAAGGAAATACCTGACTTATGGCTTCACCCTGGCGGGACAGAATCCTCGGCCTGATGCCGCGTTCGGCCATCGTCTGCCACGACCTCTTCATGGTCTGGGCATGCTGGCAGTTGCTCCATGCAGGGCGTTACTCGATCCTGCCCAACGCTCCGGCGCTGCCCCTGTGGAACGTCGATACCACCCTGGTGCTGCTGCTGCAGGGCCTGGTGTTCTGGCGCGTGGGCCTGTATCGCGGGCTATGGCGGTTCGCCAGCGTCAGCGACCTGCTGAACATCTTCAAGGCCAGCTTCATCGGCATGGTCGCCATCGTCCTGGTGCTGATGTGGAAGCGCTTCGACGGCGTGCCGATGTCGGTGCTGGTGATCTACCCGTTCGCGCTGTCGGCCCTGCTGGGCGCACCGCGCCTGCTGTACCGGGCCTGGAAGGATTACCAGGCACTGCAGTCCGATTCCAGCGCCCGCCGCGTGCTGATCCTCGGCGCTGGCCAGGCGGCGGAAACACTGGTGCGCGACCTGCGTCGTTCCGGCAACTTCGAGCCGGTCGGGCTGCTCGACGATGCACCGCACCTTCGGGGTGCCAAGCTGCAGGGCCTGCCGATCCTCGGCACCCTGGATGACGCCCCGACGGTGGTCCGCGAGACCGCTGCCAAGCTGCTGGTCATTGCCATGCCGTCACTGGACGCCGCAGGCATGCAGCGCGTTGTCGCGATCTGCGAAAGCACCGGTGTGCCGTTCCGTACCGTGCCCAAGCTCAGCGACATCCTGCAGGGCCAGTCGCTGCCGGGCCAGCTGAAGGAAGTGGCGATCGAAGACCTGCTGGGCCGCAAGCCGATCATGCCGGACTGGAACCTGATCCGCGGCTGGTTGGGTGGGCGCACTGTGATGGTTACCGGCGCCGGTGGTTCGATCGGCTCGGAGCTGTGCCGCCAGTGCGCGCGGCACGGTGCTGGTCGCATCATCCTGCTGGAGATCAGTGAACTGCTGTTGTTGACCATCGAAGGCGAGCTGCGGCGCAGCTTCCCCGATGTCGAGATCGAGGCGGTGCTGGGCGACTGTGGCGACCCTGCCGTGATCCGCCACGCGCTGTCACTGCACCCGGTCGATACCGCCTTCCATGCCGCCGCCTACAAGCACGTGCCGGTGCTGGAGCGCCAGCTGCGCGAAGCGGTGCGCAACAACATCCTGGCGACCGAGAACGTCGCCCGCGCGTGCCTGGAAGCCCGCGTGGAGCATTTCGTGTTCATTTCCACGGACAAGGCGGTCGACCCGGTCAATGCGCTGGGTGCGAGCAAGCGCTACGCCGAGATGATCTGCCAGAGCCTGGACCAGAAGTCCACGCACACCCGTTTCGTCACGGTGCGCTTCGGCAACGTGCTGGCGTCGGCCGGCAGCGTGGTGCCGCTGTTCCGCGAGCAGATCCTGCGCGGTGGTCCGGTCACGGTCACCGACCCGGAAGTCAGCCGTTACTTCATGACCATCCCCGAGGCCTGCCAGCTGATCCTGCAGGCGGCCGCGTCGGCGTCGCATGGTGCGATCTACACCCTGGACATGGGCGAGCCGGTGCCGATCCGTGTGCTGGCCGAGCAGATGATCCGCCTGACCGGCAAGCAGCCGTACAAGGACATCCAGATCATCTACACCGGCCTGCGCCCGGGCGAGAAGCTGCACGAGACCCTGTTCTATTCGGACGAAGACTACCGTTCGACCGCGCACCCGAAGATTCTCGAGGCCGGCGTGCGTACGTTCTCGCGCGACCTGGTGCTGGGCAATGTTCCGCGCCTGCGTGAGGCGATTGCCAGCTACGACACTGCCAGCATCCAGGAAATCCTGTTTGCGACGATGCCGGAATTCTCGCCAATCGAACAGGATGCTTACATTTCATCCGCTAAAGTCGTGCCCTTTCCGGCACGTGAGGCAAACAGGCACCAATGAGCAAGCGAATTCGCAAGGCAGTTTTCCCGGTGGCAGGACTGGGAACGCGTTTTTTGCCAGCAACCAAGACTGTGCCGAAGGAGATGCTGCCGATCATTGATCGGCCGCTGATCCAGTACGCCGTTGATGAAGCCATCGAAGCCGGCTGCGACACGCTGGTGTTCATCACCAACCGCTACAAGCACGCCGTCGCCGATTATTTCGACAAGGCCTACGAGCTGGAGCAGAAGCTCGAGCGCGCCGGCAAGCAGGAGCAGCTGGAGCTGATCCGGCATGTGCTGCCCAATGGCGTGCGCGCGATCTTCGTGACCCAGGCCGAGGCGCTGGGCCTCGGGCACGCAGTACTGTGTGCCAAGGCTGTGATCGGTGACGAGCCGTTCGCGGTGCTGCTGCCCGACGATCTGATCTGGAATCGCGGTGCCGGTGCGCTGAAGCAGATGGCCGACCTCAATGAGGCCAGCGGTGCCAGCGTTATCGCGGTCGAAGACGTGCCGCACGAAAAGACCGCCAGCTACGGCATCGTCGCCACTGAGGCGTTCGATGGCCGCAAGGGCCGCATTTCGCAGATCGTAGAGAAGCCGAAGCCGGAGGACGCGCCGAGTGACCTGGCGGTGGTCGGCCGCTACGTGCTGAGCCCGAAGATCTTCGAACTGCTGGAACAGACCCGGACTGGTGCCGGTGGCGAGATCCAGCTGACCGATGCGATTGCCGAGCTGCTGAAGACCGAAGAAGTCGATGCCTATCGTTTCGAGGGCACCCGCTTCGACTGCGGTACGCACCTGGGGCTGGTGGAGGCGACGATCCGCTTCGCGCTGGACAACCCGAAGCTGGCCGGCCCCGCGCGGGAGAAGCTGGCGGCGATGCTGGCGGAATAAGGGGTTTATCAAGCGCTCCGTCAGCGCTTTGATTGATACATGGGGGAGGGGGCGGATGGCCCTCTCCAAAACACGCCAAAGCCCTTCCATGGTGCTCGATGGCGCCATCCCTGGCGCCAACGGTTTTGGAGAGGGCCATCCGCCCCCTCTCGACAGTTTCCTGCGGGCGCGGACGGGAAGGAGAATAAAA
>NZ_LXXZ01000058.1 GCF_003244875.1 Stenotrophomonas sepilia
GGCTGCCTTTTTTGCTTGTTGGGGTCAGATCCCTTTGCGCAGCAAAGGGATCTGACCCCGGCCTTTGACCCTGCCTTTGCTCATCCCTCCGCCGCGGGGGGGGGCTGGAAGGGCCGGGTTGGCAGGGCTGCCCGGGACCGTTGGCGCCATGGATGGCGCCATCGAGCCCCCATGGAAGGGTTCACGGCGTGTCCCGGGCAGCCCTGCCAACCCGACCCACGCCATGAAGCCCAACGAGGCAACGCCTTGAACCTTACAGCGCCTCGAAAATACCCGCTGCGCCCATGCCGGTGCCGATGCACATCGTCACCATGCCGTACTTCTGCTGGCGACGACGCAGGCCGTGCAGCAGGGTCGCGGTACGGATCGCGCCGGTCGCGCCCAGCGGATGGCCCAGGGCGATCGCGCCGCCCAGCGGGTTGACCTTGCTCGGGTCCAGGCCGCAATCGCGGATCACTGCCAGCGACTGCGCGGCGAAGGCTTCGTTCAGTTCAATCCAGTCCAGCTGGTCCTGGGTCAGGCCGGCCTGCTTCAGGGCCTTCGGGATCGCGGCGATCGGGCCGATGCCCATCACTTCCGGGCGCACGCCGGCCACCGAGAAGCTGACGAAACGCGCCAGCGGGGTCAGGCCGTAATCCTTGATCGCCTGCTCCGAGGCCAGCAGCACGGCACCGGCGCCATCGCTCATCTGCGACGAGTTGCCGGCGGTGACGGTGCCGCCGAACTGGCCGTTGCGGAACACCGGGCGCAGCTTGGCCAGGCCTTCAGCGGAGGAATCCGGGCGCGGGCCCTCGTCGGTGTCGGCGATCTTGTTGCGGGTGATGATGCGCTGGCCATCGGCCAGGTCCGGCAGGTGCGAGACGATCTCGTACGGGCTGATTTCGTCCTTGAACTCGCCGTTCTGGATCGCCGCCATGGCCTTCTGGTGCGAGGCCAGGGCGAACGCGTCCTGGTCTTCGCGCGAGACCTTCCACTCTTCGGCCACCTTCTCGGCGGTGATGCCCATGCCGTAGGCGATGGCGACGTGGTCGTTGTCGAACACGCTCGGTGCCATGGCGATCTTGTTGCCCATCATCGGCACCATCGACATCGACTCGGTGCCGCCGGCCAGCATCAGGTCGGCGTTGCCCAGGCGGATCGCGTCGGCGGCCTGCGCCACGGCCTGCAGGCCAGAGGAGCAGAAGCGGTTCACGGTCTGTGCGGCGATGGTGTTCGGCAGGCCGGCCAGCAGCACGCCGATGCGCGCCACGTTCATGCCCTGCTCGGCTTCCGGCATGGCGCAGCCGATGATGGCGTCATCGATGCGGTTGACGTCCACGCCCGGGGCCTGGGCGACGACGCTGCGCAGCACGTGCGCAAGCATGTCGTCGGGGCGGGTGTTGCGGAACATGCCCTTGGGCGCCTTGCCAACCGGGGTACGGGTGGCGGCGACGATGTAGGCGTCCTGGATTTGCTTGGTCATTGCAGTGATCTCTTGAATAGGGGTTGGAAGAGGTTGCCGGCCAGCGGCCGGCACTACCGATGTCTTCCGTCAGTTCCGCAGCGGCTTGCCGGTCTTGAGCATGTGCGCGATGCGGGCCTGGGTCTTTTCCTGCTGGGCCAGTTCGACGAAGTGCTTGCGCTCCAGGGTCAGCAGCCACTCTTCGTCGACCAGGGTGCCGCGATCGACCTTGCCGCCGCACAGCACGGTGGCGATGCGCTCGGCGATCTCGTAGTCGTACGGGCTGATGAAACGGCCTTCCAGCATGTTGACCAGCATCATCTTGAAGGTGGCGATACCCACGTCACCGGCGACCTGGATGCGGCGTGCCGGCAGCGGCGGACGGTAGCCGGCTTCGGCCAGGGCGCGTGCTTCGGCCTTGGCGATGTGCAGGGCCTCGTAGCTGTTGAACACCACCTTGTCGGTGCTGCGCAGCAGGCCCAGTTCCTTGGCGTTGACCGCCGAGTTGGACACCTTGGCCATCGCCACGGTCTCGAAGGTCTTCTTCAGTTCGGCGAACACGTCGCCACCCGGGCCCGCAGCCTGCGAGGCGCGCACCGCCAGTTCCTTCAGGCCGCCACCGGCCGGCAGCAGGCCGACACCGGCTTCGACCAGGCCGATGTAGCTTTCCAGGAAGGCCACGGTCTTGGCGCTGTGCATCTGGAACTCGCAGCCACCACCCAAGGCCAGGCCGCGCACGGCGGCCACCACCGGCACCAGCGAGTACTTGATGCGCTGGCTGGTGCGCTGGAAGTTGGCGACCATCTCTTCGAACTGGTCGACCTTGCCGGCCTGCAGCAGGCCCAGTGCACCGGCCAGGTCGGCACCGGCGGAGAAGGGTTCCTTCTGCTGCCAGATCACCAGGCCCTGGAAGTCCTTCTCGGCGCGGCTGACGCATTTCTGCAGGCCATCCAGCACCTGGTCGGACACGGTGTTCATCTTGGTCTTGAAGCTGACCACGGCGATGCCGTCACCGTCGTGCCACATGCGCAGGCCGTCGTTCTCGAACACGGTCTCGCCCGGCGCGAACTTCTCGCCCAGCAGCGGATCCGGGAAGCGCTGGCGCTGGTACACCGGCAGCGACGAACGCGGCAGCTTGGCGTTGCGCGACGGGCTGTAGCTGCCCTCGGCAGCGTGCACGCCATCGCGGCCATCGAACACCCAGTCCGGCAGCGGCGCGTTGCTCATGCTCTTGCCGGCCACGATGTCATCGGCGATCCACTGCGCGACCTGCTTCCAGCCGGCGGCCTGCCAGGTTTCGAACGGGCCCAGCGACCAGCCGTAGCCCCAGCGGATGGCCAGGTCGACGTCGCGCGCGGTCTCGGCGATGTCGGCCAGGTGGTAGGCGCTGTAGTGGAACAGGTCGCGGAAGGTCGCCCACAGGAACTGCGCCTGCGGGTGCTGGCTTTCCCGCAGCTTGGCGAACTTCTCGGCCGGGTTCTTGATCTTCAGGATCTCGACCACTTCCGGGGCGGCGGTGCGGTCGGCCGGGCGGTAGTCCTGCTTCTCCAGGTCCAGCACGACGATGTCCTTGCCGACCTTGCGGAAGATGCCGGCGCCGGTCTTCTGGCCCAGCGCGCCCTTGGCAATCAGCGCGTCCAGCCACTTCGGGGACTTGAAGAATTCATGCCACGGGTCATTCGGCAGGGTGTCGCCCATGGTCTTGATGACGTGCGCCATGGTGTCCAGGCCGACCACGTCGGAGGTGCGGTAGGTGGCCGACTTCGGGCGGCCGACCAGCGGGCCGGTCAGGCCGTCCACTTCGTCGAAGCCCAGGCCGAACTGCTGGGTATGGTGGATGGTCGACAGGATCGAGAACACGCCGATGCGGTTGCCGATGAAGTTCGGGGTGTCCTTGGCGTACACCACGCCCTTGCCCAGGGTGGTGACCAGGAAAGCTTCCAGGCCTTCCAGCACGGCGGCATCGGTGGTGGTGGCCGGGATCAGCTCGGCCAGGTGCATGTAGCGCGGCGGATTGAAGAAGTGCACGCCGCAGAAGCGGTGGCGCAGCTGCTCGGGCAGCACGTCGGCGAGCTTGTTGATGCCCAGGCCCGAGGTGTTGGAGGCCAGCACCGCGTGGTCGGCCACGAACGGGGCGATCTTCTTGTACAGGTCCTGCTTCCAGTCCATGCGCTCGGCGATGGCCTCGATGATCAGGTCGCAGTCCTTCAGCTGCTCCAGGCCGGACTCGTAGTTTGCCGGGGTGATGGCTTCGGCAAGCGACTTGCTGGCCAGCGGCGCGGGACTCAGCTTGCCCAGGTTGGCGATCGCCTTCAGCACGATGCCGTCGGCCGGACCTTCCTTTGCAGGCAGGTCGAACAGCACGGTGTCGACGCCGGCGTTGGTGAGGTGGGCGGCGATCTGGGCACCCATGACGCCGGCACCCAGCACGGCGGCGCGGCGGACTAGCAGGGAATTGGACATGGTGTAGGGCCTTTGTTGGTCAGCAGTTACTGGGTGGAATCAAACGGAAGCGGGCAGGGCGCTGGCGCGTGCGGCGGCGCGGAACCCGGCTTCGGCGAAATGGATCAGTTCGTGGGCGGCATGGGCACGATGCGCCGCTTCGGTGACACCGGCGGGACGCTTGATCAGCCCGAAGTCGGCCATGGCATAGGTGAGCGAACCGGCCAGGAAGTCCAGGCGCCAGTACAACTCTTCCTTGCTCAGGCCGGGCACGCATTCGCCGATGGCCTTGCCGAATGCACGCAGCACGTGGCCGTAGTGGTCGGACAGGAACTTGCGCAGGTTGTCGTTCTTCTCGGCATAGGCGCGGGCGATCACGCGCACGAAGGCGCCGCCGTTCTGGCGGTCCTGGGCCAGCGCCAGGGCCGGCTCGACGAAGGCGGCCAGCACCGGGCGCAGTTCGCCAGGGTGCTCGGCGCGGGCGCGTTCGAGCTGAGACAGGCGGGCGCCGGTCATCTCGTCCATGCGGCGGCGGAATACCTCGTTGACCAGGTTTTCCTTGGAACCGAAGTGGTAGTTGACCGCCGCGATGTTGACGTCGGCCTGGCTGGTGACCTGACGCAGCGAGGTGCCGGCGAAGCCGTGCTGTGCGAACAGCTCCTCGGCCGCGCCGAGGATCCGGTCCTTGGTCGAGAAGTGTGCGGGCTTGGCCATCGGTGGGCGGACCTTAATCAAACGATTGTTTGATACTAGAACCAGACGGTAGCGTATGGCATTTTGCAGTGCAGCAAAATTGCCCGGGCCGGTCAGATTTCACTCAGGTGGGTGAATGGGTGGATCTGAACCTGTAGAGCCGAGCCCATGCTCGGCTGCTCTTTCCAAAGGTCAGCCGAGCATGGGCTCGGCTCTACAGGAGGGCCGCAGGCCCTCTACCACCCAGCCGCGTTATCTTTTACAATTCGCCTACGTTTATCAGGCTAAGCCCGCGTCCCGACGCGGGTTTTTTTCATGTTACCCTTCGGGCCATCAGCGGCCCGATTCCATTGGAGACATCCCATGGCGCTGGAGCGCACCCTTTCGATCATCAAGCCGGACGCCGTTGCCAAGAACGTCATCGGCGAAATCTACGCCCGCTTCGAGAAGGCCGGCCTGAAGGTCGTGGCCGCCAAGTACAAGCAGCTGTCCCGCCGTGAAGCCGAAGGCTTCTACGCCGTGCACCGCGAGCGTCCGTTCTTCAACGCGCTGGTCGAGTTCATGATCTCCGGCCCGGTGATGATCCAGGCCCTGGAAGGCGAGAACGCCGTCCTGGCCCACCGCGACCTGCTGGGCGCCACCAACCCGAAGGAAGCCGCGCCGGGCACCATCCGCGCCGACTTCGCCGAATCCATCGATGCCAATGCCGCCCACGGCTCGGACTCGGTCGAGAATGCCGCGATTGAGATCGCCTACTTCTTCGCCGCCACCGAAGTCGTCTCGCGCTGAGAGTAATGCCGTGAACGAGGTCGTACAGTCCCCCGCCATCCAGCCGCTGCCGAAGTCGGCACCCACGGCTGGCAAGCAGAACCTGCTCGACCTCGATCGCGCGGGCCTGGAGAAGTTTTTCGTCGAGGTCCTCGGCGAAAAGAAGTTCCGTGCCCATCAGGTGATGAAGTGGATCCACCATCGCTACGTCACCGACTTCGATGAAATGACCGACCTCGGCAAGGTCCTGCGCGCCAAGCTGCAGGCCCATGCCGAGGTGCTGGTTCCCAACATCGTGTTCGACAAGCCCTCCGCCGACGGCACCCACAAGTGGCTGCTGGCGATGGGCGTGGATGGCAAGAACGCCATCGAGACCGTGTACATCCCGGACAAGACCCGCGGCACGCTGTGCGTGTCCTCGCAGGTCGGTTGCGGCCTGAACTGCACGTTCTGCTCCACCGCCACCCAGGGCTTCAACCGCAACCTGACCACCGCCGAGATCATCGGCCAGGTGTGGGTTGCCGCACGCCACCTGGGCAACGTGCCGCACCAGATGCGCCGCCTCACCAACGTGGTGATGATGGGCATGGGTGAGCCGCTGATGAATTTCGACAACGTCGTGCGCGCCATGAGCGTGATGCGCGACGACCTGGGCTACGGCCTGGCCAACAAGCGCGTGACCCTGTCGACCTCTGGCCTGGTGCCGCAGATCGACCGCCTGTCTGCCGAAAGCGACGTGTCGCTGGCGGTGTCGCTGCATGCGCCGAACGACGCGCTGCGCGAGACGCTGGTGCCGCTCAACAAGAAGTACCCGATCGCCGAGCTGATGGCCTCGTGTGCACGCTACCTGCGCGCCAACAAGCGCCGCGAGTCGGTCACCTTTGAATACACCCTGATGAAGGGCATCAACGACAAGCCCGAGCATGCCCGGGAGCTGGCCCGCCTGATGCGCCAGTTCGACAACGCGGTGCAGGCCAAGGATTCGGGCAAGGTCAACCTGATCCCGTTCAACCCGTTCCCGGGCACCCGCTACGAGCGATCGGAAGAAGCGCACATCCGCGCCTTCCAGAAGATCCTGCTCGACAGCAACGTGCTGACCATGGTCCGCCGCACCCGTGGCGACGACATCGATGCCGCCTGTGGCCAGCTCAAGGGCCAGGTGATGGACCGCACCCGCCGCCAAGCGGAGTTCAACAAGACGCTGCAGGCGGGGAAGGGGAGCGATGCCGCGGCCTGACCGCCTCTGGCTGGTTCTGTTCGCGGGCGTGCTGGCCGTTGCGGTCGGCGGCTGCAAATCCCATCCCAAGGCCAAGCTTGGGCCGAGCCAGGCGCCGGTCTATTCGGTGGCTGACCCGGAAAGCGTGCGGCGCGAAGTGCGCTGGCGCGACCTGTTGACCCTGGCGACCCGTGACATGCAGGTCGGCAATCTCGACGCCGCCGAGCGCAAGGTGCGCGAAGCGCTGAAGCTGGCGCCCGAGGCGCCCGAGGCGCCCGATGCGCTGGTGCTGCAGGCCGGCATCGATGACCGTCGTGGCCGCACCCGCCAGGCGGGCGAGAATTTCCGCAAGGCCGCCGAGCTGGCGCCGCAGCGCGGGGACGTGCTCAACAACTACGGTGCCTGGTTGTGCCAGCAGGGCCAGCCGGCCGAATCGCTGGTCTGGTTCGACCGGGCGCTGCAGGCGCCGGGCTATGCCACCCCGGGCGAAGCGCAGGCCAATGCCGGCAGCTGCGCACTGGACGCTGGGCAGCTCGAACGTGCCGAGCGCGACCTGCGCGCGGCACTCGTCGCGGCGCCGGCCAACCCGGTGGCGCTGGAGTCGATGGCCCAGCTGAGCTTCCGCCAGGGCCGCTACATGGAGGCCCGGGCCTTCGCCGAACGTAGGATTGCGGCTGCACCCGCAACGCGTTCCGTGTTACAACTTGCGTCTCAAATCGAAGCGAGGCTGGGCGATCGGGCGGCATCTGATCGCTATCTGCAGCGGATTCGACAGGAATTTCCGCAGGAAGCGGGCTCCTAACTCCAGGGTTGATGCATTGTGATTGATGACCAGACTGTGAGCGCTCTCGAGACTGCGGCCGGCTGCGGCACCCGCCTGCGCCAGGCCCGTGAATCGGCCGGACTGACCCTCGAAGATGTCGGCTCGCGCCTGCGCATGCCGGTCCAGGTGGTCAAGTCCCTGGAAGAGGAACAATGGCAGAAGCTGGGGGCGCCGGTGTTCGTGCGCGGCCAGCTGCGCAGCTATGCGCGCCTGCTCGACGTGGACGTGGGCGAGCTGCTGGAACAGGCCCAGGTCGGCCCGGTGGTTCCGCCCACCCTGGTCAGCCATACCCATACCCCGCGTGCGCGCCGCATTGCCGAGAACCTCGGCCGGCGCGTGCTGTATGTCGGCATCACCGCCGTGCTGGCGGTGCCGGTGTGGTTCGCCACCCGTGGCCACTTCGACGGCAGCGCGACCCCGTCGCCGAGCACCGCCTCGCTGGACGTGATCCCGGCCGCCGTGCCGGTCACGCCGTCCGCAGCCGGTAGCGAGATGGCCGCCCCGGCCGAAGCGACCACGTCCCCGGCCAGCAAGCCGGCGGCCACCCCTTACGTCGCCTCGCTGGCCCCGGTGCCGCGCCCGGCACCGGCCCCGGCTGCCGGCAATGCGCTGGAAATGCAGTTCAGCGGCGACAGCTGGGTCGACATCGGCGGCCCGGACGGCAGCACCGTCGAGAAGGCACTGATCAAGTCCGGCGAGACCCGCAGCTTCACGCCGGGCCAGGTGACCCGGGTGACCCTGGGCAACGCCTCGGCGGTCCAGGTTCAGCAGAACGGCGCTATCGTCGATCTGACCCCCTACCAGCGAGCCAACGTGGCACGCTTTCAGGTATCCTCTGAAGGCTCCGTAGTCCCGGTTTCGCACTGAGGCGCGGTTTCACCACCTTCGATTAAACCCAATGGTCCCTCCCGACGGGCGGGGCGAGAGTACGCATGGCGATCGACGATCTGCTCGACGAGCACGAACAAAGTGAACGCGTCCGCAGCTGGCTGCGGAAGAATGGCGCCAGCATCCTCGGTGGCGTAGTCATCGCCATCGGTGCCATTGCCGGCTGGCAGTGGTACCAGAAGGATCAGGGCAGCAAGCTGGCCTCGGCCAATGTCGAGTACCAGAAGGCCCTGCAGGGCCTGCAGCAGAACAAGCTTGACGACGCCGCCAAGGCGGTCAAGGCGCTCGAAGCCGGCCCGTCCAGCATCTACGGCGACCTCGCGGCGCTGCAGCTGGCCAAGGCCCAGGTCGACGCCGGCAAGAACGAAGAGGCACTGGCCACCCTGCGCAACGTGAAGGTCGAAGGCGACCTGCAGCGCGTGGTCGACCAGCGTGTGGCCCGCCTGCTGGTGGCCACCGGCAAGAGCGACGAGGCCATCAAGCTGCTGGGCAGCGCCACCGACAGCAGCAGCCTGGAAATCCATGGCGATGCGCTGATGGCGCAGGGCAAGCGCGATGAGGCCCGTGCACAGTACGAGAAGGCGCTGAAGACGCTGGACGTGGCAGCGCCGCAGCGGCGCCTGCTGGAAACCAAGGTTATGGACGCCGGCGGCACCGTTGCCGCCCCTGCGGAGTCGGTTTGATGAGTCAGAAGGTCATGATCACCCGCGTCGCCACCGTGCTCCTGATGGGCATGGCCCTGACCGGCTGCGGCACCATGAAGGGCTGGTTCGCCGGCAAGGACGCGGCGGCGAAGAAGGCACAGGAACCGGCTGAGCTGGTCAAGTTCGAGCCGACCGTGAAGGTCAGCAAGATCTGGTCGGTCAACCTCGGCAAGGGCGAGCGTCGCATCGGTGTGCGCCAGGGCCCGGCGGTGGCCAACGGCCACGTGTTCGCTGCGGCGATCACCGGTGGCGTGCACGCCATCGACCTGCAGACCGGCAAGAAGGTCTGGACCTGGGAGCCGAAGAAGGAAAAGAAGAAGGCCAAGCTGCGCTTGTCCGGCGGCCCGGGTGTCGGTGAGAACCTGGTCGTGATCGGCACGCTGGATGGCCAGGTCATCGCGCTGGACATCAACGACGGCAGCGAGAAGTGGCGCGCCCGTGTTCCGGGTGAAGTGATCGCCGCGCCGGCCGTTGCCCAGGGCATGGTCTACGTGCGCAGCAACGACGGTCGTGTGACCGCCTTCGATGTCGGCAACGGCACCCAGAAGTGGTTCAACCCGAGCGAGCTGCCGGCGCTGACCGTGCGCGGCAACGCGCCGGTGGTGACCGGCCCGGGCGTGTTGTTCATCGGCAAGGACGAGGGCGCGGTCGCGGCCCTGGCCCAGCAGGATGGCCGCACGCTGTGGGAACAGAACCTCGGCAACGGCGAAGGCCGCACCGAGCTGGAGCGCATGGCGGACGTCGACGGCGCACCGGTGCTCGACGGCAACACCCTGTACGTGAGCAGCTTCAAGAACCAGACCATGGCCATCGAAGGCCCGACCGGTCGCCCGCTGTGGGCGCGCGACCATGGCGGCGCAGGTGGCGTGGCGGTATCGTCCGGCAATGTGTTCGTGACCGACAACAAGGGCGGCGTGTTCGGCCTGGACAAGGCCAGCGGCGCAGCCATGTGGTCGCAGACGGCACTGGCCCGTCGCTCCCTGACCGGCCCGGCACTGCACGGCGACTACGTCGTGGTCGGTGACTACAAGGGATACGTGCACTGGTTGCAGACCTCCGATGGTGCGATGGCGGCACGGGCAAAAAGTGGCGGCGACGCCCTGCTGGCCCAGCCGGTCGTCGTAGACGGGGTGCTGCTGGTGCAGAACGTGGATGGCAAGCTGACCGCCTTCCGGTTGGCAAACTAAAAAATTGGAGTAATCGCGATGCTGCCTCTGGTCGCCCTGGTTGGACGGCCGAATGTCGGCAAGTCGACTATTTTCAATGCGCTTACGCGCACCCGTGACGCGCTGGTCCATGACCAGCCCGGCGTCACCCGCGACCGCAACTACGGTGTCTGCCGCCTCGACGAGGACAACCATTTCCTCGTCGTGGATACCGGCGGTATCGCCGGGGAAGACGAAGGCTTGGCCGGCGCCACCACGCGCCAGGCCCGGGCGGCGGCTGCCGAGGCGGACCTGATCCTGTTCGTTGTCGATGCCCGCGAGGGTACGTCGGCGCTGGACGACGAGATCCTGGCCTGGCTGCGCAAGCTGTCGCGCCCGACGCTGCTGCTGATCAACAAGATCGACGGCACCGACGAGGAAAGCGTGCGTTCCGAGTTCGCCCGCTATGGCTTCGGCGAGATGCTGACCGTCTCGGCCGCGCATCGCCAGGGCCTGGACGACCTGCTGGACGAAGTGATCCAGCGCCTGCCGGAAGAAGGCAGCGGCGAAGAGCTGGACAACGACCCGAACCGCATCCGCATCGCCTTCGTCGGCCGCCCGAACGTGGGCAAGTCGACCCTGGTCAACCGCATCCTCGGCGAGGAGCGCATGATCGCCTCCGACGTGCCGGGTACCACCCGCGACTCGATCGCGGTGGACCTGGAGCGCGACGGCCGTGAGTACCGCCTGATCGACACCGCCGGCCTGCGCCGTCGTTCGCGCGTGGATGAGGTCGTCGAGAAGTTCTCGGTGGTCAAGACCATGCAGTCGATCGAGCAGTGCCAGGTGGCCGTGCTGATGCTCGACGCCACCGAAGGCGTGACCGACCAGGACGCCACCGTGCTCGGTGCCGTGCTCGATGCCGGCCGCGCGCTGGTGATCGCCATCAACAAGTGGGATGGCCTGACCGAGTACCAGCGCGAGCAGGCGGAAACCATGCTGTCGCTGAAGCTGGGCTTCGTGCCGTGGGCCGAGTCGGTGCGCATCTCGGCCAAGCACGGCTCGGGCCTGCGCGAGCTGTTCCGTGCGGTGCATCGTGCGCACGAATCGGCGAACAAGACCTTCACCACCAGCGAAGTGAACAAGGCGCTGGAAGTGGCTTACGAGACCAATCCGCCGCCGACCATCCGCGGCCATGTCTCCAAGCTGCGTTACGTGCATCCGGCCGGTTCCAACCCGCCGACCTTCATCGTGCACGGCACCCGCCTGAAGGAACTGCAGGAGTCGTACAAGCGCTACCTGGAGAACTTCTTCCGCAAGCGCTTCAAGCTGATCGGCACGCCAGTGAGCTTCATCTTCCGCGAGGGTACCAACCCGTACGAGGGCAAGAAGAACGTCCTCACCGAGCGGCAGGTCAAGGCCAAGCGGCGCTTGATGAAGCACGTCAAGGGCAAGTGATTCACGGGAAGGCGGCCGCAGGGCCGCCTTCTTCGTTCGCGCTCCCACCGGTAGTGCCGGCCGCTGGCCGGCAACCTCGCGTCGTCCGGTGCGTTCATGGCCATGCCGGCCAGCGGCTGGCACTACCCCATGTTTGCAGGTATCGGTCAAGGCGGCCTGCCGCCACGTGCGCGATAATGCGGCCATGAGCATTCAAGAGCTTTCCCCCGCGCAGGCACGCGAGCGCCTGGCCCACGGCGCCGTGCTGATCGATGTGCGCGAGGCGCACGAGCGGGCCGGCGGCATGGCCGAGGGCGCGCGCGGCGTGGCCAAGGGCGAGCTGCAGGCCGACCCGGCCGCGCATCTGCCGCGGCGCGACCAGGAGATCCTGCTGATCTGCCAGAGCGGCAAGCGCTCGGCCGATGCCGCGCAGTTCCTGCTGGAGGCCGGGTACGCCCAGGTCGCTTCCGTGACGGGCGGCACCGTGGCCTGGCGCGAGCAGTCGCTGCCGCTGGTGCAGCCGCTGGCCAGCGCCGCCGACCGTGATTTCTACGATCGCTATTCGCGCCACCTGCTGCTGCCACAGGTGGGCGAGGCCGGCCAGCGCCGGCTGCAGGATTCGCGCGTGCTGGTGCTGGGTGCGGGCGGCCTGGGTGCGCCGGCCGGCTTCTATCTGGCCGCCGCGGGGGTAGGGCACCTGCGCTTCGCCGACCACGACCGCGTGGAGCGCAGCAACCTGCATCGGCAGATCGTGCATACCGAAGCCAGCGTCGGCCAGCTCAAGGTCGATTCCGCGCGCGAGCGGCTGCTGGCGTTGAATCCGTCGATCGAGGTCGAGGCGGTGCCGGAGCGGGTGACCTCTGAGAACGTGGATGCGCTGCTCGAGGGCGTGGACGTGGTGCTGGATGGCTCGGACAACTTCCCGCTGCGCTACCTGCTCAACGACGCCTGCATCAAGCACGCCAAGCCCCTGGTCTATGCCGCCATCGAGCGCTTTGACGGCCAGGTAAGCGTGTTTGACGCTGGCCGCCAGCGTGGCGTGGCGCCGTGCTACCGCTGCCTGTTCCCCGAGCCGCCGCCGCCGGAGTTCGCGCCGAACTGTTCCGAGGCCGGGGTGCTGGGCGTGCTGCCTGGCCTGGCCGGCGTGCTGCAGGCCACCGAGGTGCTGAAGCTGCTGCTGGGCATCGGTGAGCCGCTGGTCGGTCGCCTGCTGCGCTTCGATGCGCTGGGCATGCGCTTCCGCGAGACCGGCATCCGGCCGGACCCGCATTGCCCGGTGTGTGCGCCGGGCGTGCCGTTCCCGGGGTATATCGATTACGCCGCGTTCTGCCGGGGTGGGTGAGGCTGGCCGGGGATTCATCCACGCATGGCGTGGATCTACCGACGCATTAGTAGATCCACGCCATGCGTGGATGGATGTATCGGGTTTCGGGATGATGCTGGGGATCGCTCCCTGCATCGTTCCATCGCCAAGACAATCCGGCGCAACATGCGTGCTATTGCCGTCATCGGCATTGCTCTATTGTTGAACCCGATTCTGGATCTCGGGGAACACACCGCATGGCGGTAGAAGCAGCGACCAGCGAGCTGGTCAAGGTCGTCGCCCTGTTGGGCGCGGCGGTGGTGATGGTGCCTTTGTTCCGCCGGGCCGGCCTGGGCTCGGTGCTGGGCTACTTCGCCGCTGGCCTGGCGATCGGACCGTTCGGGCTGGGCTGGTTCTCCGACCCGCAGGCGATCCTGCATACCGCCGAGCTCGGCGTGGTGATGTTCCTGTTCGTGATCGGTCTGGAAATGCGGCCCTCGCACCTGTGGGGCCTGCGCAAGGAGATCTTCGGGCTGGGCACGCTGCAGATCGTCACCTGTGCGCTGGTGCTGACCAGCATCGCCAAGCTGTTCGGGCTGCCGTGGCAGGTGGCCTTCATCGGCGCCACCGGCTTCGTGCTCACTTCCACTGCGGTGGTGATGCAGCTGCTGGCCGAGCGCGGTGACATCGCGCTGCCGTCGGGGCAGAAGATCGTTTCGATCCTGCTGTTCGAAGACCTGCTGATCGTGCCGTTGCTGGCGCTGGTGGCCTGGATGGCGCCGGGCGCGGGCAGTGCCGGCGGCGATGGTTCGCGTTGGCTGTCGGTGGCGATCGGCGTGGGCGCCATTGTCGGCCTGGTGCTGGTCGGCCGCTTCCTGCTCAATCCGCTGTTCCGCGTGTTGGCCGAGTCGAAGGCGCGCGAGGTGATGACCGCCGCCGCGCTGCTGGTGGTGCTGGGCGCCGCGCTGTTGATGCAGCTGTCCGGCCTGTCGATGGCGATGGGCGCGTTCCTGGCCGGTGTGCTGCTGAGCGAATCGACCTTCCGCCACCAGATCGAGGCGGACATCGAGCCGTTCCGCGGCATCCTGCTGGGCCTGTTCTTCCTCAGCGTCGGCATGGCGCTGGACCTGGGCGTGGTGGCCGGCAACTGGCAGCTGATCCTCGGCCTGGTGCTGGCGTTGATGGCGGCCAAGGCGCTGTGCATCTACGTGGTCGCGCGCATCATGGGCAGCGACCACGCGCAGGCGCTGGATCGGGGCGTGCTGATGGCGCAGGGCGGCGAGTTCGCCTTCGTGCTGTTCTCCGCCGCCGCATCGGCCGGCGTGATCAACCTGGAGATCAATGCCAACTTCACCGCCGTGGTGGTGCTGTCGATGGCGCTGACCCCGCTGGTGGTGCTGCTCTACAAGCGCATCGCGCCGAAGCCGACGGTGAACATGGACGGCGTGGACGAGGCCGATGGCCTGTCCGGCAGCGTGCTGCTGATCGGCTTCGGCCGCTTCGGCCAGGTCGCCAGCCAGTCGCTGCTGGCGCGCGACGTGGACGTGACCATCATCGACAACGATGTGGAGATGATCCAGAGCGCGGCGCGCTTCGGTTTCAAGATCTACTACGGCGACGGTACGCGACTGGACGTGCTGCATGCCTCGGGCGCGGCCACCGCACGTGCGATTGCGGTGTGCGTGGACAAGGCCGAGGCGGCTGACCGCATTGTTGAGCTGGTGTCGCACGAGTTCCCGCAGGCAAAGCTGATGGTGCGCTCGTTCGACCGCGAGCATTCGCTGCGGCTGATCCATGCCGGTGTCGATTTCCAGATCCGCGAGACGTTCGAGTCGGCGGTGCTGTTCGGCCAGGCCGCGCTGGTGGAACTGGGTGCGGACGAGGACGATGCGATCGAAATTGCCGAGCAGATCCGTCGCCGCGACGCCGAGCGCTTCGAGCTGGAGATTGCCGGTGGTGGTCTGAATGCCGGCGCCAAGATGGTGTTCGGCAATTCCGGCCAGGGCGTGCCGACGCCGACGCCGTTCACCGCGCCGAAGCGGGCAAGCAAGACGTTGAACCCGCAGGACGTGCCGGAAGAGGAAGAATAAAGCCCGGTAGTGCCGGCCGCTGGCCGGCAAATGTGCAAACGTTCCGACGACATGAGGTTGCCGGCCAGCGGCCGGCATTACCCGGGTTGGGAATTGCCGAAGCCGGTGGTTGGTAGTGCCGGCCGCTGGCCGGCAGATGCGCGAACGTTCCGGCGTCATGAGGGTGCCGGCCAGCGGCCGGCACTACCGTGTGGGGAATTGCCGAAGCCGGTGGTGGTAGTGCCGGCCGCTGGCCGGCAGATACGGAAACGTTCCGACGTCATGGGGTTGCCGGCCAGCGGCCGGCACTACCGGGTGGGGATTACCCAAGCCGGCGGTGGGCGAGGGGGCCTGAATCAGGGACAATAGCGTCCCCGCCGCCCCACGCCTGCTCCCGATGACCGATTCCGCCCCCCAGCATCCTGCCCGCATCCTTGATGGCCGCCGCATCGCCGAGGACCTGCTCGACAGCCTGAAGGTGCGCGTCGACGCCCGCGTGGCCGCCGGTGGCAGCCGTCCGGGCCTGGCCGTGGTGCTGGTCGGTGGCGACCCGGCCTCGACCGTGTATGTGCGCAACAAGCGCCGTGCCGCCGAGAAGGTCGGCATTGAAGCGCATGACTACGACCTGCCGGCCGGTACCACCGAAGCCGAGCTGCTCGACCTGATCGACCAGCTCAACGCCGATCCGAAGATCAACGGCATCCTGATCCAGCTGCCGCTGCCGGGCATCCCCGACGCGCGCCGGCTGATCCAGCGCATCGACCCGCGCAAGGATGTGGACGGTTTCCACCCGGAAAACGTCGGCCACCTGGCCCTGCGCGAGTTCGGCCTGCGCCCGTGCACCCCGCGCGGCATCACCACGCTGCTGGGCCACACCGACCAGCCGGTGCGTGGCCGCAACGCCACCATCGTGGGCGTGAGCAACCACGTCGGCCGCCCGATGGGCCTGGAGTTGCTGATTGCCGGCTGCACCGTGACCAGCTGCCACAAGTTCACCCCCAAGGACGTGCTGGAACAGGCCGTGCGCAACGCCGACATCCTGGTGGTGGCGGTGGGCCGCCCGGGCATCGTGCCGGGCGAGTGGGTGAAGCCGGGCGCGGTGGTGATCGACGTCGGTATCAACCGGTTGGATGACGGCCGGCTGGTGGGCGACGTCGGGTTTGAGGCGGCGGCCCAGCGGGCCAGCTGGATCACCCCGGTGCCGGGTGGTGTGGGCCCGATGACCGTGGCCACGTTGATGCAGAACACCCTGGAAGCGGCGGAAGCGCTGAGCTGACCTCACCTGGGGCTGTTCTCAGGTGCCTGAGGGATAGTGCGGACCAACGGTCCGCACCCACCAAAGGCGCTTCAGGGCTGGCTCGGGTGATCCTCTCAAGGTGGGTGCCGACCGTTGGTCGGCACAATGCCGGTGCACAGGTATATGAAGGCAGTGCGGACCAACGGTCCGCGCCCACCAAAGGCGCTTCAGGGCTGGCTCGGGTGATCCTCTCAAGGTGGGTGCCGACCGTTGCTCGGCACAATGCTGGGGCACAGGTGTCTGAAGGGCAGTGCGGACCAACGGTCCGCACCCACCAAAGGCAGGCCGATGACTCGCTCCTGGTAGGTGCCAACCAAAGTTGGCACCTACCACAGGCGCTCCAGGGCTGGCCCGAGTGATCCTCTTAAGGTGGTTGCCGACCGTTGGCCGGCGCAATGCTGGGGCACAGGTGTCTGAAGGGCAGTGCGGACCAACGGTCCGCACCCACCAAAGGCAGGCCGATGACTCGCTCCTGGCAGGTGCCAACCAAAGTTGGCACCTACCACAGGCGCTCCAGGGCTGGCTCGGGTGATCCTCTTAAGGTGGGTGCCGACCGTTGGTCGGCGCAATGCTGGGGCACAGGTGTCTGAAGGGCAGTGCGGACCAACGGTCCGCACCCACCAAAGTGGTACGCGGGCCCCTGAACCAATCGCCGCCGGCGCGACACTG
This sequence comes from Stenotrophomonas sepilia, assembly GCF_003244875.1. Lineage (GTDB taxonomy): Bacteria > Pseudomonadota > Gammaproteobacteria > Xanthomonadales > Xanthomonadaceae > Stenotrophomonas > Stenotrophomonas sepilia. The sequence goes on from NZ_LXXZ01000058.1 coordinate 16,896, forward strand.
CGTCGCATCCACCCCCTGCCACGCGACGCGAAAACAGGGTAAAATGTCGCGCTTCCCCACATCTCGGGTATGCCGATGCTGCGCATCCAGGCTGAAGCACTCACTTACGACGACGTCTCGCTCGTCCCCGCCCACTCGACCATCCTGCCCAAGGACGTCAACCTCGAAACGCGGTTGACCCGAGACCTGAAGCTGAAGCTTCCGATCCTGTCCGCCGCCATGGATACCGTCACCGAAGCCCGCCTGGCCATCGCCATGGCCCAGCTCGGCGGCATGGGCATCATCCACAAGAATCTCAGCCTGGAACAGCAGGCCGCGGAAGTGGCCAAGGTCAAGAAGTTCGAGGCCGGTGTCATCCGCGACCCGATCACCGTCGGCCCGGAAACCACCATCCGCGACGTGCTGGCCCTGACCCAGGCGCACAACATCTCCGGCGTGCCGGTGGTGGGCAGCGACGGCCAGCTGGCCGGCATCGTGACCCACCGCGACATGCGCTTCGAGACCGAGCTGGACGATCCGGTCCGCCACATCATGACCAAGAAGGATCGCCTGATCACGGTCAAGGAAGGCGCCGCGTCTGACGAAGTGCTGCAGCTGCTGCACCGCAACCGCATCGAGAAGGTGCTGGTGGTCAATGATTCGTTCGAACTGCGTGGCCTGATCACCGTCAAGGACATCCAGAAGAACACCGACTTCCCGAACGCTGCCAAGGATCTGTCGACCCGCCTGCTGGTCGGCGCGGCCGTCGGCGTGGGTGGCGATACCGACCGCCGCGTGGAAGCGCTGGTCGCCGCCGGCGTGGACGTGATCGTGGTCGATACCGCGCACGGCCACTCGCAGGGCGTGCTGGACCGCGTCAGCTGGGTCAAGAAGAACTTCCCGAACGTGCAGGTCATCGGTGGCAACATCTGCACCGGCGAAGCCGCACTGGCCCTGCTGGACAGCGGTGCGGACGCAGTCAAGGTCGGCATCGGCCCGGGCTCGATCTGCACGACCCGCGTCGTTGCCGGCGTCGGCGTGCCGCAGGTCACCGCCATCGACCTGGTGGCCGAAGCGCTGCAGGACCGCATCCCGCTGATCGCCGACGGTGGCATCCGCTACTCGGGCGACATCGGCAAGGCGCTGGCCGCCGGTGCCTCGACCATCATGGTCGGCGGACTGCTGGCCGGTACCGAAGAATCGCCGGGCGAGACCGAGCTGTACCAGGGCCGTTCGTACAAGAGCTACCGCGGCATGGGTTCGCTGGCTGCCATGGAGAAGGGGTCGAAGGACCGCTACTTCCAGGACGCCGCCACCGCCGACAAGCTGGTGCCGGAAGGCATCGAAGGCCGCGTGCCGTACCGCGGCCCGGTGGGCGGCATCATCCACCAGCTGATGGGCGGCCTGCGCGCCACCATGGGCTACGTGGGCTGCGCCACCATCGACGAGATGCGCAGCAAGCCCAAGTTCGTGAAGATCAGCGGCGCCGGCCAGCGTGAGAGCCACGTCCACGACGTGACGATCACCAAAGAGCCGCCGAACTACCGCGCCTGACGCGGGCCGAGCAAAGAGGAACGGGGAAGCACTTCCCGTTCCTCTTTCTCCATCTGCCGCCGTAAATCTGATTTCGTTTTCCCTACTGCATTGCCGGGGCGCCATGACCAACATCCATAACGACAAGATCCTCATCCTCGATTTCGGCGCGCAGTACACGCAGCTGATTGCCCGCCGCATCCGCGAGCTGGGCGTCTACTGCGAAATCTGGGCGTGGGACCATAACCCGGCCGAGATCGCCGCGTTCGGCGCCAAGGGCATCATCCTGTCCGGTGGCCCGGAATCGACCACGCTGCCGGGTGCGCCGGCCGCGCCGCAGGAAGTGTTCGACAGCGGCCTGCCGATCTTCGGTATCTGCTACGGCATGCAGACCCTGGCTGCGCAGCTGGGCGGTGCCACCGAAGCGGCGGATCAGCGCGAATTCGGCCACGCCGAAGTGAACGTGATCAACCCGGATGCACTGTTCAAGGGCCTGAGCGACCACGGCGGCGAGCCGAAGTTGAATGTCTGGATGAGCCATGGCGACCACGTCTCCGTTGCACCGCCGGGCTTCACCATCACCGCCACCACCGACCGCATTCCGGTGGCCGCCATGGCCAACGAAGAAAAGCGCTGGTACGGCGTGCAGTTCCACCCGGAAGTGACCCACACCCTGCAAGGCCAGGCGCTGCTGCGCCGCTTCGTGGTGGATGTGTGCGGCTGCCAGACCCTGTGGACCGCCGCCAACATCATCGACGACCAGATCGCCCGCGTGCGCGAACAGGTGGGCGATGACGAAGTGATCCTGGGCCTGTCCGGCGGCGTCGATTCGTCCGTGGTGGCCGCGCTGCTGCACAAGGCCATCGGCGAGAAGCTGACCTGCGTGTTCGTGGATACCGGCCTGCTGCGCTGGCAGGAAGGCGACCAGGTGATGGCGATGTTCGCCGAGCACATGGGCGTGAAGGTGGTGCGCGTGAATGCCGCCGACCGTTACTTCGCCGCGCTGGAAGGCGTGAGCGACCCGGAAGCCAAGCGCAAGATCATCGGCAACCTGTTCGTTGAGATCTTCGACGAAGAGTCGAGCAAGCTGAAGAACGCCAAGTGGCTGGCGCAGGGCACCATCTACCCGGACGTGATCGAGTCGGCCGGCAGCAAGACCGGCAAGGCGCATGTGATCAAGAGCCACCACAACGTGGGCGGCCTGCCGGAGCACATGAAGCTGGGCCTGGTGGAGCCGTTGCGCGAGCTGTTCAAGGACGAAGTGCGCCGCCTGGGCGTTGAGCTGGGCCTGCCGCGCACCATGGTCTACCGCCATCCGTTCCCGGGCCCGGGCTTGGGCGTGCGTATCCTGGGCGAAGTGAAGCGCGAGTACGCCGAGCTGCTGGCCAAGGCCGATGCCATCTTCATTGATGAGCTGCGCAAGGCCGATCTGTACGACAAGACCAGCCAGGCGTTTGCCGTGTTCCTGCCGGTGAAGTCGGTGGGCGTGGTGGGTGACGCGCGGGCTTATGAGTGGGTGATTGCGCTAAGGGCTGTGGAGACGATCGACTTCATGACCGCGCATTGGGCGCATCTGCCGTATGAGTTCCTGGGGACGGTGAGCAACCGGATCATCAATGAGTTGCGGGGGGTTTCAAGGGTTGTTTATGACATCTCGGGGAAGCCGCCGGCTACTATTGAGTGGGAGTGAATTTACGTCCTTCGAGGACTATCGCCAGCTATCGAAAAACTGACGTAACGTATTGATTTAGAAAGAAATACGTCGCGGCAGCTATCGGTGGCTATCGCCGGCCAGCAGAAAAAGTTGGCGGTAGAGCTGACGGTAAAAATCGAGGCCGGATTAAGACGCTCTCGTTCACTATTCAGACTTTTACCGTCTTTGACGGTAAAAGTCTTCTCGGGAATGCTTGTTTTATGCGGCTTTCCGGGCATCAGCAGGTCTCCAGGTCCTTGACGGTAAAGCCTGACGGTAAAGCCGTCACAAGCCGGAGGAAACCTCGATGCGTACTGACGCCGCACTACGAAATCTGAAGCCTAAGTCCAAGATTTATAAGGCTTCTGACCGGGACGGGATGTACGTGACGGTATCGCCCAGCGGTACTGTCACCTTCCGCTACGACTACCGCCTCAACGGACGCCGTGAGACGCTGACCCTCGGGCGCTACGGCCCTGGGGGCATCTCACTGGCGATGGCGCGCGAACTGCTCCTGGACGCGCGCAAAGCCGTGCTCAAGGGCACCTCGCCTGCGCTCGAAAAGCAGCGCGAGAAACGCCGGGTGGTCGCCATCAAGACCTTCGGCACGGCGATGGACACCTGGCTGGCCAATGCACGGTTGGCCGACAGTACCCGCGCCATGCGCAAGCACATCATCGACCGGGACATCCTGCCGGTCTTCCAGAACCGCCTGCTTACCGAAATCCAGGCCGAAGACCTGCGGGCCTTGTGCCACAAGGTCAAGGAGCGTGGGGCGCCGGCCACGGCTGTCCAGATTCGGGACATCGTGAAGCAGGTTTACGTCTATGCCATCGCCCACGGCGAGAAGGTGGACAACCCAGCCGACAGCGTGGGGGCGGCCTCGATCGCTACCTTCGTGCCGAAGGACCGCGCCTTGTCGCCGCTGGAGATCCGGCTGTTCGTGCAGCAGATGGAATCGGTGGCGCTATCCGACCATCAAGCTGGCGTTGCGCTTGATCCTGCTGACGCTGGTGCGCAAGAGCGAACTGATACAGGCTACTTGGGATGAGGTCGATTTCGAGAGCAAGACCTGGACGATCCCGAAGCAGCGGATGAAGGGGCGCAACCCGCACGTGGTTTATCTGTCACGCCAGGCGCTCGACATCTTCGTGACGCTGCACGCTTGCGCGGCCGGCTCAAAGTTCGTTTTTCCTTCTCGTTACGATGCCGAGCGGTTCATGTCCAATGCGACCTTGAATCGGGTCACGCAGCTCGTGGCGGAGGCTGCAAAGACCAAAGGGCTGCCGCTACAACCGTTCACTGTCCATGACCTGCGCCCTACCGGCTCGACGTTGCTGAACGAGATCGGCTTCAACCGCGACTGGATCGAGAAGTGCCTAGCGCACGAGGACGGGCGTTCCTCGCGCTCGGTCTACAACAAGGCTGAGTACGCCGAGCAGCGGCGTCACATGCTGCAAGAGTGGGCCAACCTGGTCGATGCCTGGGGCGGCGGGCAGACCTACGTGCCAACGTTGTTGCCGAAGAACGTCGTCGTGCCGGCGTTGAGCGCGGTGGCCTGATCGGATGAAAGGCCGCTGCGCGGCTTCATTCCTCACTCGAACCCGCCCGAACAGGGCGGGTTTTTCGTAAGTGGACATTCGGTTTCGAGACGCTGCCGCGACGAGCTTGCTTGCGTTGCTCGATCCACGCTTCCACTTCGGCCAAGTCCCACACGACGCAGCGCGGCGTCAGGTTGAAGCGGTGAGGGAACTCGCCGCGCCGCTCCATTTCGTAGATCGTCGTTTCAGCTAGGGGGACGATCAGCCGCAATTCCTGGCGGCGGATGGTGCGCCGAAAGGGAAGGGCACTGCGCTGCTGCTTCGGGAAGTGCGGCAACTCTTCGTAGGCTTTCGTGCCCGGCAGCGGAAGCGCACCGGATGTTTGTGATAGCTGTTCCACTTCGGCCTCCATGAGTACGCTGCATGGAGACATGGTGAAGTTCAGTACCTATCGGGACAACTTGCTGCGGCGTAGTGCGGCGAACTTGGTGCAATCTTGATCTCAATTGCTATGCCGAAAATCCGAAATGGTGTCTCAGATTTTCGATTCGTATCGAGTCGCGGCTACGGTCAAGGAGTTGACCCGATTCGGGCTGCCGCTAAGAAGGTCGCCAGCCAGCGGCGGGACACCATCGACAGCCAGTAAGGATTCCCGCTGTCGTATGGACGGTGACAAGACCCGCACCAGTCAAGGCAACTCCCGCCCGTACCGGCATCGCAAGAGTCCGTCGCGTGCCGTGCCGCCTGGCACGAAGCGGGCCGAGACAAAGCAAGCTTCCGAAGCCATGGACGCCGCCATCCCCTGAGCCGTGGCGCCCGAATTGTCGTGTCATGTTGCCCGATTCGGGTGTGCTTGTGATCTATATCCGGACGGGTATAATTATTACACGGAAACGCAAGCTCTCGAACTGGGAGGGGGCGTCGAAGAAAGACTTCAATGAATTCCCGATCGACGCGCGGAAGAACATGGGCGTGGCGCTGTTCATTGTCCAGTTGGGTGGCACGCCGGACTCGGACAAACCTTGGAAGGGGCTGGGCTCCGGTGTGTACGAATTGCTGGAAGACCACCGGGGCGATACCTTTGGCGCGGTCTATACCGTGCGGGCTGCCGACGCAGTGCATGTGCTCCATGCATTTCAGAAGAAGTCCAAGTGCGGTATCGCCACGCCGCAGACGGATGTTGAATTGATCGAGAAGCGGCTGAAAGCAGTGCTCGCCCGCTATGGGGCGAGTGGGAGAACGTGATGGCTCGCAAAGACAATCCTCAAGGTACCGACAACGTGCTGCACGACCTCGGTTTCGATGATGCAGAGGAACTGTCAGCGAAGGCGGCGCTTGCGCTCAAGCTCAACGAACTGATTGATCAGCGCGGCTTGAGTCAGATGGAAGCCGCAACGATTACCGGCATGACTCAACCCAAGGTGTCGCAAGTACGACGCTACAAGCTCCAGAACATTTCGCTGGAGCGACTGATGCAAGCGTTGGTTTCATTCGACCAATGTATAGAGATTGTTGTGCATCCTGCGAGGCGGACAGACGCAGCGGGTATATCTGTAGCTGCGTGAACAGCGCTCTGGGTTGAACCTACATGAGAATAAGCGACGAGGCAGCACCTGCGGTATGCAGCGTTTCGTAACTTGAATGAGCGATAGGGGGAGGCATGGCGCGGCCATTACGGAAGGTAACGCGAGAAGGAGTTCTCTATGTGCGCCGCACTATTGTTGAGGCGGAGATCGGGGAGTTGGAAAAGCTTGAGCCGAACGAACTCGTGGCGCGCTGCCAACAGTGGCCAGAGTCCGCTCCCGGGGCTGTGAGTCCTGAGGCCCTCCTTTACTTTGTGCGAACGACCGATGCGGCGAGTCCGCATCACGAACCGTTGCTTCGTGCTTTGATGCGCAGCGTACTACACCGGCTGCCGAAACCTGACAATGTTGATGGCACAACGACCGATCTCGCTGAACTAAGCATCCGCGACCGTGTGATGGACACGTTTGTGGATCGCCTCCTAGGCGATCAATCCGAATACGATGACAAGCTTGATTACTTCGAGATCAATTTCAATGGCGCGATGGCGAAGGATCGCTTGGACGCCGGTGCTCAGATCCGGGTCGAACAGAACCGTTCGGCAGAGTTGCTGAACGAAGATGACGAGATCACTGCTGAGGTCGAGCAGGCGGTGGAGCACTATGACCCGTTTGATCCCGATGAACTCGACAAAAAAGATTACCGGCGGCTGCTGAACGGCGCGATTGATACGTTGCCGCTTCTGCAGAAACAAATTATTGAGATGTTGCGCCGAGATATTCCCATCATGTCGAATGACCCGAGCGTTCCCACGATCAGTAAGGTGTTGGGCAAGGCGGAAAAAACTATCCGCAACCAGCGCGACCGTGCTTTCGCGACGTTGCGGCGACGCCTTGAGCGAAAGGAGGGGCTGTGATGAACCAATCGCAAGCAATGACCCGCGACGAAGTGCTCTACGCCTTTGCCGTAGAAGATGCAGGGAATAACGACGCATTGATGCGTTACCTTGCCATGTATCCGCAATACGCACACGAACTGATCGATCTATCCCGGGAGCTTTCCCGTCCTGTATCTCATGAGCCGCTGTCCGCCGCGGATGCGCAGCGTGTGGATGCCGCGGTAGCCCGCTTCCGTGCCGGTGCTGGACGCCGTGAACCTGCGAGTTTCACGGCGCAAGCCTTCAATGTGGCGGCTGAACGCCTGCACCTCCCCAGACTGGTGTTGATCTCGTTTCGGGAGCGCCGGGTCGATCTCGCCTCAGTGCCTGCGCGTTTCCTTGAGCGCTTGGCTGGAGCGCTGGAGAGCACTTTAGATCAACTGCGTACTTTCCTATCACAGCCCCCCCTGGTTTCTGCCGCGCGGCAGAGTAAGTCGCGCATCAAACCAGCCGCAGCGACCAAAGTGTCGTTTGAAAAAATCTTGCGTGACGCCGGCGTGGAGGCCGAGCGCGTGCAAGTGTTGATCGATCGGGGCGAATAAGTGGACGCGGTCGAGCTTGCGCGACAGCGAGCCACCGAACTGCATTTGGAAGCCGTTCGCCAGGGGCGCAATCCCGGGACGCCGTACGCCTTCGCGGTTGCCGAAGCACAATCTCGGGGACTAACGGTCGAAAAATGCGCGCCGGGCACCGATGCGCTGGATGGTGGTCGGGCGTTCTTCGATCGCGAAGCTCGGCTCATCATCCACGAGGACAGCGGGTCGCCTTTTGAGCAGGCGTTCCTCGTAGCGCATGAAATCGGTCACGTCGAGCTGGGTGACGACGAAGAGAACGAGGGTTCCTACGCGATCGACCTAGCCCGCACTAGCGAGGCGGCGCCCGTGGGGCTGGATCGGGTGGTTGACTACAGTCATCGCCAGCGCCGTGAGGTCCAAATGGACCTCTTTGCGCGCGAGTTCTTGCTGCCGCGCCCGGTAGTCAGGGAACTGCATTTGGGACAGGGAATGACGTGTAGCGCCATTGCCACCCGGCTTGGCGCACCGTTTGATGTGGTGGCGCAGCAGATGCTTGACGCATTACTGCTGCCTAGCCAGACCCTCACGCCTCCCCGTCAAACGCCGGATATCCCGATGAACGACGCGCAGCGACAAGCTGCGATGCATCGAGGAGCAGCCTACCTGCTCCAGGCCGGCCCCGGTACTGGCAAGACACGTACGCTCGTCGCGCGGGTGGAGAGCCTGCTAGACGAAGGCGTGGACCCCCGCCGTATCCTGTTGTTGACGTTCTCCAATCGCGCGGCTGCCGAGATGGTCGAGAGGCTCGCTCGTACACGACCCGCTGCTGCGGCCGCGTTGTGGGTTGGTACCTTCCATCGGTTTGGTCTGGACGTGCTTCGGCGCTTTCATGACCAAGTTGAGTTGCCGCCCGATCCGCGACTCATGGATCGCACCGAGGCGGTCGAGTTGCTGGAGTCCGCATTTCCTCGGCTGGGCCTCACGCACTATCGCGATGTCTACGACCCCTCGCAAGTTATCGCTGACATGCTGAGCGCGATATCGCGCGCAAAAGACGAAGTGGTCGACGCCGCGCGGTACCGCGACCTCGCACGCTGCATGCATGACACAGCGACAAGTCCAGAGGAGATCCAGGCGGCCGAGCGTGCACTGGAGGTGGCGACGGTCTACGAGACGTACGAAGAACTGAAACGTCAGGCAGGTTGCGTGGATTTCGGGGATTTGGTTCTGCGGCCCGTGCAGTTGCTGGAGTCGAATGAAGCGCTGCGTTTGCAATTGCAGCAGACCTACGATCATGTGCTGGTTGATGAATATCAAGACGTCAATCGCTCCAGTGTTCGCTTGCTAAACGCACTCAAGCCCGATGGTACGCATCTTTGGGTTGTTGGAGACGGGAAGCAGTCTATCTATCGTTTCCGAGGTGCTTCGTCGTTCAACATTTCCCGTTTCGGTCACGAAGACTTTCCTGGTGGTGTCGTCGGTTACCTGACGCACAACTATCGTTCTGTTCGGGAGATCACTGATACCTTCTCCACGTTTGCTGCAGGTATGCGCGCTGGTGGTACGCACAGTCGGCTCGAGGCTGATCGCGCGTCATGCGGTATCTCGCCGGAATTGCGTCTTGTCGCGACAGGCGAACTCACCAGTGCAGCGTTGGCCGAGAACATCGATCAGCTGCGTCAGGCCGGCTATCAATACCGGGACCAGGCAGTGCTCTGTCGAGGCAACGACAAACTCTCAGAATTGGGGCAGGAACTGGAGCGGTTGGGGATTCCGGTACTATTTCTGGGGAGTCTTTTCGAGCGTCAGGAGGTCAAGGACCTTGTGGCCTTCCTGTCGCTACTGACCGACCGCCGCGCTATGGGGCTAGTGCGCATTGCGTGCTGGCCGGAGTTCGCGATGTCGCTTGAGGATGTGGTGCAGGTGTTTGAGCACTTGCGCACGACTGAGGCGGCGCCGGGCGACTGGACATCAGTTTTCACTCATCTCTCGCCGGCAGGGCAAACCGCGCTCGGTGCGCTCGCAACGGCTGTGGCCGGATTCGACGCCTTGTCTCATCCCTGGACCGTTCTGGCCACGGTTTTACTCGATCGAACGCGTTCGGCGGCGCGCATCGCCGCGTCAAGCAGTGTGGCCGAGCAAGCCCAAGGTATTGCCGTCTGGCAGTTTATGAATTTCGTCCGTGCGCAGCCGGCTGGCCAAGGTTTGCCGATCGCGCGGCTGATGGAGCGCATTCGCCGGCTGCTTAGATTGCGTGATGATCGGGATCTGCGGCAACTCCCGGCCGCAGCGCAGGGGATCGATGCCGTCCGGCTCATGACCATTCATGGCGCCAAAGGGTTGGAATTCCCGGTGGTGCATCTGGCCGGCGCGAACCAGGACAGCATGCCGGGTGCGCATCGACCGCCCAAATGCCCGCCGCCAGAAGGGATGATTGCTGGCGCGGCGACCTCATCGGAGGGGGCGGAGCGTGACGCGCAGGCGCAGGAGCAGGAATGCCTTTTCTATGTGGCGATGTCTCGCGCGCGTGACCGGCTCTTCCTGTATGCGGCGCATGCCAAAGGAAACGGACATCGGCGACCCCTGTCCGAGTTTGTCGATCGGCTCGGCGCGCTGCAGCAGATATCGGTTACCCCCGTGCTTCGCCTGACGCCCGCGCCGGACACCGTGCCATTGCCTATTGTGTTTTCCGGGCCAGTGAGCTTTAGCGCTCAAGCTGCCGCGCTCTACGAATCCTGCCCCCGACGCTTCCTCTATACCCATTTGTTGCAGGTCGGGGGACGGCGACAGGCCACTGCCTTCATGAAGATGCATGAGGCGGTGCGTTCGGTCTGCCAGGCCGTCATCGAGACCGGCCAGACGCCCGACTGGGAGAGCCGCCTGGAAGAGGCTTTGGTGGAGCATGAGTTGCATGAACATGGCTACGCTACAGAATATCGTGCCATGGCGATGGCCATGATCCAGTTCTTCTTAGCGTCGCGCGAGGGCGCCATTGTCGAACCTATGCAAGCCTTGAGTGTGGCCTTCGGCGACCAGCAAATTGTCGTTCGCCCGGACGAGATCCTGCTCAAGGACGGAATTCGGACGCTGCGAACCGTCCGCACCGGCCATGCCCCGCGCAAGGAATCGAAAGACGTGGGCTCGGCAGCCGTGCTTTTGGCTACCCAGCGGGCATTCCCGGGCGCCACGGTCGAAGTGATCTACCTGGCTGATGGCGAGATCAGGCCGCTCAGCCTTACACCGAAGCAGTTGACCAATAGCCACGGCAAGCTCGCGGACATCCTGACCAGCATTCGAGCTGGCCAGTTTGCGGCCGAACGTTCCGAATACACCTGTCCCGGATGTCCCGCCTTCTTCGTGTGTGGCCCGACGCCGACTGGAACGCTCCACAAGACGTTCTGAAAATAATTTACCGGCGGCCTTCCGTCAGTCCGATTAAGCAACTGTAGCCAGGTGCGACCTGGCACATACCTTAAGAGGATTTGACAATGAGTACCCATTACGACGATATCGATGACGTGGGCCAGGCGTTGCGGGAGAACCGCCCGCTGAGGGTGGCCCGCGCCTACCGGATTCACTTTGCCCTTGATGGCGTGGATTTCCGCCCTGTCATGGTGACCGATCCCGTACCGACTGGTCGCCAAATTCTGGCGGCGGCCGGGCTGGATGATCGTGACGACGTCACGTTGTGCGCCATCCTGGCTTCGGGAGACTTCGAGGACGTCTCCCTCAACGAAACGTTTGACCTGCGCGGGCAGGGCGCTGAACGCTTCATCGCGTTTCGTACGGACCGCGACTTCAAGCTCACGCTCGATGGCCGTCAACTGATCTGGGGGCAGTCGTCGATCTCGGGTGAGGCGCTTTACGTCTTGTCGGGCATCGGTGCGGATCAGGCGGTTTTCCTCGAAGTCCGCGGTGGTACGGACCGCATGATCGAGCCCGAAGACCGCATCGATCTCACCGAGCCGGGCGTGGAGCACTTCGTCACGGCGCGCCGCCCGGTGAAGGGATACGTCATCGTCGTGAACTCGCGCGAGGAGCCGGTACCGGAGAAGCGTGTCACGTTCGAGCAGGTGGTGCAGTTGGCGTTCCCCGGCTCACAGGTCGAGCCCAACGTCCGCTACTCCATGACCTATCGTCATGCGGCCTCCAAGCCGCACGCAGGTGAGCTTGCCGAAGGCGGTTCGGTCGAAGTTCAACATCACGGGACGATCTTCAATGTCACGAAAACTGTTCAGTCTTAATGCGGACCTGCGCCAGTTGCGCGAGGAGGGCTACTTCGTGCAAGCCGTGGGCGGTTTGCTGGTGATGCGCGAAGTGCCCTACGTCGATGCCCAGAAGCGGTTGCGCGCGGGAACGCTTGTGTGCCCCCTGGACTTGGCCGGGGATATGACCTGTAAGCCTTCGACTCACGTTATGCATTGGGACGGCGATTTTCCGTGCCGTGCCGATGGCACGCCGCTGCGCGAAATCGCGCACCAGTCCCAGCTCTTCAATCTGGGCCACGGTGTGACGGCCCAGCACGCCTTTTCGAGTAAGCCGGGGCCCGACGGCTATCCGAACTTCTACGAGAAGATGGCTACCTATGCGTCCATCCTCGCGGGCCCTGCGGCGGTGCTGCAACCGGGCCTCAGCCCGCGCATCTTCCGTGCGCCTGACGACACGAAGACCGACACGATGTTCAACTATATTGATACCGCCTCGGACCGCGTGGGCATCGGTAACCTGTCCGAAAAGCTGGAGGGCGAGATCATTTCGGTGATTGGCACGGGCGGCACCGGGAGCTATATAGTGGATCTCGTAGCCAAAACGCCAGTGCGCGAAATTCGCCTGTTCGATGCCGACGAGTTCCTGCAGCACAATGCCTTTCGCGCCCCAGGGGCTCCGTCGCTTGAAGAGTTGCGCGACGCGCCGAAAAAGGTCGATTACCTCAAGGGCATCTACGGCAGGATGCACCGCGGTATTGTCGCGCATCCGGTCAAGCTCGATCACACCAACGTCGAGCTGCTGAATGGCACCACCTTCGCATTTCTCTGTATGGACGCCGGGGAAGACAAACGCGTGGTGGTACAGAAGCTCGAAGCCTTTGGTGTGCCCTTCATCGATGTTGGCATGGGTCTGGAGCTGGTCGACGGTAGCCTGGGTGGGATCTTGCGCGTGACCACCAGCACGCCCGAGAAGCGCGAGCATGTCCATGCCGGACGCATCTCGTTTGCGGGGGGCGGCGAGCGCGACATCTATGCCTCGAACATTCAAGTCGCCGATCTGAACGCGTTCAACGCGGTGCTCGCCGTCATCAAGTGGAAGAAGCTCCGAGGCTTCTATCGCGATCTGGAACGCGAGCACCACTGTACGTACACCACCGATGGCAACCTATTGCTTAACGGGGATCAGGCATGACGCGCATCACGACGCTCGAGCATCGCTTCGTACGCAACGTGCCGAGGGAACTCGTCCCGGGCATCTTGTATGTGTCGATGGACTACGCGACGGTAGTGCATAGCTGTTGCTGCGGCTGCGGCGAACAGGTGGTGACGCCGCTGTCTCCGACCGACTGGAAGATGACCTACGACGGCGCATCGGTCTCCCTGTCACCCTCGATCGGCAACTGGCAACTGCCGTGCCGCTCGCATTACGTGATTCGCCAGGGCCGGGTTATCGAGGCCGGACCTTGGAGTGCGGCTCAGGTTGCGGCTGAACACCGGCGCGACCAGGCAGCCAAGGCACGCTTCTATGGGCGGCAAGACGAGCACGAGCGAGCCGAGGATGGAGACACCGGTCGAGTGGTCTTCGAGGCTACGCCAGCGTCGCGTCGCTCTGGCAACTGGTGGTCTTCCGTCGTTGCCTGGTTCTCGGGTAGTAAGTCGGACAAGTAGTCGGCATGCGGCATCATGGTGTCTTTTACAACAGAGTTCCGGCACGCTTGTCGGCGTGCTGGAGCATTTAGGGAGAGGAGGGCAGCCCATGGTCCCAGGGTATGTCTATATTTTGGTCAACCCGAGTATGCCGGGCTTGATCAAGATCGGGCGAACACTACGCGACGCCCGTACGCGTGCGCGCGAACTTTCGTCCACGAGTGTGCCAACGCCGTTCCAAGTGGCCTTCGAATTGTTTGCTGAACAACATGAGGCGCTGGAAGCGAAAGCACATCTTGCGCTGACCGATTTTCGTGTCGATGCGGCGCGCGAGTTCTTTCGGTATCCGCTCGACAAAGCCATTGCATTGCTACTCGATTTGGCCGAGCCTTCCCAGAGTCCGGCAGCACAGTACGTGGCGGAAGACGTGACACAACGGCTTCGGGAAAGATATCCGGCGTACCTGCGCTCGAATATCGCCTCCGTCAGGATCGTTCAAGTACCTGGCCGTGTCTGGCTGGAGATCACGACGGAGGAAGAGAGCGCCGGGTATCTTGTGGATCAGACCATCCAACGCACGGATTTGGCCTTCATTGCTGACACGGATGAGCCTTTTTTCCGACCGGAAGATGACGTCCGTTTGAACGCGGATAAGCTGGTGAACGAGTACGACGCATACTCAATCGTTATGACGGCGGACCTGTTTCACGACGAGGCGTGCCGGCAGGTCGAGCGAGAGCATCAGGCGCAGAGACGTCGCCTCGCTTGACATATGAGCACCGAACGGTCTTAGTCGTTGCCGTAATCCGGTTCGTACTCGATTTCGCGCTCTTCGAGGTCGTAATGCGTGTCAACGTCCAGGCCAGCCAAGGCCACTTCATCGCTGCCTTCAAGTGCCAAGCCGCAGGTGGGGCAATGAAATTCCAGCGAGTAGTACCCGGTTTCGACAATCTCGAAGCCGGGTTCGGCCCCTGACTGGTCGTCGGCCAGTTCCTCGTAAGCCTCTTCGCCGCCAACGATGCCATACGCACCGCAAGCTGGGCATACCTCTAGCCAATCAGGCGTTGAAGGTTAGCTACTGGCTCGGAGCGGCACTGGTCGAAGTGAGGCTCGACCAACCCTCCCGTAAGTGTGCTCCGATCGAGCAGGTCACTCTGGCCTAACCTCGTGGCAAGCCCACTCAACCAGCCCGCGGCAAGCCAGAAACAACCCATCCACCACCCCCTCATCCAGATGCCGCTCCGGCTCCGCTGCCACCCGGCAGCGGTCTGCCGCGTGTAGCAGCTCCAGCACCGTCAGTGCGCCAACCATCGCGCGCTCACTTCTAGCCAGGCTCACGCGGCGGCCGGGTGAGACATCGGTTTCTGGCCAAGGATGCCCATCTGCACCCTCGCAGCTGCGCATGCGCTTGAGAATGCCGAGCAGGGAGTTCAGGTCGGGCAAGGGAGTGTCGTCGTTGATGGGTTCAACAACGGTGTACGAGGAGAAGGTGTCGGATTCGTTCATGGCGTCGGCTTCCGTGGCTGTGCTTAACAGCGCCACCGTGAAGAGGTGGCGGACGATGCGTGGCTGCAAACCGGAAGAAGCGATGTCATAAACCGGTGGGCCCGAAAGCCCCCACGCACCGCCCGCCAGAAAGGCCGACGGATTGCCCGCCGGCACCGGTTAAGCACGGTGCCGACGGGCAAGCGCAAACTACAGACATCGCTTTCTTCGGGTTTGCAGACCCGAGCCACCCGTTGTCGGTGGCGCGCCATGGTGTTTACGCCGCCTCTCCGAATGCCAATAGAAATTCGCGAAGGAATCGTCGAATCCGAGAGCGAAGAACTATTGTTGCATGCGCCATTCGTGCAGCACGCGACGCCAGCAGACGCATTAGCGCAGCCGCTCTGTTGATGGCGAACCAATGTGGCGCAATCGCCTATGCCACAAGCAAATAGCGCGACAGCCTTCTTTGCAATAGTTCTTAGTCCGCCTCGCCAAGCAACGGCGCGCGATCAGCTGCACACCTCGAAAATCGGTTCAAACCCGACACTGTTAACAAGCTCGCAGCTTCAACCAACGCCAGCCTCAGCCGCATTCCCCACCAACAACTCAATCATCGCCCTTGCCGCCGCCGATTGCCGTCGATGCGGCGCATAGATGACCGAGAACGGCCGTGACCGCCCTCGCAGCTGCGGCAGCACTTCCACCAGCTGCCCACGCTGCAGCCGCTCGCGCACAATGAACTCATAGCTCTGGCAGATGCCGATGCCCTGTTCGGCCAGCGACACCACGCCCAGCACATCGTCGGAGGTCTCGATGGACGAACGCGGCAGCCAGTCCACGTCGTGCCCGTCGTCGCGGAAGATCCACGGCGCCAACCGCCCGGTGCGCGGCATCACGAACGGCAGGCACAGGTGCTGCTGCAGATCGTCCAGCGTCTGCGGCGTGCCGCGGCGCTGCAGGTAGTCCGGTGCAGCCACCAGCAACAACGGCGCATCTTCCAGCTTTCGCCCTACCAGCCCGCTGTCCGGCAGCTGGCCCAGGCGGATGGCCAGGTCGAAGCCTTCGGCCACCAGGTCGACGTTGCGGTTGGTGATGTTCAGTTCCACCTGCACCTGCGGGTACTGCTGCGCAAAGCGCGCCAGCACGGGCGGCAGCCGGTAGTGGCCATAGGTGGTGGGCACGCTCAGGCGCACGCGGCCGGCCAGCGCACCGTCCTGGGCCAGTACGTCGCGCTCGGCGTCGTCGAGCAGGCCGAAGGCGGTGCGCACCTGTTCCAGATAGAGCCGCCCGGCATCGGTCAGGCCCACTCGGCGGGTGGTCCGCTGCAGCAGCTGTCGGCCCAGCCGCGCTTCCAGGCGGGTGACCGCGCGGCTCAGCACCGAGGGCGTGGTGGACAGCGCCACCGCGCCGGCCGTGAACGAGCCGTGCTCGACCACCGCCAGGAACACCTCCACATCGCCCAGGTAGTCGAACTTGCGGCTCATTTGGTTCTCCGGGGAACAGATGTTTTGCGATGGGGCCAATTTATCGCCGCTGGGGCAATGAATAAAGTGGCCGCCATTCCCCGATAGGAGCGACCCCATGAACCTGATGACCCGGCTGGCCGCAGCGCTGGCCCTGACCCTGGCCGCCAGCGGCGCGCAGGCCGCCAACGTGCTGGTGGTGCTGTCTGACGAAAACCACCTGGACCTGAAGGACGGCAAGGTGCTGTCCACCGGCTTCTATCTCAACGAGCTGATGCAGCCGGTCAAGCTGTTGCTGGACGCGGGCCACGAGGTGACCTTCGCCACGCCGCAGGGGCGGGCGCCGACCGTGGATGCGTCCTCGGTGACGCCGGCGTACTTCGGCAACGACGCCGCGCAGCTGAAACTGCACAAGGAACTGCTGGAGAAACTGGCGCTGACCTCGCCGATGGCCTCGCCGGTGGTCAGCCTGGCGCGCGTCGAGCAGCAGGGCTACGCGCGTTTCGATGCGGTGTACATTCCCGGTGGCCACGCGCCGATGCAGGACCTGCTGAAGAGCCCGGCACTGGGTCGGCTGCTGGCCGACTTCCACCAGCGCAACAAGACCACCGCGCTGGTCTGCCACGGGCCGATCGCGCTGCTCTCCACGCTGCCGGATGCGGCGGGTTTCGTGGCAAAGCTGGACGCGGGCGCGATGCCGGCCACGCCGAAGTGGATCTACAGCGGCTACCAGATGACGGTGATCAGCAACCAGGAAGAAGAGCAGGCCAAGCCGTTGCTGGGCGGTGGCGAGATGAAGTTCTACCCGCAGACTGCGTTGCAGCGGGCGGGGGCGAAGTTCAGCAGCAACACCACGCCGTGGACCGGGCATGTGGTGGTGGACCGCGAGTTGATTACCGGGCAGAACCCGGCTTCGGCGCTGGAGGTGGGGCAGCGGTTGGTGGAGCGGTTGAAGTAAGGCGGGGCTGCGCAGCAGGTTGCCAGCCCTGGGCCGAGGGGCCAGCGCCTCGGCCTGTCTATGGAAGTGCCAACGTGGTCGGAAGAGAGGGCATCAGCCCTTCGCGAGCGCTGCCCCTGACAGATCTTCAATCTGGGAAAGCGCGTGACGCGTCGCAGTCCAATCGCCGGCGTGCCTGATCGCTACGCCCCCGGCCGCTGTCCAGGCATCACAGTTCGCTTCGAAATCGTCGATCAGAACATCGCCTGGCTGGTGCATGAAAAGAGGCTTGTGCCTGCCGCCGAGCACAGGCAACACCAGGCAGGTTGCTGACAGGTGCTCGCGGACCCACTGCCGCTTCTGCATGGCAGCGAGTGGATAGTTCGATTTTGGGCAGGCCGTGAGAATCACCGGGTTCAAGTGGTGGATGCTGTGGAAGAACTCCACTGCACCGTGCATCGGCGGAAGGTCGCGGAAGAATGACGGGTGGTTGTTGATGTGCCCCCACATTTCATCGTCGGCAAGCACGCGGTGGTCCAGGCCAAACAGGGCGGGAAATGCCGCGTCGAAGTCGGCCATTACGCCATCAAGATCTACGTAGATGGTGCGTCTGGATGCACTCGATCCACCGGTGTGCTGGTTCGCGAGCGGGTCCATCACCGGCATTGTCTTCACATCATCAGCGTTCATTTGCGCGTTCTCCTCTCAAGAGTGGGCTTTCTGCTTCATCGGTTCCCCAGTAGCGAGGCAAGGTGTTTGGCAATTGCGACAGACGTGGCGGCAATCGCGATGCCGACTACGCCGGCACGGCTGAAGGGGCCGGCGACCCACGGATGCCGTAATCGGCATGCTGGAAATGCGGTTTATGTCGCGGCGCTTCTTCAAAGGCCTGCCGGGTGGCTGACCTGGCCCTTGGCCAGGACGCACGGCCCGCAGCCGCTGGCTCATTTCGCCAACCAAGGAGCAATCTGGCGCGCTGGTGAGTGGATCATCGCCGGGCGCTACAGGCAGGCCGGGTGGTGATATACCTGTGGCGCTCGATCCAGACTCAAAAGGACGTCACCGAAATGGATGCTCAGGCAGATTCAATGTACCACGCCGACCAGCGCGACCACCATGCCGAAGCCGTGCTTGAGGCCTTCTTCGCCAAGCACCGAACCCCGGCCCTGGTGCTGCAGCGTTTCTACCCGCCGGCGGCATTCCCCAGGGTCCGCAGCCGTCTAGGCGGTCTGCCGCAATTGCCCGATGGGATGGATTGGCCGGTTGGCGAGAGTTACGGCGAAGCGGCGCCGATGCACTTCCTGGCGCAGATCGATTGCGCCGAGCTGCCACGCGTGGATCCCGATATGCCCTCGCAAGGCATGCTGTTCTTCTTCGCCATGAACGACGAAGAGCAGATATGGGACACGGACGAACCACAGCAACGCGTGCGAGTGCTGTACGCGCCCGAGGTCGCGGCCGATCAGCACGTGCGTGCGCTGCCGGACGGCATGCGGCCGATTCTGGATGAAGGCCCTTCGGACCATGCGCACCGCAATCCTGCATGGCTGCTGCCTGAGGAAGACGGGCCGTGCGTGCATGTTCAATGGCCCTTGGTGGCGCGGCACATGGATACCTGGCCGGATGAGCTGGAGCTGCCGCCGGGTGAGGAGGATCGGCCGTATTACGAGATCTACCCCTCGCGCCAGGACGAAATGCGGCTGGGTGCGGTGGTGGCGGCCACGGGCCTGTTTCCGCGCGCGGACGCCGCCACGGAATGGGAGCGCCCGCAGTCACCTGCGTGGACGTTCCCGGTGCAATGGCTGCGTTACCAGACCGATTTTCCCCAGGTAGGCATCATCATTGACCGCCTTTCGCGGGTGATCGGTAATGAACGGCGTGCAGGCAAGCGCGGGGGTATTGATTACGCCGATGTACGCGCATGGGTGAAGCGCGCCGCCGCCATTGGTCTGGATGACGCCCCGGATGATGCAACGCGGGAGGCATTCCGTGAGTGGATTATCGGACAGATCAGCGACGACTTCGAGCGTATGACGCTGACCGACCTGGGCATGGGCCGGGCGTTCACCAAGGGACTGCTGGCGGCAGTTGCCTACGCGGCGGGCTCGCCGGCTGCGGCCGCGCGCATACCTGCACTGATGTACCGCCACCTGCAGGACGAACATCTGCCGTTTGATGAAAGCCTGGGCACGTTGCCTGATGGCCGCAAGCGCTGCGCCGAGACGCGGGTGCACCAGATGCTGGGGCACGTACCGCGCTTGCACGGCATCGTGCCCGACGTGGAAGGCGAGGGCGACGCGGTCTGCCTGCTGCAGTTGGCGTGTGACCCGGCGATTGACCTGGTCTTTGGTGATTGTGGCCAGGCCACGTTCTGGTTGAGTCGTGAGGATCTGCGCAACTGCAGGTTTGACCGTGTCGTGGGTGTGGTGGAGTCGCACTGATTGGGCATGGCCAGCCCGGCATGGCACCATGACGGGCTGGCCTCGTCCCTTCGGGCGGGGCCGTTTTCCCAGGGAAGCCCTCGAACACGACATGCGAACGTCCTTCTTCATCCTCTCCGCCCTGTGCCTTGGCTTGCTGTCCGGCTGTGCCAGTGGCCCGGAGGAGCACGCCTCAAGCCGCGAGATCACCAGTGCGTTCGTGGCCGACGACGGCCAGCTGTACCTGCTGCCGCGCTATGACGAGCCGATGCGTTTCAATGCCGCGCCGTTCCGTGAGTACCGCGCGCTGATGGACAGCCCGCTGCGCGAGGCGGTGGCCTGCGCGCAGATGTACTTCCATGAGGATTGGCGTGACCCGGCCAACAAGGCCAAGGTGCATGGCAGCTATGCGCTGCTGCTGCGGCCGGAGCAGGTGACGGCGGAGCAGGCCGCGCAGTTCAAGCTGGAGCGGATTGAGGTCCCCTCGCGTGAGGCCAAGGCCGTGGAGGAGCGGGCGCGCTACTACCTGCCGATGGACCGGACCCGCTACGCGCTGGCGTTTGACCGCGCCTGCAATCTTTCAAGGAAGGGCGGCAGCTATTACAGCGCGCTGTTCGAGGGCGACGGCGAGCGGGTGAAGTTGCCGGATGCTGCGGCGCTGGCGGAGAAGGGAAAGCTGGCACAGCCGATCAATGCACGGGCGCAGCGGATCCTGCCGGAGCGGGAGGACAAGCCGGGCGTGGGTTCGGCGGCGGGCAAGGTGCTGGGGGCGGCGTTGATCCCTGTGGCGGTTCCGGTGTTTGTGTTGAGCCTGCCGTTCCTGGGGCCGGATCATTGGAAGTGATGGGGCGCTGAGGGAGAGCATCCACGCATGGCGTGGATCTACTTGGGCATCGCCTGAACGTTCATCCTGGAGATCTGTGTGCCCAGCACGCTGGAAACTGTTCTGAAGACCGCAGGTTTCATTGTCCTCGCGGCACTTCCGTTGGTGATCCTCTGGTTCACCCTTCGGCGAATGTCAGCGACTGCTCGCTCGTCCGTGAAATCGGGGCTGCGTTTGCATGCTCCGCGCCGGATTTCCGGCAGGTCCATGACCTTGGTGATGGTGGATGGGAAAGAAGATCGGGAGCACTACTTCTTTGATGCGGCGTCCTTTTACCTGCGGCGTGGGCCGGTGCCCACGGCGGTTCCGCTTTCGCAGATCACCTCAGTCACACGAACGTCCGACGTCATCTGTTCGCGCTATGTCTGGCAGGTGTGCTTCAGCAGAGCATCGGGTAGAAAGTGCGTGACGTTCACCAACAACCTGTCGCTGTTCAACCGCGACTTCCTGCTCTTTCTGGAGGCGGTGCGAAAGGCCAACCCGCTCGCGACCGTTGATCGAGCGAGCGTTCTCTTCTAGAGCGTGTTGAAGTTCGGTATGAACAGTGTCACTGCAATGGCATCACAGCGCGCAGCCCATGTTCGACCGATGTGATCGATGAGAGATGGGCGTTTGTTGCGCGGTATCTGATGCCGAAGCATTCTCATGCGTGGCAGTGCAAGTATGATCTGCGATGAACACGCAAAGCCCGTAACATGGAACGAGGTCCGCTCGTTTCTGCGCGCGATGCGAAGCGTGGGCCTTGTCACCTGTGACGAAGACGCATTTGAGACAATTGTCGAGACGATTTACGTTTATGGCATGCGGTCAATCTCTGCGGAGTAGTTCCTGATGATGTGCCGATCGACGCTGGATGTATCCCTGATTCACGCCTACGCGCTTCCTCTCGGCATATGCGTGGCAGCAGCCGTGGTTCTGATCACAATATGGTTTGCATCCCGCTCTGGCGGGGTGCCAGCCAGGAATATTGCGCTCGGCTCGGCGCTGGCCGTTGTTGTCGTAGTTGCCTTTGGCCTCGTATATCAAGCGCGAACAGCGTACATCGCCGTTACAGATGGCCAGCTGATTGGGTCAGCAGCGTTTGTCCGACTGCAGCTCCCGCTTTCCAGTGTCTCGTGGCAGGACGCTTCCGATGCTTCAAGGATCACGCTGCCTCACCGGCAACTTGGGACCAGCACAGGGGGCGTTGAACTTGGCAAGTTCCCCATGCAGAACGGTCGCAACGTCTTCGTGCTGCGCACGGACCGTAGCTCTGTTCTCGTCACAACCAGAGGGGATACTGACTTGATTCTGGACCGACGTCTTCATGAACAGCTCAAAGCATGCTTGGATCAGGTACGTGAGACCGGCGGCCATCGAGGAAGATTGCAATGATCAGCAGGAAGTACTGGTTTACCAGGAAAAAGTACGGATGGGGTTGGGGGATGCCGTGCGCGTGGCAGGGCTGGCTGGTGTACGCAGTCGCATTCGGCCTGCTGCTGGCGGGTCCGTTTCTGTTCTCTCCATTTCGGGAGCCCATCGCGTTTCAGCTCTACACGTGGGCCGTAGTGTTGGTCCTTGTCCTCATCTGCTGGATGAAAGGCGCCCCCCCCGGTTGGCGGTGGGGGGAGTAGAACGGCTGCAGAAGCTATTTTCGGACCTGTTCGATTTCGATCCGCCGGGCAAAGCATGGATGCATTGCCCTATGTGGGAGTCGGACAGTATCGCTAGCAGGCCACGACTGCGCCCCCTCTGAGGTGTACCGTTTTGAATGAACGCTGGACACTTCCCTCCGCGGGTACCCAACGCGTTCTAACCGTTGATTGACCAAGGTAGCGTCGCTTAAAGGGGCGCGCCGGTGAAGCTACACTGGCCACCTACGCCCAATGGAAGCTCACCCATGTTCAGTGGAAAGGTTGCGGTGGTCACCGGCTCCACCAGCGGTATCGGTCTTGGCATCGCCACGGCGCTGGCGCGGCAAGGTGCCGATATCGTGCTGAATGGCTTCGGCGATGCGGCGGAGATCGAACGCATCCGTACCCGCCTGGAAGCTGAGTTCGGCGTGCGGGTGGTGCACGATGGTGCGGACCTTTCCCGGGGCGAGGCAGTGCGCGGGATGATCGAGCACGCCGTCACGACGATGGGCCGCATCGACATCCTGGTGAACAATGCCGGCATCCAGCACACCGCGTCGATCGAGGAATTCCCGGTCGAGAAGTGGGATGCGATCCTGGCGCTGAACCTGTCGGCGGTGTTCCATGCCACGGCGGCGGCGTTGCCGCACATGAAGCAACAGGGCGCCGGCCGCATCATCAACATCGCGTCGGTGCACGGGCTGGTCGGCTCGGTGAACAAGTCCGCCTATGTAGCGGCCAAGCATGGCGTGGTGGGGTTCACCAAGGTGACCGCGCTGGAGAATGCGGGCACCGGCATCACCGCAAACGCGATCTGCCCAGGCTGGGTGCGAACGGCGCTGGTCGAGCAGCAGATCACCGCGTTGGCGGAGAAGGAAGGCACGGATCAGGAGTCCGCCGCTCGCGCGCTGTTGGCCGAGAAGCAGCCTTCGCTGCAGTTCGTGACGCCCGAGCAACTGGGCGGGATGGTGGTGTTCCTGGCCTCGGATGCCGCTGCCCAGATCACCGGCACGGCGCTGCCGGTGGATGGGGGCTGGACGGCGCGCTAGCTGGCCGACACGGGAAGACGCGCCAGCAGGGCATCCCAATCGGCGACAAAGCAGCCGTCGCGGCCGCGGTTGCACTCGGTGATCCATGCATCCAGCGACGGGCTTTGTGCGCGGTAGGCGCTGACGTCGCCCAGTACGGCGAAGTGCAGGCGGTAGTTCACCAGCATCTGCAGCCATTGCCCGGCCATGCCGGAGCGCAGCTCGAAGAAGTCCGCCGAAAGGCGTTGCACCGGCACGGCGATCCACTCGGCCTGGTGCCCGAGGGCATCGCCGACCAGGTTGCGTAGGGCGCCGGCATCGAGCATCGGGCCCTGCGGCTCCACGCGCAGGATGCGGGTGGTGCCGATGTGTTCCAAGTGTGGGTGCATGGCGTTCTGAAGTCCGTATCGTCCTTCCAGTATGGCTATGGCAGAAGGCGACGGCGAGCGGGTGCAACATGAATCTGGCGAACGAACGCGCTAGGCTGCGCCCGGCGCCTGCGCGACGCGGGTTTACTGTAATGGGGACGGGCATGGCAGGGTGGAAGAGTCGTTCGTTGTTGAGCGCGGTGCTGGTGTGTTCGGGCCTGCCGGTTGCAGCCGCCGAGCTGTGCACGGTCAGTGCCTACGATGACGGGCAGGGCAACATCGTGGTGCTGGGCATACCCGCCGCGGCACCGGCCACGGGGCAGCGTTATCTGATGCTGGACGGGCGACGTGGCGCCACCGGCGATGCCAACGCGCCGGTGAGCTGCAGCGGCGATGTGGTCAGCGTCAGCTCGCCTGCGGGGGCCACGCAGCGCTGGCAACGACTGCCCACCCGCGATACCGATGCAACTTTCACCAGTGCCGGAACCAAGCTGGTCGGGCAGTTGATCGAACCCGCCGGTCCGGCCGATCCCAAGCGGCCGCTGGTGGTGCTGGTCCATGGCTCGGAACGCACGATGGCGGTGGCGGCGATCTACCAACGCATGCTGGTGGCGCAGGGAATCTCGGTGTTCGCCTACCAGAAGCGTGGCACCGGCGATTCGGAAGGCGAGTACACGCAGAACTTCGAGCTGCTCGCTGACGACGCAGCGGCGGCGCTTGCTAAGGCGCGGGAACTGGCAAAAGGTCGCTTCGGCCGTGCCGGGTACTTCGGTGGCAGCCAGGGCGGTTGGATCGCGCCGCTGGCGGCCACGCGTTCGCAGGCGGATTTCGTGGCGATCGGTTTCGGGCTGGTGGTCTCGCCCATCGAGGAGGACCGCGAGCAGTTGTTCGACGAGGCGCACCGCCTGCAACTGGATCCGGCGGCCATGAAGCAGGTCGGGCAGCTGTCAGAGGCCACCGCGCAGCTGATGCGCACGCATTTCAGTGAAGGTTTCGAGGCGCTGGCCAGGGTGCGTGCGAAGATCGGTGACGCGCCGTGGGCAAAGATGATCAGTGGTGAATACAGCGGTGACATGCTGCGCATGAGCGACGCTGACCTGCGCCGGATCGGTCGCGCGCGCTTCGACAACCTGGAGCTGATCTGGGACTACGACGCCGAGGCTGCGCTGCGCCGCCTGAAGGTGCCGTTGCTATGGGTGCTGGCCGAGCAGGACCGGGCCGCACCGATTGCGGCCACGCGCACCATCCTGGGGCGCCTGCGCGCGTCAGGGCAGCCGATCGAGACCTACCTGTTCCCCGACACCGACCATGGCATGGTCGAGTTCCGTACCGATGCCGAGGGCAACCGCGTGTCGACGCGGATCACCGACGGCTATCTGCGCCTGCTGGCGGATTGGATCAAGCAGGATGTGCATGGCAGTTATGGACGTTCGCGCAGATTGAGCGATTGACCGGATGGGGAGCACTGGCGGCGGATGGCGCTCCGCCGCCGATAGCGGCACGACTCAGCTCGGCTTCGCAAACACATCCAATCCCTTGCCGGTCTCCAGCAGCGACTTCAGGCTCGACAGCACGATCGGCCAGCCCTGGCGGATGCCGGTATCCATGCCGCTGCCGGGCTCCAATTCGTCGTGGGTGACGGTAAGCCGCACCATGTCCTGGTAGGGCACGATCTCGAAGGTCACACGGCTGTAGGCGTCCGGGTCGTCGGCCTGCGAGGCGGCGGCCCAGGTGATGACCAGCCGCGAGGGCGGGGTGCTTTCCACCACTTCGCCGACCAGCTCGACCGAGCGCGTTTCGTCGGCGCGCACGTGCTGCCAGCGCGAGCCGGGTTTCCAGTCCGAGACGTTCTCGTGGCCCCAGTAGCGACTGGCGATCTCGGGGCGGGTGATGGCCTCGAACACCTTCTGTGGCGTGGACGCGATGTAGATCACGTGGATGAAGCGGGTGGTCTCTGCGGACATCGTCATTCTCCTTCCAGTTCGCGTTTCAGGTCATGCAGCAGGCTCAGGCGCTGCTGCTCGAACTTGCGTACCCAGCGCTCGTAGACTTCATGCAGCGGCACCGGGTTGATGAAGTGCAGCTTCTCGCGGCCACGGCGCACCGTGCTGATCAGGTTGGCGTCTTCCAGCAGGCCAAGGTGCTGGGTGACCGATTGCCGGGCCATGTCCAGGTGTTCGCAGAGCTGGCCCAGGGTCTGGCCGTTGTCTTCGCAAAGCAGGTCCAGCAGCGTTCTACGCGTGGGGTCGGCCAGTGCCTTGAACACCTTGTCTGCATTCATGCGGGGCGTCTTCAGTTCCAGTTGTCGATCCTGATGTCGTGTGGATTGGGCTGACCCTTGCCGGTTTCCAGCAGGGCCTTGAGGCTCAGCAGGAAGACCGCCCACTTGGTGCTGCAGTGGGAGGTGAACTCGACGCGTTCCTTCCAGCCTTCGTGGGTGAACAGGACGATGCAGTAGTCGCCTTCCTGCTTCAGCGCGAAGCGCACGTGGGTGCCGATCCATTCGGCAGGGCCGGCCAGGGACGCCTGGTGGGGTGGCCAGTGCTTGATACACCTGGCTTGCGGGGACCTTGATGCCGACCCGGTGTGCGATATCCACCATTGCAGGTTCCTCGCATGGGCCGGCAGGCGCCGCCCTTGAGTGGACTATATGCAGGTAAATACCTGCATGTCAAAACCGGCCACGAACGCCCGGATGTGGTAGTGCCGGCCGCTGGCCGGCATCCCGGTGGAGTTGGGTGCGTGCAGTGGCCGGCCAGCGGCCGGCACTACCAGATGCTGCCCACCCGGCTGCGGGGAGTTGACAGCGCTTCAACCTACTAGTAGGTTGGCTGCATGAAAGAGTCGCTCTCGCCCAAAGCCCAGGAGATCCTGGCCCACGCCCGTTCGCTGCTGGAGGCCGGTGGCTACAACGGTTTCAGCTACGCCGACGTGTCGGCGCGGGTGAACATCAGCAAGGCCAGCATCCATCACCATTTCCCCAGCAAGGTGGACCTGGTGCGCACGGTGGTTGAGCTGTACCGGGCCGAGGCGCGCGAAGGCCTGGCGCTGCTGGACCGGCAGCTGGACGACCCGCTGCAGGAGCTCAACGCCTATGTGGACTACTGGTCGAGCTGTATTGCCGGTGGCACGTCTTCGTTCTGCATCTGCGCGATGCTGGCGGCAGAGGCGCCGATGATCCCTGCGGAGATTGCCGAAGAAGTACGCGGGCATTTCGAGGATCTGAGTGGCTGGTTGGCGCTCACGTTGGAAAAGGGCGCGGCGCTGGGTCAACTGCGCCTGCAGGGTCCGGTGGCCGATGAGGCCAAGGCGTTCATGTCATCGGTGCATGGCGCGATGCTGGCCGCGCGCGGTTTCGGCGATGCGGCGACGTTTGCTGCGCTGGCACGGCTGGCCATCGCGCGGGTGAGCGCGGCTGCCTGATAGATGTGTGGTGGGCCTGCGGCAACGTAGGCCTTTTCTTTGGTTCAGAAGTCTACCTACTAGTAGGTTCAATCAACCCTTGGAGATGTTCCATGTCGCACTCTCTGTCCACGCTGGGCGTGATCCACACGGCCGTCAGCCTTGTACCGGTGTTCGCCGCCCTGTATGCCTTCATTCGCCATCGCGCGATCGACCCCGCGACACGCTCCGGCAAGCTGTACCTGCTCGGGCTTGTGCTGTCGGTGGCAACGTCGTTCACCGTCTCCAGTACGGGCGGGATCAACCCGGGCCACGCATTCGGAGTGATCGTGCTGCTGATCGCCTTCGGCGGCGTGCTGGCCGGCCGGCTGCGCTGGCTGGGTGGCGCCGCACCCTACGTGTCGACGTTTGCGCTGTCCTTCAGCTTCCTGCTGTCGCTGGTGCCAGGCGTGAATGAAACGCTGACACGGTTGCCGGCAGCGCATCCGATTGCTGCGGCGCCGATGGCGCCGGTGGTGCTGCACACGTTGCTGGGATTGGCGGTGGTGTTTGTGATCGGCTTTGCCGCGCAGTGCTGGCGCATGCGGTTTGAACCGGTTCGCAGGCGCCCTTGAGCAGAGGCGCCTTAGTCCCGCACCGCGAGCGCGGCCAGCAGCGACTGCGGTTCGATCAGCGCAGCCGAACGTGTGGCATCCACCCGAACGTGCCCGCTGCAGAAATTGAACACCCGACCCTCGGCAGGCGCGGATACGTCTGGCGTTGCGTCCGGTGTTTCGATTTCCAGCACTTCATCTACCGCCAGCGCCAGGGTTGCGGTGCCGGCGGTGATCAACAGCATGGCTGGGCTGCCGCCATCGAATGCCGGTTGCCCGCTGAGCCTGCGCAGGTCGGCCACCGGCAACGGCTGCCCCCGTACCTCCAGGCTCCGCCTGCCATGCTGGTCCGCAGGGCCGAAGGTCTCGGGGCCGCGTATTTCCACGGCCAGCTGTACGTCGATCGCGAACAGGGCGGTGCCTGCACGCAGGACGACAACCTCGAACAACTCGGCGGGCGAGGGACGTGTTTCCGTTGAAGGTTGAGCGGGTACAGGCATGCTGTGGATCTGGCAGGAACGATGGGTAACGCGGCTTGAATGATGACGTGTGCAGGGAGTACGCGGCCGCGTGGGACTACGCGCGCAGGGCGGCGGTTCAGCTGGATCCGACGGACGCATGGTGCGCACTGAGCGGGCCGATGCGCGGAAAGTGCGGACGCAGCAGGCCGACGAGCTGATCCATGCCCGGAACGGCATGGCCAAATTCGTCCCATCGCGCATTGACCAGGCCGGACACCACGACCTGCCCGGTGTCGATGCGGGTCATGGCCCAATAGGGAACAGCACGCGCGCTGATGGCCATGTCCAGTACCGGCACGACGGCAGCATGCGAGCGACTGTCATGGATGCGGTGCTTGACCGCCTCCAGGCCGTCGGGCGGACCTTCGACGTACTGGAAAAACCGCTGCCCGTCGACGAGCAGCGCTCCGGTAACGTCCACGCGACGGTCGAACGTGGCAGAGCGGGAGACGATCTGCCGGAGCATTTCATCGGAAAGCCCAGCCGACATGTGGCTGGAGTAGGCAAATGCGTGGAGCATGGAAGGGGCTTCTTGTGACGCCCGTCACTATACGTGGGTCGCCATAGCCTGCCGTGAGCCTTTCCTCACGCATCACCGGGGAGTGATGCGTTGGATCAGCAGCCCACCAACCGATCCGCGCCAATTCCGCCGCGATGCTGGCTGCGGTATTGGGTAGGACTGGCGTCCACCTGGCCGCGGAAGTGCCGGCGGAACGACTCCTGCGAACCAAAGCCGGCCTGCTCGGCAATCCACTGCAGCGGCCGGTCGGTGGTTTCCAGCAGCTCGCGGGCGAATGCCACGCGCTCGCGGATCAGCCAGTCGATGGGTGACAGGCCGGTGGCTTCCAGGAACTGCCGCTGCAGCGTGCGCTGGCTGAGCGCGGCCTGCTCGGCAAGACTGCCCAGCGAGTGCGGCTCGCGCAGGTTGCGGCGCATCCATTCCATCAGTTTTGCCAGACGCGAGGGCTCGCCATTCGGAATGGCGCGGCTGACACGCTGGCTGCGTTCGGCATCACGCCATGGCGCCAGTACCAGCCGCTCGGCCACCAGGTTGGCCACGCGCGCGCCGTAATCCTTGCGCACCATGTGCAGCATCATGTCCATGCCGGTGGCCGAGCCGGCCGAGGTGATGACGTTGCCGGTATCGACGTACAGCACGTCTTCGCGCACATCGATGCGTGGGAAGTCGCGCGCCAGCGCTTCGGTGAGGCGCCAGTGGGTGGTGGCCTGGCGGCCATCGAGCAGCCCAGCCCAGGCCAGCACGAAGGCGCCAGAGCAGATCGAGGTGATGCGTGCGCCACGGACGTGGGCGCGGACGAGTGCATCGAGCAGTGCCTGCGGCGGGCGTTCGCTGGGGTCGCGCCATCCGGGAATGACGATGATGTCGGCGTCATCAACAGTGCTGAGATCGTAGGGCAGCTGCACCTGTGCATTGCCGAGCATGCGCAGTGCACCGGGTTCACCCGCGCACAGCTGGGTGCGGTACCAGGCCACGCCGAGTTCCGGCCGCACAGGCGCGAACAGGCCTACCGCGCAGCCGAATTCGAACAGCCCCTGGCCGTGGCAGGCAACGATGGCGACGAGCGGTGCGGTGGGATCGGCGGGTGGGCTGGGCATGGCTTGATGCTACGGATGCAGACGCGTGGCGCTGCGTGGTGCGAGGGCATGAGGTGATGCCTGCCAGGCATATGGAGCGGTCGCTCCCCTCTTGTAGAGCCGAGCCCACGCTCGGCTCAATACCGGCAGGGTGGATGCATCTGACGCCGTCGCGAAGAGCAGCCGAACGTGGGCTCGGCTCTACAGGCAGCAGCGCACCGTTGCGGCCACCTAACGTCATTACCAGCGGTCATGTGGGTGGCCGGATGTTACGGCTGGGTGACGCGATCGCGCCTGTCGCGGTGGGTGAACAGGCCCTTGAATGGAAGCGTGTTTCCGGCCCACCCCCACGAGCCCCCATGCCTGCTGCCCACGCCCCTGTGCTGAACACTCTCGCCGTCCTGATCGCCAGCGTTCTGGCCGCATCGCCTGGCCATGCGGCTGACGCCGATGCGGATCCTGCTGCCACCGCTGCAACGGCCAACGTGGCAGCGTCCACGCTGGATGCGGTGGTCGTTACCGGGTCGCGCACCAGCACGCGCACGGTGAAGAACAGTTCCACCCCGATCGATGTGATTTCCGCAGAGGACCTTGCTGCGACCGGCCAGGCCAACCTGCTGGAAGCGTTGCAGCGCAGCCTGCCGTCGCTGAGCCAGATCGGTGGCTACCAGAGCGACCAGGAGAGCCTGATCCGTGGCTACCAGCTGCGCAATCTCTCGCCGGGTTACACGCTGGTGCTGGTGAACGGCAAACGCCGCAATGCCAGTGCCTATGTGAGCGGGGCCAACGGCGGCGGTTTCCCCGGCCATGCCTGGGCAGACCTGGCGTTGATTCCAGTCTCGGCGATCGATCACGTGGAAGTGCTGCGCGATGGCGCGTCGGCCATCTATGGTTCGGACGCGATCACCGGCGTGGTCAACGTGATCCTGAAATCGCAGGCGCACGGTGGCGAGCTATCCGTGGAAAGCGGGCAGAGCATTGATGGCGATGGCGCGCGCACCAGCGTGCGTGCCAACGTGGGCCTGCCGTGGGGCGCCGATGGCTTCGTCAACCTGTCGGGCGAAACCACGCGGCAGCACCACGCGATCCGTACCCGCCGCTACATCGATGGCTATCTGAGCTATCCGGCGGTAGATGCCAACGGCAATCTGGTCGCGCTGCGACCGAACAACCGGTTGCCGGCCGGCGCATCGCCGAACCCGGCCGAGGCCAACCGCGATGCCGAGGCCAACACCATCCTCAGTTCGCCATCGTATGCGCTGAAGGCGTTTGCGGTGAACGTGGGCCATGGCCTGGGCGAGAGCGCGCAGTTCTACGCCAATGCCACCGCCAGTGATCGAACCGCGCAGGCGATCCAGAATTTCCGCCTGCCGGCGACCATCTTCACCACCTACAAGGCGCCGGGTGTGCTGAGCGTGTTTCCCGATGGCTTCCTGCCAGTGCTGGAAACCAAGGAGAAGCAGTACACCGGCACCGCAGGTGTGAAAGGCCAGATCGCGGGTTGGGACTACGACGCCAGCCTGACCGGCAACCGCAGCACGGTACGCACCTATACCCGCAATTCGGTGAACTACTCGCTGCCGTACCCCGGTTCGCCCACTGACTTCTATGATGGCAAGCTGGACTACCAGCAGGGCATCGCCAACCTGGACCTGCGCCGTGGCTTCGAGGTGGCGGCATTCGCTTCGCCGCTGGAAGTGAGCGCCGGCGCCGAGTACCAGCACGAACAGTACGAACGCGGCGCCGGGCAGTGGGAGTCGTACATCGGCTTCGGTGCCGCCGCGTTCGTGGGCTACTCCACCGCCGATGCAGTGAAGGCGACGCGCAACAGCAAGGCGGTCTATGTGGGCGCGGCCAGCAACATCACCGCGCGCTGGTACTTGGATGCCGCTGCACGCTGGGAAGATCATTCCGACTTCGGCAGCGTGTCCACGGGCAGACTGACCACGCGCTTCGACTTCACCGACGCGTTGGGTGTACGCGCGACGGTCAGCAATGGCTTCCATGCGCCCAGCCTGGGCGCGCAGTTCTACCAGGCCACCGGCAGCTGCCCGTGCGGTACCACGCTGGTGGCACAGGTGTCTTCGCCGGCGGCGATTGCGTTGGGTGCCACACCGCTGAAGCCGGAAAAGGCCACCAACTACAGCCTGGGCGTGACCTGGGACCCGAGCCCGGCGTTCCACCTGGCCGTGGATGCCTACCAGATCGACATCCGCGGCCAGCTCGGCCAGTCCAGCCAGATCGGTTACAACGCGCAGGACCCGGCGCGTATCACCGACAACAGCGGTACGGTGTTGAGTGCGGCGCAGAAGAACACCATCGATGCGCTGCTGGGTTCAGCCGGCATCAGCATCCTGCCGGGTGATGCGTTCTACGCCAGCTACTTCACCAATGTGGGCGATACCCGCACACGCGGTGTGGAGCTGACCCTGGAAGCGAACCAGGAAACGGCGTGGGGCAAGCTGCGCTGGAGCTATGCGGCCAACGTCGGCCGCACCACGATCCGGAAGGTCAGTGATATTCCGGCGGCGCTGCAGGGGCTGCCCAACATCAACCTGCTGACCAAATCCAGCGAGTACGCACTGCGCTTCCGCACGCCCAGCTACACCCAGGTGGCGGGCTTGGGCTGGCAGAACGGGCGCTGGCGCTCGAATGTCGACTTCACCTACTACGGCCCGATCAAGCGCCTGAACAACGGCGTGGAATACAGGCAGCCGCCGGTGCTGGTGACCAACCTTTCAGGTGCGGTGGAGCTGGGTGCGGGCTGGAGCGCGGCGCTGGGCGTCAACAACGTGTTCGACAAGCGCACGCGCAAGGTGCCGGAGTACGCGCGCAGTGCTACCGATGTGGCCAGCATCGAGACGACGTGGGATTCGGGCGACGTGCTGAGCCGGATCGGGACGTTCTGGTACGGGCGGATCAATTACCGGTTCTGAGGTGGAGCAGCCGAGCATGGCTCGGCTCTACAAAGGCAACAGCAGCCGAGCATGGCTCGGCTCTACAGAACGCGAAAGGCGGCCGGACGGGGTTCGGCATCATCGAGGAGCAGTTCATGTCTTCTGCATTGAAGGTGGTTGCAGTGGTAGGGTCACCGACCAGCTCGGCGACGTCGCGCACGTTGCTGCTGGTGCGGCACCTGTTGGCGTCGTTGCAGCAGCGGGTACACGCCAGCGTGGAGGTGGTGGAGCTGGCGCCGATCGCGCGCTCGCTGGGGCAGTCGTTGTCTCGCGATGAGGCGGAGCCTGCGGTGGAGCAGGCGTTGCAGACGATCGAGGCGGCCGAGCTGCTGGTGGTGGCCGCGCCGGTGTATCGGGGGTCGTATCCGGGGCTGTTCAAGCACCTGGTCGACTTCATCGAGCTGGAGGCGCTGGTGGATACACCGGTGCTGCTGGCGGCGACCGGGGGCAGCGAGCGCCATGCACTGGTGATCGACCATCAGTTGCGGCCGTTGTTCAGTTTCCTGCAGGCGCACACGCTGCCGATCGGGGTGTATGCCACGCCTGCCGACTTTGATGGCGAGCACATCAACAGTGCAGCGTTGCAGGCCCGCGTCGCGCTGGCGACCGAGCGTGCGGCCGGGCATCTGGCCGTGCAGGCGCCGGCGGTACCGGCGCCGCTGCGACGCATTGCCTGACGGCATAACCGACGGCGCTTTGCTTATGGCCAAGGCGCATCTGCATGGCCGGATCTGACCGCCGATTGTCGCCTGGTATCGCCACCGCAAGCACCGGCATCCCTAGCATCGAAATCGAAGCGGCATCGCATTGCCGGCCCTGATGAGGACACTCCCGTGGCGTTGGACGCAGCAAGCAAACCCATCCTGTTCCTGCTCGACCGCGAGTTCGAGGATGGCCAGATTCCTGGCCAGCGTTTCTTCTGCCGGCACAGCCTGCTGCTGGAAGGGGCACTGTCGAGTATCGACGGCCTCGACGCGCAGCTGGATGTGCGCCGCATCGGCTTCGCGCGGCCACGCCGCGAGGTGATTGCCGAGATCGGCGAGCAGGACCAGTCGTTGCCCAAGCTGGTGCTGCCGCAGGGTGTGCGCAGCGAGCTGGCCAGTGGCGTGCATCAGGACCGCCAGTACATCTCCGGTGCCGAGCCGATCCTGGCCGCGCTGAACGGCTTGCTTGGCATTCCTGTAGCCCACCCCTGAGCGAGGACGCGACCGTGAGCTATCTCATCAGTGTGCTGGACAAGAGCCCGGTGGCCGAAGGTGCTTCGCCCGAACAGGCGCTGCGCAACAGCCTGCAGCTGGCGCAGCGTGCCGAGCAGCTGGGTTACCACCGGTACTGGTTCGCCGAGCACCATGCTGCCCCGGCGCTTGCCAGCCCGGCGCCGGAAGTGCTGGCAGCCTGGGTGCTGGCGCAGACCCGGCGCATCCGCATCGGCAGTGGCGGGGTGATGCTGCGCCACTATGCGCCGTACAAGGTTGCAGAGAGCTTCAACCTGCTGGCGGCGTTGGCGCCGGGGCGCGTGGATCTGGGGGTGGGCAAGGCGCCCGGTGGCCTGCCAGCGTCGACCGCCGCGCTGGCGGCGGGACGCCCGGCATTCGCCGATTTCGACCAGCAGCTGCGCGACCTGGAGGGCTATCTGTCCGGTGTCGCGACCGAGGCGCTGGCGCGCCCGATTCCACAGCAGGCGCCTGAGCGCTTCCTGCTCGGGGCCAGCCCACAGAGCGCGAAGCAAGCAGCCGAGCTGGGCTGGCGCTTCGTGTACGCCGCGCACTTCGATGGCGACCCGAAACATATCGAGGCTGCGTTCGACGCTTACCGCAGCGTCTCCTCGCAGCCCCCGCTGCTGGCCACGGTGGCCTTCGCCGCACCGACTGCCGAAGCAGCAGCGCGTCATATCGGCGCGCTGCGCGTCTACAAGCTGCACCTCGGTCCGGGGCAGGCGGTGAACCTGCCCAGCCCCGAGGCGGCTGCCGAGTACGCGCGCCAGGTGGGCGTGGCCGACTTCCGCATCGAGGAAACGCGCCCCAGCGTGCTGTCCGGTGATGCGCAGCATGTGCGCGGCGAACTGGACGCGCTGCACCGGCGTTTCGGCGTGGGCGAATTCATCCTCGACGCGCCGGTGGCCGACCTTGACGCACGCCTGACATCCCTCGAACTGCTGTCGCCTGCGCCGCGCGCGGCGGTGGCCTGACCTGCAGGAGCGATTCCCAATGAGCACGACCCCGCGCCACATTCCGTTCGGCATCATGCTGCAGGGCCCCGGCAGCCACATGCATGCCTGGAAGCATCCGTCCAATCCGGCTGATGCCAGCGTCAACCTGCAGTTCTACATCGACATCGCACGCACGGCCGAGGACAACGGTATCGCCTTCGGCTTCGTGGCCGACGGGTTGTATATCAACGAGAAGTCGATCCCGCATTTCCTCAACCGCTTCGAGCCGATCTCGCTGCTGTCGGCGCTGGCCGCGGCAACGAAGAAGATCGGCCTGGCGGGTACGCTGTCGACGTCCTACAGCGATCCGTTCACCGTGGCCCGCCAGTTCGCCTCGCTGGATCTGCTCAGCGGCGGCCGTGCCGGCTGGAACGTGGTGACCTCGCCACTGGAGGGCTCGGGCCGCAACTATGGCCGGCCACACCCGGAACATGCGCTGCGCTACCAGATCGCCGACGAGTATCTGGAGGTGGTGCAGGGGCTGTGGGATTCCTGGGACGACGACGCCTTCGTGCGCGAGCGCGACAGCGGTATCTTCTTCGCGCCGGAAAAGTTCCGCCGCCTCGACCACAAGGGCCGCTTCTTCCAGGTGGAAGGGCCGCTCAACATCCAGCGTTCGCCGCAGGGCCAGCCGATGATCTTCCAGGCCGGTTCGTCCGACGACGGCATCGCGCTGGCCGGCAAGTACGCCGACGCGGTGTTCACCCACTCGCCGTCGCTGGAGGAAACCCGCGCGTTCACCCGGAAGGTGAAGAATTCGGCGATCGCGCATGGCCGCAGCGGCAATGACGTGAAGATCTTTCCGGGCATCGGCCCCATCGTCGGCCGTACTGCCGAGGAGGCTGAAGCCAAGTACCAGGCGATTGCCGCACTGGCAACGCTGGAGGATGCGCTGGCCTATCTCGGCCGGTTCTTCGACCACCACGATTTCAGCCAGTACGATCCGGACGCGCCCTTCCCGGAGCTGGGTGACATTGGCAGCAATTCGTTCCGCTCCACCACCGACCGCATCAAGCAGGATGCGCGTAAGAAGGGCCTGAGCCTGCGCCAGGTGGCATTGGAGGCAGTGAGCCCGCGACCAAACTTCATCGGTACACCCGAGCAGGTGGCCGATGAGCTGATCCGCTGGTTCGATGCCGGTGCCAGCGATGGCTTCATTCTCGGCTTTGCCGCGCAGCGCGAGGGCCTGGACGATTTCGTGACCCAGGTATTGCCGATCCTGCAGGCGCGGGGCTACCACCAGCGCGCGCTGGAAGGGCAGACGCTGCGCGAGCATCTGGGCCTGCCGTACAAGGCCAGCCGGTATGCGACCGACGCCGAACCGGCGCGGAAGGTGGGGTAGGGCAATGAGCGGAGAAACCGCAGTAGCACCGGGCCAGGCCCGGCGGAGTTCCCCAGCGACTGGCGTGTTGCCCGAAATCGCAGCACGCGCCGAGGCCGCCATTGCGATCCGCCATGACCTGCACCGGCACCCGGAGCTGGCCTTCGAGGAGCATCGCACCAGCGCACGTGTGGCCGAACTTCTGCAGCAATGGGGTTATGAAGTGACCACTGGCCTCGGCGGTACCGGCGTGGTCGGTACGTTGCAGCGCGGGCAGGGCAGTCGTCGGCTGGGGCTGCGTGCCGACATCGATGCGCTGCCGATCCGCGAGGACTCCGGCCTGGCCTACGCCAGCCAGACCGAGGGCCTGATGCATGCCTGTGGTCACGATGGCCATACCGCCATCCTGCTGTCCGCCGCGCATTACCTGGCCCATCACGGCAATATCGACGGCACCCTGCAGCTGGTATTCCAGCCTGCAGAGGAGACGGGTTCGGGCGCGTCGAAGATGATTGCCGATGGCCTGTTCGAACGCTTCCCGGTGGATGCGATCTATGGGCTGCACAACTGGCCGGGCGCGCCGGTGGGGCACTTCGGCTTTGTCGATGGCCCGGCGATGGCGTCGGTGGACTGGGCGCGGCTGAAGGTGATCGGCAAGGGCGGCCACGGTGCCGAGCCGCAGGGCAGCATCGACCCGATCCTGGCGGCAGCGCACATCGTTACCGCGCTGCAGAGCGTGGTGTCGCGCAATGTCGATCCGCGGCAGATGGGCGTGGTCACCGTCGGCTCGATCCACGGCGGCCAGGCCGCCAATGTGATTCCGGACGTGGTCGAGCTGAAGCTGACCGTGCGCGCCTACCTGCCCGAGGTGCGCGACACGCTGCGACGCCGGGTCACGGAACTTGCCGAGCAGACCGCCGCCGCGTTCGGCGCGCGCGCCGAGATTGAATTCCCGCGCGGCTTCCCCAGCGTGATCAACCACCCGCAGCAGACCGCCTACGTCCGCAAGGTGGCGGTGCAGGGCTTCGGCGCCGAACAGGTGGTGCCCGACTTCGCACCGCGCACCGCCAGTGAGGACTTTGCCTTCCTGCTGCAGGCGCGGCCCGGCAGCTTCGTGTTCGTCGGCAACGGCGACAGCGCACCGTTGCACAGCCCACGCTATGTGTTCAACGACGCCGCCATTGCACCCGCTGCCAGCCTGTGGGCACGGCTGGCCGAAGACTATCTGGTGAAGGACGTGGCATGAGCAGCAACGAACGCTTCCTCTACACCTCGGTGGATGACCCACTGGCGCGGCCGCTGTTCGACGGCCTGGAGCAGGAGTACGACAGCCGCTACGCCGACGTGCGTCGACGCATCGGTGGCAGCGCCCGCGAGGAGCTGCAGCGCTATCCGGCGCAGGCCTTTGCGGCCCCGGTGGGCGCCTTCGTGCTGCTGCTGCGCGACGGGGTGGCGATTTCCGGCGGTGCGTTCATGCCGCACCGTGATCCGGATACCGCCGAATTCAAGCGCATCTGGACGCTGCCCGGGCTGCGTCGCCAGGGCATTGCGCGGCGCGTGCTGCAGGAGCTGGAAGAGCAGGCGGCGCGGCAAGGGTATCGGCGGGTGTTCCTGACGACGGGCTTCCGCCAGCCTGAAGCTGTTGGCCTGTACCTCAGCCATGGTTACACCGCGCTGTTCGATCTGGATGCGGATCCCGAAACCATTGCGCACCTGCCGTTCGAAAAGCACCTGCGGGCACCGGCGCCCCCCATCGTGCCTGCACAGACCCAGCTGCAAGGAGCCCACGCGTGAGCACGCCTTCGACCGCGCTGGATGGCATTGCAACCCGGCCGGCGCCAGCGCCGGCGCTGAAGATCGTGCCGGCCCGGCATCCGCTGCAGGTCTTCGGCACGGTGCTGGCACTGGCGCTGATCCTGATCGGGCTGCAGTCCGTGCTGGGCAATCCGCGCTGGGGCTGGGGCACCTTCGCC
This sequence comes from Stenotrophomonas sepilia, assembly GCF_003244875.1. Lineage (GTDB taxonomy): Bacteria > Pseudomonadota > Gammaproteobacteria > Xanthomonadales > Xanthomonadaceae > Stenotrophomonas > Stenotrophomonas sepilia. The sequence goes on from NZ_LXXZ01000058.1 coordinate 55,245, forward strand.
GAATGGTTCTTCGCGCGCCCGGTGCTTGAGGGACTGGGCCGCACGCTGCTGCTGACCGCGCTCGGTACTGGCCTCGGCTTCGCCTTGGGCACGTTGCTTGCGCTGGTCCGCGTCTCCGGCTCGCCGCTGCTGTCGGCGGTGTCGTGGGGCTACGTTTGGCTGTTCCGCTCGATCCCGCTGCTGGTGCTGTTGCTGCTGCTGAACAATCTGGGCTACCTGTACAGCACCATCGAACTGAGCGTGCCGTTCACCGGCATCAACCTGTTCTCGTACCCGACCACGCAGCTGATCGGTGTGTTCACTGCCGCGGTGCTGGGCCTGACCCTGAACCAGGCCGCGTTCTCGGCCGAAGTGATCCGCGGCGGCATTCTGTCTGTTGACCACGGCCAGTACGAGGCCGCGGCCGCGCTGGGCCTGCCACGTGGCCGCCAGGTGCGCCGCATCATCCTGCCGCAGGCGATGCGCTCGATCCTGCCGGCCGCGTTCAACGATGTGATCGGCCTGGCCAAGAGCACGTCGGTGGTCTACGTGCTGGCGCTGCCTGAGCTGTTCTACACGGTGCAGGTGATCTACCGCCGCAACCTGGAGGTGGTGCCGCTGCTGATGGTGGCCACGGTCTGGTACCTGGTGATCCTGACCGCACTTTCACTGCTGCAGCGACGGGTGGAGCAGCGCTTCGCGCGCGGCCAGCTGCAGCGCGAGCGCTCGGCATCGCACGTGTCATCGCCGCTGCGCGTGCAGAGCGATGCTGCGCAGCGCTCGATCCACCGCCCGCGCATCGCCCCCCAGGTCGAAGCGGGCGAGGGCGCGGCGGTATCGCTGCACGGCGTAGGCAAGGTGTTTGGCGACCAGCCGGTGCTGGAGGATGTGAACCTGGACCTGCGCGCCGGCAGCGTGACGGTGCTGATCGGCCCATCGGGCGCCGGCAAGTCCACGCTGCTGCGGCTGATCAACCACCTGGAGCGTGCCGACAGCGGCTATGTGACCGTCGGCGGCCAGCTGATCGGCTACCGCCGTGACGGTGACACCCTGTACGAACTGCCTGAGCGTGAGATCCGCCGTCGGCGTGCCGAGGTGGGCATGGTGTTCCAGGGCTTCAATCTGTTCCCGCACCTGACCGCGCTGGAGAACATCATCGAGGCACCGATCGCGGTGCGTGGCGTGCCCCGTGTGCAGGCCGAACAACAGGCGCGCACGCTGCTGGAGCGGGTCGGCCTGGCCGACAGGGCCGATGCTTTCCCGCGCCAGCTGTCCGGTGGCCAGCAACAGCGCATCGCGATTGCCCGCGCGCTGGCGCTGCAACCGAAGGTGCTGCTGTTCGACGAACCCACCTCTGCGCTGGACCCGGAACTGGTGGCCGAAGTGCTCAGTGTGATCGAAGAGCTGGCCCGCTCCGGCACCACGCTGGTAATTGTCACCCATGAATTGAGCTTCGCCCGCCGCGTGGCCGACCACGTGGTGATGATGGACCAGGGCCGGGTGATCGAGCAGGGCACGCCCGAGACTCTGTTCGAGCGCCCGCGCCAGCAACGCACCGCCGATTTCCTGGCCAAGACCCTGTAACCCCGGAAGGAACACCATGAGCCCTGCAGCGCCGCGTCGCCCCTCGCGCAGCACCCTGTTGATCGTGGCGGTGCTGGTCATCGGCATTGCCGGCATCGTCTATTCGCGCGTACGCCAGGCACCGGATGCCGGCACCGTGGCCGCGACCAGCCTGGCCGGTGCGAACACGGCCGTGCTGAAGGGCACGTTTGACCCGAAGGCGCAGGCGTTGATCCCCGCCGGCTATCAGTTCGTCACCCCTGGTGCGTTTACCGTAGCCACCCATCCGGGGCAGCTACCGCTGGCCGACTACGGCGCGGACAGCAAGGACGTGGTCGGCATCGAGCCCGACATCGCGCGGCTGATTGCCGATGCGTTGGGCCTGAAGCTGGTGATCGTGCCGGTCGCGTGGGCGGACTGGCCGCTGGGGCTGGAATCGGGCAAGTACGATGCGGTGCTGTCGAACGTGACGGTGACCGAAGAGCGCAAGAAGAAGTTCGACTTCTCCAGCTACCGCTACGATCTTCTGGGCATCTACACGCGCAGCGATGGGCCCATCCAGAAGATCGAGAAACCCGCTGAGGTGGCCGGGCTGAAGGTCGTGGTGGGCGCCAGCACCAACCAGGACCAGATCCTGCGGCAGTGGGACCGGCAGAACATTGCGGCCGGCCTGAAACCGGTGGAGTACCAGTACTTCGATGACGCCGTGGTCGGCCGCTTGGCGGTGATCACTGGCCGCGCCGATGTCTCGTTCGAGCCCAATGCCACCGGCGCCTACTCGGCACGCGATGGCAAGGTGCGGCGCGTGGGCCTGTTCCCCGGTGGCTGGCCGAACGCTGCGGCGATCTCGGTGGCCACGCGCAAGGGCAGCGGCCTGGCCGATGCGGTGACGCAGGCGTTGAACACCCAGATCGGCAGCGGCACCTATGCGCAGGCATTGAAGCGCTGGAACGTGGCCGAGGAGGCGGTGCCGCAATCGCAGACCAATCCGCCGGGGTTGCCGACGCTGCAATGACACCGGGCGTGGCCCGGCGCTACCGCTGCTTCTGTAGAGCCGAGCCATGCTCGGCTGCTCTACCAACGCGCCTCCAGCGTTCTGAATGGTCTTGCCAGGCGCACGCCCTCTGCATCGAACGCGGTAACGTCGCGCCCATCCACACGCACGGTCTTCGGCATCGTCCGTGCCGGCCACCAGACCTTCACCGCCGTCCCACTGCGCAGGCGCTTGCCCAGCGTGATCGATAGCGTGCCGTCGCGTTGCCGTGCCTGCATCTGCAACGTGCCATACGCGGTGGGCAGGCCTTCCACCGCCAATCCATCGCCCGCCACCCACGAGGGGGGCGTGCCCGGCAGCAGCGAGAGCGCATCATCGTCTTCGCGCATCAGCATGCCGAACAGCGTGCGGCCGTATTCGGCGCCGATCCAGGTATGCGGCATGTCGCCCAGGTAGCGCGGGAAGCGCAGGCGCGAATGCACGACCTCGGCCAGCACCTGCCACTGAAGCGGGCGCCGGTCATGCAGCAGCCCCTGCAGCAGCTCATCGGCGACCTGCGGCTGGCCCAGGTGCACATAGCTCAGCACATTGCGGATCTCGTACGGGGTGTACGCATACAGCGCACCGGGCTGGCTGCGCTTGCGCACATCGTCCAGATAGCGCGCGAAGGTGGTCCGCAGCGCCTCGGCGGGCAACACGCTCTGTGCGCCGGTCGGGTCCAGTGCGATCGAAACGCCGGTGGGATCGCCATCGCCCAGGTCGGCCGAGGAGGGAATGAAGTCGATGCCCTTCCACGCCATCGTCGCCCGGATCGAGGCATGCAGTGCGTCGTAGAGCAGCTTGTATTGTTCGCGCGCCCAGGCTGCGGTCTGGTGGTCGCCGAGCGATTCGGCCAGCCAGGCGCCGTCGTGCCAGCCCTTCAGGCCCCAGTAGTCATCCCAATAGCTGTGGGTGGGCGAGGGGTAGCCCTCATGGCTGATCGACGGCGCAAGAATGCCCGCGAACCGTTCCGGCGAAGGCTGGTCGGCCTTGTAACCGGGCACCAGCGTGCGCTCGCGCAGCTCCTGCAGGAAGCGCAGCGCGGCCTTCACCTTCGGCAGGTAGTCACGCACCGACTCGGGTCCGCCGTCCAGGCGCGCGACATCGGCCACCAGCGCGACGTACTGGCCCTGACTGTCGTACTCGATGTCCGATCCAAAGCCGGTGTTGACGCTGCCATCGTCGTTGAGGATCGGTGAGACCAGGCCGTTGGCATGCACGCCGTGTTCGCTGTACCAGGCCAGGTAGTCGCGCGCCACGCGGGCTTCGCCCATCCGCAGCAGCACCGCCGAGGTGGCCATGCCGTCGCGGATGAAGGAACGGTTGTAGTTGCGCGGGCCGGGCTGCATGGCTGGACCGGTCTGGTTGATCAGCATGTAGGCGGCCTGCGCGCGCAGCATGTCCACCAGCGACGGATCGGGCAGGCGCAGGCCGACCTGGCCCAGCCGTGCCTGCCAGTCCGCAGACGCCTGCGTGGCCAGTGAATCAAACGCCGCATTGGCATCGCGGGGCAGCGTGGCCAGATCCAGCGCAGGCGCTTCGGGCAGCACGCCATTGGCATCGGCGGCGGCGGTGCCCAACGGGAACGCGACCACGATGGCATCGCTGCTTCCCGGCGCCAACGAGACGCGGTAGTTCAACGCAGCCGAGGCAAGCCCCTGGTCATCACGCGCCTGTTGCGTGGAAGGCAGCTGGCCGGCAGCGAGACTTGCGGTGATCTCCGTTGCGCCATCCTTGCCGAATGGCGCCGCGCCGGATGCGGTCACTGGAGTAAGCGACTGCAGCAGCGTGCGGCCATTGATACGCAGGGCCTGCCCATCGATGGTCACCTCGCGGATCGGGGACAGCCCGCCGTTCTGCCATGGCGGATTCATCTGCATCGGGCGCACCACGAGGGTGAGCGTGCCTTCGATCTTCGTGCTTCCCGTGTTCTGCAGCCGATGCCGCAGGAAGGTCACCGGCTGGCCATCGCGCTCAATGGCGAACACTTCACTGCGCAGCTGCAGGCCGGGTTGCGGTGACCAGGTGGCGGAGGGCATCGGCTTCCAGCCGTCGCGCAGGGCATGCTGCATGGCCTGCCCGGCGGCGCCGGCGGTTTGGCCATCGGCATTGCGCCAGATGGGCTGCACCAGCGGTGCGCCCTTGAAGGCTTCCAGGTTGCCGTACTCATCGAAGATCGACTTCTGTCGTCCTGCATGCACACCCACGGCCGTCCAGTAGGTCTGCTGCATCTGCAGCGAGGCCGGGAACAATGCGCGCTGGGCGCCGCTGGCGACGATCTGATACTGCTTCATCGGCGTCATCACGGCTTTCGGACCGAGCAGGCGCAGGCGTGCGATCTGCGGCGCAGCGCCGTCCACGCTCAGGCGGAAAGCACGCAATGGTTGTGCTGCAGTGGCGGCCAGCCAGCTTTGCCGGTGACTGGCCGCCTGTGCATCGTGTGCGAGGTCCTGCCAACGGCCCCGTGCATCCTGCGCCTGTAGTCGGGCAGCGCCTCGTGCGCCATCGGCCCAGTCGACCACCAGGCCAGCCGTTGATTGGGCCTGCGGCAGCGTGATCTCGAACGTATGGGATCCATTTGCCCCGGCCGGCATCGCGACGGTGCCGCCGCCTTGCCAGAGCGCCGCCGCCTGCGCTGCATCGATACCGCTGACGCGTGCGCTGAGCGTGCTGTCCAGCGGCTCCATCTCGAAGATCGACACGCCCCAATCGGAAGTGCGCTGCGGGCTGGCCAGCCGCAGGTAGCGCGCCTGCCGTGGCGCGAAGTACAGCGTTTCCACGTCGCCAAGCGAATCGGCCATCGTGTACGCGGTTTGCCACTGCCTGCCGTCCAGTGAGGTCTGCAGCGAATAGCCTTCCGGATTGGAGACATCCCAGGTGAGGCGCGCGCCGGCCAGCATTGCAGGCGCGCCGAGATCGATCTGGAACCAGTGGCCCGGACTGAATGCACCGCCGGTAACGGTCTTCGGGTTGCCGTCGATCAGGTGGCTGATCGCCATCGCCGGCACCTGCTGCGAGGAACTGCTGGCCTGCCATTGGCTGCGCGGGGGGAGGGTCTGTGCCTGTGCGCTGGAGGCCAGGGTGGCCAACAGCAGGGCAGCGGCAGGGCGCAACGGGAAAGGCGGTGTGGAGACCTTGGAGCGTTCGGCGCGCAACGTCATTACGGACAGCCTCGCAGGTTCGGCCGGAATCGGGCGAGCGCTACGCTAGCAAGGGATGTAACCGGTTACATGACGCACTGCAGCGCCGCTGGACGCTGCCGCTGCCATCACGGGAGGGCTGACGGATGTGGCTCTGGACGTGTAGCGCGAATTGGCTAGGGTCACGTCCAAAGTCCTTTTAAGTGGGTTGTCATTTGACAACCAATGTGAGCCGTGTGCAGACTATGGAGAACAAGGAATGTCTCGAGCGCGTCATCCAGACAAGGACATCGAAGCGGCGTTGCAGTTCGCGGAGGATCGTGGGTGGAGGCTCCGTATGGCGGGCGGCCATGCGTGGGGCCGGATGTATTGCCCTTGCAACGACACTGATTGCCGATGCGGGGAGTTCTGCATCGTGAGCATCTGGAGCACACCACGTAGCGGCAGCCATCATGCAAGAGCCTTGCGGCGTGTGGTCGAGAACTGCAGTCGTGAGCAATGAGATCACGCTTCGTCAGAAGCGAAGGGGGTCAATCATGGAATTCAACTTCACCCTGAAGTACCGCTTGCCGGACGCAGGTATTGAAATCGGCGTCCTCGAGCAGCGCCTGGCCGAAGGCGGCTGTGACGACGCGCTTGTGGGCCTTGGGCTGCCGGGACGGCTGGCCTTGGCGTTCTGCCGCGAAGCAGATAGCGCAGGGGCTGCCCTGCGTTCGGCGCTGGACGATGTGCAGCGGGCCGTGCCCGGTGCCGAACTGGTTGAAGTGAGCCCCGATCTGGTTGGGCTCACTGACGTCGCAGACCTGCTCGGAATGTCGCGCCAGAACATGCGGAAGCTCATGCTGGCCAACCCGCAGTCGTTTCCGTCCCCCGTGCATGACGGCTCGACCTCGATCTGGCATCTCGTCGACATTCTCGGTTGGCTGCGAGCGCGCGGCAGCGGGAAAGTCACGACGGAAATGACCGAGCTCGCCGCCGCTGCGCTACAGATCAATCTGGCCCGGGAAGGGCGCAGGCTTCACCCGAAGACGTAGCGGCGGCCAGAATCGGAGCCGACCGCATTACAGCTCCACCGTCTCCCACCAGCGCGTACCCGCCTGCGGCGCCTGCATGTCCAGTGCTTCGCCCATCATCGGCGTAGCCACTGGAACACTGTTTGCAGCGGCCAGCGCCGTGATGCGCTCGAACGGCTGCTGCCATGCATGCAGGGCCAGATCGAAGGTGCCGTTGTGGATCGGCAGCAGCCACTTGCCGCGCAGGTCCAGGTGCGCCTGCAGCGTCTGTTCCGGTTGCATGTGCACGAATGCCCAGCGCGGATCATAGGCGCCGGTCTCGATCATGGTCAGGTCGAACGGACCGTATTTCTCGCCGATGGCCTTGAAGCCGTCGAAGTAGCCGGTGTCGCCGCTGAAGAAAATGCGGAAGTCACCGTCCTGGATCACCCATGAAGCCCACAGGCTGCGGTCGCTGTCACCCAGCCCGCGGCCGGAGAAGTGCTGGCCCGGGGTCGCGGTCAGGCGCAGGCCGTTGGCTTCGGTGGATTGCCACCAGTCCAGCTGCTCGACCTTGCGCGCATCCACCCCCCACGCGACCAGCTGGTCGCCGACGCCGAGCGGTGCAATGAAGCGCGCGGTCTTGCCGGCCAGCTGCATGACCGCGGCATGGTCCAGGTGGTCATAGTGGTTGTGCGAGAGGGTCACACCGGCGATCGGCGGCAGCGCGTCGATGCTGATCGGCGGTGCATGGAAGCGTGCCGGCCCCATCCACTGCACCGGCGAGGCGCGCTCGGAGAACACTGGATCGGTCAGCCAGTACTGGCCACGCAGCTTCAGCAGGATCGTGGAGTGCCCCAGCCGGAACAGGCTGCGATCCGGTGCGGCGTCCAGCGTGGCGCGGTCCAGCGGCTTCACCGGAATCGGGTGCGCGGGCACGGTGCCCTTGGGCTTGTTGAACAGGAACGTCCACCAGATCTCCGCGCCGTCGCGCAGGCCCATCGCCGGACGGGGCAGGGCATTGCGGAACTTGCCATCACGGTACTGCGGCGAATCGGGGAAGTCGGGAAGGGACCAGGACTTGCAGAAGGTGTAGGTGGTCACGGCGAGGATTCCGAGCAGGAGGACAAGGAGCAGGCGCTTCATGGGTGACGTCCGCTGAGTACACTGCACAGTGTAGTTTCGCGTTATTCAAAAGTACACTGCCGAGTGTAAAATGGAGGCATCCGTTCAGTTATCCGGTTTCCGCCATGTCCCGTGCCCCGCAACGCCTGACCGACCGCAAACGTGACGCCATCGTGCGCGCGGCGGTGGAGGAGTTCCGTGCATCGGGCTACGAGGCGACCAGCATGGACCGCATCGCCGAGGCGGCGGGGGTCTCCAAGCGCACCGTCTACAACCATTTCCCGAGCAAGGAAGCACTGTTCTCGATGATCCTGGAGGAGCTGTGGGAGCGCAGCGTGGCCAGCGACGCACTGCCATACCGCGCCGACCAGCCGCTGCAGACGCAGCTGCTGCAGTTGCTGGGCCAGAAGCTGGACCTGCTCAGCGATGGGAATTTCATCGATCTGGCGCGGGTCGCGATGGCCGAGATCATCCATTCACCGGAGCGCGCGCAAGCCATCGTCTGCCGCATGGGCGAGAAGGAAAGTGGCGAGAGCGCCTGGATCCGCGCAGCAATTGCCGATGGCCGCCTGCGCGAGGTGGATCCGGACTTTGCCGGCCACCAGTTGCATGGGCTGGTGAAGAGCTTCGCGTTCTGGCCGCAGGTCACGATGGGGCAGCCGCCGCTGACCGCGCAGGAACGTGCGCGCGTGGCCGAATCGGCGGTGGCGATGTTCCTGGGGTTCTACGCGGTCTAGCCGGCTGCGAAGCGACGGAATTCGTCGGCCGGCAGCGCCGCCGAGTACAGGTAGCCCTGGCCGACATCCACCCCGAGTGCGCGCAGCTTCTGTTCCTGGGCCAGGGTCTCGGTACCCTCGGCCACCACGATCGCGCCGCAGCGGTGCGCGACCTCGACGATGAAGCGCACGATCGACTGCGACTTGGCGTCGGACAGCGTGGCGATCAGCGCCTGCTCGATCTTGACCTCGGCGATGGCCAGCTGCGAGAGCAGGATCAGGGTTGAATAGCCGGCGCCGAAATCATCCAGCGACAGGGTGACCCCGGCTGCCAGCAGCTGTGCGATGTTGGCATCGACCACGTCGCGCTCGACGATTTCGGTCCATTCGACGATCTCCAGGCGCAGCATCGCACCGGGGATGTCATGCAGCTGAAGCAGCTCCTGCAGGCGCAGGCCGAAGTCGGGCAGGCGCAGCGATTCGGCTGAAACATTGACTGCAATGGTCAGCGCCGCGCCGTCCCGCCGGCAGTGCTGCAGGAAGTGCACCGCCGACCGCAGCGTGGCCCATTCCAGGTCTGCCAGCCGCCCCTGGCGGCGCAGCAGCGAGATCACCCGCATCGGGGCAATCGGCCGGCCTTCGCCGTCGCGCATGCGCAGCAGTGCTTCGGCGCCGACCAGTTGGCGATCCTGCAGGCGATGCTTGGGCTGGTAGCACAGCGGCGCATTGCCCTGCTGCAGCCAGTGCTCAAGGGCAACCTCGATCAGGGCGTCGATCTCGCTGTCGCGCTGGATCGGGTCATCGAAGAACACCACGCCCGACTCGATCGCGCTCAGTGCCACGGTGATGGCGCGGAACGGAAGATGTCCTTCATCGGCATCAGCAGGGGGCTTCAATTCAACCACTGCACAGCGGAACAGCGGCCGGAAGCCCGGCCAATCGCGGCCGACCCGATCGGCCAGGTTGCTGGCCAGCTCAGTGATCTGCGGTTGCGTGCGCAGTGTGGACAAGGTCAGGCCGCGCACCAGGATCGCCAGCGCGGCATCGCCGAACTGGTAGATCTCCAGCTGCGCAGCCGGCAGCGACGGCAGCAACCGATGCACTTCCTCGGTGCTGTCGCGCTGCCACAGGCCGTTGTCCTGCAACGGCCCGTAGCGCAGGCGCAGATCGCGCAGGTTGCCCATCTCGGCCACGATCAGGCAGGCCTTGCCGGTGCCGTCGTTATCCCGCCAGTACTGTTGCAGGCGTTCACCGAGCGCACGCATGTTGGGCAGCCCGCTGATCGGATCGATGCGGAGCCAGGCCTGTTCGCGCTGGCGTTGCGCATCGATCTGGGCATCGTTGTAGACCAGCGCGAACACGGCGCCGAGCACGAGCAGCGAGACCGGCAGTGCCAGCGCGCGCTGGATCGCCAGCTCGGCCACCGGAAGTTGATCGGCGCCAATGATCGCCACACCCAGCGCCAAACCCAGAGCGGTTACCCCGATGCGCACGGACCATGCCTGCAGGATCATGCGCGGCGAGAGCTCGTTGAGCATGCGCGGGTACAGGTGCCTGCGCAGCCAGACGCCCGCCACCATCTGCAACACGGCCTCAAGGCTGGCAGGCAGGAAGAACGGGATACCGACGAACTGGTAGCGGACCAGCAGGGCGGCAGCCAGGCAGGCCAAGCCGCCGCGCCAGCCGCCCAGCAGGCCACTGACCAGCAGGATGTCGAAGCCCAGGTGCAGTTTGACGACACCCTGGGAATAACGGGCCACGAACCAGGAATTGAACAGGTAGATCAGGCCCAGCGCTACGCCGACATACAGGCGACGGCCTTCTATGGCGTGCCCGGCGCGACGGGTGGCGATCAGCAGCACGCCGATCATGCCGATCACTGCCGTGGCCTGCAGCAGATACAGCGGCAGGCTGGGCAGGGCGCTGTCCAGGACCTGGGCCGAGACCCGTGAAAGCGCATCCATAGCAGGTTCCCGCCTGTGACCGACGGCCAGTGACGAGCAGGGTAAACCACGACCGCGCGCGCGGCCACTGAGGGTGCTCTGCCGCGGCCGGCAAGGTCAGTAGCGCGGGTCGGCGATGGCGGGCAGCACCAGTTCGCGCACGAAGCCGGAGGATGACAGCTGCAACAGGGCGCTTACCATGGCCACGACATCGTGGACCGGCACCTGCTCACCGTCGCCGCGCGCTGCGGCCTCGGCCACCGGCACCGACAAGGCGTCGTCGGTGTTGAGGTAGCCCAACTGCAGGCTGGTCACCGCCAGCCGGCGATCGCGGAAGCCTTCGCGCAGCGCATCGGCGATGCCGTTGAGGGCGAACTTCGAGGCGCCGAACGCCACTTCCGGGCGGCCACTGCGAGGCAGGGCCGAGGTCGAACCGGTCAGCACCAGCTGCGGGCGCGCTGCGCCCAGTACGCGGGGCAGCAGGCGTTGCAGCAGTAAAAGGGTCGCGGTGATGTTGACGTCGACCAGCTTCGTGAGTGCAGCATCGCTTTCATCGAGGAAGGCGTACTCGTCGCTGAAGGCCTTGTCTTCCCAGATACCCAGGTTGTGGATCAGCACATCGATATCGGCCGGTGCCTGCGCTGCGATGTGGTCGGCAGCCACGGTCGGCCGGGACAGGTCTGCTTCGATCCATTGCAGGGTGACGCCGTCAGCGCAGGCGATGCCGCACGGGCGGTTGCGCGAGACACCAATCACAGTGTCACCCCTAGCACAGAGGCCTTCCACGAACGCGCGTCCCAGGCCCTTGCTGGCGCCGATGACCATCAATTTCATGTTGCTTCCTCGTTGTACTGCGGCAGCCACGATCGGCTGCCAGAACGGTGCCCCACTTGGCGAACGCGCGCAGGCCGCCGCGTTCGGCGGTAAGGGTCGAGGCCGTGTCGTCGAACTGGCACCGGCACCGTGGCAGCAGCCGTCGCTGCTGCAGGCGCTGGGGCGTAGTGGCTGCCGGCCGCCCGGTCAGCTCGCTCAGGCTGCCTGCCGCACGCGGGTCGATGTGCGCCAGGATGAGCGAGAATGCACAGGGTCACCGGCAACAGGAATCTCCTGGCATGGACGAGCACAACGCCACCCCTGATGGCATGCCGCTGCCGTTGGCGTGGCAGAAGGCGTTGGCCGATGCGCGCATCGAGCGGCAGTCGATGGGTGTTTCGCGGGCCGACGTTGCCCGCGTGCTGCGGCCGGGCCGCCCCGATGCCTTCCTCAAGTCGGAACTGATCGACGCCTTCAGTGAGCTGGGCGATGAGATCGCGCGCCTGCGCTGGTTGCAGGCACAGGGACAACCGGCGCCAACGGTGATTGCCACGGCCGAAGAAGCGGGCCGGCACTGGTTGCTGATGAGCGCGCTGCCTGGCCGCGATCTGGCTTCGTCGCCGGAACTCGCGCCGCAGCAACGGGTGGAGATACTGGCCGACGCGCTGCGCGGGCTGCATGCGTTGCCGGTAGCAGCCTGTCCGTTCGATCAGCGGCTGGCCTCGCGCCTGCCGGCCGCGCAGGCACGGGTCGAGGCGGGGCGCGTGGATGCCGATGACTTCGATGACGAACGCCTGGGACAGAGTCCACAGCAGGTCTTCGCCCAACTGTGCAGCACCCGTCCCGATCATGAAGATCTGGTGGTCAGTCATGGCGATGCCTGCCTTCCGAATCTGATGGTGTCCGAGGGGCGTTTCAGCGGGTTCATCGACTGTGGGCGGCTGGGCGTGGCCGACCGTTACCAGGACCTGGCGCTGGCCGCGCGCAGCCTGGTCCACAACTTCGGAGATACGCGTTGGGTCACGCCGTTGTTCCAACGCTACGGCGCTGTGGCCGACGAGCGCCGGTTGGCGTTCTACCGGCTGCTCGACGAGTTCTTCTGAGCCCGCGCGCGGCTGGCGATGGCCGCGCAGATCAGGCCACCGACCACGCTCAGGTGTTCCAGTGCGAAGAACAGGGCCAGCTGCTGTTCCGCGCCGTGCTTGGTCCAGAAGGCATGCACGATGGCAATGGTCAGCAGCATGAATACCGCCAGCGCGCCGCTGCCCAGCCAGAGCAGGCGATCAAGCAGCAGGCACAGTGAGCCACCCAGCAGCACCACGGCGCTGGCGAGGTTGAACAGCACAGGCGGTTGCAGCCCGGCCGCCTGCATTTCGGCCACGCTGTTGTCCCACGCCAGCAGCTTGGCCAGACCCGATGACAGGAACACCACCGCCAGTAGCAGTCGGGCCAGGAACCACAGCAGGCGGCTGTCGAGCAGGGCGGTGATCATCCGTGGCATGAAGTCTCTCCGGGTTGGGCTTGGAACGGGCCACGCAGCATCGGGCCTCAACCGCAGTTGAGGTCAAGGGCCGGCTGAACGGAACTCGCTGATGAACGGGTTGCCATCTTCAAGTTGGACGAACGTTCGTTCACTATTGGCGCCATGAACCGAGCCGACCGCAACGCGCAACGCATCGAGCAGATCCTGCAGGCCGCCCTGCAGTGCTTCCTCGCCAAGGGATTCCACCAGACCAGCATGCGTGACATCGCGCAGGCGGCCGGCGTCAGCCTGGGCAATCTCTACAATCACTTCCCCGGCAAGGAAGCGATCATCCTTGCAGTGGCCGTGGCCGAGGGCGAAGAAGTGGCGCCGTTGCTGCAGCGACTGGCCGCGGCCGACGGTGATCGCACGCAGGTGCTGGCGTTCCTGCAGGACTTCCACGCACTGTGCAGCCAGCCGGAATGGGCGACGCTCGCCGTCGAAGTGCTGGCCGAGAGCGCACGCAATCGGGCCGTGGCCGAGGCATTTGCGGCCAATCGCAGGCAATTGCAGGCTGTGCTGGCCGAAGCCCTGCAGCAGGTGGCACAGCGTGAACGTCGGCGTCCCGTACTGGCCCCGGCACTGCAGGCGCAGGTGCTGCTGGATGCCATCGAAAGCGATGCGCTGCGCCGGGGGCTGGGCGAAGCCGGTGGCACCGATGAGGCTCCGTTGGACCCAGGCCTGCTCGCGCTGCTGCTCGGTGCACGCGCATGAGCGCGGTTGAGCGGCGATTGCACGGCCTTGATCTGGCACGGTATCTGGCGCTGGCAGGCATGGTGCTGGTCAATTTCCGCCTGGCGATGGCCGTGCCGGCAGAGGGTGCGAGTTGGCTGGCCGGCTTCTTCCATCTGCTGGAAGGCAAGGCCTCTGCGACCTTCGTCACCCTGGCCGGACTTGGCCTGGTACTGGCCACGCAGCGCCTTGGCTGGATGCCGGCCGGCGCGCAGACCTGGCGGCGCGCGCTGTTCCTGCTGGTGCTGGGCCTGCTCAACCTGACCCTGTTCCCGGCCGACATCCTGCACTACTACGCGGTGTATTTCGCGCTGGCGGTGCTGTGGCTGCGTGCGTCGCCACGGGTGCTGCTGGCCAGCATCGCCGGCCTCGCGGCCGGGTCGTCCTGGGCACTGCTGCACTGGAATTACAGCCAGGGCTGGAACTGGCAGACGCTGGAGTATGCCGGTCTCTGGCAATGGCCGGGTGTTGCGCGCAACCTGTTGTTCAACGGCTTCCATCCCTTGCTGCCCTGGATGTGCTTCTTCCTGCTGGGCATGCTGCTGGCGCGCCTGCCGTTGTCACAACCGCGGGTGCAGCGTGCGTTGCTGCTGGTGGGCCTGCTGCTGATCGGCGCAGGCCAGGCCGTGCAGCACCTTGCGCAGGGAACGCCCTGGCAGCCGTGGCTGGGAACGCAGCCGATGCCGCCGGGACCGGCCTACGTGTTGACCGGTGCGGGGGCAGCCTGCAGCGCGATTGCCGCGTGCCTCTGGATCAGCCGCCGTTATCCGGGGGATTGGCTGGAACCGCTGACTGCAGCAGGGCGAATGACCCTGACCCTCTACGTCGGCCACATCCTGCTGGGCATGGGTACGCTGGAATGGTTGGGGCTGCTCGATGGCAGCGCGTCGTTACCGACCGTGCTGCTGTGGGCGCTGTTGTTCCTGATGCTGGTCACGGGCGCAGCGTGGCTGTGGTCGTGGCGGTTCACGCGGGGGCCATTGGAAGCGGTGATGCGTCGCGTCGCCGGCTAGCACATTGGTCGCGCGGGCACGATGTTGTGACGGACATGTCTGTGTCGTGGCGGGCACATCTGCGATAGTTGTCGCAGATAACACTTTCCGCTTGCATCCATGTCATCCGCTTCGGCGCAGCATCTCGGCGAAGTCCTCCAGCAGTCCTATGGCATCACCGCGACCGCTGTGGTGCCACGCCCGGTTGGCGCCGATGCCAACGCCAGCGTGTATCGCATCGATGCACGGCGCGGGCAGTGGTGGTTGAAATGCCGCAGCTACCAGGTGGCCCCAGCCGTCTGGGACACCCTGCATTGGCTGCGCGGCACGCTGGGTGTCGAGGAAATCGTTGCGCCCTGGCCGGCGCTGACCGGCGGGGCATCGGTGCAGCGCTGGGGCCTGCAGTTCACCCTGTTCCCGTATGTGGAAGGCCAGTCCGGTTTCGAGGCGGCATTGAGCCGCACGCAATGGCAACGGTTGGGCGAGGTGCTGCGGCGCCTGCACGAGGCGTGCCCGCCACCGGCGCTGCAGGAAGCGCTGCCAAGCATCCGGATGGAAACCGCAGCGCTGGAGACCGTCGGGCAGTGGCTGGCCGGCGAAGGCCTGGCGGCTGCCAAGGATGGGCTGGGCCGTGCCTTCGTCTCCGTCTGGGACCAGCAGCACGCGCGCATCGCGGCGCTGCACGCGCAGGCACTGCAGCTGCACGCGGCGTTGCAGGATGTGCCGGTGCGGCTGCACCTGTGCCACACCGACCTTCATGCCGGCAATCTGCTGATGGGCAATGACGGCGGCCTGCACCTGATCGACTGGGATGGCCTGTCGCTGGCACCGCGCGAGCGCGACCTGATGTTCATCGGTGGCGCTGTCGGCGGGCGCTGGGGCCGCGAGAACCCGGTGGGATTCGAGGAGGGCTATGGCAGTGACCGCGGCGACCCTCGCTGGATCGCCTGGTACCGTCACTGGCGCATCCTGCAGGACCTGATCGAGTTCCAGCAGGTCCTGCTGGGCAGCGATGGAGAGGACCGGTCGCCGCAGCTGCGCCGGCAGTCGCTGCATTTCCTCAGCGAACAGTTCGCCCCGGGCAATGTGTTCGACGCGGCCGAGCGGGTGTATCGCGCGCTGTAGATCCACGCCATGCGTGAATGAACCCTGCGCGCTCAGTCAACGGTGGAGGCGCGAAGAGCAGCCGAGCGTAGGCTCGGCTCTACAGAGGAGTGCAGCGTCATCCACGCGTGGCGCGGATTTACTCGGCGGGCTTCGCCGCTGACGAGGCGGCTGCGCTGGCGGCGCGGCGCGAAAGTACGGCCTCGCGGTGGGCAATGTAGGCGTTGGCGGCGAGGATGATGCCGGCGCCGATGATCGTCCAGCGGTCCACGCTTTCATTGAACAGCAGCCAGCCGAACAGCGTTACCAGCGGCAGCTGCAGGAAGCTGATCGGGGTCAGCGCCGAGACTTCACCCAGGCGCAGCGCCCGCGTCCACAACAGCTGGCCGATGGTGCCGAGCACGCCGGTGGCCAGCAGCCACAGCCAGGCCGTGCCGCTCGGCCAGACCCAGACGAACAGCGCCGGAACCAGCGACAGCGGCACCCAGAACACGTAGGTGTAGAGCACCACGGTATCGGCGCTGTCGACGCGGGTCAGCTGCTTGATCTGGATCGCCACCAGCGAACTGAGCACCGCCGCGGCCACGGCGACCAGGCTGCCCGCGGTGAAGCCGGCGGTACCGGGTCGCACGATCACCAGCACACCGATGAAGCCGACCACGACTGCGGCCCAGCGGCGCACGCGCACGGTTTCACCCAGCCACAGCACGGCGGCAATCGTGACGAACAGCGGCGTGGAGTACGACAGCGACACCGCCTGCGCCAACGGCAGGTGGCCCAGTGCCCAGAACGCGCACAGCATCGAGCCCAGGCCAATCGCACTGCGCACGAAATAGCGCGGCAGCTGTTGCGTCTTCAGCGGAGCACGGCCCGGCCGCAGCAGCATCGGCAGCAACGCCAGCAAGCCGAAGGCATTGCGGAAGAACGCCACTTCCTGGGTTGGCACGTACCGGGTGGCGTAGCGGATCGCGACCGCCATCAGGCCGAATGCCATCGTGCTGCCAAGCATCAGCAGCGCCGCCCGCATCGGGGCGCTTGGGGAAAGGGCGGGGGTGTTCACCACTGTGCGCCGAGCAGGCGGGGCTCCGGTTCGATCGGCACGCCGAACTTCTCCAGCACCGAGGCCGAAATGCGGCGCGCCAGCGCCAGCAGCTCAGCACCGCTGGCATTGCCGTGGTTGACCAGCACCAGCGCGTGGCTTGGCGCCACGCCGGCATCACCTTCGCGGAAGCCCTTCCAGCCGCAGGATTCGATCATCCAGGCAGCGGAGACCTTGCGCTTGTCGTCCTGCTCGGCCGGGAACACCGGCAGGTCGGGGAAATGCTGCAGCAGCACGTCGACCTGTTCCAGCGGCAGTACCGGGTTCTTGAAGAAGCTGCCGGCGTTGCCCAGTACATCCGGGTCGGGCAGCTTGCGGCGGCGGATCGCGATCACGGCATTGGCCACGTCCACTGCGCTCGGCAGCTCCACGCCCTGTGCCTGCAATTCCTCGCGGATGCCGGCGTAGTCCATGCGCAGATCATGCAGCAGTGGCAGCTTTAGTTCGATGGCGGTGATCAGATAGCGATCGGGTTGCTGCTTGAACACGCTGTCGCGGTAGGCGAAGCCACACTGTTCGTTGTCCAGCCGCACCCAGGCCTGCTCCTGGCAGTCCCACGCTTCGACCGCCTGGATGAACTCGCCGACCTGCGCGCCATAGGCACCGATGTTCTGGATCGGCGCGGCACCAGCGGTGCCGGGAATCAGGGCCAGGTTTTCGAGGCCAGACAGACCTTCCTGCAGCGACCACATCACCAGTCCATGCCACGGCACGCCGGCACCGGCACGGATCACCGCATGGTCGGCGCGGTGTTCAAGGAAACTGATGTCACGGTTGCCGAACACCAGCACGGTGCCGGGCAGGTCCTCGGCGATCAGAACGTTGCTGCCGCTGCCCAGCACCAGCAGCGGGCCGCTGGCCACCTCGGGCAATGCCAGCACGTCCGGCAGCAGCGCGGCATCGTGCAGTTCCAGCAGCTGCGCGGCGCTGGCCTGCACATGGAAGGTATTCAGCGCCTGCAGCGGCGCATTGCGGGTGAGCGTCCAGCGCAGCGGGGCGTTGCCGTCGATGGTATCCATGGGCGCGCTCACAGTGGGGCCACCGCGCCGCGGCTCGGCGCTTCACGGCGGCGACGGATCGCCTCCACGCATTCGGAAACCAGCGCCGGTCCACGGAAGATCAGGCCGCTGTAGCACTGCACCAGTGCGGCACCGGCCGCCATCTTGGCTACCGCATCGGCGCCGGACAGGATGCCGCCGACACCGACCAGCGGCACCGATTCGGGCAGGCGCGCGCGCAGGCGGCGCAGCACCAGCGTGGACTGCTCCAGCACCGGTGCACCGGACAGGCCGCCAGCCTCATTGGCCAGCGGGTCGCCGGCCACCTTGCTGTGGTCGATGGTGGTGTTGGTGGCGATCACGCCGTCCACCTGCAGTTCGCCCAGCACGCGGGCGGCGGCGTCGATATCGCGTTCGCTGAGGTCCGGCGCCACCTTCACCAGCATCGGCACGCGTCGGCCGTGGCGGGCAGCAAGGTCTTCCTGGCGGTCGCGCAGCTGGCTGACCAGCTGGCGCAGCGCGGTCTCTTCCTGCAGCTCACGCAGGCCGGCGGTGTTGGGCGAGGAGATGTTGACGGTGATGTAATCGGCCAGCGGGTAGACCTTGTCCAGGCAGGCGATGTAATCGTCCACGGCCTGTTCGTTGGGGGTGTCCTTGTTCTTGCCGATGTTGATGCCGAGCAGGCCGCGGCGGTTGCGCGCGCGCTCGACGTTGCGCACCAGCGCGTCCACGCCCGCATTGTTGAAGCCCATGCGGTTGATGATCGCGTTGTGTTCCGGCAGGCGGAACAGGCGCGGTTGCGGATTGCCGGCCTGCGGGCGCGGGGTGATGGTGCCGATTTCGACGAAGCCGAAGCCGAGCGCGAACAGTGCATCGATGTGCTCGCCATTCTTGTCCAGGCCGGCGGCCAGGCCGACCGGATTGGGGAAGGTCAGCCCGAACACCGTGCTGGGCATCGGCGCGATGCGTGCGGCCAGCAGCGGCGTGGTGCCGGTGCGATAGGCCAGGTCCAGTGCGGACAGGCCGAGGCCGTGGGCGCGCTCGGCGTCGAGCGAGAACAGGAAGGGGCGGGCAAGCGAATACATGCGTCGGTTCAGTCCAGCGTGCCGAGGAAGGCTCGGGTTCGATATTCAAAAGCGACCTGGCCGTCCACCGCATGGGCGGCGAACAGGTCCTGCAGAGCGTCGATCATCGCCGCGTGGCGAGGATGACCGGATTGGGGTGCGTAGGAGGAGGACAGCAGGCGCCCGCGCAGGGCGTCGAAGTCCAGATGCTGCACGTTCGGCAGCTCTACCCTGCCGCGCAGGCCGGGGCCGAACCAGGCCTGCATGGTGGCATCGTCCTGGTAGCGCTCGGCCACAGCGGTGTAGTCGGTGCCGTAGTCCAGCAGCAACTGTTCGTAGCCGATCAGGAACGGGCTGGCATCGAGCAGGCGCGAATTCCAGTAGATCAGTGCCTGGCCACCGGGGCGCAGGATGCGCTGCCACTCGGCGCGCACCGCCACGGTGTCGAACCAATGGAAGGCCTGCGCGACGCTGACCAGATCGATGCTGGCGTCCTCCAAGCCGGTGGCCTCGGCACGGCCATCGACAGCGGAGAAGTCCGGATACTGCGGCGCCAGCCACTGTTCGGCGGCGGCGCGCATGGCAACGTTGGGCTCGACCGCCACCAGCGGATGACCGCTGGCCAGAAACAGGCGACTGGAAATACCGGTGCCGGCGCCGATGTCGGCGACCATGGCCTCGCGGCTGACGCCCATCGGGCCATGCAGCCACTCCAACAGGGCGGGCGGATAATCGGGCCGGTAGCGGACGTAGTCGGCGACGCGGCTGCTGAAGCGTTCAGTGCTGTCGGAGGCGGTCATGGCGTCAGTTCGACACTGCCGCCAGCCATGCCAGGCCGCCGAAGAACAGGATGAAGACCAGGATGGCGGCAAGTACGGCGCCGACCATGACCCAGCCCAGCACCAGGCCGGTAACGGCCAGGCCGTCGCCTTCCAGTTCATGCGGGCGGCGGCGGATCTCGGCGCGGGCCATGTGGCCGGTGATGATGGCGACGATACTGGCCACGAAGGGCAGGACGGTCCAGCTGGCGATGCCCATGACCAGGCTGACCACGGCCAGGGCGCTTGTCTGTCGGGGTGCCACGCTCATCGGGTCCTCCTTGGCAGTGTGCACATGATAGTGCCTCTGCCCGGGCAATCCCATGGGCAGTGCCCTGTAGAGCCGAGCCCATGCTCGGCTGCCCCCTTGGGCTGATGCGGGATCGACCGCGTCTTGCGTGCAAGCCGAGCATGGGCTCGGCTTTACAAATTCAGCCCATCAACACCTGACCGCCATCCACGTTGAGCACACTGCCGGTAACCCAGCGCGCCAGTGGCGAGCACAGGAACAGGGCCGCGTCGGCTATCTCGCGCGGATGGCCGAAGCGGCCGAACGGGATCTTCGCCAGGGTGCCGTGGTACAGCGCTGGATCCTCGATGCGGCGACGGTCCCAGAGCCCGTCATCGAACTCGATCGAGCCCGGTGCGATGGCGTTGACCCGGATCCGGTCCTTGGCCAGTGCCAGCGCCTGCGAGGTGGTGTAGTGCGAAAGCGCGGCCTTGGCAGCGGCGTAGGGTGCGCCGCCGGGACGCGGCTGCTGCGCGGCAATCGACGACAGATTGAGGATGCAGGCATCGCCGGACGCACGCAGCCAGGGCAGGGCCAGGCGCGAGGCACGCACGGCCGCCATCAGGTCGATCTGCAGGCTGGCGGCCCAGCCCTCCTCATTGTCGGCCATGCCGTAGCCGGTGGCATTGTTGACGAGCACATCGATGCCGCCGAGGGCATCGGCGGCGGCCTGCAGCCAGGCCTGGATCTGGCCGGGATCGGCCAGATCGGTGGAAAACGCATGCAATGGCGTGCCCTGCGCCTGTGCATCGGCGCGCAGGGCCTCCAGGCCGGCCTGGCCGCGCGCGCAGACCGAGACCTGTGCACCGGCACCAGCAAAGGCCAGTGCCATTTCACGACCAATGCCCTTGCTGCCGCCGGCAATGAGCACGCGGCGGCCGCTGAGATCGAGGATCGGAGCCCCTGCGGGGATCCGACCCTGGGCACGGGTCAGATCCCCGGAGGGACTCTGACCCACAGACGTGTCCGCGTCGTTTGCCATCACAGGTCGAACTTGATGCCCTGCGCCAGCGGCAGCGAATCCGAATAGTTGATGGTGTTGGTCTGGCGGCGCATGTAGACCTTCCAGGCATCCGAACCGGACTCGCGGCCACCGCCGGTGTCCTTCTCGCCACCGAAGGCGCCGCCGATCTCCGCACCGGACGTGCCGATGTTGATGTTGGCGATGCCGCAGTCGCTGCCGGCGGCCGACAGGAACTTCTCGGCGGTCTTCAGGTTCTGGGTGAAGATCGAGGACGACAGGCCCTGCGGCACGCCGTTCTGCATGTCGATGGCTTCGTCGAGGGTGTCGTACGGCATCACGTACAGGATCGGTGCGAAGGTCTCGTGCTGGACCACGGCGTCGCTGTTCTTCAGGCCCGTGACGATAGCAGGCAGCACGAAGTTGCCGGCGCGGTCGATGCGGGTACCGCCGGTCTCGATGGTGCCGCCGGCCGCCTTGGCCTGGGCGATGGCATCGAGGAACTGCTGCACGGCGCCTTCGCTGTTCAGCGGGCCCATCAGGTTGGCGGCATCGGTCGGGTCGCCGATCTTGCCTTCCACCTGCTTGTAGGCCTTGACCAGGGTGGCCAGCACGTCGGCGTAGATCGAGCGGTGCACGATCAGGCGGCGGGTGGTGGTGCAACGCTGGCCGGCAGTGCCGACCGCACCGAACACGATGCCCGGCACGGCCAGCTTCAGGTCGGCGGTTTCGTCCAGGATGATCGCGTTGTTGCCGCCCAGTTCCAGCAGGCAGCGGCCGAGGCGGCGTGCGACCTTCTCGTTGACGGCGCGGCCGACCTGGGTCGAGCCGGTGAAGCTGATCAGCGGCACGCGGCGGTCATCGACCATCTTTTCCGACAGCGCGGTGCCGGCATCGTTGATCAGGAAGAAGATGTCCGGGAAGCCCGCTTCGCGCAGGGCGTCGTTGCAGATCTTCAGCGAGGCGATGGCGGTCAGCGGCGTCTTGTTGGACGGCTTCCAGATGCACACGTCGCCACAGATCGCCGCCAGGAACGAGTTCCAGCTCCACACCGCAACCGGGAAGTTGAAGGCCGAGATGATGCCGACCAGGCCCAGCGGATGGTACTGCTCGTACATGCGGTGGCCGGGGCGCTCGGAATGCATGGTGTAGCCGTACAGCATGCGGCTCTGGCCCACGGCGAAATCGGCGATGTCGATCATCTCCTGCACCTCGCCATCGCCTTCCGGCTTGCTCTTGCCCATTTCCAGGGCAACCAGCGAACCCAGGGCGTCCTTGTGCCTGCGCAGTGCTTCACCGCACAGGCGCACGGCTTCACCGCGGCGCGGCGCCGGCGTGGTACGCCAGACCTTGAAGGCTTCCTGGGCGCGGGCGACGACGGTCTCGTACTCGGCCTCAGTGGTGGCGCGGACCTGCGCAATCGGCTCGCCAGTGGTCGGGTTGACTGGGGTGATCAGCTCACCGCTGGTCGCGCTCGACCACTCCCCGTTGCCCAGGTACGTGCCAGCGTTGATCGCGTCCAGGCCAAGGGACTTGAGCAGCTCGGAAGACATGCAGACTCCTGTGTTTCGTTACGTTGTTTGGCGCCATCGCGGGCAGGTGGGGGACGCGATGAACTGAATCGCCGATGGTAGCAGAGCGCCCCGACCGGCCATGGTGCAACGCGCCAGGGGAACCGGGTGGAACATGAATGCTTGGAGGGCAGGGCACGTTGCCTGTAAACTTCCCGGCTGCATGGCCCCGTAGCTCAGCTGGATAGAGCGTCCCCCTCCTAAGGGGAAGGTCGCCCGTTCGAATCGGGCCGGGGTCACCATGTTCGCGGCGCCACGTCCGCGCGCTGCCCGCGAGGTCACTCGGATATGCTGGCGCCTCACCTCGCGATCCGGCCGCCATGGACCACCGCCTGCAGCCCGTGCAACCCCACGACTACGCGCTCATCGCCGGGTGGCTGGATTCGGCCGCAGGCACGCTGCGCTGGGCTGGACCGGGCGTGCCCTATCCACTGCGACCCGAGCAGTTCGAGCAGGTATTGCAGCTGCGCGAACGCCCGGGAAGGCTGCTGCTGGCAGAAAGCGGCCAGCGCGTGGGTTTCGGCCAGGCCTGGCGCACCCAGCCGGGTACGATGCATCTGGGCCGTCTGCTGGTTGCCCCGCAGGCGCGGGGCCGCGGCCTCGGGCGGTCGTTGGTACACGCGCTGATCGAGCAGGCGTTCCAGTCTGATGCCGTTGAACGGCTGACCTTGCGGGTCTATCGGAACAATGCCGCCGCGCTTGCGTTGTACCGGACCCTCGGCTTCGAGCCGGTGGACGCTGCATCAACGCCGGCGCTGCTGTTCATGCAGCGGGCCCGGCGCTGAGCATGGCCACGCAGGCCGGTACGCCTTCAGTCCTGCCTGAGCAGTTCAACCAGCTGGCGCAGGCGATAGGGCTTGGGCAGGAACTCCACCTGCTCCGGAAGCGGCGGCAGCTGCGAACGCGCATAGCCGGAGGACAGGATCATGCGTGCATGCGGCTGCTCACGCGCGACGTGCTCGCTGAGTTCGATGCCGGACATGCCGTTGGGCATGCTGACATCGCTGAACACCACGTCGAAGCGTGCGTCGCCCTTCAGCAACGCAGCCGCTTCATGCCCGTCGGCGGTGGTGGACACCTCGATGCCGAAATCGCGCAGGGCCATGCCGATCATCTCGCGCAGATCGTTCTGGTCCTCCACCATCAGTACGCGGATCGGGTCATCGGTCATGGGTAAATTCCTCGGTTGCGGGTAGCAGCAGGCTGACCGTGGTGCCGACACCGGGCGTGGTGGACACATCGACGAAGCCGCCGCTCTGGGTAGTGAATCCGAACACCTGGCTCAGGCCCAGGCCGCTGCCCTTGCCGATGTCCTTGGTGGTGAAGAAGGGCTCGCTGGCCCGCTCGGCGACGTCGGCGGCCATGCCGTGGCCTTCGTCGCAGACGCTGAGGGTGACATAGCCGCGTTGCAGCATGGTGTCCGCATCCGGATCGAGGCGATGTTCCAACGCGGTGCCGATCAGGATGCGGCCGCCATCGGCGGTGGCCTCCACGGCATTGGCCACCAGGTTCGCCAGGGCGGTTTGGAGCTGCATCGCATCGGTACTCACCTGCGGCAGGCCCGGGGTGAGATGGGCTTCCAGTACCACCGTGGGCGGGCAGGCGCGTTGCAGGTCCGGCAGCCACTGCCGTACCAGCGCATTGATGTCCACCGATTCCCGGATCAGGGTCTGGCCGGTGCTGAAGGCCAGCAGCTGGCGGGTCAGCAGCGCGCCGCGGTCGGTGGCTGCCTGCGCGGCATCCAGCAGCTCGGCTGCGCGTGCATCGTCACTGCTGACACGCAGCGACAGCAGGTCAAGTGCGTTGCCGATGGTGGTCAGCAGGTTGTTGAACTCATGTGAGAGGCCGCGGCTGAGCCGGCCAACCGTCTCGAACTGCTGGGTATTGCGCAGCGCACGCTGGGCATCGCGCAGCAGCCGCTGCGCTTGCCACTGCTCGGTGATGTCACGGGTGATCTTGACGAAGCCGAGCAGTTCGCCGGCTTCCACGACCGGTTCGATGACCACGCTGGCGCGGAACGACGATCCATCGCGGCGAACGCGCCAGCCCTCACTGGCGACATGCCCCTGCTTCGCTGCGACGCGAAGCAGGCGCTGCGGTTCGCCGGCCTCGCGGTCGGCGGCCAGGTAGAAGCGGCTGAAGTGCGTTCCCACCACTTCATCGGCTGAATAGCCTTTGATACGTTCGGCGCCCGGGTTCCAGCTGCACACGATGCCTTCAGGATCAAGCAGGTACAGCGCATGGTCGCGCACGCTGTCGATCAGCAGTCGCAGTTGTCGGGAAGGGTCCGTCAGCACGGACGTCGTAGAGGCGGCTGCGTCCACGTGTAAATAAGTGTTACCCCTGTGAGGGACGTGAAGCTAGGCACTCAAGTGTGAAGGATGCGTGCACACCTGACACGTGCCATTTGTCCTGTGCGGCTGAATGCGACACGGAGTACCATCTTCCACCCTTTGCCTTCTGGAACCGACCTGCATGCGTCCTGGTGCGACTACGCGTGACCGCTGGATCTGGATGACGTCCGCCGTGCTGCTGGCCGCGACCATCGTGTTGGAACTGGTCGTCCCGCTCGGCTATGCGGTATGGCTGGCCTACTTCCTCGCGGTCGGCGTGACGGTGTTCCAGCGCAGTGCACGCGCGCCGTTCGTGGTCGCGATGATCGCCTGTGTCCTGCTGGTGATCGGCTTCAACGTTGCGCCAGCCAGCAACAATTCGTCGTTCTCGCTAGTCAACCGTACCGTCGGTGGCTGCGCCTTCCTGATGATCGCACTGATCGTCTCGCGCGCGATCCAGGCCCGGCGCCAGGCGATGCGCGCGCTTTGGCTGCAGGAGGCCGAGAACGCGGTGGCGCTGAGCCTGCGCGGTGACCTTGGGCCGGAGCAGATCGCCGAGGCGGCAGCAGCAAGCCTGGCCGGGCAGCTGGATGCAGAGGTCGGTGCGGTCTATCGCCTGGACGGCGGCCGGCTGCAGCTGACCGGTGGCGTGGCGCTGCCCACTGGGACGCCAGCCTCCCTGGCCCTGCACGAAGGACTGGCCGGGCAGGTTGCGCGGGACGAACGCATCCGCCACCTGCACGGCGAAGACGCTGCCGTGCTCGAACTGCAGACCAGCCTGGGCCGGCTGCCGGTGCGCGAGCGCATCCTGGCGCCAATCAGCAGCGATGGTACGGTGGTCGGTGTCATCGAGCTGGGCCGCGCGCGGGCGGGTGAACAGCGTGATCTGGATCGCGAGCTGCTTGAGCGCTGCGCCGACACCATCGGCATGGCACTGCGCGCATCGCTGCTGCGTGCGCAGCTGGTGGTGCTGCTGGAAGAGTCGCAGCGCCAGGGCGAGGAGCTGCAGGCCCAGCAGGAAGAGCTGCGCGTGGCCAACGAGGAACTGGAAGAGCAGAGCCGCAGCCTGTTGCAGTCGCAGAGCCACCTGGAAGAACAGCAGGCTGAGCTGGAACAGAGCAACGTGCAGCTGGAAGAGCGCACCCACGAGCTGGAGGCGCAGAAGCAGGCACTGCTGGTTGCGCAGAGCCAGCTGGTGCGCAACAGCAACGAGCTGGCGGCGACCTCGCGCTACAAGTCCGAATTCCTGGCCAACATGTCGCATGAGCTGCGCACGCCGCTGAACAGCTCGCTGATCCTGGCCAAGCTGCTGGCCGACAACAAGGACGGCACGCTGACCGAGGAACAGGTGAAGTACGCGCGTGCGATCCTGTCGTCCAACAACGACCTGCTGGCGCTGATCAACGACATCCTCGACCTGTCGCGCATCGAGGCCGGTCATGTCGAACTGTCCGATGAAGTGGTGGTGGTCGAGAGCGCGCTGCAGCGCCTGCGCGAGACGTTCGAGCCGATGGCGCGGCAGAAGGGCCTGGCCCTGCAGATCGAAGCCGACGCCCTGGCACCGACCCAGATGGTGGTTGACAGCCAGCGGCTGCAGCAGATCCTGAAGAACCTGCTGGCCAACGCGGTGAAGTTCACCGAGCATGGCAAGGTCAGCCTGCACGTGCGTGCCGGCGGCAACGGTCGCATCCGGTTCGAGGTCTGTGACACCGGCATCGGCATTGCCCGCGAGCAGCTGGACGTCATCTTCGAAGCGTTCCGCCAGGCCGATGGCAGCACCCGCCGTCGCTACGGCGGCACCGGCCTGGGCCTGTCGATCTCGCGCGATCTGGCCGAGCGCATGGGCGGCGGCATCCAGGTCGACAGTGAGCCCGGGCGCGGCAGCTGCTTCATCCTGGAGCTGCCGTTGCAGGGTGCGCCCGCGGCGAGCGCAGCCGACGCTGCCGAGGTTCCCGTGGCTGCGCCGCCGACGGCGCCGGCCGTGCTGCCGGCCGCGCCCGCACGCGCTGCGACCGCGGCAGCGCCGGTCACTGCGATGGCCGGCGTAGCCGACGACCGCGGTCGCCGCCAGCGTGCCGGGCGCCTGATCCTGGCGGTCGAGGACGATGCCACGTTCGCCGAAGCGCTGGTGGCGCTGGCCCATGAACTGGACTTCGACTGCGTGGTGGCGGGCACGGCGGAAGAGGCGCTGGCGCTGGCCAGCGAACTGCGGCCGAACGGCATCCTGCTCGATATCGGCCTGCCGGACGTGTCGGGCCTGAGCGTGCTGGAACGCCTGAAGCGCAACCCGGACACCCGCCACATCCCCGTGCATGTGGTCTCGGCCACGGACCGCAGCCAGGTAGCGCGCGAGCTCGGCGCGATCGGTTTTGCGATCAAGCCGACCACGCGCGAGCGGCTGGTGACGGCCATCGAACAGCTGGAACAGACCAGCCAGCGCGACATGCGGCGGCTGCTGATCGTGGAGGACGACAACGAGCTGCGCCACAACCTGGAACTGTTGCTGGGCCGCGACCAGCTGCAGATCGTCGCCGTAGGCACTCTGGCCGGCGCACTGGAACAGCTCAGTACGGTCACGTTCGACTGCATGGTGATGGACCTGTCGCTGCCCGACGGCAGTGGCTACGACCTGCTCGAGCACATGGCCGGCAACGACGATGTCGGTTTCCCGCCGGTGATCGTCTATACCGGCCGCGCACTCAGCCGCGAGGAAGAGCAGCGACTGCGCCGCTATTCCAAGAGCATCATCATCAAGGGCGCGCGTTCGCCCGAGCGCCTGCTGGACGAGGTGACCCTGTTCCTGCACAGCGTGGAGGCCAACCTGCCCAGCGACCAGCAGCGCCTGCTGCGCGAGGCCCGCCGTCGCGACACCGTGCTCGACGGTCGGACGGTGCTGCTGGCCGAGGACGACGTGCGCAACATCTTCGCACTGTCCAGCGTGCTCGAACCCCTCGGCGTCACGCTGGAGATCGCGCGCAATGGACAGGAAGCGGTGGATCGGCTGGCCGAGCGCGAGGTCGACCTGGTGCTGATGGACATCATGATGCCGGAGAAGGATGGCCTTGCTGCGATGCGCGAAATCCGCGCGCAGCGCCACCTGCGGGACCTGCCGATCATCGCGCTGACCGCCAAGGCCATGCCGGACGACCGTGAGCGCTGCCTGCAGGCCGGCGCCAACGACTACATCGCCAAACCCATCGACGTCGACAAGCTGGTCTCGCTGTGCCGGGTCTGGTGCTCGCGGCAATGAACGAGCAGGCCCTGTTCGACCTCGAGCTGAAGGTGCTGCTGGAAGCGCTTTACCAGCGCTACCACTACGATTTCCGCAGTTATGCGGTGTCGTCGCTGCGCCGGCGGATCCGCCAGGCCATGCAGCGCTATGAGTGCGAGCG
The DNA here is from genome assembly GCF_003244875.1 of Stenotrophomonas sepilia. Lineage (GTDB taxonomy): Bacteria > Pseudomonadota > Gammaproteobacteria > Xanthomonadales > Xanthomonadaceae > Stenotrophomonas > Stenotrophomonas sepilia. Next base: position 83,424 of record NZ_LXXZ01000058.1, read on the forward strand.
GCTGGCCGACCTGCAGCACCGCCTGCTGCACGAGCCGGACCTGTTCGCGCAGGCGATGCAGTTCTTCACCGTGCAGGTCTCGGAGATGTTCCGCGACCCGGCCTATTTCCGTGAGCTGCGCGAGCAGGTGGTGCCGGTGCTGCGCACCTACCCGTCGGTGAAGCTGTGGGTGGCCGGTTGCAGTACCGGCGAGGAAGTGTGGTCGCTGGCGATCCTGTTGCACGAGGAAGGCCTGCTGGAGCGCAGCATCGTCTACGCCACCGACATCAATCCGGCAGCCCTGGCCACCGCCGAGGCCGGCGCCTATGGCATCGACCGGATGGCCCAGTTCAGCCGGAACTACCTGGCGGCCGGTGGCACCGCCTCGCTGTCCGACTACTACGCCACGGCCTACGATGGCGCGGTGTTCGATCGCCAGCTGCGCCGCAACGTGGTGTTCGCCGACCACAGCCTGGCCACCGACACCGTGTTCTCCGAGGTGCACCTGGTGTCGTGCCGCAATGTGCTGATCTATTTCAACCGCGATCTGCAGGACCGCGCGGTAGGCCTGTTCCGTGAAGCGCTGGTGCATCGCGGCTTCCTTGGCCTGGGCAGCAAGGAGTCGCTGCAGTTCGGGCGCCACCACGGCGCGTTCGAGACCTGCTCGCGGGAGCATCGCCTGTACCGGAAGGTTGCCTGATGGCACTGCCGACACGACCGGCCGTGCTGGTGATCGGGGCCTCCGCGGGGGGCGTCGCGGCCCTGCAGGCGGTGCTCGGTGCGCTGCCTGCGGCTCTGCCGGCGCCGGTGCTGGCCGTGCTGCACCTTCCGCGCGATCGCAGCAGCCGCATCGCCGACGTGCTGGCGCCGTACTGCGCGCTGCCGGTGCGCGAGGCCGAAGACAAGCAGCCGCTGCAGCCTGGCACGGTGACCTTTGCGCCACCGGACTATCACCTGCTGGTGGAAGACGCCGGTTCGCTGGCGTTGTCGGTGGACGCACCGGTGCTGTTTTCCCGCCCGGCCATCGATCCATTGTTCGAGTCGGCTGCGGCAGTGTTCGGCGCGCAGGTACTGGCCCTGCTGCTGACCGGTGCCAGCAGCGATGGTAGTGAAGGGGTGGCCGCGGTGCGCGCCGCCGGCGGCCGCGCCTGGCTGCAATGTCCCGAGGAGGCCGAGGCATCGATGATGCCGGCCTCCGCCCTGCAGCACGCCGGCGCCGATGCCGTGCTGCCCCTCGAACTGATGTGCCGTCGCCTGAAGGAGCTGTTTGCATGAACCTGTTGCCGCCGGACCCTGCGCAGTCGCAGACCCCGGTCAACCTGCTGATCGTCGATGACGTGCCGCAGAACCTGGTGGCCATGCAGGCGCTGCTGCAGCGCGAAGGCGTGAACCTGCTGCTGGCGGGCTCGGGCGCGCAGGCGCTGGAACTGCTGCTCGAGCATGAGGTGGCGCTTGCCCTGCTGGACGTGCACATGCCGGAGATCGATGGCTTCACCCTGGCCGAGCTGATGCGCGGTTCACACCGCAGCCGGGATGTGCCGATCATCTTCCTGACCGCCTCGCCGGACGACCCGCTGCGCGCGTTCAAGGGCTACGAAACCGGCGCGGTCGACTTCCTGCACAAGCCGGTGGCGCCGCAGGTGATCCTGAGCAAGGTCAATGTCTTCATCGAGCTGTACCAGCAGCGGCAGCTGCTGAAGGCGCGCAACGAGGCGCTGGAGCGCTCGCTCAAGCTCAACGAGACGATGGCGGCGGTGCTCACCCACGATCTGCGCACGCCGCTGTCGGCGATCCTGCTGTGTGCCGACAAGCTGGCGCTGGAGCTTCCTGCGGGCAATGACGGCGCGCAGCAGACCCTGAAGCACCTGGAGGCCAGCACGCTGCGCATGGCGCGCATGGTCGAGCAGCTGCTGGACTTTTCGCGGATCCGCAGCGGCGGGCTGCGCCTGCAGGCCAGCGCCTGTGATCTTGCCGAGGTCACGCGTGCGGTGGTGGCCGAAGCGGGCAGCGCCCACGGCCACGCACGGGTGCATCTGGATATGCTGGGCGATACCCGCCTGCAGGGTGATCTGGATCGGCTGGGACAGGTTGCCGCCAACCTGATCGGCAATGCGCTCACCCATGGCAGTGAGGCGCGGGTGGAGGTGGACGGCCGTGATCCGCGCAGCGTGCTGCTGCGGGTGAGCAACGCGGGACGGATCGACGACGCGTTGCTGCCGCGCCTGTTCGAGCCGTTCAAGGCCAGCTTCCATCCCAGCAATGGCCTGGGGTTGGGCCTGTATATCGTCGATCAGTTCGTGCGCGCGCACGGCGGGCATATCGCAGCGCGCAATGAAGCCGGTCAGGTGGTGTTCGAAGCCCGGTTGCCGAGGCGCGTAGAGGCGCTGCCGGCGGCCGCTACCTGAATTCTTCAGGAAACACCCGCGGGCACTGAGACGGACTCGTCCGCAGCTGCTACCGTGGCTGTACATCTTGTCAAGGAAGCGCCATGCCACTGCGTGCCATCGCCTACGTCAGCCAGGCGCTGCCGGATCTTTCCGCTGAACGGCTGCGGGCGCTGGTCGATGATGCAGCCCGTTTCAACAAGATGGCGGGCGTGACCGGTGTGCTGCTGCATGACGGCGGGCGATTCCTGCAGTACATCGAAGGGCCGCCGGATGGTATCGATTCGGTGTACGAACGCATCCTGCAGGCCGGTAGCCATATCGACATCATCGAACTGGCGCGTGGCCGCCTCGGCCAGCGCCAGTTTCCGTACTGGTCGATGCGCGCGTTGCCGGTGGAGGAGGCGCTGCTGCGGCAACTGTCTTCCAGCGACTGGTCAGGTTTCACCCGCGCGTTGCATGGTGACCTGTCGGCGCCGACCCCGGTGGATCTGCTCGATCAGGTCGTGCAACCGGTGCTGCACGCAGGTTGAACCCGCGTGGAAGGTTCAGCGCGCTGCATTTCCGCAGTAGGCGGCGTGCAACGCCTGCAATACGCCCAGCGCCGGCCCTTCCACCACCCGGTAGTGGATCGCCTGCGCTTCGCGCCGGGTCGCGACGATGCCAAGTCCGCGCAGCACCGCCAGATGCTGGGACAGCGCTGATGCGCTGAGCCCGGTCAGTGCCTGCAGTTCCGGTACTGGCGCCTCGCCTTCAACCAACCGGCACAGCACGCGCAGCCGTGCAGGATGGGCCAGGCTTTTGAGCAGCGCCGCGGCCTGGGCGGCATGCCCGGCCATCGCGGCAGTGTCGAGCTCGATGCGGGTCATGGTTGACCTTTTGTTTTAGAAGAAGCTAATTTAGAAAAAGCTAATTCAAAAGGCAAGCGAATGAACGGAACAACTGGAGGCAGGTCATGACCGTGCCGTGGGCCGCCGTCGCGGGGGGGGCGTTGATCGGTGCGGCGGCGGTGGTGTTGCTGGCGACCACGGGCCGGGTGGCCGGCATCAGCGGCATTGCCGCTGGCAGCGTGCGCGCAACGCCGGGCGAGCGCGGCTGGCGCTGGGCATTCCTGCTCGGCCTGCTTGCCGCTGCCGGGGGTGTGCTGTACTGGCAGGCCGTGCCAGGCCAACCGCCCCGCGACCTGTTGCGTGACGCCTTGCCGGCGTGGCAGCTGGTTGGCGCCGGCCTGCTGGTCGGATTCGGTACGCGGTTGGGCAACGGCTGCACCAGTGGTCATGGGGTGTGCGGCGTGGCCCGCGGCTCAATGCGGTCACTGCTGGCGGTGGTGGTGTTCATGGCCTGCGCAATGTTGACCACATTCCTGATCCGTCATGGCGGGGGCTTCGCATGAGCCGCGTGATGGTGGCCGCCGGCGCGGCAGGGGCGCTGTTCGGCGCGGGCCTGGCGCTGGCCGGCATGACCGATCCGCGCCGCATCCTCGGTTTCCTCGACATCGCCGGCGATTTCGATCCCACCTTGGCCTGGGTGCTGGCCTCGGCACTGCTGGTCAGCGCGGTCGGCCAGCGCTGGGTGCTGCGGCGCCCGCAGCCGTCATGCGCAACGCGCTTCCAACTGCCCGCCGCGCGCGCTGTCGATGTACGCCTCGTGCTGGGCGCGGCATTGTTCGGAATGGGTTGGGGCTGGGCAGGCTATTGCCCGGGCCCTGCCATCGCCGGGCTGGCGGTGGGATCGCGCGAAGCGCTTTGGTTCGTGCCGGCGATGCTTGCAGGTTTCTGGCTGCACGATCGCCTGGTTCGCCCGGGCTTCACCGCTGTGTCACCCTGAATCGGGTCATATCCACGGATCACGGGGAAAGGAGCGCAACGACATGGCACGGATGAAGTGGAAGGAAAGGGCACTGCTGGCGGTCGCGCTGGCTGCCGCAGTGGCACCGGCGCTGGCCTGCACGCGCGCGGTCTACCTGGGCGACAACGGTGATGTGATCACCGCTCGCTCCATGGACTGGAAGGTTGATGTGGCGACCAACCTCTACGTGCTGCCGCGCGGCATCGCGCGCACCGGCCAGGCCGGGCCGAAGTCGCTGGCCTGGACGGCGCGCTACGGCTCGGTGGTGGCCACCGGTTATGACGTATCGACCACCGATGGCATGAACGAGAAAGGCCTGGTGGCCAACCTGCTGTGGCTGGTCGAATCGGAGTATCCGAAGCAGCGCGGCAACAAGCCGGGCCTGGCCATCTCACTATGGGCGCAGTATGTGCTGGACAACTTCGCCACCGTAGACGAGGCGGTCGCGGCGCTGCAGCGCGAGCCGTACTCGATCGTCACCGACAAGGTGCCGGGCGAAGACCGCCAGGCCACGCTGCACCTGTCTCTGTCAGATGCCAGTGGCGACAGCGCCATCGTCGAATACATCGGCGGTCGCCAGGTGATCCACCATGACCGGCGCTACCAGGTGATGACCAACTCACCGATCTTCGAGCAGCAGCTGGCACTCAACAGCTACTGGCAGCAGATCGGCGGCACGGTGATGCTGCCGGGCACCAACCGCTCAGCCGACCGTTTCGCGCGCGCCTCGTTCTACATCAACGCCATTCCCAAGGCGGAAGACCCGGTGGTGGCGCTGGCCAGTGTGTTCAGCGTGATCCGCAACGCCTCGGTACCGTATGGCATCACCACCCCGGGCGAACCGAATATTTCATCCACGCGCTGGCGCACCGTGGCCGACCACAAGCGGCGGTTGTACTTCTTCGAATCGGCACTGACACCGAACACCTTCTGGGTCGACCTGAACAAGGTCGATTTCGGCGGCAAGGTGCTCAAGCTCGATCTCGGTCCGGACCAGCGCAATACCTTTTCCGGCGACGCGCTGGGCCACTTCGTGCCCAGCGCACCGTTTGCGTTCCTCGGCGTCGACGGTTAGTTCGACGCCTGGCTGGAAGCCGGATAGACCGCCTGGATCGTGCAGCCGCCGCGGGTGTACTGCGGCAGCGGCGCCAGCGCGTCGTTGCGCAGGTCACCATTCTCGAATCCGGCGGTGAGGATGCGATCGCCCGGATTGCCACAGATCAGGCCGTTCTGCATGCCGGAGTGGAAGCTCAGCTGTGGCGCACGGTCGAGCTGGCGGCAGTGGCTGCCAAGCTCCACGCGATAGTAGCGGTGACCCCCATTGCGATGCGGATTGGTCTCCACCAGCATGCCCTGCGGGTCGGACGACCACGCGCGCACGTTGCGCGTGGCAAAGCAGTACGACGGCGAACCACCGAAACTGCGGCGGATGTCCCTGCGCTCGCGGATGGTCAGGGCGGGCAGGGTGGCCATGCGCAGGCGATCGCTGTCGCGGGCAACGCTGGCGTAGTCGCGATCCTGCACGGGGGTCACCGCGCTGATCGCGCAGCTGCGGCCATCGACCACCACACGCTCGCTGGGGCGACCGCAGGCCCAGCCGGCGGGTGCTTCAAGTTTCAGCGTGGTGGCACCGCGGACGCCGGGACACTCTTCGCTGAAGTCGATCCGATAGGCCTGGCCCGAGGCGGCTCGCAGGGCGATTGAACGCGATGAAGCCTGCTCCACTTCCTGGACGCCGACCGCGTCCATGCAGTGCGGGGCCGGTGGCGTACGTTCCTGCGCGGAGGCCGAGGCGGTGAGCGCCAGGCCGAGGCTGGTGGCAAGCACCAGGGACAGCTGCTGATGGGTCATGACCTGCACTCCCTGCGTTGGATGACGGATCGACTATAGCAGCGGTTTGCACGGCCGTTGTTACACGCGCACACTGCCCGGATGGGCGCCATCTTCCATCTGCGGCACTACGGGCAGGCCACCGGCCTGGACCGCCATGACTACGCGCAGTGGGTGCTTCCGCTGCAGGGCGAACTGCAGTTCGAGATGGAAGGGCGCGGCGGCCGGCTGGACCTGCTGCAGGGGGCATTTGTGGCCGCCGGCGAAGCACATGACCAGATGGCGGACGGCCCCAATGGTTTCGTGATCGTTGATTGTCCTCCAGGCGTGCTGGATGACGGCACGCAGGAGCATCTGTGCCGCCAGCGCTGGCTGCATCTGCCGCTGGCATTGCGTCTGCGCCTGGCCGAGGTGCAGGCAGGGCAGCCGATGCCGGCGTTGCTGCCGCAGTTGCTGCAGGCATTTGCACCGGCGGGCAGTGGGGCGCGCATGCAGGGCCTGTGCGCGGCGGTGCAGGCCGATCCCGGCCGGGCCTGGCCGGTTGCCCGGATGGCCGGATTTGTCGGTGTCAGCGAGAGCCGGTTGCACGCATTGTTCCAGCGCGAGTTCGGGCTGAGCCCGCAGGCCTGGCTCAGTGCGTGCCGCTTGCGTTGGGCCAAGCATCAGCTGCGCACCACTGCCGCGCCGATCAGCGATATCGCACTGGCTGCAGGTTATTCCGAGCAGAGCGCACTGACCCGTGCGCTGCGCCGCGAATGTGGCCAGACCCCCGCTGCGTGGCGCAGGGGTGCCGGCTGAGTTGTAGAGCCGAGCCGATGCTCGGCTGCCCTTGTCTGCACAACGGCGAATCGCAGCCGAGCATTGGCTCGGCTCTACAGAGGTGACAAGGCAGCAGCCTGGGTCAAGAGCGCCCAGCGGCCAGCGCTTACACTGCGCGGCCCGTTCCATCCCCCCGGACAACCCGAATGCGCAACAACCCGATGGCCGTGGGCATCGCCAATGGCGTGGCCGCTGGCGCGCTGTGGGGCGTGGTCTTTCTCGCGCCTGCCGTGCTTCAGTCGTTCAATGCGCTGCAACTGTCCGCCGGCCGCTACCTGGTCTATGGCCTGATGGCAGTCGCCCTGCTGCTGCCGCGATGGAAGCGGCTGGCACTGCGGCTGGGCCGTGCCGAATGGATCGGCCTGCTGTGGCTGAGCCTGGCAGGCAACCTGGTGTATTTCCTGCTGCTGGCGACCGCCGTGCAGTGGGCCGGTGGCGCTGCGGCATCGCTGATCGTCGGCCTGATACCGGTGGTGGTCACCCTCGTTGGCGTGCGCGAGCCGGGCGCTGTACCACTGAAACAGCTGCTGCCGGCACTGGGGCTGTGCGTGCTGGGGGTCGCCCTGGTGGGTTGGGAAGCGCTGATGTCCGAGCACCTGGTCACCCCGTGGCGGCAGCGCCTGATCGGGCTGCTGTGCGCGTTCGGTGCGCTGTTCTCGTGGGCGCTGTACTCGATCGGCAACAGCCGCTGGCTGGCGCGCAGGCCAGACCTGTCCAGCCATGACTGGTCGCTGCTGACCGGCGTCACCACTGGCGGCCTGGCCCTGCTGCTGGTGCCGATGGCCTTCAGCGGGCACACCGGCAGCCATACGGCGGCGCAATGGAGCGGGTTCTGGGCGATCAGCGCCGGCGTGGCAGTGGTGGCCTCGATCCTCGGCAACGCATTCTGGAACCGTGCCAGCCGCCTGCTGCCACTGACCCTGACTGGCCAGATGATCGTGTTCGAGACCCTGTTCGCGCTGCTGTACGCCTTTGCATGGCAGCAGCGCTGGCCCTCGCTGCTGGAAGCGCTGGCAATCGTGTTCCTGGTGGCTGGCGTGATGCTGTGCGCGCATGCCCATCGCACACCGCGGGCGATCACCGAACATGCCGGCTGAATGCAGTCGTCAAGCGTGCTGATGCCGGCTTTGTCTCAGTTGCAACCAAATGTAGGCGCGTTGGCCGATGATCGCCGCATCGGTTTTTTGCATCGCAGCACTTGACACCGGCCGGGCGCACGGTGTTTTCTGTGCGCCATGGTCCTTGATGCCGCCCACGCCAGCCTGATCGCCCCCGCCATTGCGGGCCGTTCGACTGCGCCGGTCGCGACCATCACCACCATTACCACCACCACCGCCACCACTGCCCTGGTGCGGCCCGTCGTCTTCGTGTAACTCCCGAAAACCACGGCCCCGCACCCTACAGGTGGCGGGGAAACTCGACACCTGCATGCGACGGGGCCTCCTACCGAGGTCTGCATGTCTCCCCACGCCCCCGCTCATTCCGTTGCCCCGGCCGACCTGGCTGCCGCGTTCACCGTCGTGCACAAGTTCGGCGGCACCTCGGTGGCCGATGCCGAACGCTATCGCCATGTGGGCGGCCTGTTGCTGGCCCGTCCCGAATCGCTGCAGGTCACTGTCGTCTCGGCGATGAAGGGCGTCACCGACGCGCTGATCGAACTGGCCCAGCTGGCGGCCAAGGGCGATGGAGGCTGGCGTGAGGCCTGGCATGCCCTGCGCGCACGCCATCGCGGCGCTGCCGTGGCGCTGCTGGGCGAGCAGGTGGGCGAGACGGTCGAATGGATCGACGCCCGCTTCGATCAGCTGGCCGAAGTGCTGGCCGCGCTGGAAGTGATCGGCGAGCTGCCGCGCGAGGTGCTGGACCGTGTGCAGGGCTTGGGCGAAGTGTTTTCCGCACAGCTGCTCGGCACGCATCTGCGCGCGCTGGGCGAAGACTGCGCGGTACTCGACGCGCGCGATGTGCTGGTGGTCGGGCATGGCGAACTCGGCGTGGATGTCGACTGGGAAGCCAGTGCCGACCGCCTGGCCAAGTGGCGCCTGCAGCATCCGCAGTCGCGCCTGGTTGCCACCGGATTCGTCGCACGCGATCGCGATGACCGCATCACCACCCTCGGTCGCAACGGCAGCGACTATTCCGGTGCGATCTTTGCCGCGCTGTTCAACGCTGACGAGCTGCACATCTGGACCGATGTCGATGGCGTGCTGTCGGCGGACCCACGGCTGGTGCCCGAGGCGGTGCAGCTGGAAGCGCTGAGCTACGACGAGGCCTGCGAACTGGCGTACTTCGGCGCCAAGGTGGTGCATCCGCAGACGATGTCGCCGGCGATCCGACTCGGCCTGCCGATCTTCATCCGCAATACGTTCCAGCCGGCGCATCCGGGTACGCGGATCAGCGCCGAGCGCTCGCCGCGCGGGCCGGTGAAGGGCCTGACCCTGAGTCCCGGGCTGGCGCTGCTGAACCTGGAGGGCACTGGCCTGATCGGCGTGCCGGGTACCGCCGAGCGTGTGTTTGCCGCCCTGCGCCAGGCGCAGGTCTCTGTGGTGATGATCTCGCAGGGTTCCTCGGAACATTCGATCTGCTGCGTGGTGCGCGCCGCCGAAGCTGCGCGCGGCCGCGAGGCACTGCTGCACGCATTTGCGCACGAGCTGTCAGCGGGACAGGTGCAGCGCGTGCAGGTCAGTGAGGGCGTCAGCGTACTGGCTGCGGTCGGTGACGGCATGGCCGGGCAGCCAGGTGTGGCGGCGCGCCTGTTCGAGGCACTGGGGCGTGCGCAGGTGAACATCCTGGCGATCGCGCAGGGCTCGTCCGAACGCAACATCTCGGTCGCCGTGGATAGTGCCGATGCCACCCGTGCGTTGCGCGCGGCGCATGCAGGCTTCTGGCTGTCGCCGCAGACCTTCGCGGTCGGTGTGATCGGGCCCGGCAACGTTGGCGCCGCACTGCTGGACCAGTTGCTGGCCGCGCGCCCGCAGCTGCTGGCCAAGGCCAATGTGGATCTTCGCCTGCGTGCGCTGGCCTCGCGTTCGCGCATGCGCCTGGAAGTGGACGGCCTGCATGCGGACTGGCGCGAGGCCCTGCGGGACGCGGGTGAATCCAGCGATCTTGATCGTTTCACCGAGCACCTGCTGGCTGCGCACCTGCCGCATGCGGTGGTGATCGACTGCAGTGGCAGTGCCGAGGTGGCCGAGCGCTACGAGGGCTGGCTGGCGGCAGGCATCCATGTGGTCACCCCTAACAAACAGGCGGGTGCCGGGCCGCTGCCGCGCTACCAGCGCATCCGCGCCGCCGCAGCGGCCAGTGGTGCGCGCTTCCGCTACGAGGCCACGGTGGGCGCGGGCCTGCCGGTGATCACCACGCTGCGCGATCTGGTCGATACGGGTGACGAGGTGCTGGCCATCGAGGGCATCTTCTCCGGCACGCTGGCCTGGCTGTTCAACCGCTTCGATGGCAGCCAGCCGTTCTCGCAGCTGGTCGCGCAGGCGCGGTCGATGGGCTATACCGAGCCGGATCCGCGCGATGATCTGTCCGGTGTGGACGTGGCACGCAAGCTGGTGATCCTTGCACGCGAGGCCGGCCACGCGCTCAGCCTGGAACAGGTACAGGTGGAAAGCCTGGTGCCGGCACTGCTGCGCGACGGCAGCGTGGATGACTTCATGGCACGGCTGGGCGAGTCCGACGCTAGCCTGCTGCAGCGCCTGCAGGATGCACGGGCGCGTGGCGCGGTGCTGCGCTACGTGGCACGGCTGGGCACCGACGGCGCCTCGGTGGGCCTGCAGGAACTGCCGGCCGACCATGCCTTCGCCAACCTGCGGCTGACCGACAACGTGGTGCAGTTCCGTACCCGCCGCTACTGCGACAACCCGCTGGTGGTGCAGGGACCGGGCGCTGGACCGGAAGTGACGGCGGCGGGCGTGTTCGCCGACCTGCTGCGGGTAGCCGCTGGCGAGGGAGCACGCCTGTGATCGCACGTGCATTTGCGCCCGCCTCGGTGGCCAATGTGGCGGTGGGCTTCGACATACTGGGGCATGCCATTGCAGGCGTTGGCGATACGGTGAGCGTGCGGCGTATCGATGAGCCGGTGGTGCGCATCGAGGCGATCCGCGGCAGTGCGGTCGAACTGCCGCTGGAGGCGGCCGGAAACACGGCAGGTGCGGCGTTGATGTCGCTGCGCGCAGGGCTGGGCCTGCACTTCGGCTTCGCGGTGGAGATCGACAAGGGCATTCCATTCGGCTCCGGCATGGGGGGCTCGGCAGCCTCGTCCGTCGCTGCGCTGGTTGCTGCCAATGCATTGCTGGATGCGCCGCTCTCGCGCGAGGCGCTGTACCCGTTTGCACTGGATGGCGAGGCCGTGGCCAGTGGGGGCCGCCATGGTGACAACGTGGGGCCGCTGCTGCTCGGCGGGCTGGCGTTGTGCACGGCTGACCGCCTGCTGACGATCCCTGTGCCAGCCAGTTGGCACAGCCTGCTGGTGCACCCGCACGCGGTGCTGGAAACCCGTCTGGCACGCCAGGCGCTGCAAGGCAGCTATGCGCTGGGTGAATTCGTGGCGCAGAGTGCGAATCTTGCGCTGGTGCTCAGCGGCTGCCATCGCAGCGACGCGGCGCTGGTGCGCGCTGGCCTGCGCGATGTGCTGGTGGAGCCGCGACGGGCGGGTCTGATCGGCGGCTTCGAGATGGCTCGCGATGCGGCGTTGTCAGCCCGTGCAATGGGCGCGGGCATCTCCGGTGCCGGCCCCAGCGTATTCGCCTGGTTCGAAGATGCCGACCAGGCCCACGCTGCCGCGGCGCCGGTGCAGGCCGCATTCGCTGCTGCCGGCTTCGACAGCGATGCCTGGGTGTCGCCGCTGGATGCGCCGGGAGCCCGGCTGTGCTGAATCCTTCTCCCTCTTTGGATACTGAACCCATGCAATTCGTTTCGACCCGCGGCCGGTCCCCGGCCGTTGGCCTCAGCGCGGCCATCGCTGCAGGCTTGGCACCCGATGGTGGCCTGTACGTGCCCCAGGCACTGCCGGCGCCACGTGAGCTGGAAGCCGGTGCGACCCTGGCCGATACCGCTGCAGACCTGCTGGCACCGTTCTTCGCCGGGGATGCGCTGGAGGCCGCATTACCGTCGATCTGCCGCGAGGCGTTCGACTTCCCGGTGCCGCTGCGCGCGCTCGGTGACGGTGACCACGTGCTGGAACTGTTCCATGGACCGACGGCGGCGTTCAAGGACATTGGTGCGCGTTTCCTGGCCGGTACGCTGTCGCGGCTGCAGGCCGGCAAGGACCGCGAACTGACCATCGTCGTCGCCACCTCTGGCGATACCGGCGCCGCCGTTGCCGCGGCCTTCCATCGCCAGCCAGGCGTACGCGTGGTGGTGCTGTATCCGGATGGCCGCGTGTCACCGCGCCAGGCGCACCAGCTCGGCTGCTTCGGTGACAACATCCAGGCGCTGTGCGTGGCCGGTGCCTTCGACGACTGCCAGGCCATGGTCAAGCAGGCGCTGGCCGACCGCGAACTGCAGGCACAGGTGCCGCTGAGCTCGGCCAACAGCATCAGCCTCGGTCGCCTGCTGCCGCAGATGAGTTACTACGCACATACGGCACTGAGCCACTACGCGTTGCATCGTCGCCGGCTCAACCTGGTGGTACCGACCGGCAACCTGGGCAACGCAATGGCCGCAGTGCTGGCGCGCGCGCTGGGCGTGCCGATCGGACAGATCGTGCTGGCCACCAATGCCAACGCCGTATTGCCGGCGTACTTCAACGGTGGCGAGTACCACCCGCAGGCCAGCGTGGCGACCGTGGCCAATGCCATGGATGTGGGGGCGCCCAGCAACTTCGAGCGCCTGCGCTGGCTCTACCAGGGTGACGATGCCGAACTGCGTGCTGCCTTCCGGGCGTTTGCGGTGGATGACGTGACCATCCGGGCCACCATTGCCGCCGCGCATGCCAGCAGGGGCGAGCTGTTCTGCCCGCATACGGCTACGGCGGTGAAGGTGCTGCAGGACCTGCGCGCCCGTGGTGCCAAGGGCGACTGGGCGGTGGTGGCCACCGCGCATCCGGCCAAGTTCGAGGCCGTGGTCGAGCCGTTGATCGGCGAACCTGTGGCCGTGCCGCCGGCATTGGATGCGTTGTTGCAACGGGCGGCGCACGCCGAACCGTTGGCCGCCGATTACGCGGCGTTGCGCGAGGTGTTGTTGCGTTGATCGGAGATGGATGGGATTGCCGGCCGCTGGCCGGCAATCCCAGCAACCGCAGTGCGGTCAGATCAACCCTTCACCGGCCAGCGTGCGCAGCCCGTCCTCGTCGAGGATCTCCACTACGTTCAGGTGGGGCAGGGCAATCAGCCCTTGCTGGCGCAGCTTGGTGAAGGTGCGGCTGACCGTTTCCATGGTCAGGCCCAGATGGTCGGCGATGTCGCCTCGGCCCATCGGCAGCGACACGCGCAGGCCGTCGCCGCCCAGCCTGGCTTCACGCGCGGCCAGGCGCAGCAGGAAATCAGCCAGCTTCTCGGCCGGCTGCAGGCGTGCCAGCGCCAGTGCAGCGTCCTGCGCGGCATCCAGTTCCTGGCAGGCACGCTGCAGCAGCTTGCGCTCCAGGTGCGGGAAGCGGCTGCGGAGCGCCTTCATCTGTGGCAGCGCGACGCGGCAGACACGGCTGTCGGCGATGGCTTCGATGTCGTAGCGGTGATGGTCGCTGCCGCTCAGGCCCAGGTAGTCGCCGGGCAGCACGAAGCCGTTGATCTGGCGGCGGCCGTCGGCCAGGGTGCGTACCAGGCGCAGTGCGCCGGCAGTCAATGTATAGACATGGTCGCGTTCTTCACCCGTGCGGGCCAGCGTGCTGCCCATGCTGACCTGCTGCGAAACGGTGACCTGTTCCAGCGCCTGCACTTCATCGGGCGACAGCGCCGAGCACACCGCAAGGTGGCGAACCGAGCAGTGCAGGCAGTCCAGCGTGGTGCAGGACGGCGAGGCGGGATCGTTGGTGGCGGGCGGAGCGCCGGAAGGCCGTGACATGTTGCGGGGGCGTATCGCGGGCGGGGGAGGGCCTTATGATACTTCAAGCGGCCGTTCGACCCTGCCCGAGGCGGGGGCGCTAGAATGTCGCCCCCTCCCACGTCCCGTTCCAGCAGGAGTTCCGCCCGTGATCAAGCCCCGTACCCCGCCCGGCACCCTTGAACTGCTGCCGCGCGAGCAGATTGCGTTCCAGCGCATGCTGGACGTGATCCGCCGCAACTACGAGCGCTTCGGGTTCCTGCCGGTGGAGACGCCGGTGTTCGAGCTGTCCGACGTGCTGCTGACCAAGTCCGGCGGCGAGACCGAGCGCCAGGTGTACTTCGTGCAGTCCACCGGTGCGCTGGCCAATGCGGCCGAATCGGGCGACCGTTCGCTGCCGGAGATGGCGCTGCGCTTCGACCTGACCGTGCCGCTGGCACGCTACGTGGCCGAGCACGAACACGAACTCACCTTCCCGTTCCGTCGCTACCAGATGCAGCGCGTTTACCGCGGCGAGCGTGCTCAGCGCGGCCGTTTCCGCGAGTTCTACCAGTGCGACATCGACGTGATCGGCAAGGACAGCCTGAGCGTTCGCTATGATGCCGAAGTGCTGGCGGTCATCCACGCCGTGTTCTCGGAACTGCGCATCGGTGACTTCAGCATCCAGCTGAACAACCGCAAGCTCATGCGCGGCTTCTTCGAGAGCCTGGGCGTGGCCGAAGGCGAGCGCCAGCTGGCGGTGCTGCGTGAAGTGGACAAGCTGGACAAGCGCGGCGCCGATTACGTGCGCGAGACGCTGGTGGGCGAGGGCTTCAACATCCCGGGCGAGCAGGTCGAGAAGATCCTGGCCTTTGTGGCCGTGCGTTCGCAGGGCCATGCCGATGCGCTGGCGCAGCTGGCCACGCTTGAAGCCGACGGCGGCTCTTCGGAAATCCTGCGCACCGGCGTGGCCGAGCTGCGCGAAGTGCTGCAGCTGGTGCAGGCGCTGGGTGTGCCGGAGAGCGCGTACTGCCTGAATTTCTCCATCGCGCGCGGCCTGGACTATTACACCGGCACCGTCTACGAGACCACGTTGACCGACCATCCGCAGATCGGCTCGATCTGTTCGGGCGGCCGCTACGAAGACCTGGCCAGCCACTACAGCAAGTCGAAGCTGCCGGGCGTGGGCATCTCCATCGGCCTGTCGCGCCTGTTCTGGCAGCTGCGCGAAGCCGGCCTGATCGATGGCATCGAGGCCAGCAGCGTGCAGGCACTGGTGGCACTGATGGACGAGCAGGGCATGCCGCAGTCGCTGGACATCGCCCGCCGCCTGCGCGCCGGTGGCATCAACACCGAAGTGCAGATGGAGCCGAAGAAGATCGGCAAGCAGTTCCAGTACGCCGCAAAGGCGGGCATCCGCTTCGTGGTGCTGGCCGGTGAGGACGAGCTGGCGCGCGGCGTGGTGGCGGTGAAGGACCTGGTGCGCGAGCAGCAGTTCGAAGTCTCCCGCGATGAGCTGGCGAGCACTTTGCAGGTGGAGCTGGAGCAGTCCAAGGTGATGTAACGGCCACTGGCAGCATGCAACACTTCAAGGAAACGCCCACCAACCGGTGGGCGTTTTCGTTTCCGGGCCCCGGCCGTCCCGACAGCTCGCGGCCAACCGTCGAAGGCGGGGTGGGTCCGGTTGAGGGGGCGTGAGCCGCATAAATGCGGCGACCGAGCTTACATGGGTGAGGGCGCTTTGCTTGCGAAGCACTGCTTCGCAAGCGCCCGAACGCCCAGCCGCCAGCGGCTGGGCCGGGCCCCGGAGGGGTACTTGCAGCGCCCCCCTCAAGCGGATCCATCCCGCCAACCCTCGGAAACCAGCTTTGCTGTTGCTCTGGCTCTTGCCTCTGCGGGTGCAGGGCAGCAGCCCTGCCGTACCCCAACTGACGATTTGACGCACTGCGCAAGAATGCGCTAATGTACTAACGCGCTATTACATTGATGCATGGAAACAGCCCCGTGAAAGCCCGCCCCGAGATTGCCGCCAAAGACCCGAAGGCCGACCTGGAAGCCCTGGCCCTGGCCTTTGCCGCCCTGCGCGAGCCGGAGCAGGTGGAAGCCTTCCTGCGCGATCTGTGCACGCCGGCCGAACTGGAAGCCATGGCCGACCGCTGGAAAGTGGTGCCGTTGCTGCAGCAGGGCGTGCCGTATCGCGAGATCCACGAGCGCACCGGCGTGAGCGTGACCACCACCGGACGGGTGGCACGCACGCTTGAGCATGGCCATCGAGGCTATGCCGCTGCCATCGACCGCCTTGCTTCGCGCTGATCCGCGCCCCGTTCCGAACTTCGAGACCTCCCCCATGAGTGCAACCCAGGCAGCGCCGGCACGAGACCGGCTGCGTATCGCCATCCAGAAGAGTGGCCGGCTGGCCGAGCCCGCCCGCAACCTGCTCAGCGCCTGTGGCCTGAGCTGGCGCGAAAGCCGTGACAAGTTGTTCTGCTACGGTGAATCGCTGCCGGTAGACCTCCTGCTGGTGCGCGACGACGACATCCCCGGCCTGATCGCTGACGGCGTCTGCGACCTCGGCATCGTCGGCCGCAATGAACTGGACGAGCAGGCCGCGGCACGCCGCCAGATCGGCCTGCCTGACGCCTATCAGGCGCTGCGCGGGCTGGGCTTCGGCCAGTGCCGGCTGATGCTGGCGGTGCCGGAGGAATGGCAGTGGCAGGGTCCGGCGCAGCTGGCCGGTACCCGCATCGCCACCAGCTACCCGGCCATCCTCACGCAGTGGCTGGCGGAGCAGGGCGTGGACGCGCAGGTGGTCGAATTGTCCGGTTCGGTGGAAATCGCCCCGCGCCTGGGCACTGCCGACCTGATCTGTGATCTGGTCTCGAGCGGTGCCACGCTGCGCGCCAACCACTTGACCCCGGTACACAACCTGCTCGACAGCGAGGCGGTGCTGGCCGGTGCAGTACGAGTGCCGGATGATGCACGCGCTTCGCTGCGCGCGATGCTGCTGCGCCGACTCGATGGCGTGGTGCAGCGCCAGGACCGCAAGCTGCTGATGTTCCGCGCCAGCGAGGACCGCGTCGACGCGCTCGCGCAGTTGCTGGCCGATGCCGAGCCGCTGGTGCGGTTGCCGGCCGATGGCGGTGCGCTGCGCCTGCAGACCATGTGCCCTGGCCCGCTGAGCTGGCAGCGCATGGAGGAACTCGAGCGCGCGGGTGCGCAGGGCCTGATGGTACTGAGCGTGGAGCGGTCGCTGGCATGAACCGTCTGATCTGGTCCCGACTTGATGAGGCCGCGCGCAGCGCGGCATTGACCCGCCCGGTGCAGACCGTGGCGCAGCAGACCCGCGACGCGGTGGCGACGCTGATTGCACAGGTGCGCGCGCAGGGCGACGACGCGCTGCGTGCGATCACCGCACGCTTCGATGGTGTCGAACTGTCGTCCTTTGAAGTGAGCGAAGCCGAGTTCGCGGCGGCCGAAGCCGCTGTCCCCGCCGAACTGCGCCAGGCCATGGTGGACGCCGCCGAGCGCATCGCCCGCTTCCACGCCGCCGGCATGGGCAAGGGATACGCAGTTGAAACCGCGCCAGGCGTGGTCTGCGAACGCATGCTGCGCCCGATCGGGCGGGTGGGCCTGTACGTGCCGGCCGGCAGCGCGCCGCTGCCGTCTACCGCGCTGATGCTGGGCGTTCCGGCACAGCTGGCCGGCTGCCCGCAGGTGGTGCTGTGCACGCCGCCGCGAGCCGATGGCAGCGCAGACCCGGCCGTACTGGTGGCGGCGCGGCTGACCGGCGTGCAGCGCGTGTTCAAGCTGGGCGGCGCGCAGGCGATCGCTGCCATGGCCTATGGCACCGCAAGCATTCCCGCCTGCGACAAGCTGTTCGGGCCGGGCAACAGCTTCGTGACCGAAGCGAAGCAGCAGGTCGCACAGGAGGGCGCCGCCGCCATCGACATGCCGGCCGGTCCTTCGGAGGTGCTGGTGATTGCCGATGCCGGTGCCAATCCGGCGTTCGTGGCCGCCGACCTGCTGTCGCAGGCCGAACACGGCCCGGATTCGCAGGTGCTGCTGCTGACCGACGATGCCGGGATGCTGGCGGCGGTCGAGGCTGAGGTCGAGCGCCAGGTGGCCCTGCTGCCGCGCGAGCAGATTGCGCGCCAGGCGCTGTCAGCGTCGCGCCTGATCCAGGTCGATTCGCTGGAGGAAGCCTTCGCGATCAGCAACCGCTATGCGCCGGAGCACCTGATCCTGGCACTGCGTGATCCGCGCGCGTGGCTGGACAAGGTGCAGGCGGCCGGCTCGGTGTTCCTGGGGGATTACACGCCCGAAGCACTGGGTGACTACTGCAGCGGCACCAACCACGTGCTGCCCACCGCCGGTGCCGCACGTGCCTACAGCGGCGTCAGCGTTGCCAGCTTCCAGAACCTGATCAGCGTGCAGAGCGCCAGTGCCGCCGGCCTGGCCGCGATCGGCGGCTGCGCGCGCATCATCGCCAGCGCCGAAGGCCTGGATGCCCACGAGCGTGCGGTGGCATTGCGCATGGAGGTGGCGGCATGAGCGCGGCTATCGAGGATGTGCTGGCGCTGGTACGCCCGGATCTGCAGGCGTTCGCCGGCTACAGCTCGGCACGCAGTGCGGCGGTGCAGGGCGAGGTCTGGTTGAACGCCAACGAGTCGGCCTGGGCCAATCCGGCCGATGCGGCTGGCAGCAGCCGGCGCTATCCGGAGCCGCAACCGTTGGCGTTGCGCGAAGGCTTGGCGGCGCTGTACGGCGTGACGCCGCAGCAGCTGCTGGTCGGCCGCGGCAGCGACGAGGCCATTGATCTGCTGGTACGCGCGCTGTGCGTGCCGGGTCGCGATGGCGTGCTGGTCACGCCGCCGGTGTTCGGCATGTACGCCGTCTGCGCGCGCCTGCAGGGTGCCGCATTGATTGAAGTGCCGCTGGTGGACAGCGAGGATGGCCTGCGCGCCGATCTGGATGCGGTGATCGATGCGGCCAAGGCGCAGGGTGCCAAGCTGGTGTTCCTGTGCGCACCGTCGAACCCGGCCGGCAGTGACATCGCCTTGGAGGAGGTCGAGCGTGTGGCGGTTGCGCTGCGCGGGCAGGCGCTGGTGGTGGTGGACGAGGCCTATGTGGAGTACGCAGGGCGCGCATCGGCCACCACGCTTCTGGCCGCACACGCCAACCTGGCGGTACTGCGCACCTTGTCCAAGGCGCACGCGCTGGCTGCTGCCCGTATCGGCACCCTGATGGCCGCCCCGGAGCTGATTGCTGTGCTGCGCCGCTGCCAGGCGCCGTACCCGGTGCCGACGCCGTGCGCGGAACTGGCGGTACAGGCGCTGCAACCCGCCACGCTGGCCAGGACCGCCGAACGCGTAGCCACGGTGATTGCCGAGCGCGAACGCCTGCGCGTGGCGCTGCTGGGCCTGCCCGGCGTGCGTCGCGTCTACCGCTCATCCGGCAACTACCTGCTGGTCCGCTTCGCCGATGCCCAGGCCGCGTTCGATACGCTGCTGGCTGCGGGCGTGGTGGTGCGTGACCAGCGCGCCGCGCCGCAGCTGGGCGATGCCCTGCGCATCAGCATCGGCAGCCCCGAAGAAAACGACCGCGTGCTTGCGGCCCTGTCGGCGCGGAGGGCCGCAGCATGACCCCGATCCTGTTCATCGATCGCGACGGCACCCTCATCGAGGAGCCGGCCGATTTCCAGATCGACGCCTACGAAAAGCTGCGCTTCGTGCCGCAGGTGATCCCGGCCCTGCTAAAGCTGCGTGATGCCGGCTACCAGTTCGTGATCGTCACCAACCAGGACGGCCTGGGCAGCGACAGCTACCCACGCGCCAGCTTCGATGGCCCCAACGACCTGATGCTGCAGATCTTCGAGAGCCAGGGCATCACCTTCCGTGACGTGCTGATCGACTGCAGCTGGCCGCAGGACAATGCGCCGACCCGCAAGCCGGGCATCGGCCTGATGACTGGCTACCTGCAGGACCGCAGCATCGACTGGGCACGCTCGGCCATGGTTGGCGACCGCATCACCGACCTGCAGTTCGCCGACAACCTCAACATCCGGGGCTTCCAGTTGCGTACCGAACAGTTCGGTGGCGAATGGGACTGGCCGGGCATCGCGCACGCGCTGGCCGACGCGCCGCGCACCGCCGTGGTCCAGCGCAACACCAAAGAAACGAAGATCCGCGTTGAGCTGGACCTGGATCGCGCCGGTGATGCGCGCATCGCCACCGGCCTGCCGTTCTTCGACCACATGCTCGAACAGATCGGCAAGCACGGCGGCTTCGCCCTCGATATCCAGGCCGAGGGTGACCTGCACATCGATGAGCACCACACCATCGAGGACACCGGGCTGGCCCTGGGCCAGGCCCTGCGCGAGGCGCTGGGCGACAAGCGCGGCATCGGCCGCTACGGCTTCACCCTGCCGATGGACGAGACCCTGGCCAGCGCCGCGCTGGACTTCAGCGGCCGCCCGTACTTCGTGTTCGAGGGCGAGTTCAAGCGCGAGCGGGTGGGCGACATGCCGACCGAGCTGGTGCCGCACTTCTTCCGTTCGCTGTGCGATGCCAGTGGCCTGAACCTCAACCTGCAGGTACGCGGCGACAACGATCACCACAAGGTGGAGGCCTGCTTCAAGGCGCTGGCGCGCGCACTGCGCCCGGCGCTGGCCCGGCAGGGCACGGCACTGCCGAGCACCAAGGGGGCATTGTGAGCGACGTCGCGCTGATCGATGCCGGAGGTGCCAACCTGGGCTCGGTGCGCTACGCACTGGAGCGCCTGGGCGCGACGGTGCGGCTGGTGCGCGACGCGGACGGCCTGGTGGGGGCGCGGCGGGTGATCCTGCCCGGCGTCGGCGCCGCCAGTCCCGGCATGCAGCGATTGCACGCGCAGGGCCTGGTGGAGCCGTTGCAGCGGCTGGAGGTGCCGCTGATGGGCATCTGTCTTGGCATGCAGTTGCTGTTCGAACGCTCCGAGGAAGCGGGCGTAGAGACACTGGGACTGATTCCGGGCGTGGTGCGCAAGCTGGTGCCGGCCTGTGGCATCCGCGTGCCGCACATGGGCTGGAACCGCCTGCTGCCGCTACGTGAGTCGCTGCTGTTGCAGGGTGTGCCGGAACGCGCCAGCGCCTACTTCGTACACAGCTATGCGGCACCCTTGAATACCCACACCGTCGCTGCCTGCGACCACGGCGGGCTGTTCACCGCCGTGGTGGAGCAGGGGCGTTACTACGGCGCGCAGTTCCATCCCGAACGTTCCGGCGAAACCGGCTCGCTGATGCTGCGCAATTTCCTCGAGGGCACTGCTGCATGAGTTTCATCGTCTACCCCGCGCTGGATATCCGCGATGGCCGCGTGGTGCGGCTGCGCCAGGGCGACTACGCGCAGGAAACCTCCTACGGCGACGATCCGCTGCCGCGCGCGCAGGCCTTCGCCGCGCAGGGCGCGCAGTGGATGCATCTGGTCGACCTGGATGCTGCACGCGCTGGTGGCTATACGCTGGCGCCGCTGCTGGCGGCGATCCGCGCGCAGGCGCCGCTGCAGGTGCAGACCGGTGGTGGCGTGCGTGGCCGCGACGATGTGGCGCGCATCCTTGATGCTGGTGCCGGCCGCGTGGTGGTCGGTTCGCTGGCGGTGCGTCGTCCCGATGAAGTGGTCGGCTGGCTGGAGGAATTCGGCGCCGAGCGCATCACGATTGCGCTGGACGCGCGCCAGGACGCACAGGGGCAGTGGCAGCTGCCGGTGCACGGCTGGACCGAGAACGCCGGGGTGACCCTGGATGACCTGGCCCAGCGCTACGCGCGCGCCGGCATGCGCCATCTCTTGTGCACCGACATCGCCCGCGACGGCATGCTGGCCGGGCCCAATATCGGCCTCTACCAGCACCTGTCGGCCTTGCTGCCGGGGGTGGCGGTGCAGGCGTCCGGCGGCATCCGTGACGTGGCCGATGTGGCCGAGGCGCGTGCCGCCGGCTGCGGTGGTGCGATTCTCGGCAAGGCCCTGCTGGAGCAGCGCATGGACCTGGCGGAGGCGCTGGCATGTTGAGCCGCCGCATCATTCCCTGCCTCGACGTGCGCGATGGCCGCGTGGTCAAGGGCGTGCGCTTCCGCGACCACGTCGACATGGGCGACATCGCTGAGTTGGCGCAGCGCTATCGCGACCAAGGGGCGGACGAGCTGGTGTTCTATGACATCGGCGCCAGCCCCGAGGCGCGTTCGGTCGACGTTGCCTGGATCGAGCGCATCGCGCGGCTGATCGACATTCCGTTCTGCGTGGCCGGGGGCATCGACAGCGTGGAAACCGCGCGTCGCGTGTTGTTCGCCGGTGCCGACAAGGTGTCGATCAACTCCCCCGCGCTGGGCCGCCCGGAACTGATCACTGAACTGGCCGACGAGTTCGGCGTGCAATGCGTGGTGGTCGGTGTCGATTCGGTGCGCGAAGCGGATGGCCAATGGCGGGTGCGCCGCTTCAGCGGAGACCCGGACAAGACCCAGGCGGTGCCACTGCGCACCCTTGACTGGATTGTCGAGGCGCAACGTCGGGGCGCCGGTGAGATCGTGCTGAACTGCATGGACAGCGATGGCGTGCGCCGCGGCTACGATGTCGCACAGTTGCAGCAGGCGCGGGCACTGTGCCAGGTGCCACTGATCGCCTCCGGTGGCGCCGGTGCGATGGAGCACTTCGCCGAAGCCTTTGACCAGGCCGACGTCGATGGTGCGCTGGCGGCGAGCGTGTTCCACAGCGGCGCCATCGCCATTCCGGAATTGAAGCGCTACCTGCGCGGACAGCAGATCGAGGTGCGGGATGTCTATTGAAGTCAGGCCTTCGTTGGACGCATTGCAGGCACTGGACTGGGGCAAGGGTGACGGCCTGCTGCCGGCCGTGGTGCAGGATGCCGATACGCTGCAGGTGCTGATGCTGGGCTATGTCAGCGCAGGATCGCTGGCGGCCACGCTGGCCGTCGGCCACATGACGTTCTTCAGCCGCAGCAAGCAGCGGTTGTGGACCAAGGGCGAGCAGTCCGGCAACGTGCTGGTGGTGCAATCGATCAGCGTCGACTGTGACGCCGACACGCTGCTGGTGATGGCACGGCCGGCCGGGCCGACCTGCCACACGGGTGCGGAGAGCTGTTTCGACCAGGCGCCGAAGGACTTCCTGGGCGGGCTGGGCCAGTTGGTCGCGATGCGTGAGGCGCAGCGCCCACCGGGCAGCTATACGACCCGCCTGTTCGAGGGCGGCATCCGCCGCATCGCACAGAAGGTGGGTGAGGAGGGGGTGGAGACCGCGCTGGCGGCGGTTGCGCAGGATGACGAGGCGCTGCTCGGTGAGGCTTCGGACCTGCTGTACCACCTGCTGGTACTGCTGCGCGCGCGCGGTCTGTCGCTGGACGATGCGCGGGCGGTGCTGGAAAAACGCCATCGTTGAAGCGTGGTAGTGCCGGCCGCTGGCCGGCAACCTCATCATCTTCGGGCATCGAGGGGCTGCCGGCCAGCGGCCGGCACTACCCGCTGGAAATGCAGGCGGGCATCGCTCGGCTCTACAATACCGCGTCTCTTTCTGCTGGATCTCTCCCATGAAACTGCCTGCCGCCTGGCTGTGCTGCCTGTTGCTGACCTCGCCGGCCTGGGCTGCGGACACCGTGGTCACCGGCAAGGTCTATCTGGAGCGTGACGGCAAGCCGGGCCGCGGTGCGACCGATCCGGGCCTGGCCGGGGTGCAGGTCTCCAACGGCGAGGCCATCGTCAAGACCGCCGCCGACGGCAGCTACAGCCTGCCGGTGCGCGACGGCCAGACCGTGTTCGTGATCAAGCCCGATGCGTATTCGTTCCCGAAGGCGGCAGACGGCCTGCCTTCGTTCTGGCGCCACTTCCGCCCGAACGGCTCGCCGGCGCTGAAGTACGGCGGCATCGCCGCCACCAGCGATGTCACCCGCAACTGGGATTTCGCGCTGCAGCCGGATCGCCATGACAGCCGTCGCGGCTTCCAGATGCTGGTCTTCACCGACTCCCAGACCGCCAGCCTGAAGGACATCGGCTACTACCAGCAGTCGATCGTGTCGCCGCTGGTCGGCCAGACCAAGGCGCGCATGGGCACCACCTTGGGTGACATCGTCAACGATGACCTGACCCTGTATCCGGCAATCAACAAGGTCACTACGTCGCTGGGCGTGCCGTGGTTCCATGTGCCGGGCAATCACGATCTCGATTTCGATGCCGCCAGCGATGAGCATTCGCTGGACAGCTGGCGCAATATCTACGGCCCGGATACCTACGCGGTGGAAGAGGGCGGTGCCAGTTTCGTGTTCCTCGATGACGTGGTGTATGACCCCAACGCAAGGCCGAAGTATGTCGGTGGCCTGCGCGAAGACCAGTTCGCTTTCCTTGCCAGCTACCTGAAGGGCCTGCACAAGGACCGCCTGCTGGTGCTGGGCATGCACATCCCGCTGTTCGACGCCGCGCCGGGGCGCGAGACCTTCCGTCATGCTGACCGCCAGCGCCTGTTCGACCTGCTGAAGGACTTCCGCAACGTGCTGGTGCTCAGTGGCCACAGCCACACCCAGCAGCACGTCTACCACGGCAAGGCCGACGGCTGGAACGGTGACAAGCCGCTGCACGAATACAACGTCGGTGCCAACTGCGGTGCGTTCTGGTCGGGGGTGAAGGATGCCGCCGGCGTGCCGGACAGCACCATGAGTGATGGCACGCCAAAGGGCTACGCGTTGCTGGACGTCGCCGCCAATGGCAGCTACAGACTGCAGTACCGCGTGGCCGGCAAGCCGGCCAGCGAGCAGATCGGCCTGCATGCACCAAAGGTGCTGCGCCAGGGGGCCTATCCGGCGTGGGGTGTGTACGCCAACGTCTACATGGGCGAGGACGCCAGCGTGGTCGAGTACCGCGTTGATGGCGGCGCATGGCAGCCGATGAAGCAGGTCAGCCAGCCCGACCCGCGCCTGATGGTAGAGAACGTGGCCGACGATCTGGCTGACAGCCTGCGTGGCTACGACCGCTCGCCGGAGGCCACCGCTTCGCCGCACCTGTGGCGTGGGGCGTTGCCGACCGACCTGGCCGTGGGCAGCCACAAGGTAGAGGTACGCTCCACCCAGCCCGATGGCGTGGTGTTCACCGCCACCACCCGCTACAGCCTGCAGACTGCCCAGCCCTGACACGCCGCAAGGCCTCTCCAGCGAAAGGACCCCGCATGGATATCCGCTTCATGGCCGGCACCACGCCGGTGACCCTCAGCCGCCACTGGTTCACCGGCGCGATGCTGCTGCAGAGCGCCACCGAGAAGGTCTGGGTGCAGCATCCGCTGCATCCGGGCACCCACTTCTCGTTCTCACTGGTACAGTCGTGGCTGCGCCACATCGCCGGCCATGAGGTGCTGGTCGAGCGCACCCGGCCGCTGTTGTTCGCCGGCTTCCGCCCGCAGCGCCTGCGCGTGCTGGTGGATGGCGTGCAGGTGGCCGAACAGGAAGGCATGTAGGCCAACCTGAACCGCCGGCGCGCTAGGCAAAGCCGCTCCGATGCCTGAGAATCGGGGCGATTCAATCGATCCAAGCAGGCCAGCGTGACCATCGCAGCAGCGTCCCCGGTTTCCACCGACTCCGCCCGCGGCGGTCTTCCGCGCAGTCTCGTTGTCGCCGATGTCGGCGGCACTTTCGCCCGTTTGGCGCTGGCTGAAACGCAACCCGGCCAGGCACCACTGCTGGGCAGCCATCGCACCTACGCCTGCGCCGAGCATCCCAGCCTGGCCGCGATCCTTGCTGATTTCACCGCAGGCCTCGGCCAGCCGGTACAGGCCGCCGTGGTCGCCATCGCCGGCCTGCTCGATGGCGATGTGCTGATCAATTCCAACCTGCCGTGGACGGTCTCGCTGTCGGCCACGCGGGTGCAGTCCGGGCTGCATGAGCTGCAGCTGATCAATGATTTTGAAGCGGTGGCGTTGGCCATTCCCTACCTGCAGCCTGACACCCTGGTGCCGCTCAATGGCGATGCTGACCCGGCGCAGGCGTTCCCGGCGCTGGTGCTGGGCGCCGGTACCGGTCTGGGTGCAGCATTGCGCTTTGCCGACGGCGAGCGTCCGGTGCTGGCCAGCGAGATCGGCCATGCCGCGCTCGGCGCCGGCAACGCGCTGGAACTGCAGGTGCTGGACAAGCTGCTGCAGCGCTGGCCGCACGTGGACAACGAGCGCGTGCTGTCCGGCAGTGGCCTGATGAACCTGTATCCGTGCCTGTGCGAATTGCGCGGCGTCACTCCGGTGTGGAGCAGTACCGAGGCACTGATCGGTGCCGCGCGCAGCGGTGAGGATGCGCTGGCCGTGGAAACGCTGCAGGTGTTCTGTGCCTGGCTGGGCAGCCTGGTAGGCGACGCAGCGATCGCGGTGGGTGCGCGTTCGGTGTACCTGGCCGGGGGCATTTCCGCGCATGTGCAGGATTTCCTGGCCGATGGTCGCTTCCGTGAGCGCTTCCTCAACAAGGGCGTGCTGACCGAGGTGCTGCGCCAGGTGCCGGTATGGCGCGTGGAGCATGGCCAGCTGGGCGTTCTCGGCGCAGCGGTCTGGTACGCCGCACGGCAGCCCACGCACGACTGATCGGCGTGGCCGGCATCGGGCCGGCCGTGTATTGCAGACTGGGAGGGGAAGATGGTGGATCGCAGGCAGTTCCTGCAGGCCGGCGCACTGGCCGCAGGCATGGTGGCCTTGCCGGGCGTGCAGGCGCGCACGCAGGGTGGGGCCAGGGTGGTTTCGACCTGGGACTTCGGCGTGCCGGCCAACCAGGCCGCGTGGAAGGTGCTGGCGCAGGGTGGCAGCGCACTGGATGCAGTTGAAGCCGGTGCACGCTGGGCCGAGAGCGAGTTGTGCAACCCCACCGTCGGCCATTGCGGCAACCCGGATCGCGACGGCGTGCTGAGCCTGGACGCCAGCATCATGGATGGCGATGGCCGTTGTGGTGCGGTGGCCGCGCTGGTCGACATCCTGCATCCGGTGTCGGTGGCCCGCAAAGTGATGGAAAACAGCCCGCACGTGCTGCTGGTGGGCGAGGGCGCGCAGCAGTTCGCGGTGCAGCAGGGCTTTGAACGCAGGCACCTGCTGACGCCGCAGGCCGAAGCGGCCTGGCGCGAGTGGCTGAAGACCGAGAAGTACCAGCCGCAGATCAATGCCGAGCGCCGTGGTATTCCCGGCAACAGCGACAACCACGACACCATCGGCATGCTGGCGCTGGATGCCAAGGGCCATCTTGCAGGTGCCTGCACCACCAGCGGCATGGCCTGGAAGCTGCACGGCCGGGTCGGCGACAGCCCGATCATCGGCGCCGGCCTGTATGTCGACAACGAAGTGGGCGCGGCCACTGCTTCGGGCGTGGGTGAGGAGATGATCCGCAACGCCGCCTCGTTCCTGGTGGTCGAGCTGAT
The DNA here is from genome assembly GCF_003244875.1 of Stenotrophomonas sepilia. Lineage (GTDB taxonomy): Bacteria > Pseudomonadota > Gammaproteobacteria > Xanthomonadales > Xanthomonadaceae > Stenotrophomonas > Stenotrophomonas sepilia. Next base: position 110,649 of record NZ_LXXZ01000058.1, read on the forward strand.
GCGCCAAGGGCGCTCGCCCGCGCAGGCCTGCCGCGAAGCCATCGACCGCGTGGTGCGCAAGCGCCCCGAAGCGAGCAGAACATTGCAGGTGTGCTTCCTGGCTATGAACAAGCAGGGCGAGGTGGGTGCCTACGCGTTGCACCGCGGCTTCGTCTACGCCGTGTGCGATGGACAGCGCCAGGACGACCTGCGCGACTCGCCGTCGATCTACATGAGCACTCAGGCGTGAGCACGCGGCTGACCCTGGAGATCGCCAGCAACTCGCTGGCCTCGGCGCTGGCCGCGCAGGCCGGCGGTGCCGACCGCATCGAACTGTTCGAGAACCTGGCCGAGGGTGGCACCACGCCGTCGTTTGCCACCATCGCGATCGCCCGCGAACGCCTGTCGATTCCGCTGTTCGTGCTGGTGCGCCCGCGCCCGGGTGATTTCCACTACGACGCATTGGAAACCGAACTGATGCTGCGTGACATCGCGCAGTGCCGCGCGCTGGGCTGCGATGGCGTGGTGATCGGTGCGCTGGATGTGCAGGGCGGTATCGACCTGGCGTTGTGCCGTGAACTGGTGCAGGCCGCCGGGCCGCTGCAGGTGACTTTCCATCGTGCCTTCGACGCGGCCCGCGATCTGCCGGCGGCGCTGGAGCAGGTGATCGGACTGGGTTGTCAGCGCGTGCTGACCTCGGGCGGCCAGGTCAGCGCAGAGGCCGGCGCCGATGTGCTGGCGGGTCTGGTCACCCAGGCGGCGGGACGTATCACGGTGATGGCCGGCGCCGGGCTGGGCCCGGCCAACATCGCCGCCGTTGCGCGACGGACCGGCTGCACCGAACTGCACGCCTCGGCCAAGGGCCTGCGCCGCTCGGCGATGCAGTTCCAGAACCCGGCTTTGCGCGGCCTGGACCCGGACTGGAGCCAGACCGCCACCGCGACCGTGGCCGCGCTGCGGCAGGCGCTGGACGGCGCAAGGTAGCCCGCTTCTGCTGTAGAGCCGAGCCAACGCTCGGCTGCGCTTTGCGGCAAACGACATCAGCCGAGCACGGGCTCGGCTCTACAGTCGCACGCGACGACGCGGACAAAACCGTTCCGCGCGCGGTTGTCGCGATCGTGTCATTGACGTGTGCGCTGTTCTCTCAGCGATGTTTCGCAACCCTTTGATTGTTCTTGATACCTGCGGCTGATAGCGGCATTGCCTAGGGTGTTGCTGCATCGCCGCATGCCCGGCGTGGTTCAGCTGTGCTTTAGTTTGGATCGATCCACAGGGGAGGTGCCATATCGGTCGTGAACCGATCCAGGCGCCTGGATCCGTCGTAGTGCCGCGCCACCGTCCGCCCGTGCGTCCACATCTTCGAAGAGCAACCACCCATGGCTCAGATCGTCCACAAGCGTCGTCACCTGCTGTCCCAGGCACTGGTCCTGGCCCTGTTGCCCCTGGCCGCGGGTGCACAGGAAGCGGCCAGTTCGTCCACCAAGGACTTGGATGCGGTCACCGTTACCGGTTCGCGCATCAAGCGCGCCGCGGTCGAAGGCCCGGCCCCGGTCAACGTGATTACCGCGCAGCAGATCCAGAAAGAGGGCTTCGTCAGCGTGTATGACGCGCTGAAGACGCTCACCGAAGCGACCGGCACCGTTGAAGCCGCCTCGCAATGGGGCTCGCACACGCCCAACGCCAGTGGCCTGAACCTGCGCGGCATGGGCCCGAACCGCTCGCTGCTGTTGGTCAACGGCCGTCGCGTGGCCGATTACCCGCTGCCGTATGGCGGTGAAACCAACTTCTCCAACTACGGCAACATTCCCGCTGCCGCGGTCGAGCGCATCGAAGTACTGACCGGCGGCGCCTCGGCGATCTACGGTTCGGATGCGATCGCCGGCGTGGTCAACGTCATCCTCAAGACCAACTACGACGGCGACGAAGTGCGCGTGCGTGGCGGTACCTCCACAGAAGGTGGGCGAGATACCTGGGACCTGTCCTGGGCCGGCGGCAAGACCGGCGACAACTGGAGCGTGACCTACGCGCTGCAGTACACCAAGCGCGATCCGCTGTTCGGACGCGACCGACCGCAGATGGACGACGCCGACGACGCACCGTATCCCTCCTGGAACATGGAGCAGCGCAAGGTCGGCTTCCGCCCCACCTCGGGCCTGGCATTGATCGACCCGACCAACGGCCAGCGCCTGGCACCGCCTGCAGGCACCTGCGAGAAGTTCGACGGCGAGTACTACACTGCCGATCGGCTGGTCTACAACTACGCTACCAACACCATCACCAACACCGGCCGCCTGTGCGGCATGAGCGCCGACTACGCCAACTGGCTGCTGACCGGTGGTGCCGAGAACGTGTCCGGCAACCTGTATGCCACCTTCGATTTCAGCAGCGACCTGCAGGCCTGGACCAACCTGGCGGTGTACCGCTCCGAAGCGATCTGGGGCACCAACCCGCCCAGCGTCTCGCTGATCGACGACGACAACGGCTATTACTGGGATGCCAACCGCAACCGCCCGATCCTGGGCGTGCGCCAGTTCACCCCGAACGAAGTCGGCGGCCTGGACACCCTGCGCAACACCAACCGCGAGCTGTCATGGGACTGGAGCGCGGGCCTGCGTGGCCGCCTTGCCGACCGCTTCGACTGGAGCGCCACGGTGGGGCGTTCCTACTATCGCGTGGAAGAACGGCAGAACGTGGTGGACGAGCAGAAGTCGTACGACTTCTTCCTCGGCCCGCGCCTGGGTACCACCGCCGATGGCGAGGCGATCTACGCGTTGAACGAATCGCGCTGGTGGAATCCGCTCACGCCGGACCAGTACTGGCAGATGGGCACGGTCGCCAGGAACCGCGCGTCATCGTGGGTCAACCAGGCCTCGGCGGACATCACCGGCGAGCTGTTCCAGGGCTGGGCCGGCCCGATCTCGTTCGCCGCCGTGGCCGAAGTCGCGCAGCAGGGCTATCACCTCAGCCCGGACCCGCGCGCCGGCATCGACTTCGATCTGCAGAACGTCGATCGCGGTGGCGGCGAGCGCACCCGTTACTCGGCCGGCGTCGAGTTCAAGATCCCGCTGCTGGAGAGCGTGACGGCCACCGCCGCCGCCCGCTACGACCGCTATGGCAACTACAAGGCCGATGACAGCAGTGAAGCGCTGGATATCGGCAGCCAGAAGGAGACCACCTGGAACGTCGGCCTGGAATGGCGCCCGGTCGAATCGCTGCTGGTGCGTGGCTCGTATGCCACCAGTTTCCACGCGCCGGACATGCACTACCTGCTGGGCCAGCCGAGCAGTTCCGAAGTGCAGACCTATGACCGCCTGCGCTGCATCCAGAGCGGTGCCTACCTGGTCAACAACTGTGGCGTGGGCAACACCGATGTCTGGTACACCTTCGACGTGAACCGGCGTGGCACGCCGCTGCTGCGTTCGGAAACCGGCGATTCGTGGACGGTCGGCTTCGTCTGGGACGTGATGCCGAACCTGTCGTTCAGCGCCGACTACTGGGCGATCAAGCTGGAAGACATGATCGTCGACGTCGGCGCCGACGAGGTGCTGGCCAGCGAGGCCGGCTGCCTGACCGGCAAGAACATCGATGGCACGCCGTGGGCCAATCCGGCCGGTGGCGACTATTGCGCCGGCATCCTGGCCCGCGTGAACCGTGACAGCAGCGGCCGCCTGGTATCGATCGAGCGCGGCCCGTTCAACCTGGCCAGCCGGGAAGTGCGCGGCATCGACCTGACTGCACGCTATCGCCTGGAAACCGCGCAGTGGGGCAGCTTCCAGCTGGGCCTGAACTACACCAACCAGATCTCGACCAAGGAACAGCGCTACGCCAACGACCCGAACCCGGAACGGCGCGACCGGGACCTGCGCAGCAAGCTGCGCGCGAGCCTGGCCTGGCAGCGCGGCAACTGGAACGCCAACGTCTATGCCGACCGCGTGGGCTCGGTGCCGGGCGTGCGCTATCACTGGGGCACCGACCGCCTGGACAATCCCGGCGGCTGCCTGCCGTTCGCCGACGGCTACGTGCCCAGTGACAGCCCGTCGCTGAACTGCCTGGAACCGGCACAGCTGCCGGATGGCTCGGTGAACCCGAACCCCAACGCGGGCCAGCAGACCTCGCGCTACTTCGGCCGGGTCGGCCCGTTCATCACCTGGAACGTCAACGTGGGTTACCAGGTGACCGAGCACGCCAAGGTCAATGTCTACGTCAACAACGTGTTCAATTCGGCCAGCTGGAACCACAAGGACCCGTACAAGCTGGACTATGACTTCGCCCCGACCCGGTTGCTGAGCGCGGTCGGCCGCGAGTTCGCATTGGAGTATGTGTTCACCTTCTGAGGAGACCGACCTCCGCCGCTGGATCCACGCCATGCGTGGATGCGGAAACGGGACGCCGGGGGCGGCGCTCCCTTCAGGCATGCGGACAGGCTGGATTTGACCTTCCCACGATGGCAAGGTTTAGCCTGTCCGCATCCAGAAGGAAACCCGGGAATCCGATCATGAGCATGCCGCGCGCCGCTGCCGCCCCCGCCAGCCCCTCCACCATCAGCCTGCCCATCGAGGGCATGACCTGCGCCAGCTGCGTGGGCCGGGTCGAGGCAGCACTGTCCAAGGTCGAGGGCGTGGGCAGTGTCTCGGTGAACCTGGCCACCGAGCGGGCGGACATTCGTCCGTCGGGCCCGGTGGATCGCGCGGCGCTTGTCCAGGCAGTGGAGCGGGTGGGCTATGACGTGCCCGCGGCGACCACCGAGCTGGCGGTCGAAGGCATGACCTGCGCTTCCTGCGTGGGCCGTGTCGAACGCGCGCTGTTGGCCGTGCCCGGCGTCAGCCAGGCCAGCGTCAACCTGGCCACCGAGCGCGCCACGGTGCGTGGCATGGCGGACGTGGCTGCGCTGGTCGCCGCGATCGACAAGGCCGGCTATGACGCACGTGTGATCGAGGCGGGTGTGCAGTCCGATGATCAGGCTGCGGAAAAGAAGGATGCCGAGCGCGCCGGACTGAAGCGCGACCTGATCGTGGCCACCGCGCTGGCACTGCCGGTGTTCGTACTGGAAATGGGCTCGCACCTGATCCCCGGCATGCACGCATGGGTGATGTCCACCCTCGGCATGCAGGCCAGCTGGTACCTGCAGTTCGCACTGACGCTCCTGGTGCTGGCCATCCCCGGGCGCCGCTTCTACCAGAAGGGCTTCCCGGCGCTGCTGCGGTTGGCCCCGGACATGAATTCACTGGTGGCGGTGGGCACCGCCGCGGCGTTCGGCTATTCGGTGGTAGCGACCTTTGCACCGCGGCTGCTGCCGCCGGGCACGGTGAACGTCTACTACGAAGCGGCGGCGGTGATCGTCGCGCTGATCCTGCTCGGCCGCTTCCTCGAGGCCCGGGCCAAGGGCCGCACCTCCGAAGCGATCAAGCGCCTGGTCAACCTGCAGGCCAAGGTGGCCCATGTGGTCCGTGACGGCCGCGCGGTCGACATCCCGGTCAATGAAGTGCAGAGCGGCGACCTGGTGGAAGTGCGCCCGGGCGAGCGCGTGCCGGTCGACGGCGAGGTGGTTGAAGGCCGCAGCTACATCGATGAATCGATGATCAGCGGCGAGCCGATTCCGGTCGAGAAGCTGCCGGGCAGCAGCGTGGTGGGTGGCACGGTCAACCAGAAGGGCGCACTGACGGTGCGGGCCACGGCCGTGGGCGCGCAGACCCTGCTGGCGCAGATCATCCGCATGGTCGAACAGGCGCAGGGCTCGAAGCTGCCGATCCAGGCGGTGGTCGACAAGGTCACGTTGTGGTTTGTGCCGGCGGTGATGCTGGCCGCGCTGGCGACCTTCGCGGTCTGGTTGATCTTCGGACCATCGCCGGCACTGAGCTTCGCGCTGGTCAATGCGGTGGCGGTACTGATCATTGCCTGCCCGTGCGCGATGGGCCTGGCCACGCCGACCTCGATCATGGTCGGAACCGGTCGTGGCGCCGAAATGGGCGTGCTGTTCCGCAAGGGCGAGGCCCTGCAGCTGCTGAAGGACGCGCAGGTGGTGGCGGTGGACAAGACCGGCACGCTGACCGAAGGCCGCCCGCGCCTGACCGATCTGGAGATTGCTGCCGGCTTCGATCGCAACAGGGTTCTGGCGGCAGTGGCCGCGGTGGAGTCGCGCTCGGAGCATCCCATCGCCCGCGCGATTGTTGATGCCGCGACCGGGCAGGGCATCGCGTTGCCGGGCATGGTCGACTTCGAATCGGTCACCGGCATGGGTGTGCGGGCCAGTGTCGAGGGTGCACGCGTGGAGGTCGGTGCCGATCGCTTCATGCGCGACCTGGGCGTGGACATCACTGCATTCGCAGCATTGGCGGCGGAACTCGGCACGCAGGGCAAGTCACCGATGTACGTGGCCATCGATGGACGCTTGGCCGCGATCATTGCGGTATCCGATCCGATCAAGCCGAGCACCCCGGCAGCGATCGCGGCGCTGCATCGGTTGGGCCTGAAGGTGGCGATGATCACCGGCGACAACGCCGGGACCGCGCAGGCGATCGCGCGCCAGCTCGGCATCGATGAAGTGGTGGCCGAGGTGCTGCCGGAAGGCAAGGTCGAGGCAGTGCGTCGGCTGAAGGCCACGCATGGGCACGTCGCCTTCGTCGGCGACGGCATCAACGATGCCCCTGCGTTGGCTGAAGCCGATGTCGGCCTGGCCATTGGTACCGGCACCGATATCGCGGTGGAGTCGGCCGACGTGGTGCTGATGTCGGGTAACCTGCAGGGCGTGCCCAATGCCATTGCGCTGTCCAAGGCGACGCTGGGCAACATCCGGCAGAACCTGTTCTGGGCGTTCGCCTACAACACCGCATTGATTCCCGTCGCGGCCGGCGTGCTGTACCCGGCCTGGGGCGTGCTGCTGTCGCCGGTGTTCGCGGCCGGTGCGATGGCGCTGTCCAGTGTGTTCGTGCTGGGCAACGCGCTGCGCCTGCGCCGCTTCCAGCCGCCGATGGCGGATGCCCACGCCACGACCCATTGAAGGAGAACCGCATGAACATCGGTGACGCCGCCAAGGCCTCCAGCGTGTCGGCGAAGATGATCCGCTACTACGAACAGATCGGCCTGATCCCCGCGGCCGATCGCACCGAATCGGGCTACCGGGCGTATTCGCGGGCGGACATCCATCGCCTGCGCTTCATCCGCCGCGCGCGCGATCTCGGCTTCCAGGTGGCCGAAATCAGTGACCTGCTGGGCCTGTGGAACGACACCGCGCGGCACAGTGCCGACGTCAAGCACCTGGCCGAGCAGCACATCGCCGACCTGGAACAACGCATCCAGAGCATGCGGCAGATGGCCGACACGCTGAAATCGCTGATCCGTTGCTGTGCAGGCGACGAGCGCCCTGAGTGCCCGATCCTGGAGCGGCTGGGTGAAGACGATGAGGCTCCGCTGTCGGTCGATGCAGCGAAGACCGGCGCGGTGCGGCGGCGCGCGCGCAAGCGCTGAGTTTCCATGTCGCGTACAAAAAAGCCCGCCCGGTGACAGTGCACGGGGCGGGCTTCGCTGTGGCAGAGGCCAGGGGATCAGGCAGTGCGCGGCGGGAAACCCGCATCGTTCAGCGCGGCGAACACCTGCTCCTGTGATGCGGTGGTCTGCACCTTGACCAGGCCGGTCGGCGGATCGGCCACCACACTGGCGTTCGGATCGATCTGCTGGATGGCGCGGGTCACGCTGCGCGCGCAGCCGCCGCAGGTCATGCCGTCAACATGGAATTCCATCTGTAGCTCCTTCGGTGCTCGTGAGATGAAACCAGTGTGCACCTTCCAACGATGGCAGGGTCAAGCAGGTGGCTGAACGGCGGCGCAGGCACCCATGAAAACGGCAGCCGCCTGTACCAGCGCGGCTGCCGTGGAGGACCATTCCCGCCGGGGCGGGCAAGACTGCGCCGGGCCAGGCCCGGCGCTGCCTCAGAACTTCCAGTTCACGCCGAAGTACAGCTGGCGGCCGGCGTACAGGTTGGACAGCAGGCGGGCCTGGCTGTCGTTGCCGATGTAGCTGCGCAGCTCGGACTTGGTGGCGTTCAGTACGGCGGCGGTCACCGTCCAGTCCGGAGTGAGGTTGTAGGCCACGTTCAGGTCAAGCTGGCTGTAAGGCTTGGTGTAGGTGGTCATGCCATTGTTCAGGCCGCCGACCACTTCACCACGACGGTTGTACGAGGCGCGCGCCAGGAACTTGTCGTTCTCGTAGAACACCGTAACGTTGGCCTGGTTCTTGGCACTGCCGACCAGCGGCGAGGAGCCGATTTCCTCGCCATCCAGCACGATCGAGGCCAGGTTGGTGTCGTTGTAGGTGTAGTTGGCCTGCACGCCCAGTCCGAAGTCGAACGTGTACTGGCCATACAGTTCCACGCCCTGGGACACGCCATCGCGGCCATTGGCCTGGGTCTCGTACTTCTGCACGGTGACCGACTGCCCGCCGACGTTCATCTGCTGGTCGCGCACCACCGGCACGGTGAAGTTGTCCACGTTCTTGCGGAACAGCGAAACACCTGCGACCGCGCCCGGCTTGAAGTACCACTCCAGGCCCAGGTCGAACTGCACTGCCTTGAACGGTTCCAGCGCCTTGTTGCTGCCCGAGCCGTACCAGCCGGGCGTGTCGGTGCCGCCGGTGACGCGGCGGTCGTTGGCGTACTCTTCGCTGATGTAACGCAGACCACCGGGATAGGCGATGCTGGTGTAGCTCGGGCGCGCGACCACCTTCGATGCCGCGCCACGCAGCACCAGGTTGTCGGTGATGTCCCAGGCAATGTTGAAGCTGGGCAGCACGTCGGTATAGGTCTTTTCCAGCGACGACAGGGCATACACCTTGTCGCGCACCTGCGGGTCGGGCAGGCGGACGAAGCCACCCTGGCAGCGCAGGTTCGGGTCGGCGGCCGGATCATCGCAGCTCATCGGCGCGCCGCTGGCGTTGTCGACGAAATAGTCGTTGAAGCGCTCGACCGAATCGCTGGACTGGGCGAACTGCTTGGTCCGCACCACGCGCACGCCGATGTTGCCGCGTACCCGCTCAGTGCGGAAGTTGGCCTGGAAGTAGCCGGAATGGATCTTCTCGTTGACGTCGTAGACGAAGTCTTCTTCGGTACGGTTGTGCGAGCCACCGTAGGTCTTGTTCAGGTAGTCGATGTAGGCCGGGTAGTTGATGCCCGGGAACACGTTGGCGTTGAACGCGCCGGTGATGTTGCTGATCGGGTTGGACAGGAAGAAGCCCGGTTGCGCATCGCCTGCGGTCGGATCGCAGCCGGCCTGGTAGCGATTGTTGTCATAGTCGGACGGATCCAGGCCCGGGCACACCCAATAGGTGTTGCCGGTGTTGCGGTGGACCTTGCCATCGCGGTACTTGGCGCCGAACTGGATCGAATCCAGCCAGCCGGCCTCGAACAGCTTGGTGACGTCGGCCTGGAAGTAGTTCTGCTTGACCTCGGTCTGCATCCACGACGAATCGGTCGAGCCGGTATCGACTTCGGCCACGCCCGCCATCAACTGCTGCTGCAGGTCCGGCGAGAACTGCACCGACGGCGTGCCGGTCAGGTCCCAGGCGGTGTACTGGTTGCCGGACTGCCACTGGTTGCCCACCTTGCGGCGCGGCTTGGCCGACATGCGGAAATTCATCGACGGACCACCTTCGGACCAGGTGCGGCCGCCGGTGAACGAGGCCTTCCACAGCGGGCTGATATCCCAGTCGATGGTCAGGTCGGCGGTCTGCGACAGTGCCTTTTCCTTGCTGTATCCACCGGTGAGCTGCGGAGTGGGGATGGTGCAGTCGTCCGGGCCCCAGCCACCGGGTTCCAGGCCGGCTGCCGCTGCTTCTTCCTCACTGCAGTAATAGGTCTTTCCGGCCAGCTTCTGGTACTGCGCACCCGTGGCGATGCTGCCACTCGGGTCGAAATCCAGGCCGTTGAGCAGGCGGCCGCCGGCCCAGTTGCCGTCCTGGTTGTAGCGGGCCAGGTTCCACTCCGGCACCTTCAGCATGTTCTGGGTGTAGTCACCCTGCAACTCGAAGCGGAAGTAGTTCGCGGTCATCGTGACGTTGTCGACCGGCTTGAACTGGAAGGTCAGCTGGCCGCCCTTGCGCTCGCGCTTTTCTTCCTTCACCGCGAAGTTCACCGAGGTCGGCATGAAGAATTCGCTGTAGTTCTTGCCAGCCTGGTTGTTGAAGCCGGACTGGCCCCACCAGTAGTGGATGCCATCCTGCTCCAGCAGGTTGCCGTTGGCATCGCGGGCCGTGGTGCCATTGCCGTACCACTGGTAGTCCTCGGTGCTGGCTTCCATGGTGCGGGTGGTGCGCTTCTGCTGGGTCACGCCGACGAGGACGCCGAAGCGCTCATCCTTGCTGTGCCACGAGTACAGCGCGGACGCCTGCGGATCGACATCGTGGCTGGTATCGGAGGTGGTGCCCTCCAGGTTCACGTAGCCGGAGTTGGATTCCATGTCCAGCGGGCGACGGGTATGCAGGATGACCGTGCCGCCGATGCCGCCTTCGTCGATGCGTGCTTCCGGCGACTTGAACAGCTCCGCGCTGGACAACATGTTCGATGGCAGCAGGGTGTAGTTGAAGGAGCGTGTCGCTTCGTTGTTGGTCTCTGACGAGGCGACGAAGTTGCCGTTCAACTGGGTCAGGGTCAGGTCCGGCGCAAGGCCGCGCACACTGACGCTCTTGCCTTCGCCACCGCTGCGGGTGATGACCACGCCGGGCACGCGCTGCAGTGCGTCGGCCACGTTCTTGTCGGGGAACTTGCCGACGTCCTCGGCGGTGATCACCTCGACCACCGCGTTGGCGTCGCGCTTCTGCTCGAGGCTCTTTTCAATGGCGTAGCGGTAGCCGGTGACCTGGACGCTGTCCAGGGTGGTGGCATCCTGCCCGCCGGTGGACGTGGCCTGTTGCGCGGCGGCGCCAGCCGGAATGACGGCGGCGGCCAGGGCCAGCGCGATGGCCAGCGACAATGCGTCGTGGCCGTGCGTACGTGTTGAATGCTTCATTCCCATCTCTCCCTCTCTCCTGGATTGATCCGGTGACGTGGCACGGACAACTTGAATCGATCTAATTTGAAGTGACTTTGTCGCTGTCGCCAAGCAACTGCCAGTGGCGCCGCGCGCGTGGCCTGGTACGTCCTGTTGCTGCTCCCCCAACTCCCGGCCATCGCAGCGTCGTCTTGGATCGATCTAAGCGATGGGCGGGCGATTTTTAGCACGGGTCGCCCGCAGGCGCATGCTGCTGCGCAATATGGTACTGGCGTGGCGAAGGGATGACGGTTTGCTGAAATCAGTGAAATCGTTTTCGTGCGCAGGGGAGTGTGGGTCGGCAGGGCTGCGCCCTGCACCCGCGGTAGTGCCGGCCGCTGGCCGGCAACAGCCAAAGCCAAAGCCAAAGCGGCTCTGGGTTGTCTGTGGCTTGGCGGGGCGGTGTCGGACTGCGGGGACGGGTTTACGGCGTCCCCCGCAACCGGACCCACCCCGACTCCCCACAGGAAACCGGCTTCTGCTGTTGCTTCTGCTGTTGCGGTTGCTGTTGCTCCAGCTCGTAGCAGGTGCAGGGCGCAGCCCTGCCGAACACCCCATCTCATGCTGCGCCGCAGAATGCATTCGGCTGAACCTGCATGCTCTACTTGAATCGATCTAAATTCACGGTCTGGTGGGTCGGGCGTCATTCCAGGGGGAGCTCTCTGCAGGTCAGGGCAGGGCTCAGCGGAACGGTGCCGAACGCCCCCGGCCGTCTGCCTCCGCGTCATCGACTACAGGAACCCGACATGCGCCCAGTGCCGTCCGCTCCCGCCGTCCCATTGTCCTCGCGCCCGCTGGTGCGCCTGGCCTGCCTGCTCGCGCTGTCGTCAGTGCCGGTGCTGCTGCAGGCTGCCCCGGCAGCGCTGGAGCGCGAGGTCAACACCTTCATCGGCAGCAAGGACGACGGCAACACGTTCCCGGGTGCGTCGGCACCGTTCGGCCTGATCCAGGTCAGTCCGATCGGCAGCCACTACTCGGGCTGGCGCTATGACGACGAGAAGATCCGCGGGTTCGGCCACTCCTTCCTGTCCGGCGCGGGTTGCTGGGAACAGGGCGGGCAGGTGTCGGTGCTGCCGGTGACCGGCTCGATCGGTCCGGGTGGCGATTTCGATACCGGCAATGCCAAGCAGTTCGACCACAAGGCCTATGCGTCGGCTTACACCCACGATGGCGAGGTCGGCCAGGCCGGCTACTACAAGGTGCGCCTGACCAGCTACGGTGGCATCGATGCCGAGGCGACCGCGCGTACCCGTGCCGCGGCCGAGCGCTACACCTTCAGCCAGCGCAGCGGCGATGGCCACGTCCTCGTCAACGTCGGCCAGGCCAACGAGCGCCATTCGGTGATCGGCAGCGTGGTCGATGTGGTCGGCGACCGCGTGGTCGAGGGCAAGCTGGTCACCAAGAGTTTCTGCGGCGGTCATCAGTACACCACTTGGTTCCGCATCGAGTTCGACCGTCCGTTCAAGGCGCATGGCACCTGGGGCGAGGGCGGTGGCCTGCCGGGCGCGCGCCACAGCATGGAAGGCGAGCAGAAGCCGAACGGTGCCTGGCTCAGCTTCGACCTGGCCAAGGGCCAGTCGGTGACAGCGGTCAGCGCGATCTCGCACGTGGATGCCGAAGGCGCGCGCACCAACCTGCGCGCGGAGGGCATGCAGGGTGGGGCGCTGCTCGGCTTCGACCGCATGCGCGCGCTGTCCCAGCAGGCCTGGCGTGAGCAGTTGGGCCGGGTGCGCGTGCAGGGCGGCACCGCCGATGACCGCACCGTGTTCTACAGCGCGGTCTATCACGCGCTGCTGCAGCCGATGACCGGCAACGACGCCGACGGCCGCTACCGTGGTTATGACGACGGTATCCACCGCGCTGATGGCTGGACCTATTACGAGTACTTCTCGCTGTGGGATACCTACCGCGCGCAGAACCAGTGGCTGGCGCTGACCCGCCCGGACGTGGCGCGCGACATCGGCCGTACCCTGCTGGCGATCGACGAACAGGTCGGTTGGCTGCCGCGCTGGGGTTATGCCAACTTCGAGACCAACATCATGACCGGCGATCCGGTCACGCCGTTCATGGTCGACCTGTGGCGCTTCGGCGCGCTCAAGGGCCGTGAATCGCAAGCCTGGGATGCACTGCGCCGCAATGCCTTCGGCACGCCACCACTGAACTCGCGCATGGCCGGACGCTCCGGCAACCCGACCTACCTGGACAAGGGCTATGTGGCCTACGACCGCGCGTTCCCGTCCAAGGGCATGGATGTCGATCCGCACCATGGTGGTTCGGCCACGCTGGAATATGCGCTGGCCGACTGCGCGCTCTCGCAGATGGCCGATGGCCTGGGCCATGCGCAGGATGCGGCGACACTCCGTGAGCGTGGCCGCAACTGGCGCAAGGTGTGGGACCCGCAGGTGCGCGATGCCGAGACGGGTTTCACCGGCTTCCCGCGCCCGCGCACCGAGGATGGCCAGTGGTACACGCCGGCCGATGGCCACTACAGTCCCCGTTCGCACCACGGTTTCCATGAGGGCACGGCGTGGCAGTACCAGTGGCTGGCGCAGCAGGACGTGCCGGGCCTGGTCGAAGCGATGGACGGCCGCGAACAGGCCGGTCGCCGCCTGGATGCGTTCTTCGCGATGGACGCGCTGCAGGCCGATCCGCTCAATGCCGCCCGCAAGGCGTGGGTGGTCGGGCCGTACAGCTACTACAACCAGTTCCGCTACAACCCGAACAACGAGCCGGACCTGCACTCGCCGTGGCTGTACACGCTGATCGGCCAGCCGTGGAAGACCGCGGCCGTGGTGCGTGCCGCGCAGCAGTTGTTCACCAATGCCCCCAATGGCGTGACCGGCAACGATGACCTCGGCACGATGTCGGCCTGGTACCTGTTCAGCGCCATCGGCGTGTACCCGGCGGTGCCGGGCAGCGGCCAGTTCCTGCTGCACACGCCGCGCTTCAGCAAGGTCGAAGTGGACATGGGCAATGGCCGGACCCTGCGCATCGACGCGCCGGGTGCCGATGGCCGCCGCCTGCAGTACGTGCAGGGTGTGCGGGTCGACGGCCAGCCGCATGCACCGGTGTGGCTGGACTGGGACCGCCTGCAGCAGGGCCCGCGGCTGCAGTTCGCACTCGACGCGAAGGCGCCGGAGCAGGGCTGGGGCACGGCGGTGAAGGACCTGCCGGTGTCCTGGTGCGCGGCACCGGGCAGCCAGCTGCGCTGAGCCGGACTGTGCCGTTCGCGCTGACCCAGCGAACGGCACGGCACGACACGGCCCTGATCCATTAGGCTTGAGCCTCCAGCGGAGTCCGGGAAGACGATGAACGACAACGGCAACAGTCCCAGCAAGCGCGCCGGCAAGGCGGTGACGGTGACCGACATCGCGCGCGCGATCGGCGTGTCACGGGCAACCGTGTCGCTGGTGCTGCGTGGCAGCCCGCTGGTCAACGTCGATACCCGGGCCAAGGTCGAGGCCGAACTGCGCCGCCAGCGTTACGTCTACAACCGCGCGGCGGCCAACCTGCGCCGTCGTACCTCGTCGAGCATCGCGCTGGTGATCAACGATCTCTCCAACCCGTTCTTCGCCGAGTTCGCATCGGGCGTGGACGAGGCGTTGGGCGGGCGTGGCTACGTGACCCTGCTCGGCAGCACGGGTGAATCGCCGGAGCGGCAGCAGGCGGTGCTGTCCACGCTGATGGAGCACACCCCGGCCGGCCTGATCCTGTCGCCGGCCGAGGGCAGCGATACCGCACAGCTGCGGCAGGCACTGGGCGCCAATGCCAACGTGCTGCTGTTCAACCGCGAACTGGCCGGGGCCGACTGGGACTTCCTGACCCTGGACAACCAGCACGGCGCCTATCTGGCCACGCGCCACCTGATCGAGCGCGGCCATCGCCAGATCGCCTTCTTCGGGGGCCACGCCGCATCCAGTTCCTGCCACCAGCGCCGCGCGGGTTTCCAGCAGGCGCTGGCCGAGGCCGGCCTGTCGCTGCCGCCGGGCTGGATGATCGAATCGGCCCCGAATCGCTTGGAAGCGGCAGCGCGCACCGATGAGCTGTTCGCCGATGGCCATCGCCCAAGTGCGGCGGTCTGCTACAACGACACCGTCGCGCTTGGCCTGATGCTGGGCTTGAATTCGCGCGGTATCCGTCCGGGCGGTGATTTTGCCGTGACAGGCTTCGACGATATTTCCGAGGCGTCGGTCGCGGTTCCGCCGTTGACCACGCTCACCGCCGACCCGCGCGAGCGTGGCCGCCAGGCTGCCGCGCTGCTGCTGCAGCGGCTGGACGAACCGGACGCGCCGCCACGGCGCACGGTTGCGCCGGTGCAGTTGCGCATCCGCGAAAGCAGTGCCGCACGACCGAACTGATTCCTTCTGCATACCCCCTTCCACGCAACAACGACCTTCCGCGCATCGAGGCGCGTACCGCATGCCGATCTCCGCAACGCCCCGTCCATCGGGTTCTTCTTCCAGCGGCACCGCGCCGGTGATGAACGCACGTGCCGCACTGGCGGTGGCCACCACGATCTTCTTCATGTGGGGCTTCCTGACCAGTCTGAACGATGTGTTGATCCCGCACTTGAAAGCGGTGTTCGAGCTGAACTACACGCGCGCGATGCTGGTGCAGTTCACTTTCTTTGGCGCGTACTTCCTGATGTCGTTGCCGGCAGGCCGGCTGGTGGCCCACCTTGGTTACAAGAAGGGCATCATCGCTGGCCTGCTGATCGCCGGTGTCGGCGCGCTCGGCTTCTGGCCGTCAGCGGCGTTGCGCACGTACGACGCGTTCCTCGCTTCATTGTTCGTGCTGGCCACCGGCATCACCGTGCTGCAGGTTGCTGCCAATCCGTACGTAGCGCTGCTGGGGCCTGAACAGACCGCCTCGAGCCGCCTGACCCTGGCCCAGGCGCTGAATTCGCTGGGTACCACGCTGGCACCATTGTTCGGAGGCTTCCTGATCCTCAGCACCACGGTGAAGAGCGGCGACGAGATCGACGCCCTGCCCGTGGCCGAGCAGGTGGCCTATCGCGCCGCTGAAGCGCACTCCGTGCAGGGGCCATACGTGGGCCTGGCGATCGCGCTGGTGCTGCTGGCAGTGTTCGTCTACCTGTTCCGCCTGCCCAGTCTGGCCGAGACCACCGAGAAGGCCGATACGAATCATCACACGTTGCTGGATGCGCTGAAGCAGCCGCACGTGTTGTTCGGTGTGCTGGCGATCTTCTTCTACGTGGGCGCCGAAGTCTCCATCGGCAGTCTGATGGTGAATTATCTCGCCCTGCCGGAGATCGGTGGCATGAGCGAGCAGCAGGCCACGAAGTATGTGTCGGCCTACTGGGGATGCGCGATGGTTGGCCGTTTTGCCGGTTCCTGGCTGTTGGCCAAGTATTCGCCGCGGCGTCTCCTGGCTGGCTTCGCTGTCGCCAATGTGATTCTGCTGGGCGTGACTCTGGCCGCCAGCGGCAAGGCGGCCATGTACGGCATCGTGGCCACGGGCCTGTTCAACTCGATCATGTTCCCGACCATCTTCTCGCTGGCAATCGAACGCTTGGGGCCGCTGACCAACAAGGCGTCAAGCCTGCTGATCATGGCCATTGTCGGTGGTGCGGTGATCCCGCTGCTGCAGGGCATGCTGGCCGATCGCATTGGCCTGCACTTGAGTTTCTTGCTGCCTATCGCCTGCTACCTCTACATTATTTTCTACGGTCTGGTGGGCTCGCGCCCGTCGACCCGCATTCCGCAGGGAGGCTGAGTCCGGAATGGGTGCCATCGTTTGCTTCGGCGAAATTTTGATCGATCTACTAGCGCAGCCGCCGGCCTCGGCCGACACGCCGCGCGCCTTCCTGCAGTACGCCGGTGGTGCACCGGCCAACGTTGCCGTTGCGGCCGCCCGGTTGGGTGCGAAGACGCAGTTCGTCGGCACGCTGGGCCGCGACATGTTCGGCGACTTCCTGGCCGACAGCCTGGTCGAGCACGGCGTGGGCACGGATTACATCGTGCGTACCGATGCGGCCAAGACCGCACTGGCCTTCGTCGCACTGGATGCCAGCGGCGAGCGCAGCTTCAGCTTCTATCGCCCGCCGGCAGCCGACCTGCTGTTCCGTGACAGCGACTTCCAGGCGGCGTGCTTCGACAGCGCACAGTGCTTCCATGTCTGTTCCAACAGCCTGACCGAAGCGGCGATCGCCGAGGCGACCTTCGCCGGCATGGATCGCGCGCGTGCGGCTGGTGCGGTGGTCAGCCTCGACCTCAATCTGCGTCCGGCGCTGTGGCCGGCGAACGAGGACCCGACACCGCGCCTGTGGCAGGCGCTGGAACGCGCCGACCTGGTCAAGCTGTCGCGCGAGGAGCTGGACTACCTGGCCGCGCCGCTGGGTGCCGATGGCGAGGCTGCGGTACTGCGGCGCCTGCTCGCTGCGCGCGTGCGCTGGGTGATCGTCACCGACGGTGCGGCCACGCTGCACTGGTACACGCGCGACAACCACGGCACGGTCACCAGCTTCCGCGTGGCTGCCGTCGATACCACCGCGGCCGGTGATGCCTTCGTCGGTGGCGTGCTGGTCGGCTTGCTGGAGCGCAGCGGCGCCGGTGCCGGTTTTGCCGCCTTCTGCCAGGACCCGGAGGCGATCACCGCCACGCTGCGCTTCGGTGCTGCGGTCGGTGCGCTGGCTGTTACCCGCAAGGGCGCGTTCGCCGCGATGCCCTCGCTCGATGAAGTGCAGCAGCTGCTGCAGGCCCAGGACATTAACGCATGAGCACCTCCCCCGACTTCCGTTCGCCCGCGTTCCTGCGCGCGCACATCGCCGATACGATGGCGTTCTACCATCCGCGGTGCATCGATCCGAACGGTGGCTTCTTCCACTACTTCCGTGACGACGGCAGCATCTACGACGCCAACCATCGCCATCTGGTGAGCAGCACGCGTTTCGTCTTCAACTACGCGATGGCCTACCGCGAATTCGGCAACGCCGAGTACCGTGAGGCGGTCGAGCACGGCGTGCGCTACCTGCGCGAGGTGCACCGCAACCCGGCCACCGGCGGTTACGCCTGGACCCTGCGCGACGGCAAGGTCGAGGACGACATGAACCACTGCTACGGCGTGGCGTTCGTGCTGTTGGCCTACAGCTGCGCACTGAAGGCCGGTCTCGAACAGGCCCGCGCATGGATGGACGAGACCTGGCAGCTGCTGGAGGCGCGCTTCTGGGAGCCCCAGCACGGCCTCTACAAGGACGAAGCCGATGGGCAGTGGAATTTCACCGGCTACCGTGGCCAGAACGCCAACATGCACATGTGCGAGGCGATGCTGGCCGCCTTCGAGGCCAGCGGCGAACAGCGCTATGTGGAGCGCGCGCTGCAGCTGGCCAACAACATGACCCGTCGCCAGGCCGCCAAGGCCGGTGGCCTGGTGTGGGAGCACTACGATTCCAACTGGGAGATCGACTGGGACTACAACCTGGACGACCCCAAGCACCTGTTCCGCCCATGGGGCTTCCAGCCGGGCCACCAGACCGAATGGGCCAAGCTGTTGTTGATCCTGGACCGCCATGTGCAGGTCGACTGGCTGGTGCCGACCGCGCAGCACCTGTTCGACGTGGCTGTGGCGCGCAGCTGGGACGAGGCGCGGGGTGGCCTGTACTACGGTTTCGCGCCGGAGTCGCGCCGGCAGCCGGGCATGGATGGCGCCCCGATCGGTGGCGACAGTTTCGTCTGCGACGACGACAAGTATTTCTGGGTGCAGGCTGAGACGCTGGCGACCGCCGCACTGATGGCCAAGCGTACCGGCGATGACCGCTATTGGCAGTGGTACGAGCGTATCTGGGCGTATTCGTGGGAACACTTCGTCGATCACCGGTACGGCGCCTGGTTCCGCATCCTCGATGCCGACAATCGCAAGTACAGCGACGAAAAGAGCCCGGCCGGCAAGGTGGATTACCACACCATGGGTGCGTGCTACGAAGTGTTGAACGTGGTGCGTTGAGGTTGGTGCGCCGGGCATGGCCCGGCACTGCCATGAACTGGACTTGCAGGTAGCGCCGGGCCATGCCCGGCGGAAAAACAGGAGCATCCCGTGCATCGCCTTCCCCTCGTTTTCCGCCTGCTCCTGCTGCTGATCGCGGCGTCCGCCTTCCCGGTCGCTGCCACGCCGCTGCAGGCACAGTGGGAGTTCCGCATGCTGCCCGGCGACGCGCAGGGCGCCGCTCATCCAGGTCTGCAGCAATGGCGGGCGGCGACGGTGCCGGGCAGCGTGCACACCGACCTGCTCGCTCACGAACTGATCCGTGATCCGTATGTCGGCGCACCAGAGGCCGAACTGCAATGGATCGGCCTGGCCGCCTGGGAGTACCGCGCGCGCTTCGACGTGGATGCGGCGACGCTGGCCAAGCCCAATGCCGAGCTGCGCTTCGACGGTCTGGATACCTACGCCGACGTCAGCCTCAACGGCAAGCCGCTGCTGCGTGCGGACAACGCGCACCGGACCTGGCGCGCGCGCGTGAATGGGCGCCTGCGGGCCAGGGACAATGAACTGCAGATCGTGTTCCGTTCGCCGATCCGCACCCTGCTGCCGGGCGTGCAGGCAATGCCGCACAAGATCGCTGGCAACTATCCGTCGCCGTATGGCGATGAGCCGAAGGACGCGATGGTCGGCAACTTCGCGCGCAAGCCGGCCTACCACTTCGGCTGGGACTGGGGTCCGCGCTATGTCACCGCCGGCGTCTGGCGCGGAATCGATCTGCAGGCTTGGGACGCGCACCGCCTGACCGATCTTGCGGTGCGCACGGATGCATTGAGCGCGGAGCAGGCGAAGCTGGCCGTGCTGCTGCAAGTAGAGCAGGGCGACGCTGCCGGTTCTGCGGTGGTCAATGTCGATGTGCGCGATCCGCAGGGTCGCAGCGTGGCCCAGGTGCAGCGCACGGTGCTGCTGAAGCCCGGCCAGAACAGCATCGAGGTTCCGGTTGAACTGGCCGATCCGCGGCGCTGGTGGCCAGTCGGCTACGGCGCGCAGGACCGCTACACGGTGCAGGCCCGCCTGGACCAAGGTGGCGCGCCGGAGCTGGCGCGCGAGCAGCGCATCGGGCTGCGCACGGTCGAACTGCGCCGCGAGGGAGACCGCAAGGGCGGGCAGGGCTTTGCCTTCGTCATCAACGGCGTGGAGATCTTCGCCAAGGGCGCCAACGTGATTCCGTTCGATGCCTTCCCCGCGCGCGTCGATGCCGCACGCCTGCGCCAGGTACTGACGGCCGCGCGCGACGCCAACATGAACATGCTGCGCAACTGGGGCGGCGGCTACTACGAGGAGGACGCGTTCTTCGACATCGCCGACGAACTGGGCCTGCTGGTGTGGCAGGACTTCATGTTCGGCGGCGGCATGCAGCCGGGCTACGATCCGGCGTTTCGTGCCAACGTGGTGGCCGAAGCACGCGACAACGTGCGCCGTCTGCGCCACCACCCCAGCATCGTGCTGTGGTGTGGCAACAACGAGGAAGAAACCGCCTGGAAGGACTGGGGCCATGGTCGCGACCTGAAGGCGGCCGACCCGGCGTTTGCAGCGAAGGTCTGGCAGGGCTATGTCGACCTGTTCGGCAACGATCTGCGCGCGGTGGTGGGCGAGGAAGGGCTGGGCGTGCCGTACTGGTCCAGTTCACCGAGCAACGATCTTGACGAAAAGGCCAACGACTCGACCCGCGGCGACAAGCACTACTGGCAGGTCTGGGGCAATCCGGCGCTGCCGGTGCAGGCCTACCTGCGTGAGACGCCGCGCTTCATGTCCGAGTACGGGCTGCAGGCGTGGCCGTCGGTGGCGACGGTGGACCAGATCGCCACCCGCGCCGAGCAGCGCATCGACAGCCCGGTGATCCGTGCGCACCAGAAGTTCATGGCGGGCGAGGGCAACAGCCGCCTGCTGCACTACATCGAGCTGGGCTACGGTACGCCGAAGGACTTCGAGGACTTCGTCTACCTCAGCCAGGTCATGCAGGCCGATGGCATCGCTCTGGCGGCACTGCACCATCGCGCCTCGCGCCCGTACACGATGGGCTCGCTGTACTGGCAGCTCAACGATGTCTGGCCCGGCGCCTCGTGGTCCAGCGTGGACTATTTCGGCCGCTGGAAGGCGCTGCACTTCGCCGCGCGGCGTTTCTTCGCGCCAGTGACGGTGGCAGCGCTGCGCGACGAGGGCAGCACGCGGGTGCGCCTGATCAACGACGGTGCCGCACTGGATGCGCGCTGGCGTCTGCGGGTGATGGACGTGGAGGGGAAGGTGCTGCGTCGTCGCGAGGAAACGGTGACGTTGGCGGCGGCGGGTGTCACCCCGATGGGCGATTTCAGCGATGCGGAGCTGCTGGCCGGTGCCGACCCGATGCGTACGGTGGCGGTGTTCGAGTTGCTGCAGGACGGCAACGTGAGTGCGCGGCAGGTGGTCGGTTTCGTTGAAGCCAAGGACCAGGTGTTGCCGCGGCAGAAACTCAAGGCCACGTTGTCCATCGAAGGGGACCACTATCGTCTGCGGCTGGAAAGCGCGGCGTATGTGCGCGCGGCGTGGATCGACTTCGGCGCGCTGGATGTGCAGGTCGAAGACAACCTGCTGGACCTGCTGCCGGGTGAAACCCGCGATATCGCGGTGCGCGGCCCGGTGGATCTGGTTACCCTGCGCGAAGCGCTGAAGGTGAAGACCCTCAACGACCGTTGAGCAAAAAAGGGGACGGAGGGGATTAAGTCGTTTGTGGCCCATGTGTGCCACAAACGACTTAATCCCCTCCGTCCCCTTTTTCTTGCTTACAGCTGGATCTGCTGGAAATTCTCGACCCGTTCGTGGCCGTTGGCGGCCTGCCCGGTACGCGGCATCGGGTAATCATCCAGGCGATCGATCAGGCGGGTCTGCAGCCCGGCTTCGCGGGCGGCATCCAGTTCTTCCACCACATCGGACAGGAACAGGATCTCGCCGGCCGGTACGCCGATGGCCTGCACGATGCGGCGGTAGCTGTCGGCCTCGCGCTTGCCGCCGACTTCGGTGTCGAACCAGCCCGACACCAGCGGGCTGAGGTCCCCGGCATCGCTGAAGCCGAAGAACAGCTTCTGCGCCGGCACCGAGCCGGAGGAGTACACGTACAGCGGCAGCCCGGAGGCGTGCCAGCCCTTCAGCACCGGCGCTACTTCCGGGTAGAAGTGCGCGGTGTAGTCGCCACGGCGGTAGCCTTCGTCCCAGATCAGTCCCTGCAGCGCCTTCAGTGCGGTGTGCTTGCGGTCCTGGTCGATCCAGCCCTGCAGCGTCTCGGCCACGAGGCTGTCCTGGCAGGCACCGCCGATCTCGGTTGCCACCGCATCCAGCCAGCGGCGGACGTCCGGCTGCTGGCCATGCTCGGCGACAAACGCGGGCAATGCCTTGCGCGCATAGGGGAACAGCACGTTCTTGACGAACGAGATGCTGCTGGTGGTGCCTTCGATATCGGTCAGGATGACGCGGGCTTGCATGGATCAGGACGCCTGGGTGGGTACGTAACGAGGGAACTTCTGCGCGATGTCGGTGCCGGTGAAGTGACCGACCCAGCCATCCGGCTCGGTGAAGAAGCGGATCGCCACGAAGCTGGGTTCCTCGCCCATGTCGAACCAGTGGGTGGTGCCATCGGGCACGGCGATCAGGTCATCCTTCACGCACTCGATCTCATAGACCTTGTCACCCACGTGCAGGGTGAACAGGCCCGAGCCAGCAACGAAGAAGCGCACTTCGTCTTCCTTGTGGAAGTGCTCGTCGAGGAACTTCTTGCGCAGCTCGGCGCGATTCGGGTTGTCCGGGGCGATCGAGGCTACGTCCACGCTCTTGAAGCCGCGCTCGGCGACCAGGCGGTCGATGTCGGCGCGGTAGGCGGCGAATACTTCCTCCTGGCTGGCGCCCGGCGCGACGGGCGCGGTGGCCTGCCAGCGCTCGAAGGTGACGCCGATCTTCTGCAGCTCGGCAGTGATGACCGCGCCGTCCTGGGTGTCCAGCAGCGGCGAATCGGGGCGGGTGTCGTCGTAGATGCGCAGTCGGCTCATGGCGGCAGCTTGAACGTCTCGGGGGGAAGACAGGGTAGCAGGGTGGGTGTAGGGCGCAGATTCCGGATCGGCATCTGCACCTGCGCGCCGGTTCAGCCGCGCAGCCTGCGCAGCTCCAGTTCGCAGTGGAACAGGAACTCGAACGCTTCCAGGTGGCGGCGTGCCTCGGCCATGTCGCGGCCCCAGGCGTACAGGCCGTGGCCATCGATCAGATAGCCCCACAGGTTCTGCCGGTCGAGCAGGTCATCGACCTGCTTCGACAGCACGTTCATGTCCTGGGTGTTGGCGAACACCGGCACATCGATGACCATTTCGTGGGTACTGTTGCCGGCGAAGGCCTTCAACAGCTCGTAGCCTTCCAGGCGGACATGACCCTGCGGCGCGTACAGGCGCGAGGCGATGGTCTGCACCGGCGAGTGCGTATGCAGCACGCAGCCGACCTCCGGGAAGCGGCGGTACAACTGGGTGTGCAGCAGGGTCTCGGCGGACGGGCGCAGCGGACGGCCGACGGCCTGGCCGTCGAAGTCCACCACCATGATGTCGTCCTCGATCAGGCGGCCCTTGTCCTTGCCGGACACCGTGATCGCCGCGTGGCGATCGTCCAGGCGGTGGGAGAAGTTGCTGCTGGTGGCCGGGGTCCAGCCGGCATGGGCCAGTTCGCGGACGTTGTCGATCAGCAGCTGGGCCAGTTCGCTCAGGCGCGCGGTGTCGTAGGGGAAGGTGGGGGCGTTCATGCCGACGATTTTACTGGATTCGGCCAACGGCTGAGCCCCTC
>NZ_LXXZ01000059.1 GCF_003244875.1 Stenotrophomonas sepilia
AAAACCGCCATAAGGGCCGCAGATCGCCGGAAAACTTGAACCGCAGCACATTTCCCGCCCAGCACCGGGCCCGGTGGAAGCCGAGGCCCCACCCGCCCTTTTTCCAACGCACTTTAAAAGAACGCGGCCCGGGGCCGCGCCTGAAAAGCCCCCTCCGGGGAGGAACGGCCCAGGGCCGGGGCTCCCGCCCCAGCCCCCGCTTCGCCCTGGTTCAACGCCCACAAAAAAAGCCCCGGTTTCCCGGGGCTCTATCTGCAACGCTGTAATGCCGGTCAGGCCTTATACGGGTGCGCCGGCCATTCCTGGTCCGGGTGCTTCTTTTTCCACGCCTTGCCTTCAGCGGTTTCGGCCCACGCAAGGAAGGCCTTCGGCTGACGTCCAGTGCCAGCCCAGGTGGTGCCGTCCGGGATCTGGAACTTCGGGGCGCGACTGATGCCGGCGCTCGCGGAAACCGCCTTGCGTGGCTCAAGCAGCGCCTTCAGATCGTTCTTCTGCTTCGTTGTGTAATGCTGCCCAAACTGCTGCAAGGTCTCGTAGACTCCTGCAAAGCTGGCCCCGGCTTCGGCCGCAAGCGCATCGCCTTCAGCCTTTTCCATTTCGGCCAGTAAGGCCTCGGCCTCGGCCTTTTTCTTTCGGATTTGTTCAAGCGTCAATGCCACGGCTTTCCCTTGGGGTTGGTCAAACCCCGATCCTGCCTTTTTGCGAGATTACTGTAAACCCTCAACGGCCCAACTCCGGCTCTCCAGTGGCGACTGCCACGGGGCTTCACCCTCAAGAGTCACTGAGGGCATGCCTTCCGCCGGCCACTGGAGCAAGCCCTCGGAGGTTAAGGGGACCGGCCGTGCCCACCTCCGCGTTCCACCATGCAATGCCGCAATGTCCAGGGGCTACCGGGCGCCGGCAAAGCCTTGGGCAGCGGTCCCGCGATCCGGGCGTTCAGGCGGTCAACCAGGTGCAAGGCGTGCTTGTGGAAGATGACGTGGATGTTGCCGTTCTTAAACCGCCCGCCCAGGAACGGCTTCAGCAGTTCCCCACCTCGTGCGTCACCAAGAACCCTTCGGAGCCCCGTGTCTCATCGGATGCAGGCTGCTGGGTGGCGCGATTGGCCTTCATGGCCATCGTCTCGGCCCAGACCCGCAATCCGATGTCCTGCAGAAGGATATCTTCCCTCTTTCGTGCGGTCGATTCGATGATCCAGTGGCGGCCATACGCGCCATGCAGCAATGGCCCCTCTGGCCATCCTTTCCGGGCGACGGTCATGGCCAGTCCG
This sequence comes from Stenotrophomonas sepilia, assembly GCF_003244875.1. GTDB lineage: Bacteria > Pseudomonadota > Gammaproteobacteria > Xanthomonadales > Xanthomonadaceae > Stenotrophomonas > Stenotrophomonas sepilia. Next base: position 1,271 of record NZ_LXXZ01000059.1, read on the forward strand.
GCGATCAACTGAACGTCAAAGCATCGCCCCGTCTCTTCCTCGGATAGCTCCAAGCGTGGAGCAAGCAAGGCTTCCCGGGCCTTCGTATCGGTCTGTATGACCCGCTCAAGCTCTGCTGGGGTTGGAGCCTCCATGCGCGTCCACACTTGCGCTGGCAAGCATGCCTTGACCCAGTTCCAAGCGCTTGCGGTGTCGTCAGACGGATCAGCCGGGTGCAGGATGAGCCGACTTTCAAACAACGCCTGGAGGGTTTCCGGGTGCTTCCACTGGCGACCGTGGATGTAGTGTCCCCAAGCCAGGATCTTGTCGCACACGGGCACCACCACGGGTGCTGGCACGGTCAGGAAATCGTTCAACGCGCGTCGCACTATTTCGCCCAGGCTGACCTGCTCCATCCATGCCCTCGACTTCAACGTCGCCACCAACTCTGCTGGGGCTGACACCGGAGCCAGGGCGATGCGAGGCCCAGGCACCAGGCCTTGCGACGGGGATAAAGGCTTGGTGATCGCATCGGCCAACACTTGGCGCACGGCTTCGGCGATGGTCACGCCAGAGGTGCTGGCTTGCACTTGCAGCGCTTGGTGCATGGCCTCCGGAAGCAAGACCTTGGGAAGGCGCTGCGGGGATTGAGGCTTGAAAAGACGGGGCATCAGCACGGCCCCTCTCCGCCGCAGTTGGAGGCCGGTCCCGTGCATGGCTGTTCATTGTCCCTCTCCAGGTCTCGCTACAACCAATGGCTTAGCAACGGCCCGGGAGAACTCAATCGTGGTCCTGCGCGTTGAGAATAGACCCGTCACCGTGACCGAGCAGGCATCCCAGCCTGAGCGTTCAGCAACGCGTAAACAGGCTTCACCGATTCGTTGGACGTCATACCCATCCCTGCGACTCTCAACGAGCTCCTCAAGCACCGGCAGCAGTCGGTCATAGCAGACGTTCGTTCGAAAGAGGTTGCCACCTGCGGTGCTTCTGCAGAACTGCGAGAGTCCTTCGCCGTCGTCCGGCGGTGGCCGTAGTGACCAACCCGCCAGACCCAACAACGCGGCTACCGCCCCTCCCAGCACGAGGCCCCTCGCCCTTCGTGACTCGGCCAGCGCCCGCAGTGCGTCGACGGAACGCTGATCCACTGTAGCCACACGTTGACGCCATTTATTGGCCCACTCATTCGACAACCCCATAAGACCCTCCCGTCTGAATGTTCGATGCATTCATCCTTGATCGAAATCTGACGTCTGCAATAGGCGACCACCCGTTGGCATTTGACTAAATATCGAATCCGCGAGACTGCCCACAAAAACCCGTGGCATTGCGAAATAGGCCGCATGTCAGACCGTCTTGGATCCGCGACTGCCAAACTCAGTGAGCCAAGGGGCTTGACGCTTCTCTCAGCGTCTTTGGGGTTGCCCGAGCGACTCAATAGCCACGTGGCGGCTATCGCCAAGCGGTCTAAGTCGCCGTCGCTGCCGGCTTGTAAGGAGCGGCCCGGAGGCACGGCGGCCCAATGGGCCACTCCGCCTGGCGTTCACCGGCCCCAGACGCAGGATCTGACTAATCTATCGCGGTAGCCCCACATGATGAAGGTGACCGATGGCCGAGGCCGCCCGTCAGACTGCTCTGGAGTCATTACGGATCCTTGATTCTGATCCCGAGCCCTTTTTCGACGCCCTGACCCGGGCCGCGAGAAACATGACGGGCATGCCGATCGCCCTGATCTCCTTGGTGGACGGGGATCGCCAATGGTTCAAGGCCCAAATAGGCCTTCCCGGTGTGGACGAGACGCCCCGCGACATTTCCTTCTGCACCTGGGCCATCCAGTCCGATGAGCTGTTTGAGGTGGCAGACGCCGCCCAGGACGCCCGCTTTTCGACCAACCCGTTGGTCCTGGGTCCGCCTTTCGTCCGCCACTACGTCGGTGCGCCCATCAGCGCCAATGGCCAGAACGTGGGAACGCTTTGCCTGCTCAGCCCAAACCCGGGAACGATCTCAGCGGAGCAGGGAGCAGCCCTGTCATGCTTGGCCCAGGCCGCCGCAGTCGGCATGCAGCAGCGCGCTCGCCTTCTTGAGCGGGTCAGCGAATCCCAGGCCTTGCAACGGCGTTTTCAGAGAAGCCAGTTCTTTCTGGAGCGCACCAATGCACTGGCCAAGGTCGGAGGGTGGGAGCTGGTGCTTGGAACTGGAGAAGTCAAATGGACCAAGGAGACCCGGAGGATCCATGGCGTCTCTGACGACGCGGTGCCCGGCCTGGACACGGCGATTGCCCTGTATCCGGAAGGCGCACGGCAGCGGCTGGAGGCCGCCCTGGAAGACTGTATCTCATCGGGTGTGCCCATCGATTTGACCCTTCCGTCCAGCAAGCTTTCGGGGGAGCGCACGTGGGTCCACGTGGTGGGCCAGCGGGAAGAGACCGAAACCGGTGCCCGATTGATCGGCGCGATCCAGGACGTGACGGAGCAACGGGCGGCGGTCGAGGCCTTGGCGCATAGCGAGGCACGCTACCGCAGGCTGTTCCAACACAGCCTCGGCCTCATCTGCACGCATTCCTTGGACGGGACGGTCACGTCGGTCAACCCTGCGGCCTCGCACTCACTGGGTCTCTCGGAGGGTGACGTCGTCGGCCGATCGCTGGCCGAGCTCATTCCCCAGAGCAAGCAGGACGCGTTCAAGGCTTACTTGGATCGCATCCGGGAAAACGAGAGCGACTCGGGCATGATGGAGCTGGTGGCCCGCGACGGATCGCGCCGCTTCTGGGCGTATCACAACGTGCTGGACACAGAAGCCCAACCGCCCTACGTGCTGGGCCACGCGCAAGACATCACGACTCAACACATCCAAGAGCAGCAGCTCCACGACTTGGCGACCCGCGACCCGCTCACCCGAGCGTTCAACCGTCGCTACTTGGCCGATCTGGCCCACCAGCAGTTCGATGGGTGGGGCTGTCTGGTGTTTGACTTGGACCACTTCAAAGAAGTCAACGACACCCAAGGCCACGCCCAAGGCGACAAGGTGCTGGTCGACTTCGTGGCTTTCCTGTCCGCCCCGCTCCAAGGCGAGGAAGCGGTGGTTCGGCTCGGGGGCGACGAGTTCCTCGTGTTCGTCCCCGATGCGACGTTGGAACGGCTGAGCGTGTTGGAGGACACCTACCACGAGCGCGCCGGCGAGGCACCGATCCGCTTTTCCGGCGGTTGCGCCATTGGTCGGCCCTCGGAATCGGTGGCCGATACCATCAATCGCGCAGACATGAAACTCTACGACCGCCGAAAGCGGGAACGGCAGTGAGCCTGCCCTCAGATCCGGGCATGGGGCCAGTTGTGGGCTGCCCCCTTACGTCGATGATCGCCTTTAGCGTAGCAAGCGGCCCTTCAGTGCCGCCCAATCTCACCGATGGAGAGGGCAACATGGATAAGCGGGTGTGCTTTGATTTCGAGATTGATTTCAGCAACGGGGGCGGGATTCAGGGCCAAGGCTTCCGGCTGGACATCGCCGGTGACGACATCACCAATGAGGCGTTGGCCGACTACATCGTGCGCGACATGCGCCTGCTGATGGTGGGTGAGGTTCGCATCCTCAACAAGGAAATCATTGAGGAGCCTCATAAGCGCCCGGCGCACGACCAAGACGGTTCAACTGTCCACGACTCAAAGGACGGGTGAGCGGCCATGCATCCTGATGTTCTCGGCTGGGCTGCAACCGTAGTGCTGATTGCCACGCTGGTCCGGCAAATGATCAAACAGTGGCAGTCTCCCCACCCCGAAACGGTCTCCAAGTGGCTGTTCGTCGGTCAGATGACCGCGTCCACCCTTTTCACCGTCTACAGTGCACTTTTGGGGTCAACGGTGTTTGTGGTGACCAATGCCCTGCTGCTGCTCACGGCCGTGGTGGGACAGATCCTGGCTTGGCGTCGACGTCGACGAACCGACGCATCGCCTCCCTGCTGACCCAGTATTTGCCGCACCAAGAAAGGCCGTCGTAGGCCTTGAGCAGCCGCTCTCATCAGATCCGAAACGCGCGTCGCCTGACATGTTCGACCCGGCCTCCGACCGTGACCAGCGTCGAGATGGCCCAGTCGCTGGAAGCGGACACGGGCGGAAGCAACAAGATCTCAACGCCGGCCCCCATCGCCGCGCCTTTCCATAGCTCCACGGCGCTGTCCCCGCTGGGAGTGCGGTGGAGGCCCCAATCCGAGGCGAACTCCGTCAGCTCCTGCCTTCCATGAATCCCATCGAGCGCGCTGCAAAGCGAATCATACTGAGCACTCCTCACTCCCCCTTGCATCGTTTTCTAACCTGCGCTTCACCATCCATCCCAGACTACTTCATGGCAGACATGAAGATCGAAAGCCAGTCTGAATCCCTCAGGAGAACGCCAACTTTCTGACGGGGCAGCCTCCGATCCATTACCTGAAGCTGGGACCAGGGACGACACGCAGCGGATTCAGGCAGGTTTCCGCCTGTGCCTCGCAGAAACCCTATCTGCCACGGACCGGGGCAGGATTACAGCCACCCGCGCTTTCGCCCGACGAAAATTGAGGTCGCGCCCAACCCCGCCATGATGCCCACCGCAATCCAGAAGCCTTCGGTCTTCATGCCGAAGAAGTTGGCATCGAAGTTCATGCCCAACGCGCCCGCGATGACGGCCAGCAAGCCGGTCACCACCGTCACGAAGGTCAGCAGCTTCATGCGTTCGTTGGTTTGGAGCTCGGTCTGGGTGCTGAAGAGCTGGAAGCTGCCAACAACGAGCTCTCGGGCGTTCTCAACCACGTCCAACGCTCGCTCAAACCTGTCGTCCAGATCGCGCAAGTGCCGCGCCACCTCTTCGGCCCCGTCAGGCACGAAGTCCGGCCGCGAGAGGCCGTCGAAGACAGTTCGGTGCGGTGCCAGCATCCGTCGGAGCCGAGAGGCCGCGGCTCGGAGCGCGGCGAGCTCGGGCAGGGCCGAGCGCCCAGGGGGCTGATCAGACAAGATCCGACTCTCCAACCGTTCGATCTCCACCTCAAACAGCGCGACGGCGGAGAAATACGTGGAAAGATGCCAATCCAACAATGCGGCCACGAAGCTCGCCTCGCCCAAGCAGCCGATGTCGCGGGCGCTCTCGGGTTCCCGCTCCCGCAGATCGGCCAAGAAGGCAATGTCTTCGTCGTGGTGGGTCACCACAAAGTTCGCCCCAGCCACGACGGTCAACACCGCGCCTTGGAACTTCAGCCCCTTCCCACGCAACACTGCCACTACACGCGCCATGAAATGGTCGGCGAACTTTTCAAGCCGGGGATTGGTGGCGATGGGACTGCTCGGCAGGGATGCGGGATTCAACCTCAGCGCGCGCCACACCTGTTCGGCTTGCTGATTGGGAGCCCCGCATAGATCCACCCAAAGAAGTTCGTCGTCGCTCGGAGGATTGCTAGGAAGATCCTCCAATCGAAGCGTGCAACTGCCCTTCTCGCGATAAAGCTTGATGGTCAAGCCACTTTCAGGAACGTCGGGGGTATCCATGCGGGAATCTTGCCGAGCGCCAGTTGAGCCACACGTGAAGATCCAACACTGCGCTTGCCCCGCGGCAAGAATGGCCTTGAAACTGCGCTACGCCGCCCGGACGGTCGTTGAGGTCCTCGGGGCGAAAGCGAAGACCCTTAGGGTTCGACAGTCCAAGGTCTAACTGCGCTCACTCGCTTCGCAAGGCTATTCATCCTTCGGCATCGGCGATCCGCACATACGCTTCTGTCATCGCCGCAGAGAAGTGAGCGCCGCAGCGAAACGCATTCAGCAACGCGCCCAAGAGGTAGCGGTGCTCGTCGACGGGGAACAGATCCACGTGGTGCTCGCCCTCTCGAGTCGCGTGCTTCACTGCATTCCGCAGTCCCACCATGTCCTCTTTGATGTCACGGTAGACCAGATCCTGGCGGGCGCTCATCTGCCTGGCCACCTGGAGCATGTGCTCGCCAATGGTGGGGGTGTCGTTGGCCGGGGGCAGCGCGCGAAGCATGTCCTCTGCCGTGCCGGCCAGAAGCACGACGGTGGCGGGGTGATGGCCCGCCAGATAGAGCGCGCACGCGGCTTCCAAGTGGCCGATGGCGATGTCCAGTTTGCTCAAGCGCATGGGACCACGCCGTGGGAGGGACGTTCATCATAACTCCCATGGCGGCGACCGGCCCGGGGAGTTCCTCATTGACAGGGCGCAGGGCTCCGGCCCTGACCGCTTCCCTTTCTGGGCACGTCTGATGGTGCAGATTTCTCCGTTTCCTCCGCTACGCGCGTGTCATAACCTTGATTGCACCGGTCCTTCACGCATCGTCGCCGACCAGCGGGGCATGGTAATGGCTCTCCCTAACTCGGATGCCCACATGGCTATCAAGACCGCTGAAGAACTGTTTGTGCACGAGCTCTCTGACATTTACAGCGCTGAAAAGCAGCTGACCAAGGCCCTGCCCCGCCTGGCCCGTGCTGCGGAGAATCCGGACCTGGCCGCCGCCTTCGAGACCCACTTGGAAGAGACCCAAGGGCAGATCGAACGCATCGATCAGGTCGTGGAGGTGCTGGGGATCCGCCTGAAGCGCATCAAATGCGCAGCGATGGAAGGCTTGGTGGAGGAAGGCAAGGAAGTGATCGATTCCATTGAGAAGGGCCCGGTGCGCGACGCCGCCCTGATTGGCGGTGCCCAAAAGGTGGAGCACTACGAGATCGCCTCCTACGGCACCATCGCGGCGTTGGCCAAACAGCTGGGCTACAAGGACGCCTTGCCCTACCTTCTGGAGACGTTGGAGGAGGAAAAGGCGACGGATGAAAAGCTCACCCTGCTGGCTGAGCAGGGCGGAAACCAGAAAGCCGCGAGCAAGTAAGCAACCACGGTGGGCCTTCGGGCCCGCCTTTCATTTGGGAGCAGGAAATGTGGCGTCGCAATGGTCTGTCGATCGTGCTCTTCGGCCTGATGGTGCTCTTTCTGGTGGGACAGGCTCTGACCGGTTGGCAGGTCCACAATGAAGAGCTGAACCAGCACGGCGTGGCGGCCATTGGCTTCTGGGACTACTTGGCCAGCGGGCACTTCAGCAGTGCCACGTTTGAGAACTGGGAAAGCGAGTTCCTCCAGATGGGCATGTATGTGCTGCTCACCGTCCGGCTGCGTCAAGCCGGCTCTGCTGAGTCGCGCCCCCTCGACCCAGCAGAAGAAGAGCCCCGTGTAGAATCAGGGCCGGTCCCTTGGCCGGTGCGCAAGGGGGGCGTCTGGAAGAGCCTCTACGGCCACTCTTTGGCCATTGTTTTCTTTCTCCTGTTCTTCCTCTCCTTCTCGCTCCATGCAGTGGGAAGTTGGAGAGCCAAGTCTCAGGAAAATCGACTGGACGGGTTGCTGCCCCCATCGTTTACCGATCACCTCTTCAGCAGCGACTTTTGGTTTGAGTCCATGCAGAACTGGCAAAGCGAGTTTCTAGCGGTCTTGGCGCTGGTTGTGCTGACCATCTTCCTGCGGCAGAAGGATTCGCCACAATCCAAGGCGGTGGAAGCGCCGCATTCACAGACGGGGGACTGAGGTGCGCACGCCCGCCCTCCTGATCATCGACCTGTTCAGCAAGTTCGACTTTCCCGATGGGCAGCAACTCGCACCGCTGGCCCTCCGGGCCGCGAAAAAAGCCGGTCAGATTCGAACGGCGTTTGACGAAAGGGGCTGGCCCGTCATCTATGCCAACGACAACTTTGGCGACTGGAAGTGCGGCTTTCACCAGCTGGCGGAGGTGTGTCGCCATGAGGGCGGTCCGGCCGGTGACATTGCCCGACTCCTTTTCCCTGGCCCGGATCATTACACGGTGCTCAAGCCGAAGCACTCGGCGTTCCTGGCGACCCCGCTGGCCGTGCTTCTCGCAAAGCTGGACGTTCGCACCCTGGTGCTTGTAGGCATGGCCTTGGATTCCTGTATTCACGCCACCGCTATCGACGCACACTCGCGGGAGTTCTCTACCGTTGTCATCTCCGACGCCACGGCGTGCCTGCCAAAGCGCCGGTCCGCCGCGCTGACGCTGCTGCGATCCACCGGGAGCGTCCAAGTGCGCACGACCGGAGCGCTGCTTCAGTCAATCGAGAGCGGCCCTCGCCGTTCAGCGATTGATCCTATTGGACGGAAATAGAGACATTCTTGAGCCCTTCGGGGCCTGCGTTAGGGGAGCAAGCCAAGCAAAGATCGGTGTGCGGCCACGCCCGCCAAGGCTCCCTCCCCCACCGCCAGGGCGATGTTCCCTGCAAACCGGGCTGCATCGCCGCACGCGAACACCCCTGGGATGGTGGATTGCTTGGCCGAATCGGTCGTGATGCATCCCGCGTCCTCGGTTGCGCAACCCAAGCATTTGGCCAAGCCGGAGGCCAACGTGGTTTCCGGGTGGACGAACAAGGCTTCCACTTCGCGGGAGCTGCCGTCTGCGAGAGTCAAGGACGCTTTGCCGGTCATGCCAACCAGGGCCTCCTTCTCCAGGGTCGCACCGATGCCCCTCAGCTGCAGAGAAAGCTCTTCCACCTCCGACGCAGAAAGCGCGCCGTCGTGGAACGCCGTGATCTGTCCCCACTGAGAAAGCGCCCTGACTTGATCCATCGCTTCGGATCTGGACGCAATAAGCACGCCGATGGCTGTTCCGCAGATTTCATAGCCGTGGCAGTAGGGGCAATGGAGGACGGTTTTTCCCCATCGCTCCGCGAGCCCCGGGACGTCGGGCAACCGATCCTCCACGCCGTGCGCAAGTATCAGTCGCTGGGCGTAGTAGTAATCGCCGGATACACAATCGACACGGAACCCGGCCTCCAGTGAACCGGCGGCGTCGGTGGCCTCATCGGTCACCCATTGCACTCCCTCGTAGGCCAGCAACTGCCGGCGGCCGGTCTCAAGCAAGGCTGCGGGGCTCGCCCCATCCCACCCCAAACACCCGTGCGCCTTCCCAGCGCGTTGGTTGCGGGGCTGCCCGTGGTCTATCACCAACACCGTGCGGCAAGCGCGCGCCAACTGCAAGGCAGCCGACATGCCCGCATAGCTTCCGCCGATCACGATGGCGTCGAAGGCAGGCAGGTCCTGCGAGGTTGGCGGGCTTGGACTGGTCATCTTCGCTTGCTCGATGGGGGAAATGCGCCGGGCGGTCGCGACACTCGTTCGCCCGAACTGGTTGGTTCAGAACAGCTCGGTCTGGGCCGGTGGGTAGACAAGCGCTGGCCCGGCGGCCTGCGCCATCGGGTTCAGCGGATGCGGCTTGGGTTCGGCGTGGGACACGATGTGCAACACCTCATGGCCCCGGTGCATCAGCAGGTCGGAGATGAGACGTCGGTGGCAGCGCCACCAGGGTGCCTCCGCGCACATCAGCGCGGTCCGATGTTTGCCCCCCAGTGCAAGCACCTTCGATAGCCCGCCGGCGAACTCGGCGGTCGCCATGTGATCTGCGTAGCCCTGAAACGCGGCGTTGTCCCACGCACCATTGGGCGAATCCGGCTGCACCTTGCGCCGCCCGCCCAGTTCAGGAATCCAGAGATACTCCACGCCGTGCGCTGGCAACGTTTCAGCCATCTGCTCGGACGAAAACCAAGGGTAACGACGCGATCCTGGGAAGCGACGCACGTCCGCGATCGCCGAGATGCCTTGTGCGGACAGCAGTTGTAAGAACTCGTCCCAAGGTCGAGTGGAATGCCCGATGGTCCAGACGGTCACCGGGGTCGGAGCGGGAGCATCGCATTGCATGAGGCTCATTGGACAGGAGCCGGCATCAAGCCCGCGTGCTCATCACGTGCTCGGCAGCTGCCAACGACGCTCGCGTCTGCCCGTCTAGGCTCGGACACGACCGCGGGGATAGCGGTTAGTCGTTTCGGGCCCATTTCGACAAGTTCTGCTTCAACGCATCGATGCCGTCCCAGGGATCCTTGCGGCGACGTTTCAGCTTGCCCGGCACGTCCTTGATCGTGAACGCGTCAGCCCGTTTGAGGTTTGGCAGCTCGCTCCACGCCAGAGGCATCGCGACAGGCGCGCCCGGTCTACCCCGCAGGGAATACGACGCCACTGCGGTGGCACCTCGACCGTTACGCAGGTAGTCGACAAAGATCCGCTTGTTTCGAAGGGCTTTGGTGGCGGTGGCCAGGAAGCGCTGCGGTTCGGACTGCGCCAACGCGTCGGCGAAGCCTTTGGCGAAGCGCTTGGTCAGGTCCCAGTCGCACCCGGGATTCAAGGGCACCACGACATGAAGGCCCTTGCCTCCGGATACCCGCAGGAAGGACTCCAGCTCTAGTTGGGCCAGAAGCTTCCGGATATCAGTGGCAGCCTTTTTTACCTCCGCGAAAGGCACATCTGGGCCGGGGTCTAGATCGAATACCACCCGGTCGGCACGGTCAGGCTCCTCCGCGTGGCTTCCCCACGGATGGAACTCCAGGGCATTGAACTGGACCAGCTCCAGCAAGCTGGCCGCGTCGCGCACTACGAGGTAGTGGGCGTTGATGCCGCTGTCCTCCTTCAGCTTGACCGAGTCCACCAGCTCCAGCCCGGCGGTGTGGTGCTTTTGGAAGAAGCAAGGCTTGCCAGTGCCGGCGGGACAGCGAATGATCGACAAGGGCCGGTTGATCACCTCGGGCAGCAGGTGATCCATCACTGCCGAGTAGTAATCCCAAACGTCTTGCTTCGTATAGCCGTCGCCAGGGAAAAGGACCTTGCTCGGGGAGGACAGTTTGGGGGGCACGCGTTCGACTTGAGGCGTTGCGGCGGTCTTGCGGGCAGAAGACGCCGCCGATGCCCGTTTGCCACGGGCCGGTTTCGCCGGGGCGGCGCGATCCGAATCCGCCAAATCATTCACTTCCTTGTCGGCCCGCACGGCTTTCAAGGAGGCTTGGCGCAGCAGTTGCTGCCCCCCGATGCCGCGATAGAACACCTCCACCACGAAGCGCGGCTCGAACCACGTGGCAGAGCGAAGATCTGTGTCCTCGGTGGGCACGTAGGCCGTCGGCTTCTTGCCTCCCCCTTGGATCCTCTTGCTCACGTCCTTGATCAAGGCGTCGGAGAACCCGGTGCCCACCCGGCCCACGTAGAGCCAACCGTGTTTGGCGTCGGGCTTGGCCAGTAAAAGCGAGCCAAAGCCGCTGCGGCTGCCCTTGGGGGCCGTGTAGCCCACCACTGCGAACTCATCGCTGGCAAGCTGCTTGGTCTTGCGCCAGTCGTCGCTGCGGCCGGGGTGGTAGCCGCGATCGGCGCGCTTGGAAATGATGCCCTCGAAGTGCTGTTCGCCAGCCAGGCGGTAGGCTTCGTTGCCTTCGCCTTGAACGTGAGAGCTGAAGGCCAAATGGCCGGCTTGGCCTTCCAGCAGCTCCTGCAGGAGCGCCTTGCGCTCTAGCAGAGGTGCTGCGGCCACGTCCACGCCATCGATGTGCAGCAGGTCGAAGAGCGCGTAGGCCAGCGCGCCTTGCCGCTCCCCGGACAATGTCGCCTGGAGCAGGTTGAAGTCCTCCTTGGTGCCCGATCCGGCGATGAGCTCGCCATCCAAGGCAGCAGAGGTAAGGCCCAACGCCGCCACGGCGTCGCGTATCTCGGGGATCTTGTCGGTCCACTCCAACGCGTTGCGGGACCAGAGCCGGACGGCCCCATCGGCGACCGTTGCCAGGATCCGATACCCGTCCCACTTGATCTCATGGACCCATTGGTCGCCCTGCGGTGGGGCGTCCCCCAGCTTGGCCAACTGGGGCTCGAAGGGGCCGGAAGGCGGAGCCGCCTCTTTCGCTTTGGGGAGGACCAACGCCTTCTTGGCCCAGTTCTTCCGTCGCGCACGCTTTGCAGGGAGGGCTTTGAGCTTCTTCTTGTCGGCTTTACCGCCGCCGGCTCTCTTGATGTCTGTCGTTGGGGCCGCCGACACATCGGCGAGCATATCGTCCGCTTCCAGATCGCTCGCATACGCATCGTCGTCCTTGAACAACAGCCACTGCGGCTGACGGGCCGGTTTGCCGGACCGGACCAAATGCCAGCCGCCTTTGAGCTTGGTGCCGAAAAGCTCGAATCGCAGGTGACCCTTGGCAAGTTGTGCCTCTGGGTCTCCTTGGGTGGCCCAAACGCCGTGATCAAACTGGGCCACGTGCCCACCGCCGTATTGCCCCTTGGGGATCTCGCCTTCGAAGCTGGCGTAGTCGACGGGATGGTCTTCCACTTCCACCGCCATTCGTTTGACCTTGGGGTCGTAGCTGGGCCCCTTCGGCACCGCCCAACTCTTCAGGGCGTCGCCGACTTGCAAGCGGAAGTCGTAGTGTCGGCGGCTGGCGTGGTGGAGCTGCACCACGAAAATGGCGCGCTGCCCTTTTGGCAGCGCTTTGCCGGGTTCGGGCTCCTTGGTCTGGTCAAAGCGGCGCTTACGGCGGTATTCGACCAAGGACATGACGGCTCCTCGTTACTTGCCCAGGTGCTTGCGAACGGCCGCAGCGGTGGGGCCCACGGCTTTGACGGCGGCCCGGAGCTCGTCGGCGGACACGCCCAGCGCCTTGGTCCAATACTGGAGCTCGTAGTCTTCGTTGACGTTGATGCGGTCGCGGTCCGGGCTGCCGGTGTTCTTCTTGTCGTCGCTCATGGGATTCTCCTTGGGTGATCAGGCGCTCTTTCGAGCCTTCCTGGCGGGGGACTTCTTTGCGGCTTTCTTTGCTGGGGCCTTCTTAACGGCGGCCTTCTTGGCAGGCTTGCTGTCTTTGGTGGAGGGCTTGGAGGCGGTCTTCACCGGCGTTGCCTTCGCCGGGGTGCGCTTGTTGGTCTCCAAGCTCTTTTGGAGCAAGGCCATAAAATCCACCACGTTGGTCGCCGAGTCCTCGCGGTGCTCCGGTTCCTCAAACGTCGTCGTGGCACCGGCCTGCTTGACCCGCTTCTTGATGATGTCGGACAGGCGCTCGCGGAACTCGTCCTGGTAGCTGTCCGGCTCCCAGTCAGAGGTCATGCTCTCAATCAGCTGCTTGGCCATTTCGAGCTCTTTGGGCGCAACCCGGTAGTCCGACGCCCCACCCTGCGGCAGTTTGTATTCGTCCGGAGCCACCAACTCCTGCGGGTAGCGAAGCAGGATCATGATCAACGCATCGCCTTCGGGCATCACCGCGCAAATGTATTCGCGCGTGCGGATGACCACCCTGGCGATGCCCACCTTGCCGGTTTCCTTCAGGGTCTCTCGGAGCAGGACATAGCCTTTTTCGGCCTTCTTGCCGGGCACCAAAATGTAGGGTTTTTCGAAGAACCTCAGCCCGATGCTCTCGGCGTCGACAAACGCCTCCACGTCGATGGATTCGTGCGTCTCGGGGGCGGCCGCGGCGATGTCTTCTTTCTCTATGACGACGTAGCTGCCCTTGTCGTATTCGAAGGCTTTGACGATGTCCTTCCAAGGCACTTCTTCGCCGGTTTCGGCGTTGACCCGCTCGTAGCGAATGGGCTTTTTGTTTCGTGCGTCCAACATGCGAAAGCTCAGATCCATGCGACGCTCGCCGGACATGAGGGACACAGGAACGTTGAGCAGCCCGAAGGACAACGAACCACTCCAGATGGGCCTGGGCATGCCAGCCGCCTCCAATCCTAGGGCCTTTCGTTGTAGGCCCGCCCGCGTCGGCCGGGCGTGAACCCGGCCGGCGCGGCGCAGCGGTTACTTTTTGGCTTCGACGCCCGGGGTGGCATCGCGCACCATGAACTCCTCGGTCACCTCGGGCAGGTGGGCCGCCAGCCAGTCGGCCATCGCCTCTTCCTGCACGAGGATTTCTTCGCAGATCCGGGCCGTTTCTGTATCGCCCACCGTCTTCGCTGCGGCGATCAGGGCCGTGTAGGAGGCGATCTCGAAATGCTCGAAGACGTAACCGGCCATCGCGCCTTTGACGATCTCGTCGGAGGCCGTCATGCCGCCGACGGCCTGACCGAAGGCTGCCATCTTGCCCATCACGTCCTTGAGGGTCGACGGCGAGCCGCCCAAGCGCTTGATGCACCCTTCCAGCCGTTCGCGCTGGCCAATGGTTTCCTGAATGTGCTCTTCAATGCGCGCCTTCAGCACTGGGTAGTGCTCGATCCGCGAAGCCTGCCCCTTCAGCATGGTTTCGGCTTGCTGTTCCATCGCGTGTGCGTCGCGCAGCCAGTCCAACAGGTTCTCTTTGAGCTCTGCCATGGATGTCCTCCTCTCGTGTCGGGCGAAGCCTTACCGTATCGAGGCTGGGATGCGGATCAAGCGATCCCCGAGTGAAGGCTTGGCGAACGCCGGAGCGTCCGAGACCGGCGATGTGTGGGCCTGGCGATCGATGGCCTTCGTGGTGAACGGCGCGCATGCAACGCATTCGCAGCCCATTGACCGCTCCCGCCCGATGCTGAACGCTCCTCAGCGCCAGGCCATCCTCATGACCCGTTCCGCGCTTTTGCTCGTCTTCTTGGCCCCCTCCCTCGCCTTGGCTCAGCAGGGGGACGGAACCGACGTCCAAGCCAACGTCCATACGTTCAAACCCGCCAAGGTAGATGCGACGCCCGAGCGCGTTCAGGCCCTGAAGGTGCCCAGCGGCTTCCAAGTGCGTCCCCTTGCGCAAGGCCTTCAGAATCCCCGGATCATCGCCGTGGCACCAGACGGGCGGATTTATGTCTCACGTCGAGATCAAGGCGACGTGCTGTTGCTGGAGGATGCCAATGAAGACGGAGCCTTGGACGCCGAACCGAAGGTGGTCTTCTCACGTCCAGGAGCGCACGGGCTGGCCATCGCCAACGGGCAGCTGTATGTCGCCACGGCCAACGACGTGTATCGCGCCCCCATACACCCGGACGGGACGTTGGGTCCAGAGGAACGGATCATCAACGACCTGCCCGATGGCGGTCAGCACCCCAACCGCACGCTGGCCTTTGGCCCTGATGAGATGCTCTACATCAGCGTGGGCTCGTCCTGTAACGCGTGCAACGAGACCAATCCCGAGCATGCGGCGCTGCTGAGGTCCTCGCCGGATGGCAAGAACCGGTCCATCTTTGCCAGCGGCCTGCGGAACACCATCGGCTTTGCTTGGGACCCCAAAACGGGGGAGCTGTGGGGGATGGATCACGGCATCGACTACTTGGGCAATGACGAACAGCCCGAGGAGCTCAACCGCATTCAGAAGGGAAAGAAGTATGGTTGGCCTCACATCTGGGGCAAGGACGGGGTGAATCCCCAGAGCACGCCGCCAGGGCAGATCAGCAAACAGCAATGGGCGGCGACCAGCGAGCCCATGGTGCTCGGCTACACAGCCCACGCGGCCCCCATGCAGATGCTGTTCTACACCGGCCAGCAGTTTCCGGCGGCTTACCGGGGGGACGCCTTCGTGACGATGCGCGGTTCCTGGAACCGCAAGCCAGCGTCGGGCTACGAGGTGGTGCGGGTTCGTTTCAACGCCGGCAAGCCGGTCGGGCTTGAGCCCTTCCTGACCGGCTTCCTGGTCGACAATGGCCAGGCACACATTGCACGCCCGGTGGGATTGGCAATGACGAAGGGCGGTGCCCTGTTGGTCGGCGACGACGCCAATGGCGTCATCTATCGGGTGACTTACGGCCAGGGCCAAGCGTCCGCCTCCCCCGCTGCTGCGGTGCCCAGCGGTCCCTTAATGGCCCAAGTCAATCAGGGGTCTGGAGTGCCGTTGGCCAAGGATCGGATCGGCAAGGCCGCCGCGTTCGAGTTCCGCTCCCCGTCGTTCGCCTCGGGCCAAGCGTTGCCTCCCCGCTTCAGCGCGTATCACGACGATGCATCGCCCGCTCTTTCGTGGAGCCCGGTGCCTGGTGCCAAGTCTTATGCGCTGATCATGGAGGACCCGGACGCGGCCAACGTCAAGCCCTTTGTTCACTGGGTGGCCTACAACATCCCAGCCACCACACAATCACTGCGGGAGGGCCTGCCCGTCGATCCACGGCTGCTGAAACCGGAGGGAATGCTGCAGGGGGCCAACAGCCGAGGCTCGGTAGGCTACTTTGGCCCTAAACCGCCGGTCGAGGATCCACCGCACCATTACCATTTCCAGCTGTTGGCCTTGGACACCGTGCTTGATTTAAAGGCTGGCGCGACGCGGGACGAGGTGCTAAAGGCCGCGAAGGGCCACATCCTGGGTGTGGGCGAGACCGTGGGCACTTACCAGCAGACCGAGGCCCCGCTGAACTAAAAAAGGGACCCGAAGGTCCCGACCGGTGCCCAAGGCCCGGAAACTCAGTGAACCTCCAGTCCCTGGCGAAGGGACTGGAGGGCGGCGGCGATCTCTTTCAGGCGAAAAGGCTTTTCAAGGAAGGGCGTGTCTTTGAAGCGTTCGGGCAGCCGGTTGGCCCCAAGACCGGTCGTAAACAGGAACGGCACCCCCAACTCGACCAAGCGATCGGCCACGGGGTAAGACTCGACCCCGTTCAAGTTGACGTCCAGCACCGCCACATCGAAAGCGGCTTCCTCGGCGCATGCCAAGGCTGTGGGCAAGTCTTCCGCCGTCTTGGAGACGTCGTAGCCGACTTGGGCAATGGCCTGCTCCAAGACCATCATGAGAGTGGGCTCGTCCTCTACAAGAAGAACCCTTACTGCTTTGCCGTCCAATCCCATGACTTTCTCCCTACAAGCGCTCTGCGTGGTTGTGCCACGATTGAACAGTGTGGCCCGAGGGCTCGCCCGATTTGTGAAGGAAACGTAAAAGGATGACGGCCGTCGCTCTTCTACACTGCGCACTCTGTCGCCCTTCGGTGGCCCTGCCGAGAGGATGACCCATGAACCAACCAGCGAAAGCGAAAACCGATTTGAGGGACGAGAGCCGGCAGTTTGCCCTGCTGGTGAACTCCGTCACCGACTACGCCCTTTACATGCTCGACACCGCCGGGGTGATTCAGACCTGGAACCCGGGTGGGCAGCGAATCAAGGGATATGTCGCTGCCGACGTAGTCGGCACCAACTTTTCCCGCTTCTACCTGCCCGAGGAAGCCCAAGCCGGATTGCCAGAGCGAAACTTGCGCACCGCCGCCCTGGAGGGGCGCTACGCTGCCGAAGGCTGGCGATTGCGGCAGGACGGAACACGCTTCCGTGCCAGTGTGGTGATCGACCCCATCTGGGAAGACGGGGAGCTGGTGGGGTTTGCCAAAATCACCCGCGACATCACCGAGCGCCACGAGGCGCAGGAGCAGCTGCTCCAAGCCCAGCGCGATCTCCTGCAGGCGCAGAAGATGGAGGCCATCGGCAAGTTCACGCTCGGCTTGGCCCATGATTTCAACAACCTGTTGACGATCGTGGCCAACTGTCTGGATCTCATCAGCCTGAGGGTGAAAGACGGAGGCGTGGCCAAGCTCATCGATACCGCGCAGCGGGCCGCCGAGCGCGGGGCCCTTCTGACTCGGCAGTTGCTGACCTTCGGCAAGGGACAAACCCTGGTGCCAGAGGCCGTCGACTTGGCCGCCTTGATGGCCGAATGCGAAGCGCTGCTTCGCCGCTCTGCCGGTGACGCGATCACAGTGACGATCGAGGTTTCTCAAGGCCTTCCGACCCTGTCGCTGGACAAAGCACAGCTGGAGGCCGCAATCCTTAACCTGGTGTGCAACAGCCGCGACGCCATGCCGAAGGGCGGAACGATCCTCATCACGGCCTCTGCGCGGCAAACCCGTGATCCTACGTTGCCCAACACCAGTGAAAGACCTTACATCTGCCTGAGCATCCGAGACGACGGTTCAGGGATTGAGGCGGACCAGCAGGCCAGGGTATTCGAACCGTTTTTCACCACCAAACCCATTGGAAGGGGCAGCGGGTTGGGCTTGAGCCAAGTGTTTGGCTTCACGGCCCAGTCCGGCGGGTTCACCGAGCTCCAGAGCGAGCTTGGGAAGGGAACCCGCGTTAGCCTTTGCTTCCCCGCACCAGAGCATTGAGATGCCGATCCACGTGTTGTTTGTTGAAGACGAAGACGATCTCCGCAGCGTCGTCGTAGAGGCTCTGACCTCTCAGGGCTTCCAAGTCACTCCCGCCAGCAACGGGGATGAGGCCCTCGTCCTCCTGCGCGGCGACGCCAGGTTCGCGGTGGTAGTGACCGACTTCAACATGCCAGACAGCGCCGACGGGCTGGAGGTCGCGGCGGAAGCCGCGGTTGCTCAACCCCAGGCCCGCGTCATGCTCGCGTCTGGCCTTCAACGCTCGCAGCTGCCCCCGCTGCCCGAGACGGTTCGATTTCTCCCGAAGCCTTACCGCTTCCGACAGCTTGTTACGGCGATCCACGAAGACTTGGGCTGCACGTAGGGGGCGGATTCCTTGCGCGGCCAGGCGGTCGCCACTGGTTCATCTTCCTACCAGTGCGCGTCTGCTCACTAGGAACAGCAGCCGGTCGATCGCCGTTGCGTTCAACGCTTCTCCATCCCCCCGCACCTTGAAACCGGCCCAGTCGCCCACTGCGACCTCGCTCAGCTCTTTGACTTCCACAGGCAACCAGCGCATAGGCCAATAAGGCAAGCGGCGATCCATGATCGTCCCGCTTTGCAGCTCGATCAGGTCGTGATGGCTCGAAGCACCGAGCACCCTTGAGAACACCACGTCCAACCCGTCCGGGGGGCCCTCCAAGTATTGGAGGAAGCGCGTCCCGTCGAACAAGAGCACCCCACTGACACCTGCGTCCCGGTTAAATCGAGTTGCGTCGTCGACCAGCTCCTGGAGCTTGCCGCTCCGGAGGCCAAGCAGATCGCCGCGCAACGCGTCGGATGCCTCGCTGACATACACCACGGCCCTGATGGGCATTGGGCGCTCCTTCTCAACTTGTCTGGCCATCCCCCCTTCCACGAACTTTAGTCCCGCCCACGCATTTAGGCAATCGCGTTGGGAGATAGCGCCTACAGGCGGCTGTTAACGTGATCCCGAGTTCCAATCGAGTAACCTTTGATTATGGCCCTTTACAACATCGCGGAACGTTTAAGCACGGCTAAAGAACTAATCAGCAGGGGCGATGACGCGTCATTGATCTACGCCGCGCTGGAACTACGATTCTGCCTGGAATCCGTGGCGTATCAGAACTTGGCTGCATATGGTGAAGACGTTTCCACCGAGCTTGCTCGCGAGTGGCGACCGGACCAGATCATCAAAATGCTGGCCGCCTTCGATCCGAACTCTGATCAAACGGCCAGCTTCTCCATCTCGGTAACGCCACCGCCCAAAGACCTCGATTTTGCCTCAAGTGACTTGAAGGCCGCTTTCAAGGACAAGGATTTCTTGCCGATCGGCGAGGCCAAGCGCATTCCTTGGGGCAAGTTTCGCAGTTACTACAACTCGTTGGGGAGCTTTCTCCATCTGCGCAAAGATCTGACGAACGCACGGCCGAAGATCGAAAGGCTCCGTGTTCTCATCGCTGAGCTGGAAGAGGTTGCGAGCTCGACGCTGATCGCTGCCAGCAAGGATCTCGCGACGGGCAAATGCGTCGACTGCGGCCATGTGCTCATTCTCGGCCCGGCCGAGCAAGCGGGGGACAAGCCCGTTTTCTGCCCGAATACCAAGTGCAACTCGAGCTATTTGGCCATCAAGCGGGACCCGGAGCGGCGGGTGCAGAAGGTCGAAGCCCTGGGGCTGCGCTGCGAATGCGAGGCCATCGTTCCTATCTTGCCAGAGAGGCTTCTCAAGCCTGCGGTTTGCCCAGCTTGTGGGTCGACCGTTTGCGCAGTCATTGCTGCAAAGGCAAGGGTGCTAGGGGTGCCGCCCACTCGCGAGGGAGATCTAAGCGGCTAGTTGCACCTCACCTCCACCACGGCTTCCACGCCTGGTAGGGCTGACGGCAACACGGCTTTGCACACGCCCGACACCTCGACGGCCATCCCCGGCTCGGGGTGCTCCAAGTAGAGCGCTCCGTCGTAGCCCACCATTGCTTGTTCGTTCGGCGTAGATGCCAGCGTGCCCGGCGCGATGCTGGCCCCTGTCAGGGTGAAGGCCCGGGCGTTCTGGGTCAGCACCGGGAAGGTCACCCGCACGCCGCCTTGGCGGGGGGCCACGGATTGCTTTTCGGTCTCCCCAATCTCCACACCCACGGGCAGGTCTTTATCTTTGAGACTGAAGGTGGTGTGCAGCAGGGAGGGCACGTTGGTGACCAGCACGCGCCCCTGCCGGTTGGTGATGCCCACCGGCGCCCCGTTGACCCGCACCGGCAAGCCCGCTTGCCCGGGCACATCCACCACGGCGAAGCTGGCGTAGGCGGGACGCCCGAAGGCCACGCCGCGGTGGTCCAGGAACACGGCACCGGAGAAGTTGGCCGCCACCTGGGTTTGCCCGTCGTAGTGGTCCACCATGATCCGGGCGTCGCCGTAACGCGTCATGGCATCCGCCGTGGCCTGGGTGCTGCCCTGATCGCCCTCGGTGTGCTCTGCAGCCACGCGAAGGCCGCCCTCGGTGCGGTAGGTCGCTCGGGTGGTCAGGGCATCCTGGCCTGGGGCCTGGCGGGCCCGCACACCCACGCTGGCCTTGCTGCCGAAGCGATACGTGTAGCTCGCCGATACCTGGAGATCGCCGCCGTTGAGGTCCTTCAGCACGTTGGCGGACACCTGGCCTGCAGTGCCCAGGTTCGCGCTCGCGCCCAAGGAGGCGAAGGCCAGGCTGGAGCGCCCCGTGTCGATGGCGCTGTAGATGCCACGCACGGTGAAGCGGCGATCCGGGCGGTAGGAAACGCTGGCTTGGGTGCGCGAAGCGATGGGCAGCGCCGTCTCGCTCTGCAGTCGCCAGAAGCCGTCGTTTTCTTCGTGTTCCAGCCGCAGGCCAAACGCGGGCCCTCGGTAGTCGTAGCGGGCAGCCCAGCGCGTCCCGCCGTCGCTTGAGCGGCCCACCTCGCCGTCAAGCACGCCCCAGGTGCCCGGGGCCCAGGTGGAACCCACGGTGACGTTGCCCTTGCCGTTCTCGTCCACCTGCCCACCGGCTCGGATGGTCCAGCGGTCGTTGACGCCCTTGGCCCAAGAAGCACTGACGCCGGCCGTGCCGTAGCGATTTTCGTCTTCGCGGACCTGGCCGGCGGCGATTTCCCAGGCGGAGAGCCCGGGACGCAGCAGGGTCGGGGCGACATAGAGCCGTGCAGTGGAAACGGCGGTTTCCCGGCCGTAGGCGTCACGCACCACCACCGCCGTCTGGCTGGCTCCAAATGCCACGTTTCGACCGTCCACGGTGAAGGGGCCGGCCTTGACGTCTTGGCGTGTGATTTCAGCCTGGTTGGACAGGACCTTGACCTGCCCCGGGTCCAACGCGATCCCCCCTAAGGTCGGGACGGGCCACGTCGGCGTGAGCGGATCCAGCGCTGCCGGGTCCTTCGCGAGGCGAATGCCGCCCAGCGCCACCGGGCCGATGCGGGGCGTGGCGTAGACATCGCCGGCTTGCCAAGTCCGTTGGCGCGGCAGGTCGTCTTTCTGCCAAGCGGTCATGCCGCGGCGCATGCCAAACCCGTTGGGGGATTGGTTGAGCTGCCCGGTGGTGGAGACCACGCCCCAACGCCCTCCGGTGCGCGCGTCCAGTGCCAAGGACGTCGCTTGTTGCCCGCCTGCAATCTGGGTGGCGAGGTTGTAGTTGACCAAGACGCCCCCGATGCCGGGCGACACCTGAGAAACCGGAGTGCCGTGCTGGCTGAGCTGCTGCGCCGGCTTGCGGTCAGCCGGAATGGTGAGCTGGACGGTGGCGTTCTCGGGGGTGTAAGCCACGGTCACGCCCAAGGCTTGGTCGGTCAGGTCCTGGCCCTCCTCGCCCGGGCGAAGGGTCACGCCGAGCTTCTGCCAGGTCGTGGATTCGGCCACCCAGGCCCCACTTTGCTGCCAGAGCAACACGGGGTCCTTGGCGGGCAGCCCGTTGGCCCGGATTGGCGCGGCCAGCACCGGCTCCACCCCCTCTGGGATGGCCGCGTGCGCGCTGCCGATGGACAGGGCCAGCGCGAGGCCCAGGACCCTTCCCCGCCGCACGTGTCGCCCTCAGTTCACGGGGACGGCGACGGGGGACCCGTTGACCGTGATTGAGAGCGTGGACGCCTTGAGGCCAGGCTTGAGCTCCACGTGCTTGCTCTGCCCCGGCAATACCCATCCCAGCGCCCCTTCGCGCCACGCCGGCATGCCTTGAGGACCGACGGCGGTCAGACGCGCGGCGGTCGGACCGGTGTTGGTCAGCAGAAGGCCGTTGGCGGTCAGGCGGGCCGTGAGCACCGGAGGACCGGCCTTGGCGTCTTCAAACCCCACCGGCAGGTTCTGGTGGATCAACAACTGCACCTGGCCCGCCGTGGACGGCTGGGGCAACTGGCGCAGCAGCACGCGGTAGTAGCCGGGCGTGCCGACGCCTTGGGTGCGGACCAACCGCACGGCCCGGCGTGACCCAGGCGGGATTTCGACAATGGACGGTGCCGCGATCACCGCCTTGGCGGGGCCGGTCACGTCCTGCCCGCTGGGGTCTTGGGACCAGTCCAGCACCGTCACCTGAAAGCGCTCGGGGGTTTCCCCATGGTTTTCCAAGGTCAACGCCCCTGCCTTTTCTCCAGCCGGGGCCACGATGCTTGTGGGAAACAACGACACGTTGCCCGCCCACGCAGGAGCGGCGCACAGCATAAACAATGGAACCACCAACAAACGCTTCAACATCATTCCTCCAAATCGATCACCTCCTTTGATCCAACCAAAACATTTAAAGTTGTCAACCCACCCTCAAAAGAAAACCCCCGGAGATATCCGGGGGTTTGGTAGAAACCCTTTGAGGGTCAGTAAGTCAGGGTCACGGCGATGGTATCGGAGAAGGTCCCGCCGGGCACCTTGTTCAAATCATAGAAGGCATAACCGATGCCAATCATCTGCTGCTCACCGGTTCCCACGCCCTCCCAAGCGTCGGCCCCACTGCCCCACACTTGACTGGCACCAGGATCTTTGAAGAGGCCGTAGGCGACGAAGTTTCCGGCCCCATCGGACACGGCGCGGTGATTGGGACGAGCAATCGCGGCGCCGTAGTTCAACCCATCGCCGGGCACGATGCTGAAGGCGGTGCCTTGGTTGCAGCGAACCATCAACGCACCATTGGAATAGCCCTGCGTGCCGGACGCCAAGCCGTTGTATTCACCGCCGCCCAGCTGGGTCACGAGCAGGCTGCACTCGTTGTTCACGGTCGCAGAAATCATCAGGTCTTCGGTGACGTCAGCGGCGGACGCCGAAGTGGCAGAAAACGCGGCCATCAAGGCCAGAGAAAAAGAAAGGGTCTTGCGCATGAAAAATCCTCCTCGGATATTGGGGAAAAGGGATATGGCCCGGCTTGGGCTTACTTCACCAATACTCGATAAATCCATTTCCGCAAGAGGATCGGGCAACAAGAGTTGCAGGGGCCAACCCAAGCGCTTGCACCGAGGGCACGAGTGAGCTAAAAAGCAATCGCCGGTCGCAGAAGCGTCGGTGTTGTGCCCGCATAGCCAATAGGCTCCGGGTGCCCGAGGTCCACCCAATGGGGGCGCGGGAATCTTTTTTCGATTCCGGAGCCATCCATGACGACCAAACGCCGCAAATCCCTCCGCACGTCTGCCTTCCATGCCCAGTTCGGCCGCTGCTACTACTGCGGCCTGCCGATGTGGCTCGCAGCTCCTTCAGAGCTCGGGCTGAAGCCCAGCAAGGCTCGAGCCTTTCAATGCACCGCGGAGCACCTGGTCGCCCAGCAGGATGGGGGCCGAGACGTATCCGGGAATGTGGTGGCCGCGCATGCCCGATGCAACCAGTGCAGGCACAAGCGAACGGGACCAGCTCCCTCCCCTGAAGCGTTCCGGGCCTTGGTTCAGAAGCGGCTGGCAGTGGGAAGATGGTGGTCCAGACTGCCGCCAGGGATTGCGCATGCTCCTGTATGACCTCATCAAGCTCTACGAACCCTCGTTTGAGCCGGCTCGCACCAAGGTTCACTTGGCCCGAAACAATAAGATCGAGGATCCGATCGATGTTTGGCTGGACGGCCGGTTTGACGACTGGCAGTGCTGGCAGCGGCAGCGGAACTTCGACCGGGACATGGTCTTGTCCCTCATCCAAATCCCCAATACCTACCGTTGGATGTTCGCCGGCCTCTTCCGATCCGTGGGAAGCAGGCCCGATGTGGATGCCAACGGAACGCCCCACGTTGACTACACCTTGGAACGCATCGACAGCACACTTGCGTTAGAAGGACGCCTCTTCGTGACAGGGAAATACGTCAGCCGCACTTCCTACCTCAGAGGCGAGACCCTCTCGGGGGACATGGTGGTGCACGAACTTCTGGCAGAAAAGCTGGGAGACGGAGAGTTCCCTGGGTTCGGTCAAGTGGACATCGACAAAGGCACCCTGGACCGCATCGTTGCCAGCGGCAACAACTCTTGGCGTGCGGCTCTTTCCAGTGTCAAAGGCATCTATCTCTTAACGGACAGCAAGACCGGCCTGCTCTACGTCGGAAAAGCAGACGGCGACGCCGGCATCTGGGGACGCTGGTGCCAGTATTCGAGCACAGGGCACGGCTGGAACAAGGCCTTGGTCCAAGAGTTCGGCATCAAGGCCACTGACCGTCAACGGGATCTCCGCTTCTCGATCCTCGAAGTCATGGACCGGCGCTCCCAAGAGAGCCAAATCGACAAGAGGGAGTCGCACTGGAAGCGGATCTTGATGTCCCGCAACGGCTACAACCGCAACTAGCAATGTTCAGCGGAGCCGCAGAGAACCGCCATCTTGTGATCGTTAGCGGCATGCCCGGGGCATGCCGTTCTCGGCACACGAATGCTCTTTCAGACAGGCAGGCGCTCGGCGATCCAATCCATCCATTCGGATTGTGCAGCCGTCGCATTGGCACTCAAGGGTCCACGCCCAGGGATGAGCTCAAGGGCGTCTGCTTCGGCGCGGAACTGAGGGAAGAACGGGCCGTTGACGCCCGTCACGAAGTAGTCACCCTGTAATACGCCGCAGGCTTGGCAATGGTTGGCCCAATAAGTGGCATTGGCGGTTTCCGAGCGCCCTGGCTTGAGCCAAGGCGCCGCCTCGCGCACATGCGCAGCGACTTGATCGTCCAAGTCCTGGATACCATGCAAAGTGGCCGCATCGCCTGCTTCCGGCTCGTCCCCCGGCTCATCTACGTCTGCGTAGTCCACGAAGGACGGCACCCACACCGACGTGACCGGCGTTGCCTCGCCGCACTTCCAACACTCCACGCTGGCCTGCAGGAGTGCATAGCTCGGAGCGGACAAGGTTCGTTTCATTTGAGCTGCCCCACGGCCGCCGCTCGCACCTCTTGAAGACGCGGGGACAGCTTGCTGCCAGACAACTTCCCTCCGCGGCTGCCCCACGCCTCACCGACGACCGCCAGGGCCATGACCACGGCGTGGAGGAGATCCGATTTCGTCCGCCCCTGCTCGCTCCACTCGCCCGGAAGGGCAGCCAATGCAGCGACCGCGTCCTTCCCTGACAAGTATTGGACGCACGTCAAGGCGGACCAGTGAAGTCCAAACTCAGTGCGCAATCGCGTTCCCGCCTCCTCTTGCAAGAGCGTTCCGTCGGCCATGTCGAGCAACACGTGTGCAGCGGCCAACGCCTTGGCACGGGCATTCGCAGGGCCTTTGTCCACGGGATTAAGCAGCCGGCTTCGGCTTGGCCTTCTTGGCAGGTTTCCGAATCGGCTTTGCCTTCCCTGCCTTCTTGGCGACTTTCCCCACCCTCGCAGCTCCCTTAGACGCGGCCTTCTTCACCTTCCCAGCGGCGGGCGGGAACTTGGCCCCAGGGTTGGCTTGCGCCCACGCCTTGCCCTCGACCGACTTGGCCCATGCCGTGAAAGCCTTGGGTGCCAGCCCTCGGCCTGCCCAGGTCTCTCCCGTCGGGAGTCGATACTTGGGGGCGACTTTGCCGAGCTTTCGGCCTTTCAGCGGCCCCGCAGAAGATTTCGGGGAACGCGCCGGCTTGACGTCGATGGCCTCGCCAATGAGCTTGGCAACCTGACGACGCTGGGCGGGACTGAGAACCTTCGCATACTTCTGAAGCACCGCAATCGCCTTGGGCACCTCCCCATCGCGCTTCTCGACCAGCCGCTTTTGGGCTTCGAGCTGCTTGATTTCCGCGTTGATCGACTGGAGGGTGGTCAAGGCCAAGGGAAATACTCCGTTGAGGGCAAGCAAGGGTTATAGCCCATTGGCGGGACAAGGGCCAATGCAGGACCGACCCGTCGACCCGCTTACTCACAATAGCGCCACCTTCCCAGCGACTAATCACGCGTTGCCGGGCCCTTTCATATTGGGATCGTAGGGCCGAGATATGATGCCGGCATGCCCGTTCGCCCTGACCTCGCCTACGATCTGCTCAAGACCTTCAGCAAACTGGAGTTCCAGCTTCGACGGCATGGAGATTTCTTCCGGAAGGATAGGCAAGGCGATCCGATTCCCGATGTGGCTTGGCGCAAAGTGGAAGACCGCGCCCGCTCGCTTGGCGACGCCTTTTTGGAAGAAGTCCCCGAATGGGCACGCAAGCGCCTTCTTGGTCAGCGCGACGAACGCCCCATGAAACAGAAGATCGTGGAGGAAGACGGGCGCCTGGTGGCCCGTTTCATGCCTAGCCCCTTGGATGCAGACTCAGATGCGGTGGCGCTGGTCCAGGCCATGCAACAAGTCCGCAACAACCTCTTCCACGGGGGAAAGGAAGATTCGGAAGAGGATCCATACACGGAAGACGACGACTGGGTGTATGCCGCGACTCAAGTTGCCCTCGCCCTCCAACGCGCGTTGGTGAACGGATGGCTCGATAGCAGCGGGGAGCAATAACTCAACGACCAGCCCCATGCCATCAACGGCTCGGCTAGTCAGGGGGAGTGGGGAGCGGTCTGCTGCGTCATGAAGGTCGGACACCCGTCTTGCCGCATTGCTTTGGCGTAGAAGGATGGAAGCTCCAAAGCAGTCACCCCCTCTTCCACTGCCAGTTGAAGGGGGATGGCCTCCCAGAAGCTCACGATGGCATTTGAGAAAGCATCCAAATGCTCCTCGGTCACGCACATGTGGGTGTAGTCCACGTAGCGCCACGACCCCTCATCTGACTCCAGTTGGGGAACGAATCGAGGGAAACGCTGCTTCAAGGCTTCGAAGGCCGGGCCTTCGCCATGCTTGAAGACGTTGACGACCAGCCGCAAGGCCTCGAGGTCTTGGTAGTGCGGCACTGACGGCACATCCCACCCGAAAGCGACCAACAGCGCCTCCAGCTGAGTCCATTCGCACCGCCAGACCTGATCCCGGGTCTTCTCTCCAATGACCCACCCGGCCTGGCGCAGTTCGCGAGCGACGCGGACGCGAAAGCTCTTTTCGAAGTGGTGATACATGCCAGCGGCGATACCCAGCAGGGTGCGCTCTCGCATTTCATGGAGCAGGTCGTAATGTTCGAGGCTCTGATGAAAGGCCGCCTCGTAGACCATGGACATGTCCCATTGCTCGGGGTCGAAGCACTCTGGCGGATTCTCCAAGCAGTCCTGCTCCATGGCTTCCGCCTCTGCTTCGATCGCAGCAAACGGCGTCAGGAGGCGGGCTTTGGCTTGAGCCAAATAAAAGCGCTGCTCTTTGACTCGCAAAGCGATCTCTTCTGCCATGAAGCAGAAGACGCCTCTGCGCCTGCGCGTGACCAGGACTTGCATTGTCGGCACCGTTTTCCCTTGAGGGCTTATGGGGTAGAACGTGAGGTATAAGGCCGGTCTTCCATGACTGCTTGCTTACCTCTTTTCCCGAATGGCAGCCTGAAGTTGCTCGGTCACGCTGTTGCCCTTCTCGTCCCTCAGCTGGGCCATGAGGTAAATCCCCCTGCCCTTGCTCTTGGTGGCCCAAAGCTCACCGATCATGCGCTTCTCCCTCTCGGAGTCCGCCGTGTATCGGTCGCCGCCCTTGTATTCGACGACCAGCAGGCGACCGTCCTTGAGCTTTGCTACAAAGTCAGGGTAGGTCCGCTGCTTGGACGTCGGCATCCAGAACTGGCTTTTGTCCACCAGGTTGCGGACCCAAAACTCCACCTCGTCCAGCTGATCGATGGCCTGGGCGCAGAGGAACTCCTCGCCCACCTTGCCCCCGGCGGTCTTCCATTGAAGATCGCCCACGAAGGGGTAGTAGTGCTTGCGGAAGCGATATGTGCCGCCTTGGTAGTAAGAATGCGCTGGATACTGGGTCATGTCCGCCGGATAGGTGAACATGGCATCGGGCTCGTCGCTGACCACGATCTCTGCGTCGGCACCAAACAGGGCCTGCTGGAAGCCATCCTTGAGTGCTTCTGCCTTGGCGATCTGGAGCTGTTCGCCGAGCTTCCGTCGGAGCACGAACTGGCCATTGAGCAGTTGCGATAGCGAGAAGCCCCGATCTTCGGACAGCCCGCTGATGGACCGGCGCAACCACTCCCGCAGCACGGGCTGCTTGACCGCCGGATCGCGGATCTTCTGGTCCAGCCAGCCGACCAAGTCCGCTTGAGTGCGGTCCTTGGCGAAGCCTGGCAAGTAGGTGTTCACGTCGTCATCAATCGGCGTGTAGCTGACCTTCTCTTCCACCAAATCGACTTCAAAGGTCTTGCTATCTGCGTTGAACTTGAGGCTGGTCAAGTCCGGGGGATAGGCCAGCAAGTCCCAGGTGAAGCCCGGCGGCGTGGCGCCGCTCTCCACGAACTCCAGCTCGCCCTGCTCCATGACGCCCAGCCGCGGCACGCTGAACACTGCGCCGTTCTGGCTGGGTGCCTTGACGGCCTTGGCGGCGATCTGGTGCCGCTGGATCGTAGCCGTCGCTTCCTCGCGCTCCTTGGTTGGCACAGCCTTGGTGATCGCTTCCACGGTGGACTCGTCCACCTCGCCCGTGATCTCCACCGAGCCGCCCTTGCCTTCCTCGTTCGGAGTGAAAACAACGCTGGCCTGGTCCCGAGCAGGGATGCCGGTAAGATCAGGCTGTTTGCTCACAGCAATGGTGGCCCTGGGCGTCACGGGCACCGGATTGACCTTGCCGCCTTGCAAGTCCAAGCCGGGACCAGGGGTGGGATCCGGCAGCACCGCGCCCACGGCCTCCAGAGGGTTGAACCCGATGTCGATGAGCGACTTGGTGAGCTCTGCAGCAGCCAGATTGAACGCCGCAGTGGTGACGTGCGCGTAGGCCTTGTTCATGGCCTCCTGCTTGCGGCGGGTGGCATACGGCATGCGCAGCACGCGGCCCAGCAGCTGCTGGATGTCCTTGTCGCTCTTGACCTGGGCCACCGAGCAAAAGACGTAGGCAAACGAGCAATCCCACCCTTCCTTGAGCGCTTGCTTGGTGATGATGACCTCGATGGGGCAGTCCTTGGCGAACAGGTCCACCCCGTCGATCTCGCGCTGATCGCCCGTGGCGATGGCGATGGCTTTTTCGGGCACCTTCTCGTTGTCGATGAGGTGCTTCTTGACCTCCTCGACCGTGGCAGTGCCCTTGGCGTTCTCAGCCTGAATCAGCAGGATGGGACGGATATAGTCCGGCTCGCCCAGCGCGGTCTTGCCCAACTCGTTGCGGCGGGCCACGGCGCTGCCCACGGCCACCTCCCATTGCCCGACGTGCTCCTTGAGCACGACCGGGAACTTGATCATGTTCGCGTTCTTCAGCTCAAACGCGCTGACGCTCACCAGCACGTTGCTCTTGCTGGCCTCGGGCGTGGCGGTGAGTTCCACCACCACCTTGGCGCCCAGGCGCTCGTAGACCTGGTAAGACAACGGCGTGTTGGCGTTGTGGGCTTCGTCGGTGATGACCAACGGGCCGTGGAGCTTGAGCAGGTTGGCAAAGGACGCAATGGCCTTGCCGGCTTTGTTCTGCTCCAGGTAGGCCAGATCGGACACGCTGCCGGCGAAGTGCGCTTCCAGGTCCTCGTGGTGCTCGTAGACCTTCCGGCCTTCCTGGTTCTCCACGCGCAACGCGGCCATGGTGGTAATGACCACGCACACCTTGGTGCCCAGATCGGCGGGGCGGATGTGGGTGAAGTCTTCCACGTCGAACACCGCGACCTTGCCCCCGAACGCCTCGTCCAGTTCCTGGCGGTAGGGATGGCGGGGATTCTTGAAGGCCTCCAGCGTCTGGGTCTTGATCTGGGTGGTGGGGACCATCCACATGACCAGCGGAAACTCGCGCTCGAGGTAGGCGTCGCCTGCCGCCTGGATGATGTGCGCGCCCATGACGGTCTTTCCGCCGCCCGTGGGGATGCGTAGGCACACGTAGGGCGAGGCCTCCAGATGAGGCATGGGTTTGTATTGGGTGACCAGACCGGCATCCGCGTTCTTCTCAAACGCGGATGCGGGGCCGGTCAGCCGGGCGTCTTCGAGGAACTGGGCCAGGCTGGACAACGCCCGCTGCTGATACACCTTGAGGGAAAGAGCCATGCTTAGCGTGCCTTGATGTCGTAGGGGGTTTGCTTGAAGGTGATCTGGAGCTCCTCCAGCCGCTCTTTAGGCAAATCGCAGGATTCGCCGTAGATCACCTTGGGACCCTCGAAGGTCTGCAAGCCTTTCAACACCCGCTTGGTCAGCACGTTGCCGCCGGTCTTGCTCTCATCGCCCAAAATACCGTTGAACAGCAGGTAGTAGCCGACCCCGTGGTGCTCGCCCAGGAACGGCTGCTTCGGTGCTCGAGTGGAGCGTGCGGCGCCAGTCTCGGCGAACCAGACGTGGGCGGCCAGGTGCTCGAACTTGATGCCCTCGCGGATGTGGCCCGCATCATCGAACACGGGCACACCGAGCTTGTAGAAGCGGAAGCCGCCACCGCCCCTCCAGTCGGCACTTTTTGAGATGCCTCCTTGCTCACCATCAACAACCTTTTTCATCCTGGGTTGACCAAGCAACCGAGCGTGCTCACCGACTTCTATCCCAATCCATTTCCGGCGCATCTTGTGAGCAACCGCAGAAGTAGTCGCAGAGCCTAGGAAGCTATCCAAAACAAGATCCCCCTCTTCAGACGCTATGTGAATGACACGTTGAAGGAGACGTTCAGGCTTCGGCGTCATGAAGTTTTCACTACCAAAAAGTGCGACGACCTCTTTTTTCGCTTCCTGCGTATTTCCGACATCTGAGTTCATCCAGATCGTCTGAGGAACTACACCTTGCTTGACTTCCGAAAGAAATCTTTTTATTCGAGGAGCGTTGTTCCCTGCAGCGCCCCACCAGATCCGCCCATCGGAATCCATTTCCTGAAACTTCTCCTTCGACACACGCCAATACATTCCGTTTGGAGGGCCAGGTATTACCCTGCCACTGGGGCAAGTAATCGGATATGTTCCAGCGCCATAGAAGTTGCGCGCTGAAAGGTCGCCTGAGGTCCACGGACCACGCGGATCTTCATCGGGGTTCTTGTATGTGGCAGTTTGCCTCTCAGACCGAGGCATGTCGTTCGGGCGCCAAATATCTGCGTCTTTTGCATAGACAAACAGATGATCATGGTCGACGGAAAGATGTCGAGCACTGTTCTTCGGAGAGAAGACCTTCTGCCAAATCGCGTTTGCAATGAAGTTCTTACGGCCGAACACCTCATCTGCAATGACTTTGAAGTAATGGGCCTCATTGTCATCCAGGGTTATCCAAATCGATCCATCTTCAGCCAACAGATCTCGCAACAGCTCTAGGCGCGGATACATCATCGACAGCCACTTGGCGTGCTCAAGGTTGTCGTCGTAATGATCAAAGGCGCTGCGAGTGTTGTAAGGCGGATCGATGAAGATGCACTTCACCTGCCCTGCGTAGTAAGGCAGCAACGCCTTCAACGCATCCAAGTTGTCGCCTTCGATCAGCATGTTCGGAGAGTCGACCTCCCCATAGGACAAGCTGGCCACCGGCTCCAGAAGGCGGTAGGGCGTCAGGGCGGAACGGGTCAGGTCTTCATCACGGTTAGACCAGTTGAGCAGCGGCATCGAATACATCCCATCGAACAGGCACCAAGTATCGTTCAGAGGGTGCATTTCGGCCAATGCTCCAAAGCCTAACGGCGGCTAAGCCTTTGATCGAAATGACCTTCCCGTGATCGGAGCCTGATCGCGAACTATATGCTGGGCCACTTAACGACCGCCGGGCCAAGAGGCAACTAGGCTACGGACGGCTGAGGCCCACCTTCCCGCAGTAGCGATAGACAGCCGAGCTGCTCACCCCAAGCTCCCGCGCCAACTGAGCCCGGCTGACCACCTTCAAGCGATCCCGAACCTGGTCCAGGCCCAGCCCCCGGAAGCTGCGCTGCTCCGGCCTTTTCAGGACACGCCCTAACCGAAGGGCTTGGCGGTCCAGGCCGATGGTGGCCGGCGACACGCCCAAGCGCTTGGCCACCTCGGCGGATGTGAGCCCGGCTTGGATCAGCCGCTGCACCTGCTGGCGGCGCTCGATGAGCTCGCGGGCTTGGCGGGCCCGAAAGGTCTGCCGTCCGGAACCCGCCAGGCGGTGCCGCCGGACAAAGCGGTTCACGGCTTGGTGGGTGACGCCCAAGCGTTGGGCCAGGGCGCGCTGGGTCATCCTTTCGTCCAGCAAGGATTGAACCTGGGCCGGGGATCGGCCGCCGAGGAAGCCTTTGCGTGGACTCATCGATCCATCGCCGCCAAGTCGCCCTGAATCTCGGAGGGTGACACACCAAGCGCCTGGGCGATGGCCCCAAGCGTCAGGCCTGCGGTCATGCCGGCGCCAATCGCATACCGCCGCTGACGTTCATAGGCTTGGCGACGAGCCTCCGGGTCGATGGGCATTGCATCCGCAGGATCCACACGCTGGGCGTGCTCGATTTGCTCGGGTTCGCCGTGTGCGTTGCGGTGCGCGGCCAGGGCGTCGTCCACGTCCTTGCTGAAAGGCTTGTTGCGTTGGGCTGCGTCGTAGAGGGCCTGGATGTCCGGAGACATGGGGAGCAGCTCGAAGCTGCCCGGGCCGGAGAGAGGGCCTGGCTCAAAAAGGGTGGAAAGCTCGCGTGTCATCGGCCCACCCAGTAGCCCAGTCCCGCGCTAGTCAAGGTGGCCGCGTATAGAGCGGCGTCCTCAGCGCTGGAAATGTTGAGGGCCATTACCACCGCCCCGAATGCGAGCGTGAGGACGCAACTTGCGAAGATCCCCCCAAAAATCGCGAAATCCACGTAGAGCGATGCGTCGCGCTTCCCGGCGCAGAATAGGGCCAGCGATTGCTTTACGGTCGGGTAAGTCAACGCGATCATAAAAGAGAGAAACGCCGCCGAGCAGAGAAACACAGCAAGGACCAGCATGGAAAGGACCAGCATCGTCAACGCACTCATCCGCGCGACCTCCTCTTGCCCCAGAAAAAGGCCAGCAGACAGAGCACCGCGACCGTGCCGAGGACAAACAGGCCTCCCCCGGTGGCGAGCTGGTGCCAGACGCTGAAGGTGGCTTGGGCCAAGAACGCGGCGATGACCACCATCCCAACTCCAAACAGCCCGCCATGGATCACGACGCGGCCGTGCGTGCGAGCGTCTCGCTCACCGCCCCTCACCCGTTGCCAAGCTGCCTTGGCGTCGCCAAAGCGCTTGAACGTCCAGAGCGGGACCAGGACCATGAGGCCAAGCAGGGTCAGCAAAAGAATCGCGCTCACCATGGGCGGCCCCCCGCGCGACTCCTCAGCGGGCGCGCCTGGAAAGTGAGAGGTTGGCCCCACTGGCTGGGCTTGAGATTCCATGCCATTGGCAGGTGGTGCAGCTCGCGAGGTTGCGCAGGGGAGCAGTCCATGCCGTCTAGAATGAGGTGACCGTAATGGTGGGCAATGCTTTTGAATGTGGCTCCCATTAGCGCCGCCCTTTGCCGGTCGTTGCCGCGTTGGCAGAGCGCACGCCCCAGCCCTTGGCTTGGCGCAACCGATCGATCTGGGCTGCTGCTTCGTGAGAAAGGCCCAGGTATCCGCTTTCGTCCATCAAAACGTGGCCTGGAGATTGCTTGAAGTCCTCGATGCTCAGCGCGGCATCGGGGCGCTTGCGGAAAAATGCGAGCCATTTCATCAGCGCTGCCCTCCAACGGCTACATTTTCTCTGCCCGCACCGATGACTACGGATACGGAAGCTGCCTCAAGCTCTGTAATCACTGGCTGCGCGGTCCCTTCGGAGCGGAGAAAAACTTGATCCCCCACCTCAAAAGCCCCCTGCTCGTCGCCCTGCATGTAGAACGGCAGAATGCGGCCAGCGATGCGCAGCGCACATACGCTGTCATCCACACCGTTGTTTCGCGTGTCGCGGCATGGGACGCGCTCATACGTCACTCGGAGCGTGTAGTAGCGCTGCGCCTCGTCAATCACCCACAGCGTGACGCTTTCGCGTGTTGCGGGGTTCTTCTTCAAGATTGAGTTGTAAGCCGCGTATGGGCCACGGCCCGGCGCTTCCATGGGTTCGAAGGACTGAACCCCGGTGGCGGTTTCCGTGGGGGACGCCTCCCAGGCGTGTGTGACCCTTACTGCGATGGTGTGCGGCGTGATCACGGTGGCATTCACCCCGACGGCAACGGCGACCGAATCGCTACGGGGCTCGGCGGCGCTGGCGGCAAGGGGGAGCAGGCTGGCAAGGGCCAGAGAAAGAATCAACGCGCGCATGAGGCCTCCTTTTTTGAATGGGTTGCACTACCCATAACAAACGGTTTGGTTTGCGCAAGGGGATCGGGAAAAGAAAAGGCGGCTTTCGCCGCCCTTTCCCTTGGCCTTAGAAGCGCGCTCGCAAGCGAGGGGCTTCCAGGGTTTGGCCGTCCTGCCCATGGGCCTTCATGGCCGCACCGACCTGCCGTTGGGCGTCGGCCCCAAACCCGCCTTCCGGTGGCTTCCAAGCGTTGGCAGGCGGAAGTATACTGTCGAGGAGCTTGGCTCGGTTGTGGGCACGGATGACCTGATCC
This sequence comes from Stenotrophomonas sepilia, assembly GCF_003244875.1. Classification (GTDB taxonomy): domain Bacteria; phylum Pseudomonadota; class Gammaproteobacteria; order Xanthomonadales; family Xanthomonadaceae; genus Stenotrophomonas; species Stenotrophomonas sepilia. The sequence continues at coordinate 35,984 of NZ_LXXZ01000059.1, forward strand.
GATTGATCATTCCCGTGCCGCCCCAACAAATCTGTCGGGGTCGTTCCCTCCGAGTCCGCGTCCTGGGGCGTGCGTCCCGACTTGAGCAGGTCACCAGCCCATTCGGCATCGCCGGATGCGACGGCGAAGTGGAGCGGATACTCGGTGGCAGCGGTCAGGAAGGCCACGTAGTCCTTGTAGCTGGTTACCCAGGTCTCTTCCTTCCACTCTTCTTCATCGGTCTTGCCGTCGTAGTAATGGTCGAAGGCCGCTTGCCGCAGCTCGTCGTAAAGCTCGTCTACTGACCAATCGTTCTTCACCGCTTGGATGAGCAGGTCGCGCTCTTGTTCGCAGAGCTTCAGACCAAGGGCTTCGCGTGCGCTGATGGGTTGGGTGGAATCGTGTTGCATGGGGTCCTCCATTGGTTGGTGTTGAGTAGGTCACGGCTCACCAGCACCGCAGGAATGCGGTGGAAGCCGTTCTTCGTTTTCAACCCCGATGGGGAACCTGACAGGGGCATGGATGCCCACACCCAAGTTCTAGCAAACCGTTGAGGAAGGTCAAGCCCTACCAGCGTTAAGCTACTTGGCGCTCCTTGCGTCGCGACGGCGACCTTCGACCGGCTTCCGCCTTCCGCCGCTGCTCCATGTCCTGCTCCTTCTTGACCTGCGGCAGCGGCTCGCGTTCAAACGTCGGGATGTCGAGGAAGGTCATGACCTTCTCCGCTTGGCTGGCTGCGCGGAACAAGGTTCTGGGGTCGTCGGCGAGAGCCTTCATCCAACTCTGCAGGTAGGCGGCGTGCTGCTCTTCGTGCTCCTTGCCCAGGGCGATCCCCAGGCGCTCGGAAATGAAAAGGCTGGACAGCTCTGCCACCAGCTCCTCTTTGGCGTAGTCCGGGCTCCCGAAACGGCCGGTCTGATCGCGATCCAAGCGGTGCTTCGCGCCGGTCCAATGGGCCAGTTCGTGGAGCAACGTGGCCTGATAGCTGACGTCATCTCTGAAAGTGTGGTGCTTCGGCAAGTGAATCGAATCCGCGACGATAGAGTAGAACGCTCGGTTGCCACCGTCGTGATGGAGCTTTGGCTGGTGTTTGTCCAACAACTCCCGAACACGCAGGTTGCGAATCGACTCGGGCATGACGAAGGGCGGCGGGGGCTCGGGCATGCCGTCGATCTGGCTCGAATGGAACACCGTGGCTACGAACACCGATGGCCCCAGGTATCCGCTCTTCTGTTCACCCTCGGTCAACGGCTTGGCGTCGTCTTTGGCCTTGCCCGCCTTGCTGAAATCCCAGTAGGCGATCCGCTGCCCCTTCTCGCCGCGCTTGATCTGGGTCCCAATGCTTTCGGCCTGGCGATAGGTCAGCCAGCGGTCGTCTTGGTAGCCGTGGGTGAGTTGGGCGCGGCGCAGGATGAGTGTGTTGCTGCCGCGATAAGCCTTGCCCGTGGTCGGGTTCCAAGGCCCGCTGATCGCGCCGTTCTGCGGGGCCTCGGGATCATTCCATGGGCGGCGCCAGGGGATGGTGCCTTGTTTCATCAGGTCGAGCATGCGCCGGGTTTCGGCTTGAATGAGATCCGTATACTTGGACATGGGGTGGTCGCCTCAAATCTTTTTCAACCTCCTGCGCCTCTCAACAGGTGGTTGTGGGTGGATGGGGTCAGAACTCGATATGAAGGGTCAAAGTTTTGCGGTGATACAACGCTCGCCGCAGTAGCTCGGCGATGTCGTCTTCGCTGCGCAGGCCCTGGTCGCCGTCTTTGCCAAGACGGACATGGAGACCAAACCCGCTCTGCACGAGCAAGTATTGCGGGTCCGCTTCCGGCGTCTCTGGGCTCTCCAGATCGGCCGGGCCGATGGCCTCTTCGGGAAAAGCGTCGTCGGGGATATGGTTGGGCGATGGCATGGGGGCTCCGTTTTGGTTTGGATACCCCTTTGCAATAGCGCAACTGCGGGGGATGTAAAGGCCTGCCCCGGAAATGCCGGGCATTGCTGGGTTAGCCCACCTTCTTCTTTGCCGCCTCGGCCTTGCGTTGCTCGCGCGCCTGTCGCTCCCGGCGATCCTGCCTCTCCCATGCCGCGGCGCTCTTGGCTTGGCGCTCCCGCTCTGCGCGGCGTTCGGCCTGGACCTGCTCGTAGGGCGTGTTGGCAAAGCCGAACAGGTGCTGGATCGCCTCGGGCAGCTCGGCAAAATCCTGCTCATCTTGCCGTTCGGCGGCGGCGGCCAGTGCTGCGTTCTGGGCGTCGTTGGCCGCCTTGACCTGCTCAGTTTCGGCTTGACGGGCTTCTGGGGTCAGGGCCTCCAGCCGCTTGAGCTCCTGCTCTTGTGCGCGCTCGGCGTCGGTCTGCTCGCCCTTCCAGCAGCAGAGGTAGCAGTCCAACTGCTCGCCCTCCACGCGCCGATTCGACGGGCGCCCACGCAGGTGCCCGGCAGTCTTCAGGCCACGGGTGAACTGGCGCTGCGAGAGGATTTCCTCCGGTTCAAAGCCCTTCTTCTCGCACCAGGCCACATAGCGGGCATGGATGGCCTTGACGCTCTGCCATTGCTCACTGCCAGCGGCAGCGCCGAACAGCACGCGGTCGGCATGGGCCCAGGCGGCGATGGAATCGGCGTTGTGGATGACGGCCTGCTTGTAAGCACGCGCGGCCTCCGGGAGCTCGTGGTCGGCCATGAAGCGACCCCGCGCCACGACTCGGCGGGCACCTTCGAGCATCCAATCGAGGAACAGCTGGCCTTCTTCCTCCAGCAACTTACGACTGAAGTCCTCCACGCGGTCTTTTTCCGGAATGACGTTGGCCCACTCCACAATGGAAAGGCGTCGGGCGACGCCACCGGACTTGTCACGGTAGAACGGCGCGGAGTTGCTGCTGATGATCCACTTGGCCTTGGAGTGGTAGTTCAGAACGGAGAGGTGTTTTCGGTTGATGCCGATCCCATTGCCACTCACCAGCGTTTTGAACGTGCCTTCCTTCCACTTCTCGCACTCCACCTCATCCACCAGGATCAGCTGGCTGCCGAGGATGCCTTCGAGCGCAAACGTGTCCCCCAGGGTGGCCAGGTCCAAGCGAGCCACTTTGTTGTGGACGCCTTCCACGCATTCGGCCAGCGTCGATTTGCCGCTGCCGGCGGCCCCGTGCCACCACGCCGCGATCTGATAAGAACCAGGCAACAAGGTCATGCCGCATTGTTCCTGCACCAGTGCACGCACGCCTTCGTCCGGCAACGCATGGGCCAGGAACTTGCCCAGCAGGCTATCGGCCGGCACGGGGCTGGGGATGTAGCGCTGGCCGGGCGTGGCGCCCGTGGCGATGTTCAGGGCGTGGGTCATGCCATAGCGCGGCTGGGGTTCCAGCGCCTGGATGCTGTCCGCCGTGATTTCCAGGTAAGCGTCAGCGCACGGGACCACCGCCCGCTTGGGTTCCAGTTGCGGCAGCGCGCTCTGCTGACCCAACCGCGTCCGGGCGTAGGCCCAGCAGCTGGAAGCGAGCTTGTCGCTGGCCTTTGCGGGGATGTTGGCATCGAGCCAGTCGGACGCCAGGCCGTCGCCGAGGCCGCGGTGAACCAGCGCCCAGTGATTTGCACTCCAACGGTAGACCAACGTCGATTGCGTCGCGGATTCGTCGCGGACGCTGGCCCAGAGGTGGCCGTCAAGCCCCAACTGGAGGTGGCGAGCGAACAGGAAGTCCAGGCTTTCCGGTCGCAGCTCGCCTTTGTTGAGCTTGGTTTGCTTGTGGCGATCCAAGGCGCGTTGTTCGACCTTGAGATTGCTGGCGTAATCTCGCCGGTTTTTCTCCCAGTGCTTTTCGATGAGAAAAGCAACCTCAGGGGGGTTGACGACCGACGGATCTTGAGGGAGATTGTTCGTAGACATTGTAGTTGGCTCCAACGACTCCCCGCCCTGGCAGGCGGGGTTTCGCGTTTGTGGGGTTAGGCGACGTGCGGCAACGCGTTGTCGAGGATCCGGCGCAGCTTCTCGCTGGGAGAAATCCCCGACCGCTTGGCTTCGGCTTTCAGCCGCTCAATCAACGCCCTTTCCATGCGGGCATTGAAAGGGTCTTTGCGTGGGGTTTGGTTCTGCTGCGTGCTCATGGGTTCTCCGTGTTGCATCCGTAATACATTCAAGAAAGCAGGTTTCTTGAAACCGTCAAGCCCCTTTCCCAGAAATATTTTTTAGCTGCTGGTTAACTTTCCTGCTGGTTTTCTGTTTTTTCTTAAACCAGCAGCCAAACCAGCGACTAAAAACCTTCCAAGTGATTGTTTAATCTCGTTTTTGTTCAGAAAATAAGCTAACTGCTGGTTTGCTGATTAAAAAAACAGTTTTACGCTACGTGCCAACGTCTCATTTAGTCGTGAGATTTTAACTCATTCTTAACAAATCGCAGTTGCAGAGAAAAAGTGAAAATAATAACCAGCAAACCAGCAGGAGCCCTCAAAGCCTTACGCAGCAAGGTTTTTTTTTGCTGGTTTAGCTGCTGGTTAACGGTTTTGGCGTTAACCAGCAGGAGCGTTAACCAGCAGACATTCCTAACAACTCAATACGGATAGAGGTTTTTCCGTATTGCAGGCTCGGGGAACAAGTGCTTGTTACCTGGCTTCTGCCGGTTGAAGAGCCGGAGCAAAAGCGGCTAGATCAAGAGCCGGCGGCTGCTCGCCGCCGAGTCTTGGAGGGAAAGGCGGGCCTCCGGCCTCTACTCGTAGAGGTGGAAGTGGGACCAAAACCCGGGGCGCCTGGGACCGATCAGTTCGTTCCCCACCGTGACTTTGACCGCCCCAAGCGGCAAGAAATGAAACGTTTGATTCGCGTGGATCTGCAAAGCCGTCATCGCTGCGCACAACGGATCGATGTCCCCCGCCAGCACCAGGATTTTTTCGCTTGGAAGGTGTTTCAGTTGACTCCTGATCGCGGCAAGGGCAAGCGAACCCGCGCCGCAACAGCTGTCGTAGACCTTGGCTCCGCTCCCACCAGGCCGATGCCTGGTGGCAAGGGCTTGAACCAGATCGAGAAGATCGCCGGGAGTGAAAGACTGACCCAGCCCTTCTCCACCCTTCCTGGCCAGCAGCTCGGCATGGACCCGTCCCAGGACATCGTCAAACGGCCTGCTTGCGAAGACCGCTTTGATGTAAGCGTTGATGGCTGCTACCACTTCAGGCGCTTCTTCGACATTTTTTTTCAAGGGTCCAAAAGCAAGGACTTTGGTGTCGAGGTGACCCTTGGTGTCTGCGTGGATATGTGCCATTGACATCAGTGCGTGCTGAACGAACGTTTCGAATGCAACCCGCGGATTCCACGGCTTGCCAGGATTGGAAGGAATGGCGCGGATGGCCTTTACCAGGTTGGCGACCTCATTCATCGTTGGCCGCCCCCACGTCAGTGCGCGACACCCGGCTCACGTGGGCCATGTCGAGGTAGGTTCCGCGAATCAGGCCAGACTCCACTCCCCGCTTGAGCCTGCGCGCGGCTTCAGCACCGTAGCCGATGAACACCGAGCCAGCCGGGCAACTCGTGCCCGGGGTCCCATCCGGGCGGCAGAACGACAGACGCCCCTTCGTGAACACCACCGCTGAAACGTTGGGGTGGTTGAGCACCGAATCCTGCATCCAGCTCGTTTCCATCCGCGCCAGCACAAGGGCAATCCCGTTGCCATGCTCTGCGGCCTTCTCCATCCAGCGGTGCTGCGAGGTCGGGCTGTTCTTGTGCCCACCGTAGGGCGGATTCATCAACACGAACGCCGTCTTCGGCCAGAGAGTCTTGAGCCCGTCGTCACTGGGCTTCAGCATCCGGGTGGCCGTGCGCCAGGGCATGCCCTGCTGCGGGATGCAGGGATCCAGGTCAAACGGACCCAGGCCGTGGACGGTCTCCGGCGGGGTGAGCCAGGTTTCGGTCGTGATGCCTTTCGGCGCCCGGTCGTAACCAACGTTGTTGGCGACGGCGAGCGAAAGCCTGGTCTGCTTGGGCTTCTTCGCGGGCTTCTTCGGCTTGGTCGAAACAGGGAGGGGGCGAGCAACAGCGTTCATGGGAAATCTCCAGGGTTGAGTTTTTTGGGGCAAAGCTCCGCCAGCACGGCTGGTCGGCCGCGTTTCGCGAAAGGGTTTGAGGGGATTGGGCCAGACCTGGCCCCGGGCTACCGCTGCGCTGCTGGCTTAGCCGTTGGCGGCGTCTTGGACGTCGAGGAAGGCGTCCAGCGTTGCCAGCTGCAGGGTGAGCACCTGGCCGGAGGGCACGCCCCGCAGGTCGCGGTTGGGCACGATGACCGACGTGCTGGTGTCGGCGGCAAGCACGCCCAACGCGTGGGGCAGAACGTCGGCCAGGGCGTCCGCGAGGGCCTGCGGGGTCACGTTGGAGAACTGGTTCAAGAGCGAGGGGTCGAGCGAGAGGATGAGCGGCTGCATGTCGGCGTGTCCGTGCTGGGATGGTGTGAATCATCCGGGTTTGGGCAAGGCCGATACGCCCAGAATAGGGCACCTGCCCCTTTTTCCTTGGGGCATGAAAAAAGCCCCAGGGGTAATCTGGGGCTTGGGGTGGTGACCTGGGCTGCGGCGGAAGCCGCGGCCTCCCTGCCTCTTCTTCCAAGACCGAGCCGGCGGGCAGCCGGCGAGCAGGCTTAGAACCGGAACGGGGCGGGCTTCGTCGTCACCGCCGCTCGCGGCAGACTCACTTCAAAGCTCGCTCTGCGCGCACGGGCGCTCCATTCCCGAGCCATCTTCTCCTCCTCCTGCGCGTCCTGGATTTTCTGATCCAGCACCGCAACTCGCTTCGCTGTGACGCGCTCCCCCTGCTGCTCTTGCTTCCAACCCTCGATGGCCGTCGCCGCTTGGTTCGCAGCGCGGGAAAGCTCATCCCCCCAGAATCCCAGTGCGCTGATGTAATCCCTCAGCAGCTGTTCTCGCCTGAGGTTGTCCAGCCAGTCCAAGCTCAACGCTTCGGGGAGAGTTTGCTCGCGCGATTCAAACTTCAAGACGTTTCCAAAAGGGTCTACTTGCGCATACCCCTCTTTGATCATCGCCTTCCGGATTCGCTGGTTGTTGGTGAGATCGATGTCGATGATCTTCGAGGGGCCGTTCTTTCCCTCAAAGAAGACCCGGATGGCACCTTTTTCCAGCACCTGGATGTAGCCAATGATTTTCGATGGCTTGAGGGTCTTCGGTTGCCCATGGACAACGATCGATCTTCCAACGGGGTCAGCCTCCCCGCGAAAGGCCCTCCAGTCTTTCAAAACCGGATTTTGGTCGGCCCAGGAAATCAAGTCGCAAGGCAATACCCGCTCTTTGCTGCCCTCTCCCCGGCGTCTCGCCGGGTCTTTAGAAAGGCGGTCGTTCAACGCTCCTTGGGCTCCCTTAAGGATCTCAAGCTGTCGCTTTGCCTCCCCCTGCTTCAGCTTCGGCTTTTCAGGTTTGGCCTTTGCCTGAGTCTTCCCAGATTCAATCGAGGCCGTTCTCTGCGCGGCTTTCTCCAGCCGCTCCAAGCGCGCCTTTTCTTTGAGCGACACCGTTCCTTTTGAGGGAGTGAACAGCAGCGGCTCGGGCTGGGCGCTCGCTTTGAGCGCCTCGCACTCGTCTTGGCTTAGCCCCAGCAGTGCTGCCACGTCCGAAAAGCTCCACCGCTCGGGGATTCCCCGCAACAGCTCCTCTTGAAGCAAGCCGTCTTTGATGATCCCCATCAGCTGCCTGCTGGGCATATTGAAGAGCCCGGCCGCTTCGGCAAGGGTCATGGGGTCGGCCTGCTTCCCTCGCTCCACGTCTTCCTGGATGCCTTGGTAGACCTGGCTCCAGGTGGTGCCGTCCTCCCAGCTCCGAACCGACGCGCGCACGTCTGCGTCCAGCCTCTTACCCTTTTGCGTCAACTCGCGGTTTCGCGGTTTGACGTGGAGAGACCAGTGCCTCTTGAGGAGAACGGTCTCGCATTCTGCGCGCGTGTAGCTCATTGCTTCCCCTCAAGCCGCTGATCGGGATGGTAGCCGGTTAGAAGCGGAACGGCTTCCGGGTGCTGGGACCCGCCGCGGGCGGCAGGCCGTCGTCCAAGCCTTGAGCACGGGCTTGGTTGCGGACCTCGCTCCACGCCGCCTGGAACGCGGACTGTGCCGCCTCCATTGCGTCATCGAATCGCTCGCGCGCCTCCATGCTGACCCAGGGCTCCAGCAGGGCGTCGGCCAAGGGAGCCTCCCAGATTTTGCCCTCTGCCAGGGCCCTGTCGCGCTCTTCGATGGGCAGCAGTTGCACATGCCCCACCAAACGCCCGTCCTGCCGCACCCAGGGCTGAAGCTCAGCGAAGCAGTCGGCGGGCGTTGCGGTCAGCGCAGGGCGCTGCTGAGGCTGCCCCAGCACGGCCAACACCTCGCCCCAAAACTCCGTTGCATCGAAGGTGGCCAAGGCAAAGGCCAGGGACGTCATGTCGGCCAGTGCCATGTGCTTGGCCCGGTCAGGAACCCGCCCACCCTTGCGCGGCACAATGGGGTTGGCACCGGTGACCGTGTGCCGGGCTGGGTGGGCCTTGGGGGTGGCCTGTCCTGCAACGTCAGTGTCTGTGAGCCCGTCGAGCGCCTCGGCGAGCGCAGTCACCGGCACCAGCCAACTGCCGCCCAACTTGCGCAAGCCGGGAACGATGACGCCGGCCGCCAGTTGCTCGCGGGTCTGCTCGTAGCTGCCGGCCCCCGTTCGGTTGAGCACCCGCGCCACGTCCTCGACCGACAAGAGCGGCTTGTCGGGGAACATGGCGCGCAGGATGGGCAGCATTCCGGTCATGGGCTGGGGAAAAAGTGGGGAAAAACTATCCCTGGAAATCCCTGTTTTTCCCGGGGTGAACCAGCAGGGCAAGAAAAAGGGGTTGGTCGGAAATCCGGCCAACCCCTTGATTTTACTGCTTTTTCAAGCTTAAAACTGGTGCCGGAAACAGGAGTCGAACCTGCGACCTACGCATTACGAATGCGCCGCTCTACCAACTGAGCTATTCCGGCGGAGCACGCGATTTTACGGGCTGCGCGCCCCGACGGTCAATCCATCTGGCTCAGCCCGCCCCCACCCGGTTCGCACACACCCGCCCCTCGGCGAAATCCCGCAGGTTCCCCAGCGTGATCGCCGAGATCTCCTGCAGCGCCTCTACGGTGAGGAAGCCCTGGTGGCCGGTCACCAGCACGTTGGGGAAGGTCATCAGGCGCTGGAAGGCCTCGTCGTCGATGATCTCGCCGGACAGGTCCTGGAAGAACAGCGCGCTTTCCTGCTCGTAGACGTCGATGGCCAGATGACCCAGCCGCCGTGACTTCAGCGCGCGGATCACCGCATGGGTATCGACCAGCCCGCCGCGCGAGGTGTTGACCAGCATCGCGCCGGTCTTCATCCGCGCCAGCGAGGCGTCGTTGATCAGGTGCTGGGTATCGGGCGTCAGCGGGCAATGCAGCGACACGATATCGGCGCGCGCCAGCAGTTCATCCAGCCCAACCATGTCGCCCACGCCGGCGAAGGCCGGCGATGGATACGGGTCATGCCCCAGCACGGTGCAGCCCATGCCGCGGAAGATGCGCGCGGTAGCCAGGCCGATCTTGCCGGTGCCGACGATGCCGACCGTGCGCCCATGCAGGGTGCTGCCGAGCAGGCCATCGAGCATGAAGTTGCCCTCGCGCACGCGATTGTAGGCGCGATGGGTCTGCCGGTTGAGCGTCATCACCAGCGCCAGCGCGTGCTCGGCCACGGCTTCGGGGGAATAGGCCGGCACCCGCGCGACGAACAGGCCCAGCGCTTTGGCAGCTGCCAGGTCCACATTGTTGAAGCCGGCGCAGCGCAGCAGCACGGCGCGCACGCCCAAGGCATGCAGCGCGTGCAGTACCGGCGCGTCGAGGCGGTCATTGACGAACACGCATACCGCGGCGCAGTCCTGTGCCAACGCAGCGGTATGCACGTCCAGCGCGGCATCGAAGTACACGAATGCAAAGCCCTGCCCGGCCGCATCGCGCTGGTTGGCCTCATCGAGGAAACGACGATCGTAGGGGCGGGCACTGAAAACGGCGATCTGCATGGGCGGGCCTGGCGGGAATTCCCTGCCGACCATACCGCAGCACCTGCCCTGATGGGATGGCCCCGGCGATACGGATATCGCCGGGGCCGAGTGCCCTTTAGAACCGGTAGCCCAGGCCCAGCATCACGCCGTTCTGGATCTGCCCATCGCGGCGTTCGCCCACGTAGTCGGCCATGATCGACAGGCGCTCGCTGGCACGGCTGGTCACGCCCAGGTTCCAGGCCAGCACCTGCTCGCCCACGGCTTGGCTGCTGGCACCGAACAGCAGGTCCGGAGCTGCGGCGAAGCCGGTGCTGTAGCGGGCCTGGGTGTCACCCAGTTCCTTCTGCCAGACCACGCGCGCGCGCGGGGTGATGCGCTCGCCGTTGTTGCCTTCGAAGGTCTTGAACAGCTGCAGGCCCGCACCCACGCGAATGCTCTCCAGGCTGCCACTGCGGCCGACCAGCGCACCGGCGCCCTGCCCTTCATTGAAACGGGTGGCCGAGGTCCGTGCGTAGTCCACCACCGGCAGCAGCGGCTGGATCACCAGTCCCTTGCCGGCGGTGAAGGAGAACGCGTGTTCGACTCGCGCCGAGATCGCATCGTTGCTGTATCGGGCGCGCAGCGGCTGTTGCAGGCCATCGATGGCCGAAAGGCTGCGGCGGGTGTCATGCCGCAGATGGGTGTAGCGCACGGCCGCCGACAGATAGCCGCGCGCGTACGTGGCATCCAGGTAACCGCCCACGTCCAGCGCGCGCACATCACCGGTGAAACCGGAGCCATCGCTGGCCTTGGTCGACATGTCGGCCGCTGCCACGCTGACGCCAAGGGTGACGCGGTCATCGGCCACGCGGGTGTCGGCACCGACCACGATGCCACCGATGTTGTGGCTCAGGCCGGCCACGCCGCCGTCGGCATCGATGCGGCCATGGCTGGCGAAACCGCGCGCCCACAGGCCACGGCTGCGACCCGCTACGCCGCTGTCGCCGGCACCCTCGCCCGCCGGCTCGACCAGATGCATGGCCAGCTGGTTGAACAGGCTGCCATGGCGCATGCCCGGCTGCGCCGACACCGACTGCGCCGCCTGCGAAGCCAACCCGTCTGCATCGCCGCCACTGCGCATCGCTGCCTGGTGCTGCTGCACGACGTTGCCGATGCTGCCGATCAGTGCATTGTCGGCCAGGCGCAGGCTGGCGTGCGCGTCACCGCGCAGGGCGCCAGCCTGCTGTGCGATCACATCACGGTCAGCGAACTGCAGCGCGCCGAGCAACGACTTCAGGCCGCTGTCCTGGCGGGCCGATGCAGCGGCCAGCGCGCGCCCCAGGCCGTCGCCGGAGGTGCCATTGGTGAACAGGCCCAGCTGATCGAAGCCTGGATTGGCGGTCAACCACAGGCCATCGGCGGTCTGGTTGACGTTGAAGCTGAGCAGCGAATTGTGGCGCGGGCGGAACACTTCACCGGCCGTGATGCTGGCGCTGTAACCGGCATCGCCCAGCCGCACGGCATCCTGGAAGCCCCCCTGGTAGATCGGTCCTTCCACCAGGTCGCGACGGTAGGTGCCGGCATAGAAGCCCTGGGCGACGTTCAACGCCAGGTGTGCGCCCTGCGCGATCACCAGCGCGCCCTCCTCGGAGCCGCCATCGTAGAAGCTGCCCACGCGCAGGCGGCCACTGCCGGTACCACCGGTTTCGGTAACGTCGAACAGCACCTGCCCGCCGGGCATGATGTTGACGTAGCCGTGGGTCACCAGATCACCACCACGCGGCATCAGCGTGCCGAACACGCGCAGGCGGTTGAAGCCGTCTTCGCGGTAGGACGGGCCGGTGCCATCCAGCAACGCATCGCTGTCGGTGCCGACCGATGCGATATCACCGTGGCCGACCACGATGCTGCCCGGCATCACCCGCAGTTCGGGGGTGCGCAGCGCACCACCCTCCAGTGCGATGGTGCCGTTGTCCACCAGAATGAAATCGGCGCCGGTGGTTTCGGCGGTGCGCCAGGTGGCGCCGTTGCTGACACGGATCACGCCCGCCGAACTGCCCAGGGTGGACGCATCCAGATCGGCCAGCCGCAACTGGCCGCGCAGCTCTTCCTGGAGGTCGGGATCGGCGAGCAGCTGCTGCAGCGACTGCGTGCCGATGCCGTTCGGCCCCCGCGTGGAGACGTTGTACAGGCTCACCGCGTAGTTGATGTAGGTGCTGGCCCAGTCGGTGTTCCAGCGCGCGAAATCGTCGTCGACGAAGGCCTGCAGCTGGCGCGCGGTGCGCAGGTAGCCCGGGTTGATGTCGCCGCTGACGTTGCTGGTGACATGCAGGGTGTCGCCCGGATCGCGATAGCCTGCCGTGTTGATGATGTTGTTGCCGCGGATGTCCTGGCCCGGGAACGACTCCAGCTTGCTGCCGCTGCCATCCGGATCGAAGGTGACCGACGTACCCGTGGTGCGCGCCGGGTCGCGGAATACCAGCAGGCCATTGGGTTGAACCACTTCATACAGCGCCTTGTGCAACAGGCCCGCATCCATCCCGCCGCCGTAGTTGCCTGTGTAGATCTGGGTCATGCGCGCTGACGGCGCATAGGTGATCTTGCCGCCACTGCTGGCGGCATGGATCTGCACCGAGTCGACCAGTGGCAGATCGCCGCCGAGGTAACGGTTGACGCCACCGGACTGCATGATCGAGCAGGACGAGATGCAGTGGCCGGACACGATGGTGTCCAGGCCCTGGGTGCGGATCACCGCCTGCAGCCACTCGCCGGCGATCAGCGCGCCACCATTGGATGTGCGCAGCACGACCTCGCGGATCGGACGGCCTTCAGCCTGTGCCTTGGCCAGCAGCGCGGGCAGCGCCACCACATCGGCAACGGTGACGCCGCCGCTGAGGAAGACGCGATCGTCCCGCACGTGATAATTCATTGCCATGACGTCATCAACCGCCGCCATGGCGGTGATGCCCATCAGCCCGGCCAAGGCCAGGCTCAACTTCGAATGCTTCATGTGTTCTCTCTCCACCCGCAACACACGGGTCAGGAGTTCAACGTCCGGGCGGCGCAAACTCCCCCAGCGCACCAGGCCCCGAAACATGAATGCATTCACAATGGAATCAGGGGCCATGCACACTCTTCCCCATCCGGTCATCGTCGCGTAAAACTCGAAGACGCACCCGCCACCGACGCCCGAGGCCAGCCCTGTCCGCCCCCTCTCCTCTGATCCATCGCGCGCCGGACCTGTCCGTGCCGGCGGACGCGTTCATTGCGTTCGTACGGGAAGAGCGCGCGCCGTTGTGCGCTTTCCTGCGCACGCGCGGCGTTGGGCCGGAGGATGCCGAGGACATCGCGCAGGACTGCATGGAGCGGCTGATCCGCTATCGCGCGCACAGTGCCGACGAGCTGCGGTTGCTGCTGTATCGTATCGCCCGCAACCGCCTGGCGGACCGCGGCCGCTCGTCGCAGTCGCGGCCACACCTGTCCCTCGCCGAACACGATGGCGGCGACGAGCCCTCCAGCACGTCGCCCGATCCATTGCGCCAGGCCGAGTCCGGGCAGATGCTGTCCCTGCTGCGGCAGGCCCTGTTCAAGCTGCCCGAGCGCGCGCGCGAGGTGTACCTGCTCAACCGGATCACCGGCATGAGCTATACGCAGATCGCGCGGCACTGTGGAATCACCGCCAAGACCGTGGAAAAACATATCGCCCGCGCCCTGCAGGGCCTGCGCCAGGAACTCGGATCGGATCCGCTGCACAACGACAGGGACAACGGATGAGTCACGCCAGACCCAGGGAAGACACCCTGCTGTTTGAACGCGCCAGCGCCTGGGTGGCGCGGCTGGAGGCTCCGGACTGCACGGCGGGCGAGCGCGAGGCGTTCGAGGACTGGCTGGCCGAGGACCCGGCCCATGTCAGCGCCTGGATCCAGGCCGAGACCCTGTTCCAGCGGGGCGAAGAACTGGCCGCCGACCCGTGGCTGCGCACCGCCGCAGCACGTGCGGCACGGCCGGCGCAGCGTCGCTGGCTGCCGGCAGTGGCCGCCGCCGCAGGCGTCTGCCTGGCCATCGGGATCGGCTGGATGGTCGCCATCGACGGCAACCCCACAGCGCTGCGCTATGCCAACGATTCCCACCAGCCCCGGCAGCAGACGCTGGCCGATGGCAGCGTGGCCACGCTGGATGCGGGCACCACGCTGCACGCCCGATTCGGTTGGCGCCATCGCAACCTGGTGCTGGAACGGGGCCGCCTGCAGCTGCAGGTCGCACCGTCGAGCAAGGCGCTGCAGCTGCGCGCCGGCGACAGCACCATCCGCGACATCGGCACCACCTTCCAGGTGGAGCGCCTGAACGACGGCCTGGTCGAAGTCGCGCTACTGGAAGGTGCGGTGGAAGTCAGCAATGGCGGGGCCCAGCACACCCTGGCACCCGGCCAGCAGCTGCAGGTGCTGCCCTCGGGCCGCTTCCAGCCCGGCCCGGCGCTGTCGTCCAATGCCGCTGCCGAAGGCTGGCTGCAAGGGCAGCTGGTGTTCGATGCCACGCCGCTGTCGATCGTGGTCGAGCGCATGAACCGCTACGGTCGCACGCCGCTGGTGATCGCCGATCCCGAGATCGCCAGCCTGGCCGTGAGTGGCACCTTCCGTGCCGGCGATGCGCAGGAACTGCTGTCGGCGCTGGAACTGGGCTGGTCGGTGGCTGGCCAGACGCGACCGGATGGCGCGCTGGAACTGCGCCGCACGTACTGAGGAGGCCTGCAGTGAAGGCAGTACCGGGCGCGCTGCGGGAGGGGCTGCTCCGCACCCTGTTCTGCTTCGCGCTGAGCTTTGCCGCGCTGCCCTCTGCCGATGCAGCCGAACAGGCCGGCACCCTGGAGGTCGATGTGGGTTCAGGCCCGCTCGCACCTGCCCTGCAGCAATGGGCGCGCCAGAGTGGCATCGCCCTGCTGTTCGATGCGCGTGAACTGGATGGCCTGCGTACGGCCGGCACCCATGGCCAACGCGATGCGGCCGCGGCCCTGAAGGAACTGGTCGCCGGCATGCCGGTGACCATCCTGCGCACGCCTGCCGGCGGATTCGTCGTCCGCCGCACCCGGCCAGCACCGCCATCGCCCCCGCCGGTCGCGACGCGTGCGATGCCCGCGGCACCGTCGCCGGGCAGGGTGCCCGAGACGCCACCGCAGGTCGAGCTGGCGCCGATCCATGTCACCGGCAGCCGGCTGCCGCGCACCTCCGTGCAGACCACGCTGCCGGTGACCATCATCGACCGCGATGACATCCTGCGCAGCGGTTACGGCAGCCTGTTCGACCTGCTGCGGCACTTGCCGGGCATGAACGGCCACCCGGCAATGAGCACCTCGCGCAGTGGCGATTCGCAGTACCTGCCGGTGGGTGCGGCCACCACCACCAGCCTGGACGGCATGGGACCGCGTGCGACCTTGTTCCTGGTCAATGGCCGGCGCCTGCCACGCTATCCGATGGTGTCGCTGGAACAGGGCGGACTCACCGACCTGGGGGGCATCCCGCTCAGCTTCGTCGAGCGCATCGAACTGGTGCGTGGCGGTGCGTCGGCCATCTATGGTGCCGACGCGATGTCCGGCGTGGTCAACATCATCCTGCGTGACCAGGCCGATGGCCCTGAAGCCATGCTGCAGACCGGCCTGAGCGGGCGCGGCGACGCCGGCCAGTATCGCCTGCAGGCGGCCACCGGTGGCGTGCGCGACGGAGGGGACCGCTGGTTCGCTGGCATCGACCTGCATCGCATCGACCACGTGGCCGGCGATCGCCGCAAATGGCATGCGGAAACCTCGCAGTACCTGATCGGCGCGTTCCGCGATGGGCGCTACTGGCCGGCAACGCGCTGCGAAGGGCCATTGAAACGGCGCGATGGTGCCTGCTGGTTCGACAGCGCACGCCCGCGTTCGCTGCAACCGGCCTCGGACACCGCCTCGGCCTACCTGCGCTATCGGCATGAGCGCGGCGAGGGTCGCTATGCCTACGCCGAGGCGCGGGCCAGCCACAACCGGCAGCGCTTCGACCTCGGCCCGACCGCCGTAGCCATCGGACTTTATGGGTTCACCTTCAACAGCGTGCTGCGCGAAGCCGGCAACGTGCGTCCGCATGTACGTGCCACCGATGCCGACGTCACCTTCGGCATCGGCCACGACCAGGGCCGCCGCAGCTGGGATGCCGGCATCAGCGCACAGCGCAGCGATGTCACTCTGACGACGTCCGGCACCGTGCGCGCCCAACCACTGCTGCGCGCGGCCGAGACGCTGGATTTCCTGCCCGGCTTCACCTCATTGCCGGCAGAGACCGCCGCGCAGTTGTTCCCGTCGATCCGCAACCGCGGGCGCACCGAGCAGTGGCAGGGCTGGTGGGGCATGCAGCGCGAGTTGATGCCATTGGCCGGCGGTGCTGCACAAGTGGCCACCGGCATCGACCTGCGCCAGGAACGCTGGACGTCGCATCCCGACGCGCTGCTGAGCCAGGGCGACCTGGCGCTGGGTCTGCCACAGGAACAACGCCACCTGTCACGCCGCAGTGGCGGTGCCTACGCCGAACTCGGCCTGCCATTGGCGCGCACGCTGCGTATGGACCTGGCAGCACGCTGGGACCGCGATGGCGGTTACCAGGCTTTCTCGCCCCGCGTGGGCGTACGCTGGAGCCCGACACCGCAGTGGTCATTCCTGCTTGCCACCGGGCGCGGCTACCGGGCCCCCAGCCTGTTCGAGCAACGGCGGCCGCCGGGCTATTTCGGCGCGATCGAACTACCCGCCTCCAGTGCACTGCCCGACTGCGCGCAGAGCAACGGCAACGGACGCTGCAGCGTAACCGTGGACGTGGTGGAGAACGATGCGCTGAAAGCGGAGCGGTCGCGCAGTCATTCCCTGGGTGCGACCTGGACACCGACCGATGCGTTTTCACTGTCGCTGACCCACAACATCGTCGAACTGCGCAATGAAATCCTGGCCCTGCAACCGGCCGATGCGGTGTGGAACCGCAGCACCTGGGAGCTGGACGAGGATGGACGCCTGTACAACCTGCGCCTGTCCTTCGACAACATCGGCCGCACCACGTCGCGCAACCTTGTTCTGCGCGGGGAGTACCACATCGACACCGGCAGCACCGGCCAGTGGCTGTTCTCCGTCGATGCATTGAAACAGCAGGAACTGCGCCGCGAGCGTGGCCACGAAGCGACGGTGGACCTGCGTGGCCATGTCACGCCAGCAATGGCCGCCGTGCTCAATGTGCAGTGGCAGAACAGCAACTGGGACATCGCCCTGCGCGGCAACCAGGTGGGACGCACGCGTGCCTGGCTGCCCGGTGCGGAGTGCCCGGAAGAACAGCGCGAGCAGAACCATTGCATGAATCCGCGGCAGCTGCGCTGGAACCTGCATCTGGCAAGGCGGCTGGGGCCGCGCGTGGTCGCCGCGCTGGACGTGCACAACGTGCTCGACACGCAACCGGTGAACTACCTGGTCGGCAATGGCGGCCAGATGCCGGGGCTGGACGATCCACTCGGCCGCTACTTCCTGCTGACCCTGCAGATCCGCTGAGCGTAGTACCCTACGCGCCCTGTTCCATCGGTCCCCACCACCCCATGAAGGCCTATCTCTGGTTCTGGGGCGCGTTCCTGCTGTTCTTCGCGTTGCCCTTCCCCTGCATCCTCTACTTCGGCACGTCGTGGCCGGTGCCACTGGCCGACCGCAGCGCGCCATGGCTGGCCCTGCTGCTGCTCGCGCTGTCGCTGGCCCTGTGGCTCGCGTTGCTGCTCGCCTTCCTGCACTACCTGCTGCTGGGCCCACCGCGCGCGCTGCATCGGGTGCGCACCATCCTGGCCGACGGTGAGCCACGTGAGGCGTTGATCGAACAGGCCGAGCAGACCGGCGTGCACGTGCGCGGCTTCGCGCAGTGGAAGCTGCAACTGGGCTTCCAGAACCTGTCCGGCACGCCGATCAACGAACAGATGCTGGTGGTGGACAGCAAACCGCAGCTGCAGCGTTTCGTGGCCGGCCAGCGCATCGAGGTTCGCCTGAGCCGGATGCCGGGTGCGTTCCCCAATGTGGTGCTGGACGGTGCCCAGCCCGAACTGGATGTCGCCAGCCTCTGGCGCCGCGGCGCCGGCGCGGTCATCGGCATCGTCGTGGTTGCCAGCGCCTACGTGCTCGCCTATCGGCTGCAGAGCGAGGGCCTGGGCTGGACGTTCCTGTCCTTCGGCCACCCACTGCTGGTGTGCCCGCTGGTGTTGTGCGGCTACGCCCTGGGCCTGCGCGTCCTGGGGCGCGTGCTGCATGCCGATGCACGCGGAGACGCGCTGAAGTACCGCGGCATCGGCGTGGATGCGAAGGTGCTGAAGCTGCGCCAGACCGGCACCTACCTCAACGAGCAGCCGCAGGTGGAGTTCCAGCTGGAGTACACCGACCGCGAAGGTGGCATACAGCAGGTGAGCGTGCGCCGCTTCATCCCGTTGATCGAGCTGGCCAACCTTCCACGCGAGCAGGTCACGCTGCTGTACGACCCGGAAGATCGCGGCAACGTTCGCCTGGAGGGTGTATGAAGCAGCCCCCCTCGACGCGACTGGTATTTTCGATGGTGCTGCTGTTGCTGGCCGGCGTCGCCGTTGCCGGCGGGGCACTGCAGACCCTTGCCGAAACGATGGGTCATTCGGTGCAGGATGACCGCGCAACCACGCCGATCACCACGCCTCCACCGCGCGAGCGGCCTGCTTCGCTCGCACCGATTCCCGAACCGCGGCCGATGCCGATGCCCGAACGCAGCAACCGCTTGTTCGATGCGGACTACCTGCTGGCCGCCCGCCAGGCACTGGAACAGATGCCAGCCCTGGCCGGGCACCGGTTGATGGTGTTCCACAGCATCCACTTCTACGATGATGGCCGCATCAATCTGGACCTGGTCGATCCGCAGCAACCTACGCACGTGGACAGCTACCACTTCGAGCACGGCCAGTGGCGCAAGGGCGACCCGGTCGATCCGCAGCGCTTCGCGCCCACCATCACCCTGCGCCGCAGCAGCACGGCGCTGGCCAACATCGATTTCGAGGCGGTGCCACGCGTCGCCCAGGCGCTGCAGGCGCAGCGCAACGCGCTGATGGCCACGCCGGGTGACGTCGGCCACGTCTATGTGATCGTGCGCAAGGGTGGCAGGCTGGTGTGGCTGCCGGACGAGGTCGCCGGCGATCGCCAGTCCGCACGACTCTCGTTCGACGCACAGGGCCGTTCCGGCAACGCGAACCGACGATAGTCAACGCAAAAAGGGGACGGAGGGGATTAAGTCGTTTACGCCTTGGTGCCGTCTGCGACTTAATCCCCTCCGTCCCCTTTTTGCTGTTTCACCGAGCGGGCGATGGCGTACTGTGCGCCGTAGTAGGTGGACAGCACCAGCAGGATGGCCAGTGGCAGGCCGCCGGCGAAGCGGTCCCAGGCCAGCAGCGAATCGCTGGCGACGAACAGCAGCGCACCGACGGCAGCCCAGCGTGCACTGCTGGCTTCCACGGCAGCGGGCTGTGGCCGGCGCCATTGCCGTGCCAAGGCCAACACCGCCATCGAGGCCAGCACCATCACGTACGCCAGCACCGGCATACGCATCGGTGCAGGCAGGTGCGGCCACAGCCCAAGCACATTGAGTACAGCGAACGCACCGAGCAGGATGCTGGCGGCGAGCAGGCCACGCCCGGCACGCAGGCCCTCACGGAAGGCCACGATGTAGCAGAGGTGCGCCAGCAGGAACGCCACCAGCCCCGGTACGAACGCGTCCATCGGCAACATCAGCGCGATGTCACCCACGCACGACAGCAGCATGCCGGCCAGCACCGCGCGCCGGTAGGACGGCCGCGCAGGATCACGCACCCGCCACGCGATGGCAGCGATCAGCAGCGTGGTCGCCGGCTTCGCCAGCCAATGCAGCCAGCGCCCGTCACCGTGCAGGAACGCGCCGATGATGGCGAGGACCGCCATCAGAAGGATCCCGACGTCGCGCACGCGCGCTGTCATCGCGCCTTCCACAGATCCGCCAGACGGTCAGGCTTGCCGGCAATGCGCTCCAGCACCGGATACTGCAGGCCACCGTGGTAGTCGATGTTCATCGTCTCGATGCGGTCGAACTGCTTCACCAGCAGCACGATCGGCGCCTTGTCCTTGGCCGCCGTCGCCACCGCATCCTTCAAGCGCTGGCTGCTGTACTCGCGCCCGCCAACCGCGATCACCTTCATGCCGGGTGCAAGACCGGCGTTGAAGGCCGCGCTGTCCCAGATCACGTCACCGACCGTGCCGCTGTCGAGCACGGTCGCGCCCAGCGAGTACGCCAGCAACGCCGCCTTGGCGCGTTTCTCCTGTGCCTTGTAGGCGTCGTTCGGGGTATCGCGGTAGACCAGCTTCCAGCCCGCCAGTTCCAGCCCCCCGGTCAACGAACCGTGGCCGTCCAGGCGCCCGCGCAGGAACGTCGCCCAGTCGTAGGGCGCGATGCCGTTCAAGGTCGCCACCACGTCGTCGAAGGTGTACGGGTTGACGTCCCAGTCGCCGTTGCCGACGCCGAAGAACGCACGCGCGAAGTCATCCAGGCTGCGACGGTTGCCGCTCAGCGCGCGCAGCTTGCCCTCCACTTCCAGCCACAGCATCTGGCCACCGGAGTAATAGTCTTCGCTCATCTGGTAGTTGCGGTACGGCAACGTCCGGCGCTGGGCGATGGTCGGGTCGTTGGTGGTGTCCTGCAACGGCCGCCAGGCCAGGCCCGGGCGGCCGCGATCATAGGTCGCGGCCACATTGGCCAGCATGTCGCGTGCCTGCGCGACCGACCACAGCCCCGAGCGTGCCGCCAACACCTGCCCCCAGAACTGGGTCTGGCCTTCGTACACCCACAGCAGGCTGTCGCCCATCGGCGTGTTGAAGTTGGCGGTGGCCAGGTCAGCGCCACGGCGGTACTTGCCGTTCCAGGAATGGGTGTACTCGTGCGGCAGCAGATCGCGCATCCAGGCGTTGTCGTCCCACTCGGTGAAGTAACCCGGGTCGGCGCTGTTCTCGCTGGAACGGTGATGCTCCAGGCCGATGCCACCAAGACGGTCGGTCAACGCCAGCAGGAATTCATAGTGGTTGTAGTGACGCGCACCGTAGAGCTTGTCGGCCTGCTGCACCAGCGCGCGGTGCAGGGTGATCTGTGCCTCGCTCGGCTTCAGCGACTTGGCCTCGTCGGCAAACACATTGAGGTGCACCGGCACCTTCGCGCCCGGATCGAGATCGATGCGCTTGTAGTGCTCGCCGGCAAACAACGGCGAATCGACCAGATGGTCATACGAGATCGGCTTGAACACCACGGTGTCGCCGTCGCGGCGTGCGGTTTCCAGCGCAGTGGCAAACGACCAGCCCTTGGGCAGGGTCACGCTGGCCTGCGCCTGCAGGTCGCGTGCATCGACGCCGGCCGGATACAGCGAGTTGGCATTCCACTGCAGGTTGAGCATCTCCGGGGTCATCACCACCCGCCCCTGGCTGCCCCCCTGCGAGGACAGGAAATCGAAGTGGGCGACGATCTCGCTGACGCCCTCGGGCACGTCCACCTTGAACGCATAGACGTTGTACTGGTCGCGCTGCCAGGCCAACGGCTTCCCGTTGGCGGTCACGCGCAGGCCGGCCAGCTTGTCGATCGGGCCGGTGGGCGAATGGTTGCCGGGAATCCACTGCGGGTACAGCAGGGTCATCGGACCGGGTTTGACCGGTACGGTGGCGGTCACCTTGAAGATGCGCCGGGCCAGGTCACGCGCGTCGACATCGATGCGCAGCAGGCCGGCGGCTGCGGCATCCCCCGGCGGCGAGGCCTGCGCCAGCGCGGGCGTGGCCGCCAGCGCGAACAGCACGGACATCACCAGGGCACGAGTCTTCATCGGCAACTTCCAGCAGCGGAGAATCCTCCGATGCTAGGCCTGTGCGGTGCCCTGCCCCATGGCCAAAGGTCATGGGCGGTGCGCCCATCAGTGCATGCCAAAGGCGTGCGAACCAAGGTTCGCACCCACCTTGTGCTGGTTCGCACCCACCAGAGCGGTTTCGGTAGATCCACGCCATGCGTGGATGACGCGCTTCCCGGTCAGTCGACCAGGCGCAGACGCAGTTCCTTCGGCAGCGCGAACACCATCGATTCCGGCTCGCCGTCCAGCTCGGACACGCCACTGGCACCCAGCTCGGCCAGGCGTGCCAGCACGCCATCGACCAGTACCTGCGGTGCCGAGGCGCCGGCGGTCACGCCGATGTGCTGCTTGCCCACCACCCACACCGGGTCGATCTCGTGTGCACCGTCGATCAGGTACGACTCCACGCCTTCACGGCGGGCCAGCTCGCTCAAGCGGTTGGAGTTGGAGCTGTTCGGCGAACCGACCACCAGCACCAGGTCGCAGCGCTTGGCCAGATCGCGTACGGCGTCCTGGCGGTTCTGCGTGGCGTAGCAGATGTCGTCGTTCTTCGGGCCCTGCATCGCCGGGAAACGCTCGCGCAGCGCATCGATGATGCCGCGCGTATCGTCCACCGACAGCGTCGTCTGGGTGGTGTAGGCGAAGTTGTCCGGTTGGTTGATCTGCAGCGTGGCGACCTGCTCGACATCCTCGACCAGGTAGATCTGGCCGGTACCGGCTTCGCGGTTCCACTGGCCCATGGTGCCTTCCACTTCCGGGTGACCGGCATGGCCGATCAGCACCACGTCACGGCCGGCACGGCAGTGGCGGGCGACCTCGAAGTGGACCTTGGTCACCAGCGGGCAGGTGGCATCGAACACCTTCAGGCCACGACGCTCGGCTTCCTGGCGCACGGCCTGGGACACGCCATGCGCGCTGAAGATCACCGTGTTGTTGTCCGGCACTTCATCGAGCTCCTCGACGAAGATCGCGCCGCGCTGCTTCAGGTCGTCGACCACGAAGCGGTTGTGCACCACTTCATGGCGGACGTAGATGGGCGCGCCCAGCGTTTCGATCGCGCGCTTGACGATCTCGATCGCACGATCGACACCGGCACAGAAACCACGCGGGTTGGCGAGCAGCACATCCATCAGTTCAATCTCCCGGCAGCGGCCGGCTTACGGTTTCGGATTGGCATTATCCGCCTTTTTGGCGGACTTGCCGTCGAACAGGCCAAACAGGGCGATGCCGATGGCACCCACCACGATGGCCGAATCGGCGATGTTGAACGAGGGCCAGGTGTAGCTGCCCACGTACCACTGGATGAAATCGACCACGTGACCGTGCACCTGGCGGTCGATCACGTTGCCGATGGCGCCGCCGATGATCAGTGCATACGGCACCGCAGCCTTCCAGTTGCCGCGGGCGGTGCCGCGCAGCCACCAGGCCATCAGCCCGCTGATGGCGATCGCCAGCGCTGTGAAGAAGTACTTCTGCCAACCACCGGCGTCGCTCAGGAAACTGAATGCCGCGCCGGTGTTGTAGGTGCGGTACCAGTTCCAGAAGCCGTCGATGACCACCACCGGCTGGAACTCCGGCAGGCTCGACAGCACCCAGGCCTTGGACCACTGGTCCAGGCCGATGATGGCCGCCGACAGCAGCAGCCAGACCAGGGCGTTCGGATGCGGACGGGGCGCGGCCATCAGAACCAGCTCCGCACTTCGCCGGCGCCGGTCACGTTGCTCACGCAACGGCCGCACAGCTCAGGATGGTCGGCGTTGCTGCCGACGTCGGCGCGGTGGTGCCAGCAGCGCACGCACTTGGCCTTGGTGGTCGGCTGGGCGCTGACGAACACCTCGTCGGTGGTCGCCGGGCGCACCTGCACGTCGCCACTGATGAACAGGAAACGCAGTTCATCGGCCAGCGGCTGCCAGCGCGCCGCCTGCTCTTCGCTGGCGGCGATGGTGATCTCCGCCTCCAGTGCAGCACCGATCGCACCGTTGGCGCGCATCGGCTCGAGCACCTTGGCCACCTGCTCGCGCACGGCCAGCAGCTGGTCGAAGTCGGCGGCGTTGAGCTGGGCACCGGCCGGCAGCGGCGCCAGGCCGTCGTACCAGGTGGTGAACAGCACATGGCCGGCACGTTCGCCCGGCAGGTAGCTCCACAGCTCGTCGGCGGTGAAGGTCAGGATCGGCGCGACCCAGCGGGTGAATGCTTCCGCGATGTGGTACATCGCGCTCTGTGCCGAACGGCGACCGTGTGAATCGGTCGGCATGGTGTACAGGCGGTCCTTGGTCACGTCCAGGTACAGCGAGCCCAGGTCCACGCTGCAGAAGTTCAGCAGCAGCTGCACGATCTCGGCCATGTTGTAGCCGTCGTAGGCCGCCTTGATCTTCTCCTGCAGCTCCCAGGCGCGATGCACGATCCAGCGGTCCAGCGCGACCATCTGCTCGAGCGGTTGCAGGTGCCGGGCCGGATCGAAACCGTCCAGGTTGCCGAGCAGGAAGCGTGCGGTGTTGCGCAGGCGGCGGTAGGCGTCAGCATTGCGCTTCAGGATTTCCTGCGACAGCGACATCTCGTTGCTGTAGTCGGCCGAGGCGATCCACAGGCGCAGGATGTCCGCGCCCAGCTTGTTCATGATGTCCTGCGGCTCGATGCCGTTGCCCAGCGACTTGGACATCTTGCGGCCGTGCTCGTCCACGGTGAAGCCGTGGGTGAGGCACTGCTTGTACGGCGCGCGCTTGTCGATCGCCACGCCGGTCAGCAGCGAGGACTGGAACCAGCCGCGGTGCTGGTCGGAGCCTTCCAGGTACAGGTCGGCCGGCTTGCCGAAGCCACGCGCGGCGAGCACGCCTTCATGGGTCACGCCCGAATCGAACCAGACGTCGAGGATGTCGGTGACCTTCTCGTAGTCGGCCGCTTCGGCGCCGAGCAGCTCGGCGGCGTCCAGCGAGTACCACACATCGATGCCCTCGGCTTCGACGCGGTCGGCAACCTGCTGCATCAGCTCCACCGAGCGCGGGTGGATCTCGCCGGTCTGGCGATGGGTGAACAGTGCGATCGGTACGCCCCAGGTGCGCTGGCGCGAGATGGTCCAGTCCGGGCGACCGTCGACCATGCTCTGGATGCGCGCCTTGCCCCAGGTCGGGAACCAGCCGACAGTGTCGATCGCAGCCAGCGCATCGCTACGCAGGTTGGCCTTGTCCATCGAAATGAACCACTGCGGGGTGGCGCGGAACACCACTGGCGTCTTGTGGCGCCAGCAATGCGGGTAGCTGTGGCGGATCGGGTGGAAGGCCAGCAGCGCGCCGCTGTCGCGCAGCACGCCGACGATGGCCTCCTGCGCCTTCCACAGATGCTGGCCGGCCAGCACCACCTCACCGGCCGGCGGGGTCGATTCCAGGTACACGCCACGGCCGTCGATCGGGGTCACCTGCCCGGCGTTGTACTTGTCCAGCAGGCCGTACTTCTGGCTGACCACGAAGTCTTCCTGGCCGTGACCGGGGGCGGTGTGCACCGCACCGGTACCGTCCTCGTCGGAGACGTGGTCGCCGTTGAGCAGCGGGATGTCGCGCTGCGGATAGAACGGATGCGCCAGCAGCTGGTTCTCCAGTGCCGCACCGGTGGTTTCACCGTGCAGCACCACGCTCTCGACGCCGTAGCGCTGCAGCGCGCGCTCGGCCAGGGCCGCGGCCAGCACCAGCCAACGGCGCTTGCCGTTGTGGGCCGGGCCCTCGGCCAGCACGTAGTTGATTTCCGCACCCAGCGACACCGCCAGCGAGGCCGGCAGCGTCCACGGCGTGGTGGTCCAGATCGGTACAGCCACTTCGACGTCGGCCGGCACGCCCACGCCGAACGCTTGGCCGATGGCCTGCGCGTCACGCGCGGCGTAGGCCACGTCGATCGCCGGCGATTCCTTTTCCTGGTACTCGATCTCGGCCTCGGCCAGCGCCGAACCGCAGTCGAAGCACCAGTACACCGGCTTGGCGCCGCGCACCAGGTGTCCGTTGGCCACGACCTTGGACAGCGCACGGATCTCGTTGGCTTCGAAGTCGAAGCTCAGGGTCTTGTACGGGTTGTCCCAGTCACCGGTCACGCCCAGGCGCTTGAAGTCCACGCGCTGGATGTTGATCTGCTCTTCGGCGAACTCGCGGCACTTCTGGCGGAATTCGACGGCGTCGAGCTTGGTGCCGACCTTGCCCCACTTCTTTTCGACCGCGATCTCGATCGGCAGGCCATGGCAGTCCCAGCCCGGCACATAGGGCGCATCGAAGCCGGCCAGGTAGCGCGACTTGACGATGATGTCCTTCAGGATCTTGTTGACCGCGTGACCCAGGTGGATGCGGCCGTTGGCGTACGGCGGGCCGTCATGCAGCACGAACAGCGGGCGGCCGGCGGCGTTGTCACGCAGCTGCTGGTAGAGCCCCTGCGCTTCCCACCGCGCCAGAATGCCCGGCTCGCGCTTGGGCAGGTCGCCGCGCATCGGGAATTCGGTGGCTGGCAGGTTCAGGGTGGTCTTGTAGTCCTGGCTCACGCAGTGGCTCGCAATCTATGTTCGGAAAGGAGGGCGCGCGCCTGTTCGGCGTCGCGGTGCATCTGGTCGGTCAGTGCCGCCAGATCATTGAATTTCTCTTCGTCGCGCAGCTTGGCGACAAACTCCACGTCGATGTGGCGCCCGTACAGGTCGCCCTGGAAATCGAACAGGTGGGCCTCCAGCAGCGGCTCCACGCCGTCCACCGTCGGCCGGGTGCCGAAGCTGGACACCGACGGCCACGGCTGGTCGAACACGCCATGCACCCAGGTTGCGTAGATGCCCGACAGCGCCGGCGTCTTCGGGAAGCGCAGGTTGGCGGTGGGGAAGCCCAGCGTACGGCCAAGCTGGCGACCGCGCACCACCCGCCCGCTGATCGCGTAGGGGCGGCCGAGCAGGTCGTTGGCGCGGGCGAAATCGCCCCCCTGCAGCAGCTGGCGGATGCGGGTGCTGGAAATGCGCTCGCCATGCAGGTCCACCGCTTCAATCTCGCCGGCGCTGAAGCCCAGTTCGGCGCCCATCTCCTGCAGCAGTGCCAGATCACCGCGGCGGCGGTTGCCGAAGCAGAACTCCGGCCCGATCCAGACTTCGCGGGCGCCCAGCCGGTGCACCAGCAACTGGCGCACGAAGGTCTCGGCCGGCATTGCCGCCATCGCCGCATCGAAACGCAGCAGGCCGATCGCATCGACGCCGAGCTCGCGCAGGATCTCGACCTTGCTGCGCGCCAGGGTCAGCCGCGGCGGCGGCGTGCCCTGGGCGAAGAATTCACGCGGCAGCGGTTCGAATGCCACGGCCACTGCGGCCACGCCCAAGGCGCGCGCGCGGGCGACCGCGTGGCGGACCAGCGCACGATGGCCCAGGTGAAGGCCGTCGAATGCACCGATACAGACCACGCTTCCGTTGGGGAACAGCTCCCCGCCCTCGACGCTTCTGAACAGCCTGCTCATCAACTCTCGTTCCGGCCCGACCGGGGCCGCCGCTTCAATGGTGTAACCCTGAAGTATAGCCGCCACGGGCCGCGATCAATGCCCGCGCAGGTCGCGCGGGCGGAAGCCCATCGCCAGCATGGCCACCGCATAGGTCGCGCCGCCGCCGCCGACCAGCAACGCCAGGGCACCGATCCGCTCCCACACACGCATCGCGGAGAAGCCCGGCAGCCAGTGCAGCAGCGCCAACAGCACGCCAACCATGGCCGCGCAGGCCAGCACCAGGCGCAGCAGATAGCCGCCCCAACCCGGCCGGCGCTGGTAGACATCGGTCTTGCCCAGCCAGTACCACAGCAGGCCCAGGTTCAGGTAACTGGACAGCGCGCTGGCGATGCCCAGTGCCAGGTGCAGGCCCGGCTGCTTGCCGATGGCCGCCATCACGCCCTGCGCCTTCAGCGCGTCGGGCACCATCACCTGGTACAGCACGGCCAGCAGGGCGAAGTTGAACACCATGTTGGCCACCAGCGCCGCCACCCCGGCGCGCACCGGGGTCTTGGTGTCCTGGCGGGCGTAGAAGGCCGGCAGCACCACCTTCAGCAGGGCGAATGCCGGCAGGCCGAAGCTCAGGCC
Source organism: Stenotrophomonas sepilia (assembly GCF_003244875.1). GTDB lineage: Bacteria > Pseudomonadota > Gammaproteobacteria > Xanthomonadales > Xanthomonadaceae > Stenotrophomonas > Stenotrophomonas sepilia. The sequence continues at coordinate 63,898 of NZ_LXXZ01000059.1, forward strand.
GTACACCGACAGCGCGGTCATGCGGGTGTCGAAGGCGCTGAACTGGCCGTGCTGGAAGATGGTCGCGATCAGCGGCTCGGCCAGCAGCAGCAGGCCCAGCATGGCCGGCACCGAGATCAGCAGGGTCATGCGCAGGCCCCAGTCCAGCGAACGCGAGAAGCCCTCGCGGTCGGTGCTGACATGGTGGCGGGCCAGCGCCGGCAGGATCACCGTGCCCAGGGCCACGCCGAACACGCCCAGCGGCAGCTCCAGGAAGCGGTCGGCCAGCGACAGCCAGGACTGCGAGCCGTCGGTCAGCTTGGCCGCGATCACCGTATCCAGCAGCAGGTTGATCTGCGCCACCGAGGAACCAAACAGGGTCGGCACCATCAGCGTCATGACCTTGCGCACGCCCGGGTGGCGCCAGCCCCAGCGCGGCAGGGTCAGCAGGTTGATGCCCTTCAGCGAGGGCAGCTGGAACAGCAACTGCAGGATGCCGGCGGCCAGCACTGCCCAGCCCAGCGCAAGGATCTGCTTTTCCGGCGTGCCGCCCAGCCGCGGTGCCAGCCACAGCGCGCCGGCGATCATGCACAGGTTGAGAATGACCGGGGTCAGCGCCGGCATGGCAAAGCGCTGGAAGCTGTTCAGCGCACCACCGGCCAGTGCGGTCAGCGAGACGAACAGCAGGAACGGGAAGGTCAGGCGGAACAGGTCGACCAGCAGGCCCTGCTTGACCGGGTCGGTATCAACGCCGCTGGAGAAGACCGAGGCCAGCTGCGGCGCGAAGATCAGCGCCAGTGCGGTGACCAGCATCAGCACCCCGCCCAGGGTACCGGCGGTGCGGGACATCAGTTCGCGCAGCTCGGCGTGGCTGCGGGTTTCCTTCACTTCCGTGAACACCGGCACGAAAGCGGTGGCAAAAGACCCTTCGGCGAACAACCGGCGCAGGAAATTGGGTACCCTGAAGGCGACCCAGAAAGCATCAGTGATGGCGTTGGTGCCGAACGTGGTGGTCACCACGAAGTCCCGGACAAGTCCGAGAACGCGCGAGACCATGGTCATGCTGCTGAACGACAGCAGGCCCCGCAACAACTTGGGTGAACTCACTCAGCGTCCCTCTTGACAATCGACTTGACGTGCATTTCTTACGCCATCATACTAGCTAGCTTGCTGTTCCCATAACACCGATTTTTTCAGGAAACCACCACCGTGGCCAATATCAAGTCCGCCAAGAAGCGCGCCAAGCAGACCGTCGTGCGCAACGCGCGCAACGTGGCTCAGCGCTCGATGCTGCGCACCGCTGTCAAGAAAGTGATCAAGGCGCTGGACGCCAACGATGCCGCCGGCGCCGAAGCCGCCTTCGCCGTTGCCCAGCCGATCCTGGATCGCTTCAGCGCGCGTGGCCTGATCCACAAGAACAAGGCTGCTCGCCACAAGAGCCGCCTGAACGACCGCATCAAGGCCCTCAAGGCCGCCTGATCCGGCGTTGCCGCCCTACCCTTCGGGGTTGGGCTGCAGACAAAAGCCCGGCCCCGGCCGGGTTTTTTGTTGCCAGCGATCCACGGGGTCCGCGCGATCCGGCAGTGCCGGCCGCTGGCCGGCAACCCCGAGGAATGCCGGCCAGCGGTCGGCACTACCGGGGAACAAAAAAACCCGGCCGAAGCCGGGTTTTTCGCATGGAACCACAACAGCATTACTGCGCGTCGCGGGCTTCCTGCTCTTCTTCCTTCTGGCGATCGAAGAAGGCCATGATCCGGCTCATGATCGGGAAGGTGCCTTCGCGCCCCAGTGCGGAGACCAGGAACCACGGCTCCTTCCAGCCCAGCTCGGCAACGATCTGCTCGGCCGCGGCCTGCGCCTCGTCTTCGAACATCAGGTCGGCCTTGTTCAGCACCAGCCAGCGCGGCTTTTTCAGCAGTTCCGGGTCGTGCTTCTCCAGCTCGCGCTCGATCGCACGCACCTGCTCCACCGGCGAGATGCCGTCCACGCCACCTTCCATCGGCGAGATGTCCACCAGGTGCAGCAGCAGGCGGGTGCGCTGCAGATGGCGCAGGAACTGCGCGCCCAGGCCGGCGCCATCGGCCGCGCCTTCGATCAGGCCCGGAATGTCGGCGATCACGAAGCTGCGGTGGTTCTCCACCTTCACCACGCCCAGGTTCGGGTACAGCGTGGTGAACGGGTAATCAGCCACCTTTGGCGTCGCCGCCGAAACGGCGCGGATCAGGGTGCTCTTGCCGGCGTTGGGGAAGCCCAGCAGGCCGACATCGGCCAGCAGCTTCAGCTCCAGCTTCAGCGTGCGCTCCTCGCCCGGCTCGCCCGGCAACGCCTGGCGCGGCGAGCGGTTGGTCGAGCTCTTGAAGTGCATGTTGCCCAGGCCGCCACGACCGCCCTTGGCCACCAGCAGGCGATCGCCGTGCTGGGTCAGGTCGCCGATGACTTCATCGGTGGCGACGTTGATCACCACGGTGCCGACCGGCACGGTGATGGTCAGATCTTCGCCCCCCTTGCCATAGGCCTGGCGGCCCATGCCGTTCTCGCCGCGCTGCGCCTTGAAGATGCGCTCATGGCGGAAGTCCACCAGGGTGTTCAGGTTTTCGTCGGCGCGGATGTACACGCTGCCGCCCGCACCGCCGTCGCCGCCGTCCGGGCCGCCGAGCGGAATGAACTTCTCGCGACGGAAGCCAATGCAGCCGTTGCCGCCGTTGCCGGCGAACACTTCGATTTCTGCTTCGTCTACCAGTTTCATTGTTTCGATGCCTGCGATGGGCGCGGCCTGCTGGCCGCCACCTTGAATGTCATGCCGGCCGTGGGCCGGCAACCCGGCCCAGCCGGTCTTGCTTCAACTCTAACGAAAAGCCCCGCCGAAGCGGGGCTCTTCATGCAGCACTCCCATGCCGGGGCACGGGTGCCGGCGATGCCTGGATCAGGCGTCGGCCGAGACGATGCTGACGGTGCGACGCTTCTTGGCGCCCTTGACCGAGAACTCCACCTTGCCGTCCACGAGGGCGAACAGGGTGTGGTCACGGCCCAGGCCAACGCCCGAACCCGGGTGGAACTGGGTGCCGCGCTGACGCACGATGATGTTGCCGGCTTCGATGGCCTGGCCGCCGAAGATCTTGACGCCCAGGTACTTCGGGTTGGAGTCGCGACCGTTGCGCGAGGAGCCTACGCCCTTTTTATGTGCCATGACTGCTTCTCCTGATGCTTAGCCGGCGATGCCGGTGATCTCGATTTCGGTGTAGTACTGACGGTGACCCTGACGCTTCATGTGGTGCTTGCGGCGACGGAACTTGATGATCCGGACCTTGTCAGCACGACCCTGGGACAGGACCTTGGCGGTGACGGCAGCGCCCTTCAGCGCATCGCCCAGCTTCACGCCGTCGCTGTCACCCAGCATCAGGATGTTGTCAAACTTGATCTCGCTGCCGACTTCGACTTCGAGCTTTTCAATGCGGAGCTTTTCGCCCTGCGCCACGCGGTATTGCTTACCGCCGGTGACCAGTACTGCGTACATGACCAGGCCTTCCTCTGTAGTTATTGTGGTCTGAGCTGCCGCCATCGAGGGCGGACAGGAGCGGGATTGTACGCAGATCATCGGGCGCGGGTCAAGTCAACCCCTGGAGGGCCTGGAGGCCGGGCCCTGCCGGGCCGCGCCATGCCCGGCTGAACGGTCCGGGGTCCAGGCAGCCGAGCATGGCTCGGCTCTACACAAAGCTGTCGGCCCGTCTCACAAGGTGAGACACCGGGCTGGCATTGTCGCCCATTGCCCCCATCTGGTCACCTCGGTAGGCTGACCGATTGCCGTTCCCTGCTGGCCCGGCACCCAGCCAACGCCCCCACAACCGGATCCCCCATGGCGATGGATTTCATCCGCATCCGCGGCGCGCGGACGCACAACCTGAAGAACCTCGACCTCGACCTGCCCCGCGACAAGCTGATCGTGATCACCGGCCTGTCCGGCTCGGGCAAGTCCTCGCTGGCGTTCGACACCATCTATGCAGAAGGTCAGCGCCGCTATGTCGAGTCGTTGTCGGCCTATGCGCGCCAGTTCCTGAGCGTGATGGAGAAGCCGGACCTGGACCACATCGAGGGCCTGTCCCCGGCGATCTCGATCGAGCAGAAGTCGACCTCGCACAACCCGCGTTCGACGGTCGGCACGATCACCGAGATCTACGACTACCTGCGCCTGCTGTACGCCCGCGTCGGCACCCCGCGCTGCCCGGACCACGGCTACCCGCTGGAAGCGCAGACGGTCAGCCAGATGGTCGACCAGGTGCTGACCCTGGACCCGGAACAGCGCTACATGCTGCTGGCCCCGGTCATCCGCGACCGCAAGGGCGAGCACGCGCAGGTATTCGACCAGCTGCGTGCGCAGGGCTTCGTGCGCGTGCGCGTGGACGGCGAGCTGCATGAGATCGACGCGGTGCCGCCACTGGCGCTGCGCCAGAAGCACACCATCGAGGCGGTGATCGACCGCTTCCGCCCGCGCGAGGACATCAAGCAGCGCCTGGCCGAGAGCTTCGAGACCGCGCTGAAGCTGGGCGACGGCATGGCGTCGGTGCAGAGCCTGGACAACACGGAAACCGCGCCGACCCTGTTCTCCTCCAAATACTCCTGCCCGGTCTGCGATTACTCGCTGCCGGAACTGGAGCCGCGCCTGTTCTCGTTCAACGCACCGATGGGCGCCTGCCCCGGCTGCGATGGCCTGGGCATGGCCGAGTTCTTCGATCCTTCGCGCGTGGTGGTGCACCCCGAGCTGTCGCTGGCCGCCGGTGCGGTGCGCGGCTGGGACCGCCGCAATGCCTACTACTTCCAGCTGATCGCTTCGCTGGCCAAGCACTACCGGTTCGATGTCGACGCGGCCTGGAACTCGCTGCCGGACAAGGTGCAGCAGGCCGTGCTGTACGGCAGCGGCGACGAAGCGATCACCTTCACCTACTTCACCGAAGCCGGTGGCCGCACCCAGCGCAAGCATCGCTTCGAGGGCATCATTCCCAACCTCGAGCGCCGCTACAAGGAAACCGAATCGCCGGCGGTGCGCGAAGAGCTGTCCAAGTACATCAGCGAACAACCCTGCCCGGAATGCCATGGCGCGCGCCTGAACAAGGCTGCACGCAATGTGTTCGTGGCCGACCGCCCGCTGCCGGAGCTGGTGGTGCTGCCGATCGACGAGGCGCTGAAGTTCTTCAGCGAGCTGAGCCTGCCGGGCTGGCGCGGCGAGATCGCCGCGAAGATCGTCAAGGAAATCGGCGAACGCCTCGGCTTCCTGGTCGACGTGGGCCTGGATTACCTGACCCTCGAGCGCAAGGCCGACACCCTGTCCGGTGGCGAGGCGCAGCGCATCCGCCTGGCCAGCCAGATCGGCGCCGGCCTGGTCGGCGTGATGTACGTGCTCGACGAACCATCGATCGGCCTGCACCAGCGCGACAACGAACGCCTGCTCGGCACCCTCACCCGCCTGCGCGACCTCGGCAACACGGTGATCGTGGTCGAGCATGACGAGGACGCGATCCGCCTGGCCGACTACGTGCTGGACATCGGCCCGGGCGCGGGCGTGCATGGCGGCGAGATCGTCGGCCAGGGCACCCTGCAGGACATCCTGGAGGCACCGCGCTCGCTGACCGGCCAGTACCTGTCGGGCAAGCGCGCGATCGAGATCCCGGCGCGCCGGCACAAGCCGAACCCGAAGATGACCCTGCACCTGCGCGGGGCCAGCGGCAACAACCTCAAGGGCGTGGACCTGGCGATTCCGTCGGGCCTGCTGACCTGCGTGACCGGTGTGTCCGGCTCCGGCAAGTCGACCCTGATCAACGACACCCTGTTCTCGCTGGCCGCCAACGAGATCAACGGCGCCTCGCACCCGATCGCCCCGTACAAGGAGATCGATGGCCTGGACCTGTTCGACAAGGTGGTGGACATCGACCAGTCGCCGATCGGCCGCACCCCGCGTTCGAACCCGGCCACCTACACCGGCCTGTTCACTCCCCTGCGCGAACTGTTCGCACAGGTGCCCGAAGCGCGTGCACGCGGCTACTCGCCGGGCCGCTTCAGCTTCAACGTGCGTGGTGGCCGCTGCGAGGCCTGCCAGGGCGATGGCCTGATCAAGGTCGAGATGCACTTCCTGCCGGACGTGTATGTGCCGTGCGATGTCTGCCACGGCAAGCGCTACAACCGCGAGACGCTGGAGATCCTGTACAAGGGTTTCAACATCAACGACGTGCTGGAAATGACCGTCGAGGATGCGCTGAAGCTGTTCGAGCCGGTGCCGTCGATTGCACGCAAGCTGGAAACGCTGGTCGACGTCGGCCTGAGCTACATCAAGCTGGGCCAGAGCGCGACCACGCTGTCCGGTGGCGAAGCGCAGCGCGTGAAGCTGTCCAAGGAACTGTCGCGCCGTGATACCGGCCGCACCCTGTACATCCTCGACGAGCCGACCACCGGCCTGCACTTCCACGACATCGAAGCGCTGCTGGGCGTGCTGCACAAGCTGCGCGACGAAGGCAACACGGTGGTGGTGATCGAGCACAACCTGGACGTGATCAAGACCGCCGACTGGATCGTCGATCTGGGTCCGGAGGGTGGCCACCGCGGCGGCACCATCCTGGTCACCGGCACGCCGGAAGACGTGGCGGCCTGCCCGCAGTCGTATACCGGCCAGTTCCTGGCCCGCATGCTGCCCTCCACCAGCGCGCGCCCCGAGCAGCCGGCCGCCGTGGCCAACAAGCCCGACGCCCGCCCGCCGCGCAAGGTGAAGCCCGAGAAGCCGGCCAAGGTGGCGAAGAAGGCCGTGGCCGCCAAGAGCACCGGCAAGGCCAGCAAGAGCACGTCGAAGAAGAAGGACGCCTGATGAGCAGCGAACACAAGATCCTGGCCCGCATCCCGATCAGCGTGCGCTGGCGTGACATGGACAGCATGGGCCACGTCAACAACGCCAAGTACATTTCCTACCTGGAAGAAGCGCGCGTGCGCTGGATGCTGGGCGTGGACGGCGTGTCGATGACCGACCGCATCGCCCCGGTCGTGGCCGCGACCAACGTCAATTACCGGCTGCCGATCGTGTGGCCCAACGACATCGTGGTCGAATTGTTCGTCGAGCGCCTGGGCAACAGCAGCGTGACCATCGGCCACCGCATCGTCGACCAGCAGGACGCGTCGAAGCTGTATTCCGACGGCAACGTGGTGGTGGTCTGGATGGATACGCAGACCGGCAGGAGCGCGCCGCTGCCTGAGGCGATCCGCAGCGCTTCCACCTGAAGGTAGTGCCGGCCGCTGGCCGGCAACCTCCAGACGCTTCGCGCATGCCGGCCAGCGGCCGGCACTACCGATCCAATTCAAAGGACTGAGATGATCCACCAGACTGAACTGAGCGACCTGCTGCCCGGCATGGTCCCCTTCCCCACCGACGTCTTCCCCGCCGACCAGGCCTGGCTCGGCCAGCACCTGCTGCCGCTGCTGAAGATCGACCTCGGTGTGCTGCGCCCGGAACTGGCCGGCCAGGTGGCGACGATGCTGTGCCCGATCGAGCCGTACGACGGCTGCATCGGCGAAACCACCGAAGAACACCACAACGATTTCACCGGCACCAACTGGATCGCCTTCGAGCTGACCACCGGCAACCAGATGCGCTTCCTCGGCAACGAGGGCTATTTCATCGGCGACGCAGTACAGGACAAGGACGCGCAGGAACACATTGCGCAGATGCGCGACAGCTACGCCAAGGCCCGCCACTACCACGCCACGCATGGCCGCCTCGCCTGCTACTCGCGCTACGGCAAGGGTGAAGCCAGCGAGCGCGATTATCTGGATACGCTGGGGGGACAGATTTCCTGTGGCAACTGGATTGAAACGGCCGATATTCCGGCCGCCTTCACCCTGGAATTCACCGACGCCGCCAACGACCGGCATGCTCCAGATGATGCCGAACTGGCGATCATCCGCCGCGATGGCCACAAGTTCTTCGCCGTCGCCGAAGTCGCCGGCTACAACTGGTGCGCCACCGGCGCCGACGCGATCGTGATGCTGTATGAGCCGGTGAGCCGCACGGTGCTGTTCTCGTACGACTGGTCGTAAGACCCTGCGGTAGCGCCGGCCGCTGGCCGGCATTTCCTGTGCTGCCGGCCAGCGGCCGGCACTACCCGACCGTCATTTCGCGGCCTTGCGCACGGTCAACGCCGCACTCGCTTCGCCGCCGCCTTCCAGCTGCAGCCGCAGCGGTACCGCCAGCCCCTCCTTCAGCGCCCCCCGGCCCTGCATCAGCATCAGGTGCATGCCACCGGGCTTGAGTTCGGCACGCGCGCCGGCTGCCAGCGGCAGGCGCTCGATCGCGCGCATCCGGCTGACCCCATCGACGATCGTGGTCTCGTGCAGCGACACGTCGCCGAAACTACTGCTGGTCGCACCGGTGATCACCACTGCCCTGCTGCAGCCGTTGTGGATCACGCCATAGCCGGCAGTCATGGGCATCGCCGGATTCGGTGGCAACCGCGCCCAACCCTGCTCCATCGTGACGCAGCGTGATTCCGCAGCCGAAGCCGATGCTGCGGCCGCACACAGCACCCACAGTACGCCAACGAATGGTTTGGTTATCATCGCCCAGGTTCCTTCTTCGCAACGAGTCCGCAGCATGACGACGCTCATCGAGGTGATCAACCACGGCCCCATCCGCGAACTGCGCCTGGCGCGGCCGCCGGTCAATGCACTGGACACCGATCTGTGCCGGCAGTTGATCCATGCCATCGAACTGGCCATGGCCGAAGACGCGCACGGCATCGTGCTGTCGGGCAGCGAGCGCATCTTCACCGGTGGAATGGACGTGCCGCACCTGCTCTCGCATGGCGATGACAAGCACAAGCTGCTGGACACCTGGAACGCTTTCTTTGGCGCCGTGCGCACACTGGCCGAGAGCCGCATCCCGGTGGTCGCGGCGATCACCGGCCACGCCCCGGCCGGCGGCTGCGTGCTGGCCCTGTGCTGCGACTACCGGGTAATGGCGCGCAGCGCCGATCCGTCGCGGCCGTATGCCATCGGCCTGAACGAGGTGCAGGTGGGCCTGATCGCGCCGGAGGGCATCCAGCGCCTGCTGCGCCGTGCGGTAGGCGTGCACCGCGCCGGCGTGCTGCTGACCACCGGTTCGCTGGTACCGGCCGAACAGGCGCTGCAGATCGGCCTGGTCGACGAGCTGGCTGAGGGCGACCTGGTGGTGGCCCGCGCCGTGGCCTGGCTGCAGAACCTGCTGAAGCAGCCTCGGCAGCCGATGCTGCTGACCCGCGCCATCGCTCGCGCCGACCTGCACGAAGCGCTGCACCCGGACCTGATCCAGCTCGACCGCTTCGTCGACGCCTGGTTCGCCCCGGACGCACAGAACGCCCTGCAGGCCCTGGTGGCGCGCCTGGGCAAATAGACGGTAGTGCCGACCGCTGGCCGGCAACCGCAAGCGCCCCAGGAGGATCATGAGGTTGCCGGCCAGCGGCCGGCACTACCGATGATGGGCTGGCCCGCACCGGTATAATCGGGGCCTCTTCACTGCTGTGGCCGCCCCCTTGAACGACACGCCCGAACCCGTCGTCTCCGAGCTGATCGACCTGCTCACGCTGGAGCGGCTGGAGGACAACCTGTTCCGCGGGCAGAGCCGCGACATCGGCACCAAGTACGTGTTCGGTGGGCAGGTGCTGGGCCAGGCACTGGCTGCGGCGCAGGCCACGGTCGACAATGGCCGTCACGTGCACTCGCTGCACGCCTACTTCCTGCGCGCCGGCAACATCGACCACCCGATCGTCTACGACGTGGACCGCACCCGCGATGGCGGCAGCTTCTCGGTGCGACGGGTCACCGCGATCCAGCACGGCAAGGTGATCTTCTTCTGCGCGGCCTCGTTCCAGCAGGCCGAGACCGGCGCCGAGCACCAGCACAAGATGCCCGAGGTGCCGCAGCCGGAAGACATCGAACCGAATCGCCCGCTGCCGGCCGAGGTGCTGGAGCGACTGCCGATCAAGGTGCAGCGCTGGCTGTCGCGTGGCGGCCCGTTCGAGTTCCGCCACGTCTACCCGCGCGACGAACTGAACCCGCCCAAGCGCCCGCCCTACCACCAGGTGTGGCTGCGCCTGAGCGAGCCGGTCGGCGATGCACCGGAGCTGCACCAGGCGCTGCTGGCCTATGCCTCCGACTTCCACCTGCTGGGCACGGCAACCTTCCCGCACGGCATCAGCTACTACCACCCGCACGTGCAGATGGCCTCGCTCGACCACGCAATCTGGTTCCACCGCCCGTTCCGCGCCGACGACTGGCTGCTGTATTCGCTGGACAGCCCCAGCGCGCAGGATTCGCGCGGCCTGGCCCGCGGCCAGTTCTTCACCCGCAACGGCGTGCTGGTGGCCAGCACCGCGCAGGAAGGCCTGATCCGCGTCGTTCCCGACCAGGCCGCGGCCGCTGCCGTGCCGGCCAAGGAGTAAACCCATGCGCCAGATCTTCAGCAGCCAGCGCGTGGAAACCGTCGAAGGCGTGGCCGAGCTCCTGCGCGGGCATGGCATCGAGGTCAAGGTGACCAACGGGCGCTCCTACAAGACCCGCCGCCGCGGCCAGTTCAGCTATACCGACCTGGGCAACGCCAGTGCCTATCCGGCGGTGTGGATCGTGCGCGCCGACGATCAGCCGCGCGCGCGCGAAATCCTGCGCGAGGCGCGCCTGCTCGATACCACCCGCCGCGACCACCCCACGGCCGAGTTCGCCTTCCGCGACGCGCCTGGAACGGGCAGCGGCGGCCGCAGCTGGGCCTGGCGCATCCGCATCGCCCTGCTGGTGGTGATTGCTGGCGTGGCGTTGGTCATCGGCCTGCGCCATCGTGGTGCCCCGGCACCTGCCCCGCAGGCCCAGCCGCAGCAGGCGCAACCGGCCCCGCAGGCCGCCCCGGAAGAGGACGAAGTCCGGGTCCGCATCCAGCCCTCGAAGTGATTCGCGGGTGAAAAAGGGGACGGAGGGGATTAAGTCGTTTGTGGCACAAACGACTTAATCCCCTCCGTCCCCTTTTTGTCATGAGGATGCCGGCCAGCGGCCGGCACTACCGCACAGAATGGTGGTCACACTTCGCGCGCGGCTCCGTCATGGGACACAATCCCCGCAGGAGAGCCGCCGCCATGACGACGTTCGCCGCATCGATCGACCAGACCCTGGAACGCGAACTGCCCGCCGCCGCCAGCGGTTGCCAGCACGCCTACGGCCGCATCGTGCTGGCCTGCCAGAACACGGTCACCGCCATCGCGCTGGCCATCACCCGGGACCGCCAGGCCAGCGAGGACATCGCCCAGGAGGCCTTTGTGAAGGGCTGGCAGCAGCTGCACCAGCTACGCAGCGCGACCAGCTTCCTGCCTTGGCTGCGGCAGATCACCCGCAACCTGGCCCGCGACTGGCTGCGCGCCCAGCGTGGCCGTCCACTGACCGGCGAGGCGGCCGAGGTGGCGATGGGGATGGCCGCAGATCCGTCCCCGGGCGCAGCCGATCGCCTGCAGCGGGTGGAGGAAGAAATCGCCGCCGAGGACATCATCTCCACCCTGCCCGCCGACAGCCGCGAAGTCCTGTTGCTGTACTACCGCGAAGGCCAGCGCTCGCAGCAGGTGGCCGACCTGCTCGGGCTCAGCGACGCGGCGGTGCGCAAGCGCCTGTCGCGCGCCCGCGCGCTGGTGCGCGACGGCCTGCTGCAGCGCTTCGGTGAATTCGCCCGCAGCAGCGCACCGAGCGCCGCCTTCGCCACCGCCGTGGTGTCAATGATGCTGGTGGCCGCGCCCGGCACCGCCAGCGCCGCGATCGTGCTCGGCACCGGCGTCGGCATCGGTGGCAGCAAGCTCGGCCTGGGCGGCGCCAGCGTAGCCGGTGGTACCGCAATGGGCACCCTGACCGCCACGCTCGGCCAACTGCATGTGCTGCCAGTGGCAAGCTGGGGGGCGATCCTCGCCGGTGTCGCCGGCGGCGCGATCGGCAGCTACCTCGGTGCACGCTTCCTGATGTCCTATACCGAGACCGAACGCGAACGCGCGCAGGTTCGGCACTTTGTCCGCCTCAACACCGGTACTGGCCTGGTCTGGTGCCTGGCGATGCTGCTGGCGGCACTGTTGCAGGCTCCGATCTGGAGCCAGATGCTGCTGCTGGCATTGGGCCTGGGTGTGGTCAACTACCAGTGCCTGGTGCCGCTGCAACGGGTGATGGCGCCGATGATCGCGCGCGATTCGGCGCGGCGTGGGCGCCGCGGAACCAACTGGAAATTCGAATCCATGTACGGTCGCACCGGCATCATCGGGGCGAACCTGCTGGTGATCGCCCTGGTGGTGTATGTGCTGATGCGCAACGGCCACCTGTAACCGACAACGCCGGCACTGCGCCGGCGTTGTCTCCGATCACCGCATTGACACTCAGCGCTGCGGCTTCGGTGCGCCGCCATCGCGTGGACCGCCCTGGCGCGGGCCGCCGTGCATCGGGCCCTTGGCTGCGTCGAACTCGGCCTTGCTCAGCTGGCCGTCCTTGTTGGTGTCGGCGGCAGCGAACCAGGCATCACGATGCTGCTTCATGCGCAGCTCGCGGTCGGCCTTGTCCAGGTAACCGTCCTTGTTGAGGTCGAGCCGGTCGAAGCGCGCAGCCAGGCGCGGATCGGCCTTGGCCTCGTCGCGGCTGATGCGGCCGTCCTTGTTGACGTCCAGCCTGGCCCAGCGCTCACCGCCGTGGCCACGGCGGCCATGCTGCCAGCGCGGCAGCTCATCGCGCGAGAGCTTGCCGTCCTTGTTCTTGTCCAGCTCGTCGAACTTCGCGGCCAGGCGCGGATTGGCAGCCGCCTCGCTGCGGTCGATCACGCCGTCGCCATTGGTGTCCAGCTTGGCCGGGCGCTGCGCGGGCATGGCCGGGGTGTCGGCGGCCAGCGCGATTCCGGAAGCGGAGGTGCCCAGCAGCAGGGCCAGCAGCAGGGGGGTACGGATCATGAGGTCACTCCTGGGGATGGGAACAGCGTCGGGGTGATCACTTCACCCTCGGGGGACAACAACGCCCGGGCGCGACGTCGGTTGACGCCACTGCCGATTCCATTCATCCGCCGGACAGTCGCCGCCTCTGCGACAGGCTGGGGCTATGCTGTGCCCATGGCGATACATGGCGACAGAGACGACGAACTGCGGCTTTTCCAGACCGGCGAGCACCCCTGCGGGTACTGGTCCGACCGGGTGGCGCGCGACCTGGTGCTGGACCCGCACGATCGCCGGCTGGGTGGCCTGTACCCGCTGGCACTGAGCTGGGGCTTCCGCCGCAGCGGCGACCTGGTCTACCGGCCGCACTGCGCGCACTGCCAGGCCTGCGTGGCGGTCCGGATCCCGGTGGCACGCTTCGCCCCGGACCGCAGCCAGCGCCGCTGTGCCGCCCGCAATGACGACCTGGAGGTGCGGATCACTGCCGCCACCGCCCGCGACGACCTGTTCGCGCTGTATCACCGCTACCTCACCCACCGCCACGCCAATGGCGGCATGGACGACCACGGCCCGCACGAGTTCGAGCAGTTCCTGATCGGCAGCTGGTCGCACACCCGCTTCATGGAGATGCGCCTGCCCGGCCACGACGGCCAGCCCAGCCAGCTGCTGGGGGTGGCGGTGACCGACGTCACCGAGCATGGCCTGTCGGCGGTCTATACGTTCTTCGACCCGGACCACGCCGCGCGCGGGCTGGGTACCTTCGCGATCCTGCAGCAGATCGAGTGGGCGCGCCGCGAGGGGCTGCCGCACGTGTACCTGGGCTACTGGATCCGCGGGCACCAGAAGATGGACTACAAGCGCCGCTTCCATCCCCTTGAGGCCTACGACGGCCGCCGCTGGCACGATTTCGACAACGAACTGGACGGGCGCTGACAAACCGCTGACACCGGGCCGGGTGCAGAATAGGGGGATGAACGCCAAACCCCTGATCCTCGCCATGGCCCTGCTCTGCGGCGCCACCGCCCCCGCCTTTGCCACGTCCCCCGCGATGACTGAGAAGCCGTCCACTGCGCTGCGCCTGGCCACCTACAACACGTCGCTGTACTCCGATGATGCCGGTGGCCTGATCAAGGAACTGGAGGGCGACAGCGAGCACGCACGCAAGATCGCCGCCGTGCTGCAGCAGGTGCGCCCGGACCTGGTGCTGCTGAACGAATTTGATTTCGACGATGCCCATCGCGCCGCCGACCTGTTCCAGAAGCGCTACCTGGAAGTCGCCCAGCCCGGCGGCGGCAAGCCGCTGCACTTTGCCTACCGCTACCTGGCGCCGGTCAACACCGGTGTGCCCAGCGGCCTGGACCTGGACAACAACGGCGTGGTCGGCGGCGAAGGCCGCGGCCGTGGCAATGACGCGTGGGGCTACGGCCTGCACCCGGGCCAGTACGGCATGCTGGTGCTGTCGCGCTACCCGATCGATGAAACCAAGGTGCGCAGCTTCCAGCTGCTGAAGTGGAGTGCGATGCCCGGTGCCATCCGCCCGGTCGATCCGCGTACCGGCCAGAGCTTCTACAACGACCACGTGTGGTCGCAGCTGCGCCTGTCCTCGAAGTCGCATTGGGACGTACCGGTGAAAACCCCGGGCGGCGTGGTCCACGCGCTGGTCTCGCATCCGACGCCGCCGGTGTTCGACGGCCCGGAAAAGCGCAACGCGGCACGTAACCACGACGAACTGCGCCTGTGGCAGGAATACCTGTCCAAGGGTGAGAAGCCCTGGCTGTGCGACGACAAGGGCCAGTGTGGCGGCCTGGCGCAGGACGCGCGCTTCGTGATCCTCGGCGATCTGAACAACGACCCGGTCGATGGCGATGGCCGCCACGAGGCGATCGTCGAGCTGATCGAGAACGCGCGCGTGCTGCGCTACCCCACCCCGCGCAGCGTCGGCGGTGAGCAGACCAGCCTGGCCTATGCGGCCAAGGGTATCGAACGCAAGGGCGCACCGTTCCACGCCACCGGCGATTTCGGCCCGAAGTCCGGCACCATGCGCCTGGACTACGTGCTGCCCTCGACCGGCTTCGAATACGTGGGCAGCGGTATCTTCTGGCCGGCCAATGAAAGCCCGGAAGCGAAGATCGCCGACGGCAGCGACCACCATCTGGTGTGGGTGGACGTGAAGCAGTAACCGGAATGGCCGATTGCTGAAGATGTTGTAGAGCCGAGCCCATGCTCGGCTACTGCAACCAACCAAGCTTAGTAGCTCTGCCAGTCAATCTGAGCGTCAGCCCCGAGATACCGGTCCTGCCAAGCCTGCTCCCGGCCCGGGGAATCGATGAACTCATCCTCGGAAAGCTGCTCATATCCGAGCTCGATCTCCATCTTGTTCTCTGGATCCAGATGAAACGTCAAACTCGTCCAGAGTGCATGGTGCCATTGCGCAAAGAGCTGATGCATCTCCAGAAGCGCTGCTTCAGCATCATCTGGAATTTCTAGATAGCCGTATGAGCCTGACGGCTTGCGGTAGAACGCCCAACCCGACCAGACATTCTTGATGATCTCGAAGTTCAGCCAGATCTCGCATTGGTCGGTAGGCACGGCATCAATCAGTGATTGGCCAATTCGGTGATACAAGGCAGGTAGCGCTGATGTAAGCCGCTCGTCCAAGCCTTCTCCTGAGATGTCTTTGGCATTCATCCGTCAGAAGATAAAACACGCAGGATTTTGACGCTCAACCAGATGTCGCTTTCAGCTCGCAATTGCGGCCTAGCGCTCTACGTCTTTGCAGCAAACCCTCTAACGGCAGCACCTGGCACTCAATAGCCCCAGCAGGCCGTCGCGCATGACTGAAGATGTGATCCATTGTCGGGCTGAAAGCGTCACATGGAAAAGCAGCCGAGCGTGGGCTCGGCTCTACAGAAGACTCACACAGTTCATGGCAAGCCGGCGGGTGCGGCCTGGCGCTACCGCACAGAAATCTGTACCGACCAACGGTCGGTACCTACCGGGATGCGGCCGCCGGGCATGGCCCGGCGCTATCGGTTTAGGGGCGCAGTTCGACGCCGATGGCGTCGGCGGCGTCACGCGCGATGGCGCGTGCTTCGTCGATGTTTTCCGCGCGCGCCAGGGTGACACCGACGCGGCGGTGGCCATGCACGCTCGGCTTGCCGAACAGGCGCACGGCGGTATCCGGTACCTGCAGCGCGGCGGCGACGTTGTTGAAGTACGGCACACCCTCGCCGTGTGCCAACAGCGCGCACGACGCCGACGGACCACTCTGGCGGATCACCGGAATCGGCAGGCCAAGGATGGCGCGCGCGTGCAGCGCGAACTCACTCAGCTCCTGCGATACCAGCGTCACCAGGCCGGTGTCGTGCGGGCGCGGCGACACTTCACTGAACCACACCTCATCACCCTTCACGAACAGCTCGACACCGAACAGGCCCCAGCCACCGAGGTCATCGGTGATCGCACGCGAGATCTCTTCGGCACGCGCCAGCGCCGCGCTCGACATCGGCTGCGGCTGCCAGCTTTCGCGGTAGTCGCCGTCCTTCTGCAGATGGCCGATCGGCGCGCAGAACGAGGTGCCACCGGCATGGCGCACGGTCAGCAGGGTGATCTCGTAATCGAAGTCGATGAAACCCTCGACGATGCAGCGGCCGGCACCGGCACGGCCACCGGTCTGTGCGTACTCCCAGGCCGGAGCGATGTCCGCTTCGCTGCGCAGGGTGCTCTGGCCCTTGCCCGAGGACGACATGACCGGCTTGACCACGCACGGCAGGCCGATGGCGGCCACGGCAGCGCGGTATTCGGCCTCGGTATCGACGAAGCGGTAGGGCGAGGTCGGCAGGCCCAGGGTTTCGGCGGCGAGGCGACGGATGCCTTCGCGATCCATGGTCAGGCGTGCGGCGCGCGCAGTCGGGATCACCCGCAGGCCCTGCTCCTGCTCCAGCTGGACCAGGGTCTCGGTATGGATGGCCTCGATCTCCGGCACCACCAGATGTGGCTGCTCCTGGGCGATCAGGGCGCGCAGCGCCATCGCATCGAGCATGTCGATCACGTGCGAGCGGTGGGCGACCTGCATGGCCGGGGCATCGGCGTAGCGGTCAGCGGCGATCACTTCCACGCCCAGCCGCTGCAGCTCGATGGCCACCTCCTTGCCGAGTTCGCCCGAGCCCAGCAGCAGCACGCGGGTGGCGGAGGGGGACAACGGAGTTCCAAGCTTGGCCATGGCGGTTCCAGCAGCGACGTGAAGGCGGGTGGGCATTCTAGCTGGCCGCGCACCCTGACCATGGCATCCGACGAACGGTAGTCGACAAGTGATATCAATTTGATATCTTCAATTCGAACCCTCAAGGACGTACCGCCATGAAAGAGAAGTCGCTTGCCTCCCTCAACGGCCTGGGCACCCTGGCCGGATCCCTGCTGGTCGCGCTGGCGGGTACCGCACTGTTCGTACTCGGGGCGACGACCAGGACCGGTTCCGGCTCACCGAACCTGCTGCTGATGCTGGCCGGCATGCTGGTGATCTTCGCTGCGGTCTTCATCCTGGCCGGCCTGTACACCATCCAGCCCAACCAGGCGGCGGTGCTGAGCCTGTTCGGCAAGTACGTCGGCACCGTCAAGGACAACGGCCTGCGCTGGAACAACCCCTTCTATGCCAAGCGCCGGGTCAGCCAGCGCGTGCGCAACTTCGAGAGCGGCAAGCTGAAGGTCAACGAGCTGGACGGCAGCCCGATCGAGATCGCCGCGGTCATCGTCTGGCAGGTGGTCGATGCCTCCGAGGCCGTCTACAACGTGGACGACTACGAAAGCTTCGTGCACATCCAGTCCGAATCGGCGTTGCGCGCGATGGCCACCAGCTATCCCTACGACCAGCACGAGGAGGGACAGCTGGCGCTGCGCAGCCATGCCAGCGATATCTCCCAGCACCTGAAGAACGAGCTGGCCGAACGCCTGGCCGACGCTGGCGTGCAGGTGATCGACGCACGCATCAGCCACCTCGCCTACGCCGCCGAAATCGCCCAGGCGATGCTGCAGCGGCAGCAGGCCAACGCAGTGATCGCTGCACGCACGCGCATCGTGGCCGGTGCGGTCGGCATGGTTGAAATGGCCCTGGCCGAACTGCAGAAGAACGGCGTGGTGCAGCTGGATGAGGAACGCAAGGCGCACATGGTCAGCAACCTGCTGACCGTGCTGTGCTCGGACCGCGGCACCCAGCCGATCGTCAACGCCGGTTCGCTGTACTGAACCACCCTCGCAACGGGGCGCCCCACCGCCCCGCCAGGAGCTTGCATGAGTGAGAAGAAAGCCTACCCGCTGCGCATCAATGCCGACGTCCTGGCCGCCGCGCAACGCTGGGCTGACGACGAGCTGCGCAGCCTCAACGCGCAGATCGAGTATGTGCTGCGCGACGCGCTGCGCAAGGCAGGCCGCCTGCCGAAACCCACGCCATCTTCAGAGGACAAGGAATGAGCAAGCGCTGGAGCTACCAGACGATCGAGGTCAAGACGTCCATGATGGGCCTGCTCAAGGCCGAGGACATCCAGAGCGAACTGAGCCGCCAAGGCCAACTGGGCTGGGAGCTGGTCAACATCATCATCCCCGCACCGATGCGCCCGGCGATGCTGGTGTTCAAGAAGGAGGCCTGAGCCATGGGCGCCAGCGATCCGAAACAGTACGAGGTGGCCGAGAGCTCGCCGTTGCGCGTGCTGTGGATCGTGCTGCCCCTGCTCGCCGCCTTCGTGGCCTGCTTGTATGCGCAGCTGTACAAGGCGCCGGCCAGTGCCCCCTGGATCGAAGTAACGCTGTCGCCGCCCTGGTTCCGGATGGGCGGCAGTGCCGCCTGGAGTCTGCTGGTGATCGCGGTACTCGGCATCGGGTTGGGCGCAGCATTCTTCCGTCGCCGGGTGGAACTGGCCGACAACGTGCTGGATGTGCGCTCGACGATGTACCGCCGCCGCGTTCCGGTGGCGCAGCTGCGGCTGGACCAGGCCGAGGTGGTCGACCTGCAGCGTGACCCCCGCTATGGCATCCGCTTCAAGACCAACGGCTACGCAATGCCGGGCTTCTATTCCGGCCACTTTCGCCTGCAGGGCGGCGCCAAGGGCTTCGCGCTGGTCACCAACCGCGCGCGCGTCCTCGCCCTGCCGGTCCGCGATGGCAGCACCCTGCTGCTCAGTCTCGATCGGCCACAGGCGCTGCTGGAAGCACTGCGCAAGGTGGCCGTGCCGGGCCCGCGGCAGTAAGCTGCGGCGATGCAACGACGCCTGCCCCTGCTGATCAATACCGAAGCCATCGAACTGTGGCCCGCAGACCTGCTGCGTGCGCGCAGCAATCTCGACGCGCGCCTGCTGTCACGAGCGAACTGGGTGCTGCGGCGCAAATGCGATGGCCGTTACCTGGCGGCGGTGGTGGAACACGGCGTGCACGCCATGGTGCCGCGCCTGGCGCGCGAGCCCGGGGCCGAGGAAGCACTGGCCTTGCTGGATGCAGCCGCGGCCCGGCCATTCGGTGCAAATCTGGAAGCGCAGTGGCTGCCCCTCGCCGGCCTGCAGCAGCGCCTGCAGCAGCTCGGCCTGGATGCCCAGCGCTATGCCGACGACAGCGGCCTGCCGCTGGAACCCGAACCGTGCCTGCTGCACTTCGCTGGGCGCGACCGCTTCGCCCGCCCGCTGTGGCTGCGCCGCGGCGCTGCACAGGGCTGGCGGCGGATGCGCCTGCATGCAGCGCGCGATGGCATCGCACTGGATGCAATCTCCGGCTTCCGCAGCCATGCCTACCAGCTGGGCATCTTCGAACGGAAACGGGCGCGCGGGCTGAGCGTGACGGAGATCCTGAAGGTGAATGCCGCGCCGGGGTTCAGTGAACACCATAGCGGCCATGCGCTGGACATCGGCACGCCGGGCGACGCCCCGGCCGAGGAATCGTTCGACGCTACCGATGCGTTCGCCTGGCTACAGGTGCATGCCGGCGCGCATGGCTTCCAGCTGAGCTACCCGCGCGACAACCCGCACGGCATCGTCTACGAACCCTGGCACTGGTGCTGGAGACCGGCCAACGGCTGAGCCCCTCGTGGCGACCGCAAGGCGAAATTCATGGAGCTGTCCGGGCGGATTCCGCGCGCGCCCACCACGAGATGGAACAAGAAGGCAAAGACAGAAGCCGGTCGCTTCGCTCGAAGCCTCTACAACGGATCAGCGCGCGGCTGTTGGGTCCGCCTTCAAGCGAGCCGAGCACCGCAGGCCCGGCGAGGGCGAATAGGTGCGTGCGATTCTGTAGAGCCGAGCCACGCTCGGCTGCTCTCCGCACCGTCCCTCGACGGGCCGAGGAGCGCAGGGGACCGGTGCGCAGCACCGGCTCGCGGCCGGCGGCGCGTTTCTTTTGGTTACTTTTCTTTTCGCGCGAAAAGAAAAGTAACGCCCATGAACCATCACGATCGCATCGGCATGGATCGGAGCGACAGCCCTGCGAACGTCACCGCCTCAACGCATTGATCGCCAGCAACACCCATCCGGCCATCATGCTGGTGCCACCGATCGGCGCCATCCGCGTCGGCCACTGCCACAACGCCCCACCCATCAGGCTGCCGGAAAACAGCAGGACACCCAGCAGCAGCACGTACAGCGCCAGGTGTGCGATCGCGCCCTGCGCGCGCGGCCCAAGCGCCACCAGCACCGCGCCATGCGCGAACGCATACAGCGCCGCCATGTTCAGATGCTGCTGCGCCAACGGGTCGGCCACGCCATGCGATGCATAGGCAGACAGGCCGATCGAGGCGGCAGCCAACAGCGCCCCCAGGCAGGCCAGCAGGGAAGGCTTACGTGCGCGACGTTCCAGATTGAACATGAGGGCTCCTTGCGCAGCGCCCCTTGACGGGCGCCGGATGAAAAAAAACGCGCCGCAATGAGCGGCGCGTTTTCGTGTCCAACACTACATGGGTCAGCCGGGGATTACTTGACGGCCCAGTAGATGTCGTAGGTACCTTCCGGGGTGAACGACTTGTCGATGCCGTCCTTCCAGGTTTCGTACGGACGGTCGATGACTTCGTTGCCCGAGGTCACGGCCCAGGCACGCAGGCCGTTGCGCGCCACGTCCAGACCCGCCATGTGGCCGGTGTAGGCCGCATGCGCCGAACGGTGCGGAGCAACGTGCACGTACTTGACCGGAGCGCCACCGTCGATCTTGACGGTCAGCTCGTCGGCAGCAGCACCTTCAGCACCCTTCTTCTTCACCGGCTGGGCGATGTCGAAAGCGTACTTCTCCTGGCCGAAGTCGGTGGTGATGATGCGGAACGGACCGGCAGCTTCAAGGCCATTGGCCTCCATCACGCGCTTGATCCACTCCTGGTTGTCCTTGATGGACTTGGTGATGGTGTCCTGACCGCGGTCCACGTTGCCGGCGTTGACCACCAGCAGGTTCTCGGCCGGCACTTCAACGATGGCCAGGTCGGTCAGCGGGGCTTCCGGCGTGCGGTAGTCCACGTTCGGCACGGTTGCGAGCATGTTGGCCATGCGCGACAGACCCATCTTGATGTCATCGCCGATCTGGCGGCTGACATACAGGCCGGAGTAACGGCCGAACAGGTCGAAGCCGTACTTCACCGAGTAGTCCTGGGTGATCTTGACGTTGCGACCGCCCTTGCCGGTCGGCTCCAGGTTGAAGGTGGTGACCTTGTCGTGACCCTTGGTGGCGTCCTCGATGGCGATCACAACACGCTTGTTCTCTTCGGCTTCGGTGATCTTCCAGGAACCGGTACCCAGGTCCTTGGAGGTGAAGTCGAGGGTGGCACCGACACCCGAGGCCGGGCCGGACAGCTTCAGGTCAACGGCGGGATCGCGCAGTACCAGCGGGTTCCAGTCCTTGAAGCGGCGCAGGCTGCTGACCGTGTCGTACACGATCGTCATCTTGCGGTTGGTCTCGATGCTTTCGGTGATGTGACGCTCGCCCGGCAGACATACGCCAATGATGACGAACAGGCCAGCCACGATCCCCAAGGCGATCAGGAACTCGATAATACGGGTCATTCAGAGAGTCTCCGGGGCCGATCCCACGGCCGGGTTGATTGAAGCGAAGCGCCAATCCTAGCAGGCTTCGCGGGCATTGTTTATCGGGATTGGCGCACCGGTTTCCCTGCCGGCTGCGTATTTGTATGGACAAAGGATTCGAAGGGTAACGCATACCGCTACCCGGCAAGTAGGGGGCAACCCTGGCGGAAACCCCGGACTACGACCCAAGTCTTTGTACTTGAAAGATTTTTTCTCAGACCAGCTGGAGTTCGAACGCCTTCAATACGGCACGCGTACGGTCGCGCACACCCAGCTTGGAAAGGATGTTGGACACGTGGTTCTTGATGGTGCCCTCGGCGACGCCCAGCGAATTGGCGATCTCCTTGTTGGAGAAGCCACTGGCCATCAGCCGCAGGATCTCGGTCTCGCGGTCGGTCAGCGGGTCCGGGCGGTCCAGGCTGACGAATTCATTGCGCATGTGCTCCAGGCCGGACAGCAGGCGCTGGGTTACCGCCGGCTGCACCAGCGATCCCCCGTCGGCCACGGTGCGGATGGCACCGACCAGCTGTGCCAGGGTGACGTCCTTGAGCAGGTAGCCCTTGGCACCGGCCTTGAGCCCGGCCAGCACCAGCTGGTCGTCGTCGAAGGTGGTGAGGATGATGGTCGGCGGCAGCTGTTCCTGCCGCGACAGCACCTGCAGGGCCTCCAGCCCCGACATCACCGGCATGCGCATGTCCATCAGCACCACGTCGGGGCGTACCTGGGGGATCAGCTCGACCGCCTGCCGGCCGTCGCCGGCCTCGGCCACCACCTCGATGCCGTCGTCGAGCGCCAGCAGGGAGCGGATTCCCTGCCGCACCAGGGTTTGGTCGTCGACCAGGCAGACGCGAATCATCAACGCACTCCTTCAGGAACCTTGGTAAGGGCCGCCACCAGCACCGTTGCCGGCACCGTCGCCCGCAGCCGGAAACCCTCACCGGGGCGGGTTTCGATCTGCAGCTGGCCACCACATTGTTGCAGGCGCTCGCGCATGCCGCGCAAGCCATTGCCCACATTGACCATATCCGCGCCGACGCCGTCGTCGCGGGCCTCGACCACCACCCGATCGGGGGCTTCACGGTACACCTTGATCCACAGGTGGCGGGCGCTGGCATGGCGCACCGCGTTGGTGATGATCTCCTGGGTGCAGCGCAGCAGTACGTGGGCCCGCTGCGGGTCCTCCACGTTCAGCGGATCCTCGATCTCCAGCTGGATGTCCAGCGAGGGCACGTTCTCGGTCAGCGGGCGCAGCGCGGCGGCCAGATCAATCGCGCCGGTCTCGCGCAGCTGGCTCACCACCTCGCGCACATTGCCCAGCAGCAGCTTGGCCAGCGCGTGCGAGCGCTTCACGTGGTCGAGGGCCTGGCCCTCGGCCAGGTGCCCGGCGACCTCCAGGTTCAGGGTCAGCGCGGTCAGCTGGTGGCCCAGCAGGTCATGCAGTTCGCGCGAAATGCGGGTGCGCTCGTTGACCCGCGCGCTCTCGGCCAGCAGGGCGCGGGTGGCGCGCAGTTCCGAATTGAGCCGGCGCTGCTCGTCGCGGGCCTCGGTCTGCTGCCGCGCGACCAGGCTGGTCACGAAGATGAACATGGAGAAGCCGCCATACAGCAGCGACTGCATCACCGCTTCGAACAGCGGGAAGCGCAGCAGCAGGTAATAGACCGGAGCCACGGCCAGCTGGCTGACCAGCAGCCACAGCACGCCCAGCCGTACCGACAGCATCCACGGAATGACCCCGGCGGCCACCATCATCAGGATGCTGCCCAGGCCCGACCCGCTGAGGAAGCTGACCCCCAGCGCCGAGACCGTCAGCAACAGCAGCAGGCCGCGGTCCAGCCAGCTGGTGTGGCTGTCGCTGCGCAGGATGCGGGTCAGCCAGTAGTAGGCCGTGCCGAAGGACAGGTAGGCGACGAACAGCAGGATCGCCCAGCCGCCCATGTCAGCGCGGCTGTGCAGGTTCTCGAACTGCGAGTACGCCAGCGGCAGGCCGACCATGACCCAGGTGAACAGGCCGGCCAGGCGGAGGACGCGGGTATGGCTGAGGACTCCCAACATGCCAGCACTCTACGGGCCCGGCCTGCGTCGCGCACTCCCACGGAAGTCATGCCCCTGCGGTCGCCTGTTCATGCCGCAGCCCACCCCGGGCATGCAATAATCGTGCGCAGGGTCCCTTGATGGACCAACCGCGTTACCCCACGGAGTCACAATGTCGATTGTCATCCGCGACGTGCGCGAGCACGAGCTCGATTCCGTCCTGGCTTTGAACAACAATGCTGGCCTGGCCATCCTTCCCCTGGATGCGGCCCGCCTGCGCCTGTTCTATGAAACCGCTGAGTACTTCCGCGTCGCCGAGCGCGACGGCAACCTGGCCGGCTTCCTGATCGGCTTTGGCAGCGACAGCCAGCACGACAGCAGCAATTTCGCCTGGTTCAAGCAGCAGCTGGACGCCCCGTTCTTCTATATCGACCGCATCGTGGTCGCCAGCCGCCGTCGTGGCGGCGGCGTCGGCCGTGCGTTCTATGCCGACGCGCAGAGCTTCGCCGAGCTGCGCTACCCGCAGATGACCTGCGAAGTCTTCCTCGACCATGGCGCCGATGCCGCCCTGCTCTTCCACGGCAGCTTCGGCTTCCGCGAGCTGGGCCAGAACACGATGCCGCAGGTCGATGTGCGCGCCAGCATGCTGGCCAAGGAACTGTGCAGCTACCCCTGGGTCAAGGAGACCTACGGCGGCAAGCTGCCGGATGTGGCATGGACACGCGCACGGCAGCTGCCGGCGCAGGCACAGCGGCCGACGGGGACCTGAGCGTGGCGGTGAATTTCGATTACGAACAGGCCGGTGAACTGAAGATCGGCCAGGTGGGCATCGCCAACCTGCGCATCCGTACCCTTGATGTCGAACGCCTCGTGCAGGAAATGCGCGAGCGCGTGACCCGCGCCCCGAAGCTGTTCGGCCGCGCCGCGGTGATCCTCGACTTCGGCGGCCTGAGCCAGGTGCCGGATGTGGCCACCGCGCAGGCGCTGGTCGACGGCCTGCGCAGCGCCGGCGTGCTGCCGGTGGCGCTGGCCTATGGCACCAGCGCGATCGACCTGCTCTCGCAGCAGCTCGGCCTGCCGCTGCTGGCCAAGTTCCGCGCGCAGTACGAGCGTGCCGAGGCCGAACCGGCCCCGCCGCCGCCTGCACCGAAGCCGCGCCGCGCAGCCCGTGCCGAACCGAAGCCGGCCCCGGCAACGCCGGTGGCCAAGGTGGCCGACGCGGCTGCACCGAAGCCGGGCCGCATGCAGCTGGGCAACGTGCGTTCGGGCCAGCAGCTGTACGCGGAAAACTGCGACCTGACCGTGATGGCCACCGTCGGCGCCGGCGCCGAGGTCATCGCCGATGGCAGCATCCACATCTACGGCACCCTGCGCGGCCGCGCGCTGGCAGGAGCCCAGGGCAACACCGCGGCACGCATTTTCTGCCGTGATTTCCATGCGGAACTGGTCGCCATTGCCGGCCATTACAAGGTACTGGACGATGTCCCGGACAACCTGCGCGGCAAGGCCGTGCAGGTCTGGCTGGAACAGGACCAGATCAAGATCGCTGCGCTGGACTGACGCAGCCCCCAAACAGAATCATCAGGAGAAGTCCTTTGGCTGAAATCATCGTAGTCACCTCCGGCAAGGGCGGCGTCGGCAAGACCACTTCCAGCGCGAGCCTGGCCTGCGGCCTGGCGCGGCGCGGCAAGAAGGTGGCGGTGATCGACTTCGACGTCGGCCTGCGCAACCTCGACCTGATCATGGGCTGCGAACGCCGCGTGGTGTATGACTTCGTCAACGTCGTGCACGGCGAAGCCACCCTCAAGCAGGCCCTGATCAAGGACAAGCGCTTTGACAACCTGTACGTGCTGGCCGCCTCGCAGACCCGCGACAAGGACGCACTGACCCAGGAAGGCGTGGGCAAGGTCCTGAAGGACCTGGCCGCCGACGGCTTCGAGTACATCATCTGCGACTCCCCGGCCGGCATCGAGAAGGGCGCCTTCCTGGCGATGTATTTCGCCGACCGCGCGGTGGTGGTGGTGAACCCGGAAGTGTCGTCGGTGCGCGACTCCGACCGCATCATCGGCCTGCTCGACTCGAAGACCCACAAGGCCGAGTCCGGCCAGGACGTGCCGGCCTTCCTGCTGCTGACCCGCTACACCCCGGTGCGCGTGGAAAGCGGCGAGATGCTGAGCATCGCCGACGTCGAGGAAGTGCTCGGCCTGAAGGCGATCGGCGTGATTCCGGAGTCGGGCGACGTGCTCAACGCCTCCAACAAGGGCGAGCCGGTCATCCTGGATGTCGAATCCGCTGCCGGCCAGGCCTATGAAGACGCCGTCGCGCGCATCCTCGGCGAAGAACGCCCGATGCGCTTCACCAACGTCGAGAAGAAGGGCTTCTTCAGCAAGCTGTTCGGAGGGTAAGCATGGGCCTGTTTGATTTCCTCAAAGCGAAGAAGACCACCGCCGAAACCGCCAAGAACCGCCTGCAGATCATCATCGCGCAGGAACGCAGCCACCGCGGTGGCCCGGACTACCTGCCGCTGCTGCAGCGCGAGCTGCTGGAAGTGATCAAGAAGTACGTGAACATCGACGTCGATGCGGTGAAGGTCGACCTGGTGAAGGATGGCCAGCACGACGTGCTGGACATTTCCGTGGCGCTGCCCGAAGGCCCGGACAAACCCTGATCCCCTGCCCCGCCCGTGCCTGCATGGGCGGGGCTGCCTGACCCGCATGACCGATACGACAACCGCCGTGGACATCACCTGCGTGGGCGACATCGCCTTCGCCGACGCGCAGCGCCTGCTCGCCGCGCATGGCCTTCGGCTGCACCACGTGGCGCCCGGCGAACCGATTCCCGGCAGTTACTGGGGCGAGCCAGAGGCCGGCATCATCGCCAGCAACGTGTACGTGCGCGATGACACGCCCGTGCACTCGATGCTGCATGAGGCCTGCCACCTGATCGTACTGCCACCGGAGCGGCGTGCGCAGGTGCATACCGATGCCACCGACTCGGTGGCCGAGGAAGACGCGACCTGCTACCTGCAGATCGTGCTGGCCGGGCAGCTGCCCGGTGTCGGCAGCCAGCGGCTGATGGCCGACATGGATGCCTGGGGATATACGTATCGGCTGGGATCTACGAAAGCGTGGTTTGAACAGGACGCCGAAGACGCGAAGGCGTGGTTGATCGAACGCGGATTGCCGCTAGCGTGATGCATCGGTAGTGCCGGCCGCTGGCCGGCAACCAGGTGATGCTTCACGGGTTCATGAGGTTGCCGGCCAGCGGCCGGCACTACCCCATCAGCCCTGCCCGGCCAGCGTCCGCAAGGTAATGCCGACGATGTAGGCCAGGTACGTGCCGGTGGCATAACCCATCGTTCCCAGCAGCACGCCGACCGGCGCCAGGGCCGGATGGAACGCCGCGGCCACCACCGGCGCCGAGGCTGGGCCACCGATGTTCGACTGCGAACCGATGGCGAAATAGAAGAACGGCACCTTCAGCAGCTTGCCCAGGCACCACAGCAGCACGATGTGCACGCTGATCCAGATGATGCCCAGCAGGAACAGCCACGGGCGATCCAGCAGCGCCAGCAGATCCATCTGCATGCCGATGCAGGCGATCAGGAAGTACAGCAGCAGCGAGCCCAGGCGCGATGCGCCCGCACCTTCCAGGTTGCGCGCACGGGTGAAACTGAGGCTGAGGCCGAGCGTGGTCGACAGCACCACCACCCACACGAACGGCGCGTCCAGGCTGAACTGCGCAGCCCAGCTGACATTCGCCTTGAACCACGCCGCCAGCGGTGCGCCAATGGCGTGAGCCAGGCCGACACCGCCGAAGGCCACCGCCACGATCAGCATCAGGTCGGTGAGGCTGGGAATGCGCTCGTGTTCGGCCTGGAAGCGCGCGATGCGCTCCTTCAGCTCATCGATGGCCGAGGTATCGGCGCCACTGCGCGCGTCGATCTTCGCCGCGCGCCCGGCCAGGAAGATCAGCGCGGCCATCCATACGTAGCCGACCCCCACGTCGACCACCGCGAACTGTCCGAAGGTGGTCGCATTGACGTCGAACACTTCACGCATCGCCAGCATGTTGGCGCCGCCACCGATCCAGCTGCCGGCCAGCGCGGCCATGCCGGCCCAGGTGTCGCCGGCCACGGTTTCCGGATGCACGGCACGCATCAGCAGGAACGCCACCACCGCACCGAGCATGATGCTGGCCGAGGCCCCCAGGTACATCAGCACCAGCTTCGGGCCGAGCCGCAGGATGCCCTTGATGTCGACCGCAAGGGTCAGCAGGATCAGCGCCGCCGGCAGCAGGATGTCGCGCGCGATCGGGTTGTAGAGCCGGGTGTTCTGCCCGTCGATCAGGCCCACAGTGTTGTAGATGCCGGGAATCAGGTAACACAGCAGCAGTGCCGGCACGAAGGTGTAGACGCGCTTCCACAGGCCCTGCTCCCGCGAGGCGGTCCAGAACACGGCGCCAAGGGTGGCGGCGATCAAACCGAAGACGACGATGTCGTTCTGGATCAGGGCAGTCGAAGGCATGCAGGCGCTCTGGTAGAGCCGGCCGCTGGCCGGCTGCTGTGGGCGGCAGATCAGGAAGGCGTGCCGACCAACGGTCGGCACCCACCGGTAACGCAGATGGTGAAACAAATGCGCCGCCCCTAAGGGCGGCGCTGCAATCATCAATTGCCGATGTGCTGCTTCAGCCAGGCATTGACGGTGTCATGCCACAGGATGCTGTTGTTCGGCTTCAGCACCCAGTGGTTTTCATCCGGGAAGTACAGGAACTTCGATTCGATGCCCTGGCGCTGGGCGGCGGTGAATGCGGCCAGCCCCTGCTCGACCGGAATGCGGAAGTCCTGCTGGCCGTGGATGACCAGGATCGGCTTCTTCCAGTCCGCCACGTGGTTGACCGGGTTGAACTTCTCGTAGTTGGCGGCCTTCTGGTACGGCGTGCCGCCCTGTTCCCACTCGGTGAACCACAGTTCTTCGGTGGCGTAGCCCATCATGCGCTGGTCGAACACGCCGTCGTGGTTGACCAGGCACTTGAACGGGCCGTTCCAGTTGCCGGCGATCCAGTTGACCATGAAGCCGCCGTAGCTGGCGCCCAGCGCGCAGGCCTTGTCACCGTTGAGGAAGGCGTACTTCTTCAGCGCCGCATCCCAGCCCTTCTGCAGGTCTTCCAGCGGGCGGTCGCCCCAGTGCTGGCTGATCGCATCGGTGAATGCCTGGCCATAGCCGGTGGAGCCGTGGAAGTCGATCATCACCACCGCGTAGCCCTGGCCCGCGTAGGTCTGCGGGTTCCAGCGGTAGCTCCAGCCATTGCCGAAGCTGCCCTGCGGGCCGCCGTGGATCAGGAACGCCACCGGGTAGGACTTGCCTTCCTGGTAGTTGTGCGGCTTGACCACGTAGCCGTGCACGGTGTCGTTGTTCCAGCCCTTGAACTCGAACTGCTCGTAGTCGCCGAAGGACACGTCCTTCAGCACCTCGCCTGCGGCCGGGGTCAGCGCGCGCAGTTCGCCGATGGCTTCGCCCGTCGCCGGCAGCAGGCCGACCAGCACCTGGTCGTTGCTCTTCAGGCTGTTGCGGGTGATCGCCACGCTGTTGCCGGCCACGTCGACTGCGGTCACGCTGCCGTCGCCGATCAGCTTGGTGGCCTTGCCGCTGGCCACGTCGATCTGGAACAGCGGGTGTTCGCCGAGGTCATCGGCAGTGGTGTAGATGCTGGCGCCGTCGGCGGACAGGGTGATGCCACCGGCCGAACGATCCCACTGCGGGGCAATCTCGCGGGTCTTGCCGCTGGCAACGTCCATCGCCATCAGGCCGAAGCGGTCGGCCTCGAAGCCCGGGCGCTTCATCGCGCGGTAGAACAGCGTCTTGCCGTCGGCACTGAACACCGGGCCGGCATCCCAGGCCGGGTTGGAGGCCGTCAGGTTGACCGGCGCCTGCTTGCCGGCGGCGTCGAAGCGGTACAGGTCGAAGTTGGTCGACCACGGCTCCTGCTTGCCGGCCACGCGGATGCTGGCCACCACGCTGGCGCCGTCCGGCGACCAAACGAAGTCGTCATTGCCGCCGAACGGCTTGGACGGCGCATCACCATCGATGGTCGCGCTCAGCGCCGAAGCGCCCTTGACTGCACCGGCCTTGGCTGCCGGCAGCGGAGCGACGAACAGGGTATTGCGGCGACCGTCGTTCCAGGTGTCCCAATGGCGCACGAACAGCGAATCCCACACCTGGCCGCTGGCCTTGGCGTCCTTCTTTTCCTTCAGCTTCTTCTCGGTGCAGGCCAGGTCCGAGGCGCACGCCTGGAACACGCCGGCGCTGAACAACACGCGGTCGTCCTGCGGCGACACACGGTAGCTGTCCACGTCGACGGGGAAGTCGGTCAGCTGGCGCGGGGTGCCGCCGCTGATCGGCTGCGCGTACAGCTGCTGGCTGCCGTTCCTGGCACTGAGGAAATACACGGTCTGGCCATCGGCCGACAGCGAAGCGGAATTGACGTTCCAGCCGGCCGGGGTGATCTGCTTCGGCGGCGCTGCGTCGCGGGTGCGCAGGTTGCGCGCGAACAGCGCCGTCGAGGCCTTCAGGTTGGCGTCCACGCTGCGCTTGGCGAACACCACGGTGCCGCCGTCAGCGGTCAGTACCGGCGCGGAGACGCGGTCCATGGCCACCATGTCGCGGACTTCCAGGCCGCGGGCAGCGGCGACGCTGGGCAGGGCGGCCAGCAAGCTCAGTGGCAGCAGGGCATGACGCAGTTTCATCGGGGTCTCCGCAGGACGGCAAAAAACCGATGGTAGGCCCGCATGGCCGGGGCTGCCAAGGCCATCGGTCATGGCTGCAGGCGGGCAATCGCCAGAAACAGCAAACCCCGCCGAAGCGGGGTTTTGCGGTAGTGCCGGCCGCTGGCCGGCAACACCAAGGCCCTTGGAGGTTCCGTGGTTGCCGGCCAGCGGCCGGCACTACCCGTTGCACCCAGGGTCAGAGCCCGCCCCTTACGCCTTGGCGTACTTGCCGGTGCGGTAGATCAACCAGCCGACCAGGAACAGCACGGCCAGGCCGATCCACTGTGCGCCCGGCAGGTGGAACGGCACCGCCAGCACGTCGGCACGGCTGCTGATCACGATCGGAATCGCGATGGCGATGCCCATCAGTGCCTCACCGGTGATCAGGCCGGCGGCAAACAGCACGCCCGGCTTGTGCACGCGGTCGCGGCCTTCTTCGTCATCGGCGCGCACCTTGTGGAAGCGCTCGACCAGATGGGCGATCAGGCCGCCGAGGAAGATCGGCACCATCAGTTCCAGCGGCAGGTAGATGCCGATGGCGGCGGCCAGCACCGGCACGCGGAAGCGCGCGTTGCGTGACTTCAGCCAGCTGTCGAAGGCGATGATGGCAGCACCGACCACAGCACCGATGCCGATGAAGGTCCACGGCAGTTCACCACCGAACAGGCCCTTGGCCACCGAGGCCATCAGGTTGGCCTGCGGCGCAGCCAGCGCGTTCGGGTGCAGCTCGGACTTCACGCCGATGCCGTAGGCAGTGGCCAGCAGGTTCAGTACCGGGGCCATGATCAGCGCGCACGAGAACGCACCGATGCCCAGCATCAGCTGCTGCTTCCACGGGGTGGCACCGACGATGTAACCGGCCTTGAGGTCCTGCAGGTTGTCACCACCGACCGCAGCGGCGCAGCACACCACCGCACCGATCATGATCGCAGCCACCGCACCCAGCGGTGCACCGCCGGCACCGACCGGCTTGAGGCCGTCAGCGCCCAGCAGCACGACCAGCACGGCCGAGGCGAACAGGATGGTCGAGATGGTGATGCCCGAGACCGGGTTGTTGGACGAACCGATCAGGCCGGCCAGGTAGGCCGAGACCGAAACAAACAGGAAGCCGGCGACGATCATGATGAGGGTCATCGGGATCGACACGTGCCACTGGCCGACGATGGCCTGATACAGGGCCAGCAGCGGCAGCACGAACGCCACCAGGGCGACCAGCATCCACTTCATCGGCAGGTCGCGCTCAGTGTGCGCCAGCACCGGGCCGCCACTCTTGCGGGCCGCGGCGAAGCCGCTCTTGACGCCGTTGAGCAGCGACTTGCGCAGCGAGATCAGGGTCCAGATGCCACCGATCAGCATCGCACCAACGCCCAGGTAGCGCATCTTCGCGCCCCAGATGGCGAACGCGGCCTCGGTGGAGGAAGCCGCGGCAACCGACGCGGCCAATGCCGGATCGGTGTTCATGAAGAACGCCTGGTAGATCGGAATGGCGATGTGCCAGGTCAGGATCGAGCCGGACACCACCACGATGCCGACGTTGAGGCCGACGATGTAGCCCACGCCCAGCAGTGCAGGCGACAGGTTGGTGCCGATGAAGGCGGTGACCTTGGAGCTGCCGACATAGGCCGAGGTGGCCCAGGCGTCCGGGATCAGGCGCATGCCGCTTTCCGCGGCCAGCTTGACGAAGGCGCCGATCACCGCCGACAGGCCCAGGATC
Source organism: Stenotrophomonas sepilia (assembly GCF_003244875.1). Taxonomy (GTDB): domain Bacteria; phylum Pseudomonadota; class Gammaproteobacteria; order Xanthomonadales; family Xanthomonadaceae; genus Stenotrophomonas; species Stenotrophomonas sepilia. Next base: position 96,364 of record NZ_LXXZ01000059.1, read on the forward strand.
TTCAGGCCCGGACCCGGGTTCTCACCGGCCTTGAGCACTTCCGCCGCCGCCTTGCCTTCCGGGAACGGCAGCGGGTCTTCAACGATCATCGAACGGCGCAGCGGCACCGAGAACAGCACGCCCAGCAGGCCGCCCAGGCCGGCGATGCCCAGCACCCACCAGTACTTGAAGTCCGGCCAGTAGCCCATGATCACCAGCGCCGGGATGGTGAAGATCACACCGGCGGCGATCGATGAACCGGCCGAGGCACCGGTCTGCACGATGTTGTTTTCAAGGATGGAGCCACCGCCCAGCAGGCGCAGCACGCCCATGGAAATCACCGCGGCGGGAATGGCGGTGGCGATGGTCAGGCCTGCGAACAGGCCGAGGTAGGCGTTGGCGGCCGACAGCACCACCGCCAGCACGATGGCCAGGGCCACTGCGCGGAAGGTGAGCTGCTTGGGCGCAGCGTCGTGGTTCATGGAAGCCCCTGCTGGCAAAAAATCCCTGCCACGCTAGCGTTCAGGGCAGATCAAGTCCAGCGTGCCAAAGGATGGGGGCGTGCGCTGCAGCGCAACGGGCCAACACGTGGCCCGGCAATCGACCGACCCGGCAAAGTCCGGATGGGCGCTCCGCAAATGATATGTTATATCTTAATGCTACCTTGTTCTTACTGCATCGCATGCCCCCTTCCCCCTCCCCTCGCCTGGCCTCCATCGACCAGCTGCGCGGCACCGTGATGCTGCTGATGCTGCTGGACCACGTGCGCGAGACCTTCTTCCTGCAGCACCAGGTGAGCGACCCGATGGACGCAGCCACGGTCTCCCCTGCGCTGTTCGCCTGCCGTCTGCTGGCCCACCTGTGCGCACCCGTGTTCGTCCTGTTGACCGGCCTGTCGGCCTGGCTGTACGGCCAGCGCCAGCCGGATCCGCGCCGGGCCACAGCCGCCTTCCTGCTCAAGCGCGGGCTGTTCCTGGTGGTGCTGGAACTGACCCTGGTGAACTTCGCCTGGACCTTCCAGCTGCCGCCGCACACGCTGTACCTGCAGGTGATCTGGGCCATCGGGCTGAGCATGATCGCGCTGGCCGGCCTGCTGTGGCTGCCACGCCCGGCCCTGCTGATGCTGGCAATCGCGGTGGTGGCCTGGCACAACCTGTTCGACGGCCTTCGAGTGCAAGGCAATGGCCTGCTGGCGGTGCTGTGGAAAGTACTGCACCAGCGCGACTGGATCGAGGCTGGCACGCTGCGCCTGCGCACCTCCTATCCGGTACTGCCGTGGATCGGGGTGATTGCGCTGGGTTATCTGATGGGGCCCTGGTTTGGCCGCGCGCGCGCGCCGGAGCAGCGCCAGCGCTGGCTGCTGTGGGCAGGCGTCAGCGCGCTGGCCCTGTTCGCATTGCTGCGGTTGGCCAACCAGTACGGGGATGCACCGTGGCAGTACCAGGCCACCACGCTGCGTACCTGGCTGAGCATCTTCAACGTCACCAAGTACCCGCCGTCCTTGCAGTTCCTGCTGCTGACCCTGGGCGTGGGAGTGTTGCTGCTGCGGCTGTACGAATGGCCGCCGCTGGCGCGGGCACTACAGCCGCTGGCCGATATCGGCGCTGCGCCGATGTTCTTCTACCTGCTGCACCTGTACGTACTGAAGGGGCTGTACCTGGCCGCGTTGGCGGCCTGGGGGCCGACCCATGGCGAGCTGTATGCCCTGGATTCGGTCAGCGGCCTGCTGCTGGTGGCCTGTGCGCTGGCGGTGGTGCTGTACCCGCCGACGCGGGCCTTCGCGCGGTTCAAAGCGCGAAGGCGCGATCTGCCTTGGTTGCGATACCTGTGATCGCCCAGGCCAGTCCGGCAATCCACGCATGGCGTGGATCTACTGAAAGCGGATCAGGTCACAGGCCTATAATTCCGCGATGAATTCCACCGCTATCGCTTCCGACGACTTCCTGGGCCACCCCAAGGGCGTCTACGTCTGCTTCTTCACCGAAATGTGGGAGCGCTTCTCCTTCTACGGCATGAAGGCGCTGCTGCTGCTGTACCTGACCAAGTACCACCTGTTCGGCGACAAGGCCGGCCTGGACCTGCTCGGTGCCTATGGCGGCCTGGTGTACTGCATCCCGGTGTTCGGTGGCATGCTGGCCGACCGCTGGCTGGGCATGCGCCGGGCAGTGCTGTTCGGCGGCATCCTGCTGGTGCTCGGCCACCTCGGCATGGCCTTCGAGGGCCACGCCGCGTACCGGGTGAACGGCGAAGTGGTGCGCGACACCTCCGCACTGGCGGTGACCTACCTGTCCGTGGCGCTGATCATCATGGGCGTCGGCTTCCTGAAGCCGAACATCTCCACCATCGTCGGCAAGCTGTACGCCAAGGACGACCCCCGTCGCGACTCGGGCTTCTCGCTGTTCTACGCCGGCATCAACCTCGGCGCGCTGTTCTCTTCGCTGGTGTGTGGCTTCCTCGGTGAGGCCTATGGCTGGAAGTATGGGTTCGGTGCTGCCGGCATCGGCATGCTGGCCGGCCTGGCGATGTTCCTGTGGGGCCAGAAGTACCTGCAGGGCCATGCCGAACCGCCGCAACCGGCCGCGCTGAAGCAGAAGGTGCTGGGACTGCCGCGCGAATGGCTCATCTATCTGTGCGCGGTGCTGGGTGTGCTGCCGGTGGCGTGGCTGATGTGGGCTGCCGGCAACGGCGCGTTCGCGCTGGGCGGTGAAATCAGCCTGGCGCTGATGCTGATGCTGGTGGTGCTGGGCGGCGTGCTGGTCTGGTTCGCCTGGTTCACCGGCAGCAAGTGCACGCCGGTGCAGCGCCAGCAGATGATCGCGCTGATGGTACTGATCTTCCTGGCGCTGGTGTTCTTCACCATGTACGAGCAGTCCTACGGCTCGTGGGTGACCTTCACCGACCGCCTGTTGACCAAGGACATCGTGCCCTCGCTGGTGATCACGGGCGGCACGCCGCTGCCGTGGTCGATCCTCTCGCTGCTGCTGGCACCGCTGGGCTTCGTGATCAGCGCGCGGCTGTCCGAGCGCCGCCCGGGCTCGTCTGCACCGCGCACGTTCTTCGCCGCCATCGTCGTGCTGATGCTGGTGCTGCTGGTGCGCGACTGCCTGGTGATCCCGCAGACCGCCGGCTCGCTCACCTACCTCGGCGGCCTGTTCCTGGTGCTGCTGGCGCCCGTGTTCGCCGCGCTGTGGACGTGGATGGACCGCCGCGGCTGGGAGCCGGGCAAGCCGGTGAAGTCGGCCTGGGGCCTGGTGATCGGCGCACTGTCGTTCTTGCCGCTGGCACTGGCGGCGCAGCAGGTGGGCGCCACCGGCGAGATGGCCAGCGTGTGGTGGCTGGTGCTGGCCTACTTCCTGCTCGCCAGCGGCGAGATGTGCCTGTCGCCGGTCGGCCTGTCGGCAGTGACCCAGCTGGCCGTGCCGCGGGTGATGAGCCTGATGATGGGCACCTGGTTCCTGGCCACCGCATTCTCGGAGACGCTGGCCGCGCTGTTCGGCAAGCTGGCCGCGATCGAGGTGCCGGAAGGCGAATCGCTGGACATGGTGGCCGCAGCCGGCGCCTACGCGCACCTGTTCTGGCTGCTGATGTGGATCGGCCTGGGTTGCGCACTGGCGGCCTTCATCGCCGCACCGCTGCTGAAGAAGATGATGCACGGGGTGAAGTAAACCCCGCGCTTGCGGAAAACCAGGGCGGCGGAACGTTCATCCGCCGCCCTGTCAGCTCAGGGCGCCTTGTCCTTGCCGGTCGCAGGCGCGGCCGTCGCGGTCTTGCCACCCAGGCTGCGCGCCAGGAAGGCCAGCAACTTGTCGTAGTACTCGCTGCGATGGGCCTCGGTGTAGAAGCCGTGGCCTTCGGTCTTGTAGTACAGGCTTTCCACCGGCGTGCCGGCGCGCTTGAGCGCCGCTTCCATGCGTTCGGTGTGCTGGATCGGCGCGCGCTTGTCCTCGCCACCGGCGGCCAGGAACACCGGCACCTTGATCCGTTCGGCCAGGTTCACCGGCGACACCGCACCCAGCTTGGCCGGATCCCCCAGCCATTCGCGCAGATAGGTCACGCCTGAACCCCGGTCCTGGATGTCGCCGCGGGTGTACATCATCGGCAGGTCGTAAACCCCGACATAGCCCGCCGCGCACTGATACAACCCGGGTTCGCGGGCGGCACCCATCATCGCCGAGTAGGCCCCGTAGCTGGCGCCGTAGATACAGATGCGACGGCCGTCGGCGATGCCTTCGCTGATTGCCCAGCGGGTGGCATCAGTGACATCGTCCTGCATTGCCGCGCCCCACTGCTGCGCACCGGCCTGGGTGTGGGCCCGGCCGTAGTTGCCCGAACCACGGAAGTTGACCTGCAGCACGGCATAACCGGCCGCGGCCAGCATCTGCGTTTCGCGGTCGTACTGGCCGGAATCGAAGATGTCGAACGGGCCGCCATGCGGCATCACCACCATCGGCAGGTTGCGCCCGTCGCTGCCGGCCGGCAGGGTCAGGAAGCCATGCAGCGGCAGGCCATCGCGGGCCTTCAGTGCAATCGGCTTCACGCTGGCACTACGGTCAACGTCGATCCAGTCGCTGCGGCTGATCAGGTGATCAGCCTTGCGCGCCACCGTGTCGTACACGTAGAAATCGCCCGGGTTCGAGCCCGACCAGGTTTCCACCAGCACGACACGGCCATCGCGGGTGCTGGAGGTGATGTAGACGGGCCCTCCGAAGGCGGCTTCCAGGCTGCGGTACAGGCGCGCCTCCGGCGACTTCTCGTCGAAGAACCGGGTACGCGGCGTATCGCCCAGATACAGCGCGCCCACCGGCACGTGGGTGCCGGGCCGATGGATGATGCGATACGGATTGACCACCTCGTCGCGCAGCAGCGTGGCACGCTCGCCGGTCTGCGGGTTCCAGCTGACGATCGCATCCGGGCCCTGGGCCTGCTCGACGTTGAGGTAGGCCAGGCTGTCATCGGCCGAGAAGCCGAGGGCGGTTTCGATGCGCTTGCTGACCGCCTCGTCGTTGATCAGCTTCCAGGTGTCGCCGCTGCGTTCGCGGAAATACAGCTTGTTGATGTTGTCGCTGCCCGAGCCGTGCACGAAGCGGACCTCGCCGGCGCCATCGGTGGTGAATTCGCCGCGCCGTACCGGCGAAGATGCCACCCGCGCACGGCGGCCGGTGGTCACATCCATGCGATCGACGCGGGTGAACGGGTCCTCGGCCAGCGGCCATACGGTCACCAGCACGTTGCGCTCGTCGCCCGGCAGGTCGTCGGCCAGGAAGGCGGCCACTGCTTCGACTTTCTTCGGCTGGATGCGGGTCCCCGGGCCCTTGCTTTCGACGCGATAGCCGACCAGCAGCTCGCCACGGTTGCCGTTGGCGTCGACGGCATAGAGTTCGCCGGTGGGATTGGGTTGGTCGAGCGAGCCCCACTTCTGGGCCAGGCCGATCAACAGGCGTTCGTTGCTGACCCAGTCGAATTCCTGCGCGTGGTTGCGGCTGGGTGGCCAGAAACTGCCGACCAGCTGCTTGTCCTTCAACCGCAGGATCGCGATCGCGGTGCTGTCTTCCCTCGGCACCGTTGCCGCTACGTACTCGCCCCCCGGCGAAATCTTGATGTCGGTGAAGGTCTCCCGGCGCAGGTACTGCGTCAGGTCCACCGCCCCCACGCTGCCTGCGGCAACGCCCCCGATGACGGCCAGTGCGGCCGCCAGAATCGTCTTGTGCATCCTTCCCCTGCTCCTGTGGACACCTTGTCCTGGTGGCCGATTCTAGGCAGGGCCATGCCTTTCCCGCCAGAGCCGGAAAAGACGACGGCACCGTTGCCGGTGCCGTCGTTGCCACTACCTTGGAGAGAGAGTCAGGACGTGGGTTCGGGGGGCGTGCGCCGGGTCAGTGGACCCCGCGCACCGCCAACATGAGGGCCAGGATGCTGAGGATCACGGCGATGGTGCCGTCGAGCACGCGCCAGGTGCTGGGCTTGGTGAACAGCGGCGCCAGCAGGCGTGCGCCGAGGCCCTGCGCGGTCAGCCACAGGCAGCTGGCGGTGACCACGCCGGCGGCGAAGGCCATGCGGGCGTTACCGAAGTTCTCGGCGATCGAGCCGATCACCATCATGTCCAGCCAGAAGTGCGGATTGATCAGCGAGAAGCCGACCGCGGCCATCAGCACCGCGCGGCGGCTGCCGTCGTCGCTGTCAGCCTCGCCCATGCCACCGCCCCCCGCGATTGCACGGCGTGCCGACTTCATCGCATACCAGGCCAGGAAGGCGACGCCGGTCCACAGCACGGCGCTGGTCAGCCACGGCAGCGCCGAGGTGAGCGTGCGCAGGCCGGCCACGCTGGCGAAGATGAAGATGGCATCGATGGCCGCGCAGGTGGCGACCACCGGCACGATGTGCTTGCGCAGGATGCCCTGGCGCAGAATGAAGGCGCTCTGGGCGCCGACCACGGCGAACAGGCCGATGCCGGTGGCTGCACCAGAGAACCAGGCACCGAGGCCGGTGCTGGCGGAGATGACCGAGAACATGGGATTCACTGCCTTGTATTGCTTGGGGGGACGGTGCCTCGCGAAGGCGGACAGCACCGGAACGGGCGCTATTGTCGCGCCGCAACATGAAAAAGACGAGCTAAACTTCCTAAATCAACATTAGCGGAGCTTAATTCGATGCGTATCGATCATGCCCAGCTGCGCGCCATGGCCGCGGTGATCCGCGAAGGCAGCTTCGACCGCGCCGCGCAGTCGCTGAATGTCACGCCCTCGGCCATCTCGCAGCGGGTCAAGGCACTGGAGGACCGGATCGGCCGCCTGCTGGTCAAGCGCGGCACGCCGGCCACCGCCACCGCCGAGGGGCAGCTGCTGGTGCAGCTGGCCGAGCAGACCGCCCTGCTCGAACACGATGCGCTGCACCGGATGGGCCTGGCCGACGAGGACCTGCCCCAGGCCAGCATCCCGGTGGCGGTGAACCACGACAGCCTGGAGACCTGGTTCCCGCAGGCGGCCTACCAGTTCGCGCAGAGCACCGGCACCACCTTGGACCTGCGTGTGGAAGACCAGGACCACACGGTGGAGCTGCTGCGCCAGGGCACGGTGCTGGGCGCGGTGACCACCCTGGACGAGCCGGTGCAGGGCTGCCAGATCCATGCGCTGGGCAGCATCCGCTATGCAGCGACCTGCACCCCCGAATTCCGCGAACGCCACTTCGCCAAGGGCGTGACCGCGCAGGCGCTGGCGCAGGCCCCGGTGCTGGTGTTCAACCGCAAGGACGAAATGCAGTCGCGCTTCGCCCGGCGCATGGCCGGCGACGACCTGCCCAGCACCGCACCGACCTGGTGGATTCCCTCCACCCGGGCCTTCGTGCAGGCCAACCTCGGCGGACTGGGCTGGACCATGAACCCGCTGCCGCTGGTCAAGCGCCACCTGGACGCAGGCCGCCTGGTCTACGTGCGCCAGCGCGCGTGGGAAGACGTGCCGCTGTACTGGCAACACTGGAAAGGCGACGTGCAGACCATGGCTCTTCTGACCCGCGCGGTGCTGGATGCGTCCTCGGCGCTGATCCGGCGCAAGCGCTGAGCTGCACAGCGACAAGGGCGTGGAGGGATCAAGTCGCTTCCGCCGTGCAGGCCGTATGGCCTGATACGACTTGATCCCCGGCGTCCCCTTTTTCGGCGCGTGACCGGGGTCCGTTCCGGGGCGCCCGGTTGTGCCAGCATCGCAGCACCCGACACGGAGCGCCGCGATGCAGACCGATCCGCTGTTCCTGCACATCCGGGTGGTGATGGGCATCATCCTCGGCCTGTCGATTACCACCGTGCTCAAGGGCCTGGCGCAGATCATCGAGCATCCGCAGCGCCGCGGCTGCTCGGCCCTGCACCTGGGCTGGGTGGCGTGGACGCTGATATCGCTGGTGACCTTCTGGTGGTGGGAGTTCCGCCTCATCGAGGTGCACCGCTGGACGTTTGAAACCTACCTGTTCGTGATCGTGTACTGCGCGACCTGGTTCCTGCTGTGCGCGCTGCTGTTTCCCGACGACCTGCGCGAATACGGCAGCTACGGGAACTATCTCATGCAGCGCCGGCGCTGGATCTTCAGCGTGATTGCTGCACTGACCCTGCTCGACCTGGTCGATACCGCCATCAAGGGCAGCAGCCGCTGGAAGCTGCTGGGAGCCGCGTACCCGTTGCATGCCGTGTTGATGCTGGCGGTGGCGGTGCTCGGCTGGCGACTGCGCAGCCAACGCACACAGCTGCGCCTGGTGCTGGCAACGCTGGCGTACCAGATCGGCTATTTCGCCGTGGAATACTTCACCGTCGGCAGTGACTGACCCGGCTGCCTGCACTCCCGGGAAACGCCTTCGACGCCCCGCGGCCGGGCGGCATCGGCA
>NZ_LXXZ01000060.1 GCF_003244875.1 Stenotrophomonas sepilia
GCCACCCCCGCCGCCGCCGGAGAAACCGCCGGAACCGGAAACGCCGCCGGAAGAGGCGATGCCCGAACCGGAGCCGCTGGATCAGCCGACGCCGGCCGAAGAGCCGACGCCGACCCCGGACAACAGCGATCCGGTGACGATGAATGCCGACGCGCAGGCCGGTGGCGACAACTTCGGCATCCAGTCCGGTAGTGGTGGCGGTTCGTCCGGTGTCGGTCGTGGCGGTGCCGGCAATGCCACCTATGGGCGCTACCTCGGCTACCTGATGCAGCAGGCGATCTCGCGCGACGACAAGGTCAAGCGCCTGGCGTTCCAGTTGCAGGTGAATGTGTGGCTGGCCAGCGATGGTCGCCTGGAAAAGGTCGAGCTGGTGCGTGGCAGTGGCAACGAGGAGGCCGACGCGGCCGTGCTCGATGCACTGCGTCGCATCGGCAAGGTCGACCAGGCACCGCCGCCGTCGCTTGATTTCCCCGCCCGCGTCCTGATCCAGGGCCGCCGGCCCGGGGCCTGATTCCTCGAACTCCGTGATTTCCCTTCATTCGATGAGAACCGTGATGAACGACCACGTCCGCGCACGAACCGATTCCCGCCGCCCGCGGCCGGCCCGACGGGCGCTGCTGTGCTGCGCCGTGCTGCTCAGCCTGGCCGCCCCGGCCGGTGCGATGGCCGCCGAAACCACCATGGTCAAGCTGATCAAGGGCTTGATCGCCAGTGGTGCGCTGAAGCCCGAAGACGGCCAGGCATTGCTGGTGCAGGCGCAGGCCGAAGCAGCGGCGTTGCAGCACACCGCGGCCGCCGGGACACCGGCCGCCAGTGGTGGCGTGGCCCTGGAGCCCGGTGACGTGCGCGTGCCTTACGTACCGCAGAGCGTGCGCGACGGCATTCGTGACGAGGTGCGCCAGGAGGTGATGACGCAGGCCAGGTCCGAGGGCTGGGCGGCGCCGAACGAAGTGGCTGAGTGGACCAAGCGCATCAAGGTCACCGGTGACATGCGCGTGCGCAGCGAGTCGCGCTTCTTCTCCGAACGCAACAGCGACATCGTCAGCAACTGGTCGTCGATCAATTCCGGCAACGGCTTCGACACCAACACCAACACCAACCTGCAGCTGCCGCCGCTGCTGAACACCCGCCAGGACCGCCGTAACCTGTGGCGCATCCGTGCGCGCCTGGGCATCGAGGCAACCATCGGCCAGCACACCACGGCCGGCGTGCGCCTGGCCAGCGGCAGCAGCAATGGCCCGGTGTCGACCACCGAGCAGCTGGGTGGCGGCCTGAGCAAGAAGGACGTGTGGCTGGACCAGGCTTGGCTGGCCTACAGCCCGGCGGACTGGGTGACGGTGCGCGGTGGCCGCTTCGGCAATCCGTTCTGGACCAGCGACACGCTGTTCTCCAACGACATCAACTTCGATGGCCTGGCTGCGAACCTGAAGTATGACTTCGATGACGGCGACCTCGATCTGTTCGGCAACCTCGCGGTGGTGCCGCTGGAGTACACCTCCGACAGCTCGCCGAGCCAGAGCCGGGTCAAGACTCCGAACGAGAACAAGTGGCTGTCCGGTGCGCAGGTCGGCGTGAACTGGCGTTTCAACGATGACAACGCGCTGCGCGCGGCGCTGGGTTACTACGACTTCAAGAACATCAGCGGCCGCCTGTCCTCGCCGTGCGCGCTGTACGCAGGCGCGGTCGGCTGCGACACCGACTGGTCGCGCCCGGCCTTCATGCAGAAGGGCAACACCCTGATGCTGATCCGCGACATCGCACGCAACCCGCTGGATCCAGCCAACACGCCCACCCCGCAGTACGTCGGCCTGGCCTCGGCATTCCGCCTGGCCACGCTGAACCTGCGCTGGGATACGCAGCTGGCCCAGGGCATCGGCCTGCGCCTGGACGGCGACTACATCCGCAACCTGGCCTACGACAAGCAGGCGATGTTCAGCCGCGCCAACAACGGCATCGTCAACAACTACGGCGCCGGAGGTACCGCCAGCATCGACACCTTCCGCAGCGGCGACACCGCCTGGATGGTGCAGGCCACCTTCGGTGCCACCGACCTGAAGGAGAAGGGCCAGTGGCAGGCGCTGCTGGGCTACAAGCGCATCGAGGCCGATGCGCTGCCGGACGCCTACAACGACCCGAACTTCCACCTCGGAGGCACCAATGCCCGCGGCTACTACGTGGGCGGCGCCTACGCGCTGGACGCGCGCAGCTGGATCAGCGGCAAGTGGATGGCGGCCAAGGAAGTGTCCGGTGCTCCACTGTCGATCGACGTGTTCCAGCTGGAGTTCAATACCGGGTTCTGAGTGACGGCGTGATGTGGATCACGTAGTGCGTGGCGGGGGTGCAGCGATGCGCCCGTCTAGGGAAAGGAGACCACGCGCTGCACATAAGGAGGAGTGGATGAGCCGTCGCAAGCTGTTCGAAAGTTCCGAACCGTCCAGCCGATCGCTGGGCGTCGGCCCGGCCTATGTCTCGGTGGAGGGGCTGCGCCAGCACCTGGCGGAGTTCCTGCTGTATGCGGGCCGGCCGGTGGTGATCATGCGCGGGCGCAGCGAAGTGGGTTACTTCCTGCCAGCGCGCTGCTGGCGCCAGCGTGACGATGATCCGCTGGCGGCCGCCGCCGCCGACCAGCTGCTGGACGCGGCCGGGTTCCAGGCCGAGGATATCCAGCAGGTAGAGCAGGAATTCAACGCGATGCGCCAGCGCACCGTACTGCATTCACGGCGCTGAGCCTTTTGCAGAGCCGGGCATGGGCTTGGCTCTACAGTAGATCCACGCCATGCGTGGATGGGGTTACGCAGCACCCCCGCGCTCACTGGTGATGCGTGCACCCTCGCGCATCACCAGGGTCACCGGGGTCTTCTCCACCACCTGCAGCAACCGCTGCCACTGCGCATCACTCAGCTCGGCGCTGGCATGCAGCACGCGGTGCACGTTGAAACGTCCATCCTCGTCACGTTCCGAGCGCAGCTCGGCATGGAACTCGCCCAGCTCCCAGCCCTTGCGCTGCGCATACATGCGCAGGGTGATGGCGGTACACGCCGCCAGCGAGGCCAGGTACAGGTCGAACGGTGCGAAGCCCTTGCCCTGGCCGCCCAGCGAGGCGGGCTCGTCCGCGTCCACATCGAAGCTGCCGTTGCTGATGTGGTGCAGATAGTTGTCGGCGGTCGAAACAATGCGTGCGTAGGCCATCACGTTCTCCATCTGTCTGTGGCGTCGAGCCAGGCTCGACTGCGCCAAAAAGGGCGGCCCCAGCCAGGACCGGGGCCGCCACCCCATCACTCGGTACGATCGTACGAGAACTGGATGCCCGCGGTACCACCGGTTGCGATGAAGAGGTTCATGAAATCCGGGACCGTTGCCGAGCGGGCCCAGTCGCGCTGCAGTTCGCAGAGCACCTGCCATGCGTGGATGAACGAGCCCGCGGCTTGCCGCCCACGGCCGCGCAGCCCACAATCCACGTCCGGACCGTCGCCATCACGCCCATCATTCCCCGGTCCGGTCTTGGCACCTATGTCTCCCAATGCCCTGGCGCTGGTCGAGCTGCTGATCCGCGAGCGCCGCGCGTTGTCCCGCTTCATCGCACGCTATCTCGACCCGGCCAGTACCGAGGACACCCTGCAGAACCTGTACCTGAAGGCCAGCAGCGTGCCCGGCGATCCGCCCATCCTGGAGCCGCGCGGTTATCTGTACCGGATGGCCTACCATCACGCGCTCAACCGCAGCCAGGCCGACGCGCGCGAGCGGCGAGCGATGGCCGAGTACGCCGTCGACATGGGCGATGCAGGGCATGATGGCGAGGCGCAGGCGCTGGACCAGGCGCAGCTGCGCGAGATCACCCAGACCATCCTCGCCCTGCCGGCCCAGGTGCGCGAGTGCTTCGTGCTCAACCGCTACCTGGGCCTGAGCGAGCGCGAAATCGCCGCGCGCCTGGGAATCTCCAAGAGCCTGGTCGGCAAGCATGTGCTGCGCGCAGCGCTGCTGATCCAACAACAGCAGCAGGGAATGCGTCGATGAGTGGCGATTACCGTGGGCAGATCGCGCCCGCCGTTGTCACAACAGGAAAGCGCACCCGTTCGTGGTGCGGCAGGCCACAATCATGACCACCTCCGAACCCTCGCCGCGTCAGGCCAGGCAGGCGTTGCGCTGGGTGATACTGCGCAGTGCAGGCCCGCTGCCGGAACGCCAGCAACGAGCCCTGCAGCGCTGGCTGCAGGCCGATCCCCGCCACGCGCGGGCCTGGCGCCAGCAGCAGGCCTTCTGGCAGCGGTTGGACGCTGCCGGGCCCGAGGTGCTGGCCGCGCTGCCCGAGCTGACCGCAGATCGGCAGGGGCTGCGCCCGATCGCACCGCGCCGCCGTCTGCGCTGGCTGCTCGCCAGTGTTGCGGCCGCAGTGCTGATGGTCGCGGCCACTCCGCACGCGTTGCTGCTGGCGCGCAGCGATGTGCGCAGCAGCGATGCGCCGCGCGTGGTGCGGCTGGACGACGGCAGCACGGCGGTACTCGATGCCGGCACCGCACTGGCATTCACGTTCGATGGCCAGCAGCGGCGCGTGCAGCTGCTGCGCGGGCAGGCCTGGTTCCAGGTGGCGCATGAGCAGCGACCGTTCCAGGTCGAGGCCGGCGGTGGCCAGATCCGCGATATCGGTACGGCGTTCAGCGTGTCGATGCAGGGCGCCACCATCACCACCGACGTCAGCGAGGGCGTGGTCGATGTGCGCCCGGGCGATGGCAGCGTGCAGCGCCTGCGCGCCGGGCAGGTGCGCGCGTTCCGTGACGGGCGCTGGTTGCAGCCGCTTCGGCAGGCCGCGCCGGAGGCGATGGCGCCGTGGCGCCGTGGTGAGGTGGTGATCGACGGTCTGCCTGCCGCGCAGGCCATCGCCGATCTCGGCCGCTACCGGCGTGCCCCGGTCTGGGTGGTGGGCGGGCAGGGCACACGCGTGCGGGTCAGTGGCCTGTTCCATCTGCAGCAGCCGGACACGGCCATCGACGCCGTGGCCGCGCAGGCGGGACTGCGGGTGCAGCGCTTGCCCGGTGGTGCGTTGCTGGTGTGGTGAAGCGCCCGCGGAGCACGCATGAACCGGCTGCATGAAAAAACATGAAAAAACCGTGGGCAGTCGTGGTACCCCGCTGTCTATAGAGGTATAGCCAGAGCGAAACCGCGTTTCTTCTCAAGCCAGACACACCACCGGGCACCGGACGTGCCCGTGGTCCCGCCCCGCTTGAGGAGTTCCTTTCCATGCCGTCCACGGCATCCGCCTGTCATCGTCGCGCTACCGTCCTGGCCCTGGCCATCTCCACCGCATTGCTGCCGCGGGCCTGGGTGCCGGTGGTGCAGGCGCAAGCCACAGTGGCCGCACCGCTGCGCACTTACGCCATTCCGGAACAACCGTTGGCCGATGCCGTGCGCAGCTTTGGCCGCCAGGCCGATGTGCAGGTGGTGTTCCGCAGTGACCTGGTAGAGGGCCGTCGATCCAGCGCGGTGAGCGGCGAGTACAGCCAGATGCAGGCCCTGCAGCAGCTGCTGC
>NZ_LXXZ01000061.1 GCF_003244875.1 Stenotrophomonas sepilia
AACTGTCAAAGGCGGGGTGGGTCCGGTTGCGGGGGCGTGAGCCGCATGGATGCGGCGACCGAGCCTACAGGGACGTATTTACGGCGTCCCCGGCAACCGGACCCACCCCGCCTCCCCACAGGAAACCCTCTTGGGCTGTTGCTGTTGCTGTTGCTTTTGCTGGGGTTGCCGGCCAGCGGCCGGCACTACCGCGGGTGCAGGGCGCAGCCCTGCCGATACCCAACCTACTTGGCAGCAGCGATCTGCTTTTCGATGTCGGCGGCGGTCACCGGGCCAAGGAACGTGTGCGCCAGCTTGCCTTGCGGATCGATGAGATGCGTCAGCGGCAGACCACGTGGCGTGGCGAAGTCGGCCGGCGGATCGAACGGGTCCACGATCACGATCGGATAGGTCACCGGATGCTTGGCCAGGAACGACTGCATCTCCGGCACTTCGATGTCCTCGTAGGCCAGGCCGACCACTTCGATGTTGCTGCGCATCGCATGCAGGGCCGACAGCTCGGGCATCTCCTTGCGGCACGGCGCGCACCAGGTGGCCCAGAAGTTCACCACCACCCACTTGCCGCGATGCGCGGCCAGGTCGTAGTCGCTGCCATCCACCGCCTTCATCTTCAGCGTCGGGAACTCGGCGGTGGTGCGCTCGGCCGGGGTTTCCTCGACCGGTGCCGGCGTGCTCGGCGTCGGTGCCTGCGCCGGTGGCTGGCTGCTGGCCGGTGCCGGCTCCTGGGCCGGTTTGCAGGCCGCCAGGGCCAGCAGCAGGGTCAACGGGAGCAGCAGCGGCAACGACGTCTTGCGGGTCATGGGGTGTCTCCAGAGTCGGTATAGATATCACTGACCTTGCGCTTCAGGCGTTCGCGCAGGGGCAGTCGCAGGTCATCCAGCGCCGCCAAGGCGGCACGGCCCAGGCTGTCGTCGCGATACGGCAGGTGCTGCTCGGCTACCGGGATGCGCAGCTGGGTGCATTCGTACAGATCGGCCAGGCTGACCTGGTCCAGGTCGCGCGACAGCAGCCACTCGCCGCGCTCATCGCGGCGCAGCAGGTCGATCTCCTGCAGGTTGCAGATCAGGTCCTGCAGCAGTGAATCGGTCAGCATCGGCTCCAGCCGCAGGATCTCGTCATCGGCCAGGCCTTTGCCCTTGGCCCGCGCATGCTGGAAGCGGCCAAGCAGGCGCAGCAGCCCATAGAACTCGTACCCCTGCGGCAGGCGCAGCTCGACCGGCTGGTAGCGGAAGGCGGCCATCGAGGAGGCCAGCGACGCACCCAGCAGCACCGCCACCCAGCACAGGTAGATCCACAGCAGCAGGATCGGCACGAAGGCGACCGTGCCATACAGCTTCTGGTAGGACTGGAAGCTGCCCAGATACGCGCCGATGCCCCACTTCACCAGTTCAAGGATGACCGCCGCCAGGATCGCGCCGGGCACGGCATGCCGCCATTTCACCGTGTGGTGCGGTACCACACGGAACATCAGCGTGATGCAGACGAACTCGATCAGGATCGGTGCCAGCCGCAGCGCAAGTTCGGCCAGCCAACGGCCCTCCTGGGTACCGAACAACGGCATCGCGAACACCCGCGCCGACACCGCCAGCGACGCAGCGGCGAGCATCGCGCCCAGGGTCAGCACGGTCCAGTAGACCAGGAAGCGGGTCAGCTTGGGCCGGCTCGAGCCGACCCGCCAGATCTGGTTGAAGGTCTCTTCCACGCTGTTGAGCGTGATCAGCAGTGAGGCGACCAGTGCGATGAAGCCGGCGGCGGTCAGCTGGCCGGCACTGGCCGAAAACTGCCGCAGGTAACCCTCGGCCGCGCGCGCAGCGGAGGGCACGAAGTTGGAGAAGACGTAGTCGCTGAGCTGGTCGCTCCAGCGGTCGAAAACGGGGAAGGCCGAGAGCACGCCGAACACCACGATGGCCAGCGGTACCAGCGCGAACACCGTGGTGTACGCCAGCGCCGCCGCTGCCTGGAACAGGCGGTCGTCGAGGAAGCGATGCCACAGGAAGCGGCCGAAACTGATGGCCCGTGCGCGATCCCGCGCGCGCTCCATCCACAGGTTGAGCGTATCCAAAGGTTCCATCGGTGGAAGGGTACCCGATGCGGAATGCTCGCAGGATAGCCATACTGGTGGCCACACGACGAGGAGAAGCGGGCACGATGGGCGAGATTCTGGTGCTGTATTACAGCCGGGGCGGTTCGGTGGCACGTCTGGCGCGCCAGATCGCGCGGGGCATCGGCGAAGTGCCGGGCATGACCGCGCGCCTGCGCACGGTGCCGCCGGTGGCCGCAGTGACCCAGACCGCGCAGCCGCCGGTACCCGACGATGGCGCCCCCTATGTAAGCGTGCAGGACCTGGTCGAATGCCAGGGCCTGCTGCTCGGCAGCCCGACCCGCTTCGGCAACATGGCCGCGCCGGTGAAGCATTTCCTGGATGGGCTGGGCGCCGAATGGGTCAATGGCACCCTCTCCGGCAAGCCGGCCGGCGTGTTCACGTCCACCGCATCCATGCATGGCGGGCAGGAATCGACCCTGCTGTCGATGCAGGTGCCGCTGCTGCACCATGGCTGCGTGATCGTCGGCATTCCGTTCACCGAACCGGCGCTGAGCCACACCACCAGCGGTGGCACGCCCTACGGCGCCAGCCACGTCGCCGGTGCCGCCGACGACCCGCAGCCGACCGACGACGAAGCCGTGCTGGCGCGCGCGCTGGGGCGCCGGGTGGCCGGCATCGCGCAGCGGTTGGCCCGATGAGCGCCGCGCCGCGCACGGTCCTGCTGCTGGCCCTGATGGGGCTGGCCGCGCTGTTCGCCGGCTGGTTCATCAATGACAAGCACTGGCTGGCGACCCAGCTGGTGTTCACCGCGCCGCCGCTGGCGCTGGCCATCGCCGTGCGCCTGGGCTGGCGCAAGGCCGGATTCTGGGCCTCGGTCCTGGCGCTGGGCTGGTTCAGCCACGGCGTGATGAGCGCCTGGAGCCATCCGGAAACGCGCTGGCTGGCGCTGATCGAGATCGCGCTGGCCCTGCTGGTGATCTTCAGCGCCAGCCTGCCCGGCCTGCGCGCCCGCTTCGGCAAGCAACGCTGACGCTGCGCCCGCTGGGCCGTATCATCTGCATTCCTGGCCCCGCGCCGCAGTACCTGTCCTGGTTTCGCGCATGCACATGATGGAAGAGCTCCTGGTCGTCACCACTGGTGGCACGATCGACAAGATCTACTTCGACGACAAGTCGGACTACCAGATCGGCGATCCGCAGATCGGCATGATCCTGCGCGAGCTGGGCGTGACGTTCCGCTTCAACGTGATTCCGATCCTGCGCAAGGATTCGCTGCACATCAACGATGAGGACCGCGAGCTGATCCGCGCCACCATCGCCGCGCAACCGACCCGGCACGTCCTGGTGACCCACGGCACCGACTCGATGGTGCAGACCGGCAAGGTGCTGGCGACAATCCCCGACAAGACCATCGTGATGACCGGTGCACTGAGCCCGGCACGCTTCCGCGGCTCGGATGCGGAGTTCAACATCGGCTGTGCGATCGGTGCGGTGCAGTCGTTGCCGAGCGGCGTGTACATCGCGATGAACGGGCGGATCTTCGACCCGCAGCACGTGCGCAAGAACGTGGCCGCGAACCGCTTCGAGTCGGTCTGAGGAACCGCGCGCCGACCAAGCTCGGCACCTGCCAGAGCGCTGCCCTTGTAGTGCCGAGCCATGCTCGGCAACCGCGTGCCAGCGCGGCACAACGGTCCGCAGCCAGAGCAGCCGAGCATGGGCTCGGCCCCACAGAAGCAAGAACGCCCCGGCCGAAGCCAGGGCGTGCCCTTGGAGAGGGACTTGGGCTCAGTACTGGGCGTTGAGGGTCACGCCCGAGAAGGTGCTGTAGGCCTTCACCCGCACATACCACGTGCCAGCGGCAGGGCTGTTGATGGTGCAGGTCTCGCTGTTGCCACTCAGGTACGGACGGCAGGTGTAGCTGGTATCGGTCGGGGCACTGCCCTGGCGCACGTACAGGTCGGCATCGCCGCTGCCGCCACTGATCGTCACGCGCAGCTGGCTGCTACCGGCCGGAACGGCGACGGTGTAGTTCAGCTCGGCACCGGTCGCAGCGCCCAGGCCGGTCACCGGCACGTTGTTCTGCAGCACGTTGCCACCCGGGTTCGGGTTGCCACCGCCGTTGATCGCCGCATCCACGGCCGCGTTGGCGTCGACGATGCCGGCGCCGCAGCCACCGGAGCAGGCGCCCGGCAGCGGGCGTGCAGTGCTCTTGATGATGCTTTCGACCTGCGCCGGACTCAGTGCGCTCGGCGCCACCGACTGCATCAGCGCAACCACGCCGGCCACATGCGGCGCCGCCATCGAGGTGCCGTTGTACGACGCGTAGCTGGCGCTGCCCGGCGTGGTGGTACCGGTGTTGAGGGTGGACAGGATGCTCTGGCCCGGGCCGGAAATGTCGATGCCGGCACCGTAGTTGGAGAAGCTGGCACGCGCACCGGCCGAGGTCGTGGCCGCCACCGCGATCACGTTCGCGCAGTTGGCCGGCACCGACGAGGACACGTTGGTGTTGCTGTTGCCGGCGGCGACCACCACGGTGGTACCACGGCTGACCGCGCCGTTGATGGCGTTCTGGTAGGTGGCCGAGCAGGTGCCGCCACCACCCAGCGACATGTTGATGACCTCGGCCGGGTTGGCGTTGGCCGGCACGCCACTGACGGTGCCGCCAGAGGCCCACACGATCGCGTCGGCGATGTCGGAGGTGTAACCGCCGCACTTGCCCAGCACGCGCACCGGGACGACCTTGGCATTGAACGCAGTACCGGCCACGCCGGTGCTGTTGTTGGTCACCGCCGCCACGGTGCCGGCGACGTGGGTACCGTGCCAGCTGGAGTTGGAGGCCGGGATGCCCGAGCCGCACTCGTTGGCGCCGTACCAGTCGCCCTCGTCATTCGGGTTGTTGTCGCGGCCACCGCCATCGCGCGCCATCGCGGCATCGCTGATGAAGTCATAGCCAGGCAGGATGTTGGCGTTGAGATCGGGATGGTTGGTGATGCCGGTATCGATCACGGCCACCACCACGCCGGTGCCGGTGGCCTTGTCCCAGGCCGGCCGCACGTTGATCGACGCGTTGGAGGTACCGAAGCCCCACTGTTCGCTGAAGCGGGTGTCATTCGGGGTCAGCGTCGCACGCATGATCTGGTCGACTTCGACGTATTCCACGTTCGGGTCGGCGGCGAGCTTGCGCATCAGCAGCTCGGATTCGGCCTGGTCAAGCGGGCGATCGGTCTTGACCAGGGTCGGGCCAACGGCCAGCTTGCGGACCTCCTGCAGGCCCAGCGCGCGGCCCTGGCTGCTGGCCAGGCCGGCGGCGGCAGTCTTCAGAGAAGAGGCCAGTGCCGTGGTGTTGGCCACCGGCGCACTGCCGTCGCGGTACTTCACGATGAAGCGCTGGTGCGTCGGCGCGGACTGCAGGCCGCTGAGCTGGACGTCACCGGCCAGCGCAGGCGTGGCCAGCAGCAGCGATGACAGAACGGACGCACCAAGGACCACCCACACTCGACGCACACGCGGTTGCGTTACCTGGGACATCGTATCTCCCTTTCTTGTGGTGTGAATGCCGGAATCGGCAGAAGCACCGGCCCGAACCCTGGGCTGGCTTGCGTTGGCGAGGTTCGAAGTCCGATGAGTCAGCGGATCCCCCTAACGATCCGCCGTACATATGACGCTAATGGCCGAAACCGGACACCACAAGATTTTCAGGGTCTTTTCAGCAAGATGAAATGTTCGTTCTGAGACTTTTTGGGTCGAGGGTTTGTGAAGGTGAAGGAACTTTCTCGTGTCCTGCACAGACCTGACTGGGTCGTCACGTGTCCTGGAATGACTTTGCCGACATCGGCGTCCACCGATCCGGGGCAGATCCCTTTCTCACGCGGAAAGGGATCTGACCCCTTGGCTCGAAACGCAGAAAGCCCGTCGCGGGGACGGGCTTTCCAGAAGCGCAGCCGGGCGCGGGCCCGGCTCTACGATTCGATGTGGGCGATCAGCCCAGCTTGACCAGCCAGTTGTGGCGGTCCGGCAGGCGGCCGTACTGGATATCGGTCAGTTCCTTGCGCAGCGACATGGTCACTTCGCCGGCCGGCGCGTTGATGTCGCCCACCGAGAAGCCCTCGCCCTTCAGCTGGCCGATCGGAGTGACCACCGCGGCGGTGCCACAGGCAAACACTTCGCTGATCGCACCGGAGGCGACGCCGTCCTTCCACTCGTCGATGCTGACCTTGCGCTCTTCGACCTTCATGCCACGGTCGCGGGCCAGCTGCAGGATGCTCTCGCGGGTGATGCCCTCGAGGATGCTGCCCGACAGTTCCGGGGTGACCAGCGTGCCGTCCTTGTAGACCAGGAACACGTTCATGCCGCCCAGTTCTTCCAGGTACTTGCCTTCGACCGGGTCGAGGAACAGTACCTGCGAGCAGCCCTGCGCCTGCGCCTTCTGCTGCGGGAGCAACGAGGCGGCGTAGTTGCCACCGCACTTGGCGGCACCGGTGCCGCCCTTGGCCGCACGCGCGTACTCGGTGGACAGCCAGATCGACACCGGGGCAACACCCTTGGCGAAGTACGGGCCGGCCGGGCTGGCGATGACGTAGTAGCCGGCCTTGTGCGCGCCGCGCACGCCGAGGAAGGCCTCGTCGCCGATCATGAACGGGCGGAAATACAGGCTCGACTCATCGGCCGAAGGCACCCAGTCACTGTCGACGGCGATCAGCTGCTTCAGCGATTCGACGAAGATCTCCACCGGCAATTCCGGCAACGCCAGGCGCTGCGCCGAACGCTGCAGGCGACGGCCGTTGGCATCCGGGCGGAAGGTCCAGATCGAACCGTCGGCGTGGCGGTAGGCCTTGATGCCTTCGAAGATTTCCTGGCCGTAATGCAGCACTGCGGCGGCCGGGTCCAGCTGCAGCGGGCCGTAGGCGCGCACATTGGCATTGTGCCAGCCGGCATCCTTGTCCCAGCGCACTTCCACCATGTGATCGGTGAAGTGCAGGCCGAAGCCCGGCTTCTCCAGGATCTTGGCGCGCTCTTCAGCGCTGCGCGGGTGGTCCGAACGGGTGACGGCGAAGCTGGGGATGGACTGGGACACCGGAGGATTCCTGTTCTGGTTGCGGGTAGTGCCGGGCCCGCGTCACTGCGGGCCCTGGGTCAAAGCATGCCGGTCTCTAGCCGGGCCGCCTCGGACATCATGTGCTGGTTCCACGGCGGGTCGAACACCAGGTCGACGTCGGCCTCGGCCACCGTCGGGATCATTTCAAGCTTGCTGCGCACGTCGTCGACCAGGATCTCGCCCATGCCGCAGCCCGGGGCGGTCAGCGTCATCTTCACGTCGATCTCGCGCTTGCCCTCATCCAGGTGCTTGATCTCGACTTCATAGACCAGGCCCAGTTCCACGATGTTGACCGGAATTTCCGGATCGAAGCAGGTGCGCAGCTGCTGCCACACCAGCTGCTCCACCTGTTCATCGGTGGCGTCGGCCGGCAGCTCGAGCGGCGCCGGTGCCTCCTTGCCGATGGCATCGCCGTCCTTGCCGGCGATGCGGAACAGGTTGCCCTCGACGAACACCGAATAACTGCCGCCCAGCGCCTGGGTGATGTACCCATAGCTGCCGGCAGGCAGGGTCACGGTGTCGCCCTGCGGGACCATCACGGCCTCGCAATCGCGTTCGAAGTGGACAGGTTCGCTGCTACGGGAATACATGGGGACCGATATGGGGCCGTGGCCGAGGCCACGCAAGACGGCATTCTAGCCCAGCCGCCCCCGCACCGCCGGTGCACTGCGGCAAACCACAGTATCCTGTGGGTGATCTTCTGGGAGCTTCGATGTCCTCCAATGCCGCGCGTGCCAGGACCGTGACCTGGCTCTGGCCCCTCATGCTGCTGCTGGGCCTGTTTGTCGCTCCCCTCGCCTGGATGGTCCTGGCGCTGATGACCGGCCGGCAGGTCGGCTGGATGGCGGTGCTGGCCGCCCTGGAACTGGTGTTCATGCTGCGCCTGGGCACGCTGGGCCCAGGCCGGCTGCGCGTCGCCCTGGTCGTGCTCGGCACCCTGCTGGTGGCCGCCGTGGCCAACTGGGCCATCGCCAGCGCCTGGATGGGCGGCTCGATCGGACTGGACCTGTGGGATGCCACCACGCGGATGGGCCCGCACCTGGCCTGGACCCTGATCAGCCTGGCCAACGGCGCGGTGGAATGGCTGTGGCTGGCCGTGGCCGTGGCCGTAGGTGCCTGGCTGGCGCGCTGAGCGCGTAGAGATTCTTGGATTCGGTAGTGCCGGCCGCTGGCCGGCAAAGGCGTGCGGACCAGGGACCGCACCTACCCGCTGCAGCCACCACGCGCGGATGGGGTAGTGCCGGCCGCTGGCCGGCAAGGGGGGCAGAGCCCTTTCCTGCGGAAAGGGATCCGACCCCGGTCCTCAACTCAATGCCCGCCGTCGAGCGCCTTCAGTTCACTCACCAGCGAGGCCGCCGCTTCGGCGCCGTCGCCATAGAGCATGCGGGTGTTGTCGGCGTAGAACAGCGCATTCTCGATGCCGGCAAAACCGGTGCCCTTGCCACGCTTGATCACCACCACGTTGCGCGCGTTGACCACGTCCAGCACCGGCATGCCGTAGATCGGGCTGGCCGGGTCGGTCCGCGCCACCGGATTGACCACGTCGTTGGCACCGATCACCAGCACCACGTCGGTATTGGCGAACTCGGGGTTGATGTCGTCCATGTCGGCGATCAGATCGTAGGGCACGCCGGCCTCGGCCAGCAGCACGTTCATGTGCCCGGGCATGCGCCCGGCCACCGGGTGGATCGCGAACTTCACTTTCACGCCACGCTGGCCCAGCCGCTGCGCCAGTTCCCAGATCTTGTGCTGGGCCTGCGCCACCGCCATGCCGTAGCCGGGCACGATCACCACGCGCTCGGCAAAGGCCATCATCGCCGCGACGTCCGACGCTTCGATGGGCTTCTGCGCGCCGGTGATCGCCTGTGCCTCGCCGCCGGCACCGCCGCCGAAGTTGGAGAACAGCACGTTGCGGATCGGCCGGTTCATCGCCTTGGCCATCAACCGGGTCAGCAGAATGCCGGCCGCGCCGACCATCATGCCGGCGATGATCAGCGCCTCATTGCCCAGCACATAACCTTCGAAGGACACCGCCAGGCCGGTGAATGCGTTGTACAGCGAGATCACCACCGGCATGTCGGCGCCACCGATCGGCAACGTCATCAGCACGCCCAGTGCCAGCGCCAGCACGAAGAAGGCGACGATTGCCGAGGTGTTTAGCGTGCTGGCCGCGATGATCGCCAGCACCGCCACCGCCAGTGCCACCATCAGGTTCATCAGCTGCTGGCCGGGCCAGGTCACGCGCTTGTCCAGGCGTCCGTCCAGTTTGGCCCAGGCGATCACCGAACCGGACAGCGAGACCGCACCGATCGCCGCGCCGACCACCGCCAGCAGCAGCACCATGCCCGAGGGCTGGCGCGCGGCCAGGTCGGCCAGCGCCTGCTCGCTCCAATGGCGGGTATCGCGGTTGGCAAGGAAGGCATAGCGCAGCAGTTCCACCGCACCGATCGCCGCCGCCGAGCCACCGCCCATGCCGTTGTACAACGCCACCATCTGCGGCATGTCGGTGATGGCCACCTTGCCGGCCGACCACCAGGCCAGGCCCGCGCCCAGCAGCAGTGCGACCAGGATCAGCGGCACGTTGTGCAGTTCAGGCAGGAAGAAGGTCGCCACCGTGGCCAGCAGCATGCCCAGCCCGGCCCAGCGGATGCCGCTGCGCGCGGTCAGCGGCGAAGCCATGCGCTGCAGACCCAGCAGGAACAGCGTGGCGGCGACGAGGTAGCTGGCCTTGACCAGCCAGTCGAGCAGTTCGACGGTGCTGATGTTCAAGCCTGTGGCTCCTTCGGTTCGTCCCTGCCGCCCTTGGGCGCGCTCGGCTTGAACATCTCCAGCATGCGCGCGGTGACCACGTAGCCACCGGCGGCATTGCCGGCACCGAGCACCACGGCAAGGAAGCCCAGCGCCTTTTCCAGCGGCGTCTGCGCGTGCCCCAGCACCACCATCGCGCCGATCAGCACGATGCCGTGGATGAAGTTGGAACCCGACATCAGCGGGGTATGCAGGATCACCGGCACCCGCGAAATGATCACGTGGCCGGCGATGGCCGCCAGCATGAAGATGTACAGCGCTACGAACCCGTCACTCACTGGCAACGCTCCCGCTCTGTCTTCGTCGGCCCATCATAACCACGGGCTGAACCCGGCGCGCACCCGGCGTCAACCGCGGCGACGCTCACGCGTTGTCGATGGTGAGCCCGAGCGAGGAACCGTACCCTGTGCTGGTGAGCAGCCCCGTCCCCCCGAGCGCCGACACCGATGCCCTGCCGGCATCGCTGGAGGCGTTCCTGGCCAGCGTCGGCCCGCGCGCGTTCCGTTTCGCCGAGGCCGGCCTGCGCCAGCGCGAAGACGCCATGGACGCGGTGCAGGACGCGCTGATGCGCATGCTGGACTACGCAGACAAGCCAGCGGCCGAATGGGCGCCCCTGTTCTGGAGCATCCTGCGCCGCCGTGTGATCGACCTGCAGCGCCGGCGCCGTTTCCGCCTGCCGTTCTGGCGCGACAACCAGGACGCCGACGGAGCCGGGATCGACTGGGCCGACCCCGGCCCGGACCCGGCGCAGGCGCACGAACAGCGCCAGCAGTACCAGCAACTGGTGCAGGCGCTGCGTACCCTGCCCGCACGCCAGCGCGAGGCCTTCACCCTGCGCGTGCTGCAGGACCTGGACGGGGCCACCACCGCCCGCGCCATGGGCTGCAGCGAAGGCGCGGTAAAAACCCATCTGGCACGCGCCCGGCAGGCGCTGCAGGACTACCTGGAGACCCACCCGTGAACCGCTCCCTGCCCTCCGATGACATGCTGCGCAACCTGCACGCGCAGTCGCTGCAGGCGCTGTCGCCGGCCACGCTGGCACGGTTGCGCCAGGCCCGCCACGGCGCCAGCGCGGCTCGTCACGGGCGCTGGCGCTGGTGGCTGGCCAGCGCCTGTTCTCTGGTGGTGGCGCTGGGGATCGGCCTGCAGTTCAGCGGCCACAGCCCCCTGTCGCCCGCCGTGCCGGCACCGGTGCTGGCCTCGATGGAAGACAACAGCGTGCTGTACGACGAAAATCCCGATCTGTACCTGTGGCTGGGCGATACCGACCTGGCGATGGAGTGAACCATGTCCCGACTGCATACCCTGCCGCTGCTGTTGACCCTGTTGCTGCTGCCGGCCTTCCCGGTATTGGCGCAGAACGCCGCGCCCGCCCCTGCCGCACGCCCCGCGCCAGCCCCACCGCTGCCGGCCTGGGAACAGTTGAGTGAAGCGCAGCGGGAATCCTTGCTGGCGCCGCTGCGCGACCGCTGGAACAGCGCCGATGCCGGCCAGCGCCAGCGGATGCTCTCGCATGGCCAGCGCTGGCAATCGATGAGCCCGGAGGAACGCGACAAGGCCCACCGCGGCCTGCGCCGCTTCGAGCACATGAGCCCGGAACAGCGTGAGCAGGCCCGGGCCCTGTTCGGTCAGATGCGGGATCTGCCGCCCGCGCAGCGCGACGCACTGCGCGAGCGCTGGTCGCAGATGACGCCGGAGCAACGCAAGGACTGGGTGCGGGAGAATCCGCCGCCGGCGAAGCCGCGGTAAAGGCAACGTTCAACCCTTTGTGGAGCCGAGCCCACGCTCTGCTGCTCTATCGCGCCTGCGCAAGCCGAGCATGGGCTCGGCTCTACAGGAGGCAATGAGGTTCACCCCTGCCAGCGCGTCTTCGCCAGCAGCTCGTCGTCCCAGTCGAACCCGAGCTGGCCTTCGCGCACAAACAGCGCAACGAAGTTGAGCAGGTTGCGCGCATACATCTCGCTGGCCTGGGTCGCGCCGCGGCTGGCCAGGCCCAGCGGACCGTCGATGGTCACGCCCTGGTGTTCGATGCACTGCCCCGGCAGGGTCAGTGCGCAGTTGCCGCCACTTTCCGCCGCCAGATCAACAATGACGCTGCCGGTGGCCATGCCTTCCACCATCGCGGCGGTCACGATGGTCGGTGCCGGGCGGCCCGGTACCGCAGCCGTGCAGATCACCACGTCCACACTGCGCAGGTGGTCGGCCAGCCGACGCTGCTGCTCGGCGCGCTCGTCATCGGTCAGCGCCCGCGCATAGCCTCCCTCGCCCGCCGCGCTGACCCCGAGGTCGAGGAAGCGTGCGCCCAGTGACTGGATCTGCTCGCGGGTTTCCGGGCGCACGTCGAAGCCTTCCACCTGTGCACCGAGGCGGCGCGCGGTGGCGATGGCCTGCAGGCCCGCCACGCCGGCACCGATCACCAGCACCTTGGCCGGCCGCACGGTGCCGGCAGCAGTGGTCAGCATCGGGAAGAAGCGCGGCGCGCGTTCGGCGGCGATCAGCGCCGCCTTGTAGCCGGCCATGCCGGCCTGCGAACTGAGTACATCCATCGCCTGCGCACGGGTGGTGCGCGGCAGCTGCTGCAGCGCGAACAGCTGCAGGCGACCATCGGCCGCCAGCGCGGCCAGCGCCGGATCGCTGGCCGGGGCCAGCAGGCCGACCACGCTGGCGCCGGGCTTGAGCTGTTCCAGCACCGCCGCAGGGGGGGCCTGCACGCACAGCAGGATATCGATCTCGGCCCAGCGGCCCGCGTCGAAGACGCGTGCACCGGCATCGTCATAGGCGGCGTCGGTGAAACCAGCGGCCAAACCCGCGCCCGCCTCATACCAGACGGCAATGCCCAAGGCCCCGAGCCTGCGCGCGGTCTCCGGCGTCAGTGCCACGCGCCGTTCGCCCGGCGCGGTCTCCTTGATCCCCAGCAACGCCACGGCCATGCAGATCCCCGCTGATCGGTGAGTTTCCCGATCCTAGCAGGCGGCACCCGCTCAGTGCAGCGTGGCGCTGCCCGGGTCGAGGCGATCGATCACGCCCTGCATGGCGCTGTCGAAGGCGCCATCATCAACGTGGGCACGCAGGCGGCCCAGCCGCATCATCACCGCCAGCTCTTCAGGCGAGGCCACGCAGAAGCGCACGCCGCGACGGTTGACGAACAGCAGGCGCGAGGAAATCGGGCTGACCCAGGACAGCTTGCCCGCCTGCACCTTGCCATCCTTGTCGATGAAGTCCAGCCAGTTGCCGATTTCCATGCGGCGGAAGCGGTCGGCATCGGCGTTGTCGAAATCGTCGGCGTCAATCTGCCCGCCAAGCTCAACCGCCGGCGATTCAGCCACTGGCGGCGCCGGCAAGGCAACCTGCGGCAGCTCCGGCAGCGCACGCTGCAGTTCCGGCCGCGATTCGGCGATGCCCTGCAGGGTGTCATGCAGGGCATCAATGGCGGCGGTGGCCGCATCGCCGTGCACGCCGACGCTGGCAAACACCTTGGCCAGCATCGGCTGCCAGGCCTGCAGCCACGGCTTGCCGACGATCTGGCGGCGGGCCTCGGCCACTTCCTCAAGCAGGCCATCGCCAAGGCTCAATGCCTCGGCCACCGACGCGCCTTCTTCTCCCTCGCGCAGCAGCGCCAGGGTCAGATGATGCTGCCACGGCTGGCGCAGGAACTCGGCAATGGCCGGCGGCAGCGTGGCGTCACCGATGCGGCGGTCCAGTTCCGCACCGGCCCGGCTGCGGGCCATCTCCAGCTTTTCCTGGCCGCGCTGCGTTTCTGCGGCACGGCGCTCGGCGATTTCCACCCGGCGACGATGCTGCACCAGGAACTCGCGGAATTCCTCTTCCAGGGTCAGGAAGATCGCCAGGTTCTCGTTGAACTCGGCCACCAGGCGCTCGATGATCTCTTCGACCTTGGCCATCAGCATGCGCTCGGCCTGGCTCTCGCCGGTGTTGCCCTCGCAGGCCTCGGCCAGCGAGTTGAGCAGCTTGCGCGCCGGGTGGGTCTTCTGCACGAACATGCGGCGGTCGAGCATGGCGACCTTGACGAAAGGCACCACCAGGCGGCCGATCAGTTCGCGCGAGCGGCCTTCCAGTTCGCGCTCGTCCAGCATCACGTCGAACAGCATGCCGACCAGGTCGATGGCGTCCTCATCCTGCGGGTCCAGCCGGGTCTGGCCCGGATCGACGCCAAGCTGGGTGGCGCTGGACAGCACTTCGCTCTTCAGGCGCTGGGCCAGCGATTCGCCGTCCTCGCCGATGGCCGCGCGCAGGGTGGCGCTGGGCGTGGCCTGCAGCAGCGACAGCACCGACATCATTTCGCGCTGGCTGAGCGGGCGCTGCTGGCCAACCGCCACCTGCGCCGCAGACGTGGCATCCTCACGCACGTGGCGGGTCTGCTGCAGCAGTTCGTGCAGCGCTTCCAGCAGCATGCCGTGCTGGCCAGCGTAGGCCTCGCCGGTGGCGCCGTCATCGCCGCCCAGGTGCTGCTGCATATGCCCGCGGCGCTCGGACCAGCGGGCGGCGAAGCGCTGCGCCCAGGCCGGTGCGGCCTGCTCGTCATCGCTGAACCCCGGATCGACGCCCACGCCGTGGCGATGCTCGACCAGGTCATCCAGCATCCCGGCCATGCGCGGATCCGGTGCCGGCGGTTGTGGGCGCTGCGGAGCCCCCATCTGCGACATCACGCCGGCTGCGGCCAGCTGCTCGTCCAGCTTCTCGTAGATGCGACCGACTGGTGCACGCAGGTCGCGCTCGCACAGCTTGATCAGCACCAGATGCACTTCCGGGGCCAGTTCACAGCCGGCAAAGGCCTCGTGGATGGCCACGCCCAGGTGTTCGGGGCTGATCGGATTGTGGTCGGCGTCCAGTTCCGCGCCGCCGATCAACCGGCCCAGGCGGCGATCCAGCCGCGCCAGCACCGGCTTGAAGTCACGCAGCAACACAGTGGCGAAATTGCGCACCGCCAACCGGGATTCCAGCACATGCTCGGCCAGCAGGCTGAGCCCATCCTCGGCCGGCCCGGACAGGGTCGCCTCGGCTGACAGCGGCTCACCAGCCTCCAATGCGGCCCAGGCCTGCTGCAGGTGGCCTGCGAAAGCGGCCGCGATGTCCTCACGGCGCCGGCGCAGTTCGCGCATCGCGTCCAGGAACAGCAACTGCGACGAGCCGGCATTGCCGGCGCGGTCGAACAGGGCATCGTCGAAACGCGCCAGTGCCGCCCCGAAGGCCTGGCACAGCGCGGGCAGGACCATGTCCCGGGCACGCTGGAGCTGGGCCGGGTCACGGCCCGGCGATCCCATCGGTGTGGGCACGCTCATCATTCGGGAAGGCTCCCCACCTTCTCTGGTACGACAGACAGCATGGACATCGCGGCTTCCGGCACACCCCATGTACCGGAACGTCGATGGTAGGCCGGCCAGCCCGTCACGGACAGTGAAACAGTCCTCACTTCAAACCTCATGACCGGCGGCCCGGCAAGACAGATATCGTAAGCCGTGCAAGGCCCACGAGGCGAGGGGAAGCGGCTGTCCGTTTCCCGCCAGTGGCATGATGTTCATCACAGTTTGGTATTCAAGGGCCGGACGCGACACAAACGGCGTCATTGACCACCCCGACTATAATCAAACGCCCGTGATGACCGGTTCAGACTCCATGCCCGATCCTGCTGCCCTGCTCGCCCTGGATGCCCGCCGCTCGGTGCCCTCGCGGCAACTGGGCGAGCCCGGGCCGGACCCGGCCACCCTGCAGCGGATGCTGGCCTCGGCGGTGCGCGTGCCCGACCACGGCAAGCGCGTGCCGTTCCGCTTCCTGAAAATCGCAGGCGATGCACGTCACACTCTGGGCGAGTTCCTGGCTGAACGCAGCCGCCAGCGCGACCCACATGCGGGCGAGGCCGTGTTCGAGAAGGACCGCCAGCGTTTCAGCCACGCACCGCTGGTGATCGTGGTGGTGGCCAGCCCGCGGCCGGACCCGAAGGTGCCCGAACAGGAACAGCTGATGACCGCCGGCTGCGTCTGTTTCGCCCTGCTGCAGGCCGCGCAGGCGCTGGGTTTCGGCGCACAGTGGCTGACCGCCTGGATGGCCTTCGATCCAGCCGTGCAGGCCCACCTGGGCCTGGTCGACGGCGAACGCATCGCCGGCTTCATCCACATCGGTACGCCCAAGGCCGACGTACCCGAGCGCGAGCGCCCCGACCCGGCGGCCCTGCTGCGCGACTGGACGCCCCCGGCATGACCCTGCCGGCCGCCCCGCCGTCGCTGTACCTGGTTGATGCCAGCATCTACGTGTTCCGTGCCTGGCATTCACTGCCAGACCAGTTCCAGGACGCACAGGGCTGGCCCACCAATGCGGTGCACGGCTTCGCCCGCTTCCTGCTGGACCTGCTCGAGCGCGAGCGCCCGCGGCACATCGCCATCGCCTTCGACGAAGCGCTCGACAGCGGTTTCCGCCACCGGCTGTATCCGGCCTACAAGGCCAACCGCGAGCCGGCACCGGAGGCGCTCAAGCGCCAGTTCGTGCACTGCAAGGCGCTGTGCGCGGCGCTGGGCCTTGCGGTCCTGGCCCACCACGACTACGAGGCCGACGACCTGATCGGCAGCGCCCTGCACGTACACCGGGGCAGCCATCGCGGGGTGATCATCTCCGCCGACAAGGACCTGTCGCAGCTGCTGGTCGACCATGACGAGCAGTGGGACTACGCCCGCAACCAGCGCTGGAACGTGGCCGGGGTGAAGGCGCGGCACGGCGTGCACGCGCACCAGATCGCCGACTACCTGGCGCTGTGTGGCGATGCGGTGGACAACATTCCCGGTGTCAGTGGCCTCGGCAGCAAATCGGCCGCCGTGCTGCTGGCCCATTTCGGCAGCATGGATGCGCTGTTCGAACGACTGGACGAAGTGCCGTTCCTGCGCCTGCGTGGCGCTGCACAGATGGCAGTGCGGCTGCGCGAGCAGCGCGAGCACGCCCAGCTCTGGCGCCAGCTGACCACCATCGCGCTGGACGCGCCGTTGGAGGGCAGCCAGCCCGGACTGCTGCGCCAATCGGCCGATCCAGAGCTGCTCGGTGGCCTGTGCCAGACCCTGCGCTTCGGCCCGATGACCCGCCGCCGGCTGTTCGACGCCGCCGGCGTGGCCGATCCTCTTCCCTCCCACAGCGAGCCCGCATGAGCCAGCGCAATACCGAAGCCCCGCGCGTCGTCTACGAAGGCAAGTACCAGCGCATGCTGGTGCGCGGTACCTGGGAATACAGCGAACGCACCCATGCCGGTGGCTTGGCCGCGATCATCATCGCCGTCACCCCGGAGGACAAGGTGCTGTTCGTCGAACAGTTCCGTGTACCGCTGCAGGCGCCCACCATCGAAATGCCGGCCGGCCTGGTCGGCGACATCCACGCCGGCGAATCGATCGAAGTCTCGGCGGTGCGTGAACTGGAAGAAGAAACAGGTTGGACCGCCGATCACGCCGAAGTGCTGATGATCGGCCCGACGTCTTCCGGCGCCAGCAGCGAGAAGATCGCCTTCGTGCGCGCCACCGGCCTGCGCCGCATCGGCGAAGGGGGCGGTGATGACAGCGAGGACATCACCGTGCACGAGATTCCACGCAATGAGGCTGCAGCGTGGCTGGTGCAGAAGATGGGCGAAGGCTACGAGCTGGACGCCAAGCTCTGGGCCGGGCTGTGGATGATCGAGCACCACCTGGACGGGCGCCCGCGTGGCTGACGCTGACCTGCACAGGCTGCCTGCGTTGCTCGGCGCCGACGACCCGGCGATCTACACGATCCACCGGACGCAGGGCGTCTCGCCCTACCTCCTGCTTGCCGACCACGCCGGCCAGCAGGTGCCGCGTGCGCTGACCGGGCTCGGCCTGCCCCAGGCCGAGCTGGACCGCCATATCGGCTGGGACATCGGCATCGCCGGCACCACCCGTGCACTGGCCGAACGGCTCGATGCCTGGGCGATCGAACAGACGTACTCGCGGCTGCTGATCGACTGCAACCGCCCACTGGCCTCACCGACGCTGATTCCGGAGGTGAGCGACCACACCGTGGTGCCGGGCAATGCCGGGCTGTCGGCGGCGCAGCGCCAGCAGCGCATCGATGCGATCCACGCGCCGTACCATGCACGCATCGAGACCGAGCTTGATGCGCGCCGTGATGCCGGCCAGCCCACCCTGCTGGTGATGATGCACAGCTTCACCCCCGTGATGAACGGCACGCAGCGGCCCTGGCACGCCGGCGTGCTGTACCACCAGGACATGCGTTTTGCCCATGCCCTGCTGCAGGCATTGCGCGAAGAAGGCGACCTGGTGGTGGGGGACAACGAACCGTATTCGGTCAGCAGTACCAGCGACTACGCGGTGCCGGTGCATGGCGAAGGCCGCGGGCTGGTGCACGTGGAACTGGAGATCCGCCAGGACCTCATTGCCGATATGGCAGGGCAGCAGGCGTGGGCCGAGCGGTTGGCACGGATCTTCGGCGCGCTGCAACCGGAGTTGCTGGCGCTGGGTTGAACGCGCGTGGTTCCATCCCGTATCGGTAGTGCCGGCCGCTGGCCGGCAACCTCAGTGATCCAACCACCCCGAGATTGCCGGCCAGCGGCCGGCACTACCACAGGCGCGGCACATCCCCCCACGGCAACCCCTTCAATCATGCCTCGTTGGCCGGGCAGACGGTGGCGGCCGATTCGGCCGGTGCCGGGCGCAGGCCCAGCGCGATCACCACGCCGAACAGTGAAAACAAGGCGGCACCGTATTCGGCGCGCACCAGCCCGGCCAGTGCACTCGGCGAACCGGCTGTACCGGCATCGGCATTGGCCACCATCACCAGCACGGCCAGGCCCAGCGCACCACCGATCTGCTGCGCGGTCGCCGCCATGCCAGATGCAACACCCTGCTGTGCGGACGGCACGCCCTGCCCGGCCACGATCCACATCGAGGTCCAGGTCATGCCCTGGCCGATGCTCAGCACTACCACGCCCGGCAGCAGCGGCCAGAAGTTCGCGCCGTGCGGCAGCGTCGCGGCCACCCAGGCGATACCGATGGCGCCGGCCAGCTGCCCGATCACCAGCACCTTGCGCGCGCTCCAGCGCTGCAGCGTCCACTCGGCCAGCTGGATGCCGACCGTGCACACCGCAGTGGCGGGCAGGAACGCCAGGCCGGCCTGCAGCGGGCTCCAGCCGTAGCCGTCCTGGAAGTACAGCGCCATGAAGTAGTACTGCACCCCATAGCTGCTCATGAAGGCGAAGGTCAGGCCCAGTGCCGCGCGCAGTCCGGGCAGCCGCAGCAACGCGAACTGCATCAGCGGATCGCGGCTGCGCTGTTCGATCTGCACGAACGCCACCAGCAGCAGCACCGACAGCAGCAGGCAGCCCAGCGTGGCCGGCGCAGTCCAGCCCCACTCCGGCCCTTGCACGAGGGTAGTGACCAGCAGGCTGCCGCCGGCAGTGACGGTGATGCAGCCGGCCAGATCGAACGAGCGGCCCTGCGCACGCGGGCCATCGGCCGGCAACCACGCACCCGCAGCCACCGCGCAGGTGGTGGCCAGCGGCACGATCACCGCCAGCACCGCCGGCCAGCCGAACGCCTGGGTCAGCACGCCACCGAGCAGCGTGCCCAGCGCCAGGCCCACCGCGCTGGCCATGCTCCAGATCGCAAGTGCACGGTTGCGCACCGGACCTTCCGCATACAACGTGTTGATCAGCGCCAGCGTGGCCGGGAACAGCAATGCCGCGCCGATGCCCTGCGCCGCACGCGCGATGATCAGCAGGGTGGCGTTCGGCGCCAGCGCGCCGAGCAGCGACGCCAGTGCGAACAGCAGCATGCCCAGCCGGTAGAAGCGGCGACGGCCGATCAGGTCGGCGGCACGGCCCCCCAGCAGCAGGCTGCCGCCAAAGGCCACGGTGTAGGCACTGACCACCCATTGCAGCTGCTGTGCGTTGATCTCCAGCGCGCGCCCCATGTCATGCAGGGCGACGAAGATGATGGTGGCGTCCAGGGCGATGATCAGCTGGGCGGTGGCCAGCAGGGCCAGCGCCCAGCGCGGGTACTTGAGGGGAGGCATCGACGGTCCGGTGCTGTGGGGGAGCGCAGTCTCATTGATGCAGAGCTATCAATAAACCCCTTTCCGGCCATATCTGTCATGATTTTCAGCATGAATGGAACCTCGATGGACCTCAATGCCGTGCGCATGCTGGTGCAGGTGGCCGAAGCACGCAGTTTCACCGTCGCCGCCGGGCAGCTGGGCCTGAGCCAGTCAGGCCTGTCGCGCGCGATCAGTCGGCTGGAGGCCACGCTGGGGGTGAAGCTGCTGCAGCGAAACACCCGCAACGTGGCACTGACCCCGGATGGTCGCCAGTTCGTCGATCAGGTCGCGCCCCTGCTGTGCGGTCTCGAAGACGCCGAACGCCAGTTGGCCGACCGTCCGTGCACGCCCTCGGGCACCCTGAAGATCAGTGCGCCCTCGATGTTCGGGCGCAAGGTGCTGGTACCGCTGCTGGGGCCGATGCTGCAGCAGCACCCACAACTGCAGGTGGAAGCCGTGCTCAACGACCGCCTGGTCGATCTGGTCGAGGAAGGCTTCGATGCCGCGCTGCGCACCGGCGTCATTGCCGACCAGCGCATCGTCGCGCGGCCACTGCGGCCGCTGCGCTGGGTGACGG
Organism: Stenotrophomonas sepilia; assembly: GCF_003244875.1. Classification (GTDB taxonomy): domain Bacteria; phylum Pseudomonadota; class Gammaproteobacteria; order Xanthomonadales; family Xanthomonadaceae; genus Stenotrophomonas; species Stenotrophomonas sepilia. Next base: position 20,583 of record NZ_LXXZ01000061.1, read on the forward strand.
TGGCCAGCCCGGACTACCTCGACCGCTGTGGCGCGCCCGACGATGTGGCCGCCTTGCGGGATCATGCCTGCCTGGCGGTGCGCAACCTGCGCAGTGGCCGGCTGGTGGACTGGCAGTTCCTGCAGGACGGCCAGCTTCACGACTTCACGCCACCGGCGCGGATGGTGTTCGACAGCGGCGATCCGCTGGTGGAAGCGGCGATCGCCGGCATCGGCATCGTGCAGGTGATGGATTTCGCGGTGGCCGACGCCTTGGCCGACGGCCGCCTGCTGCGCGTGCTGCAGCCGTTTGAAGGCCGCAGCCGCGCGCTGTCACTGATCTACCCGCCGTCGCGCCAGCATTCGCCGAAACTGCAGGTACTGGCCGACGCGTTGCTGGCTGGGGACTGGTAGCGCCGGCCGCTGGCCGGCGCCTGCAAATCCAGACGTTTCACGTGTGGACTGCGGTAGATCCACGCCATGCGTGGATGGGGTTGGCAGCGTCGGGCCATGCCCGGCGCTACCGGTGCGGCGTTGCCGGCCAGCGGCCGGCACTACCGGTCAGGCGAAGCTATCGGTGGCGCGCACCAGCGCGTCCACGTTCTCGGCCTCGAACGCCGAGTGGCCCGAGGCCGGGGTGATTTCCAGCTTCGCCTTCGGCCACACCTTGGTCAGATCCCAGGCATTGGCCAGCGGGCAGACGACGTCGTAGCGGCCGTGCACGATCACGCCCGGGATGTCGGCGATGCGGTGCGCGTCGCGCAGCAGCTGGTCTTCCACTTCGAAGAAGCCGCCGTTGACGAAGTAGTGGTTCTCGATGCGGGCAAACGCCAGCGCGAAATGCGGGTCTTCGTGGCTGTTGATGAAGTCATCATCCACATGCAGGAAGCTGGTCGCGCCTTCCCACACCGCCCACGCCTTGGCCGCTTCCAGGCGGGTGGTTTCGTCGTCGCTGGTCAGGCGGCGGTGGAAGGCCGAGATCAGGTCATGACGCTCCACCGACGGGATCGGCTTGAGGTAGTGCTCCCACGCATCCGGGAACAGGCGGTTGGCGCCTTCCTGGTAGAACCATTCCAGCTCCCAGCGACGCAGCATGAAGATGCCGCGCAGGACCAGTTCGGTCACGCGCTGCGGGTGGGTTTCGGCATAGGCCAGGGCCAGGGTCGAGCCCCAGCTGCCACCGAACACCTGCCAGCGATCGACCTTCAGGTGCTCGCGCAGCTTCTCGATATCGGCGACGAGGTCCCAGGTGGTGTTGTCCACCAGATCCGCGTGCGGGGTGGAACGGCCAGCACCGCGCTGGTCGAACAGGATGATGCGGTACTTGGATGGGTCGTGGAACTGGCGCATCTTGTCGCTGCAGCCGCCACCCGGGCCACCATGCAGCATCACCACCGGCTTGCCTTCCGGGTTGCCGCACTGTTCGAAGTACAGCGTGTGGCGGTCGTCGACCTTCAGGGTGCCGACGTCGTAGGGGGTGATGGCGGGGTACAGCGTACGCATGCTTGCAGCTCCAGGGTGATGCCCTGCCGGGGCAGGAGAACCTCCATTCTAGGCCGGACGCCGGCCCAGGGTGATGCGGTCGCGCTGCTCCAGGTCCTGCACGGTCTGCACCTCGGCAAATCCCGTCGCCTCGAACAGTGCCCGGATCGCGGCGCCCTGGTCCCAACCGTGCTCGATCAGCAACCAACCGCCGGGCCGCAGGTGGGCCTGGCCACCCTCGACGATGCGGCGGATGTCATCCAGGCCGTCCATGCCCGAGGCCAGCGCGGTAGACGGTTCGAAGCGCAGGTCGCCCTGTTCCAGGTGCGGGTCGTTGCTGGCGATGTACGGCGGATTGCTGGCGATCAGGTCGAAGCGCACGCCCTGCAGCGGCGCATACCAGTCGTGCCCGCCCTCGGCGAAACGGACGTTGTCCAGTTCATGGCGGGCGGCATTGCGCGCGGCCACGGCCAGCGCGCCCGGGCTGGCATCGGTGGCCAGCACCTGTGCCCGGGGCCGTTCGCTGGCCAGTGCCAGTGCGATCGCACCGCTGCCGGTACCGAGGTCGGCCAGCTGCAACGCCTGGTCCGGCGGCAGTCGCTCCAGCGCCAACTCGACCAGCAGCTCGGTTTCCGGGCGCGGGATCAGCGTGGCCGGGTCGACCTCCAGGTCCAGCGTCCAGAAACCGCGGCGCCCGGTCAGGTAGGCAACCGGCTCACCGGCCACACGGCGAGCCAGCAAGGCTTCGAAGGCGGCCTGGTCATTGGCGGCCAGCGGATCGGTGGCATGGGCGAACAGCCAGCTGCGCGGGCGGTCCAGTACATGCAGCAGCAGAAGTTCGGCTTCGTGGCGGGCGTCGACACCGCCCAAGCGGGCACTGGCGTCGGCTACGACCTGACGCAGAGTGGGTTCGGGTTGGAAAGACATGTCTCAATTGTAGAGCCGAGCCGATGCTCGGCTGCTGCTGGAACAGCCGAGCATCGGCTCGGCTCTACAGATCCACCGTCGAGCATGGCTCGACGCTACAAAAAAGCTGGAATCCGTTCAGGTTTCGCCAGAGGGTATAAGGAGGGGCTATCAGCCCTCTTCTCACATCCCGGGCGATTTTCCTTGCCACACAAGCAGTTGCAGGATGGGAGCGGCACGATTCAGTGCCTACTCATGGCAATTTGATAGACTCCATCTATCAAATAGATGCAATCAATGGATTGTTCTTATCGCGAGCGAATGGGTAACCTAGCTCCTGTCGATTCACCCACTCCCCTTCACCAGAGGAAAAATGATGTCCCTCATCAATACCCAGATCCAGCCGTTCGAAGCCAACGCCTACCACAACGGCGAGTTCATCAAGGTTTCCGACGCCAGCCTGAAGGGCCAGTGGTCCGTCCTGATCTTCATGCCGGCCGCCTTCACCTTCAACTGCCCGACCGAGATCGAAGACGCCGCTGACCACTACGCCGAGTTCAAGAAGGCCGGCGCCGAGGTCTACATCGTCACCACCGACACCCACTTCTCGCACAAGGTGTGGCACGAAACCTCGCCGGCCGTCGGCAAGGCCCAGTTCCCGCTGGTCGGCGACCCGACCCACCAGCTGACCAACGCCTTCGGCGTGCACATTCCGGAAGAAGGCCTGGCCCTGCGCGGCACCTTCATCATCAACCCGGAAGGCGTGATCAAGACCCTGGAGATCCACTCCAACGAGATCGCCCGTGACGTGTCCGAGACCCTGCGCAAGCTGAAGGCTGCCCAGTTCACCGCCGCCAACCCGAACCAGGTCTGCCCGGCCAAGTGGAAGGAAGGCGAGAAGACCCTGACCCCGTCGCTGGACCTGGTCGGCAAGATCTAAGGCAGTACCGGCCTGCCGTGGCCCCACGCCACGGCGCGCCCTTCATCCCCGTGCCGGTCCCCCCGCCGGCGTGGGGGTGAACCCAAGACAGCCAACGCGCGCCAGCTTTGGCCAGCCAGCCCCTTCCACGGTCGCTGTCTTGGGTTCACCCCTACCCCCTGCTGGTCCGCTACCTTCTACAGCGGTGCCACGCCCCCTGTTTGCCTGAAGCCAGGAGATGACCCGATGTTGGACGCCAACCTGCAGTCGCAGCTGAAGACCTATCTGGAGCGCGTGACCCGCCCGATCCAGATCACCGCGCACGCCGACGACGGCGCCAAGTCGCAGGAAATGCTGGAACTGCTGCAGACCCTGGAAAGCCTGTCGGACAAGATCACGCTGCAGGTCCTGCGCGATGGCCAGGGCCGCGTGCCGTCCTTCGACCTGGGCACGCCGGGCCAGGACATCCACCTGACCTTCGCCGGCCTGCCGATGGGCCACGAGTTCACCTCGCTGGTGCTCGCCCTGCTGCAGGTCGGCGGCCACCCCTCCAAGGCCACCGCCGAGCTGATCGAGCAGGTGCAGAACCTGGAAGGCGAGTACAGGTTCGAAACCTACTTCTCGCTGTCCTGCCAGAACTGCCCGGACGTGGTGCAGGCGCTGAACCTGGCCGCGGTGCTCAACCCGCGCATCCAGCACGTGGCCATCGATGGCGCCCTGTTCCAGGACGAAGTCGAGAAGCGCGAGATCATGTCGGTGCCGACCGTGTACCTCAACGGTGAAGTGTTCGACCAGGGCCGCATGACCCTGGAGCAGATCGTGGCCAAGCTGGACACCAATGCCAGCAAGCGCGATGCCGAGAAGATCGCCGCCAAGGACGCCTTCGACGTGCTGGTGGTGGGCGGTGGCCCGGCCGGTGCTGCAGCGGCGATCTACGCCGCGCGCAAGGGCATCCGTACCGGCATCGCCGCCGAGCGTTTCGGTGGCCAGGTGCTGGACACGATGGCCATCGAGAACTTCATCTCGGTGAAGGAGACCGAAGGCCCGAAGCTGGCCACGGCGCTGGAGCAGCACGTGCGCGAGTACGAGGTGGACATCATGAACCTGCAGCGCGCCAGTGCGCTGGTGCCGGCCGGCGAAGACGGCCTGGTGCAGGTGCAGCTGGAGAACGGCGCGGTGCTGAAGTCGCGTTCGGTGATCCTGTCCACCGGCGCGCGCTGGCGGCAGATGAACGTGCCGGGCGAGGACCAGTACCGCAACAAGGGCGTGGCCTACTGCCCGCACTGCGATGGTCCACTGTTCAAGGGCAAGCGCGTGGCGGTGATCGGCGGCGGCAACTCCGGTGTGGAAGCGGCCATCGACCTGGCCGGCATCGTGTCGCATGTAACCCTGCTGGAGTTCGATTCCAGCCTGCGTGCCGACGAAGTGCTGCAGAAGAAGCTGCGCAGCCTGGGCAACGTCACCGTGCTGACCAGCGCACAGACCACCGAAGTGCTCGGCGACGGCAGCAAGGTCACCGGCCTGGTCTACACGGACCGCATCGGCGGCGATGCCCACCGCGTCGAGCTGGAAGGCATCTTCGTGCAGATCGGCCTGCTGCCCAACACCGAGTGGCTGAAGGATGTGGTGGCGCTGTCGCCGCGCGGCGAGATCGTCATCGACGACCGCGGCCAGACCAACCTGCCGGGTGTGTTTGCTGCTGGCGATTGCACGACGGTGCCCTACAAGCAGATCATCATCGCCATGGGCGCCGGCTCGACCGCCGCACTGAGTGCGTTCGACCACCTGATCCGCTCGTCGGTGAGCAACAGCAGCGGTGCCGTCGCTGAAGCGGCCTGATCCACCGTTCCCAGATCACCGGGAACATTGTCTGCCTGTCGGGTAACCACGCCGTCAGCCGGTCCGTTACCCCTGGGGTGTAAGGATGAACCTACGTGATCTGAAGTACCTGGTAGCCCTGGCCGACCACAAGCATTTCGGTCGGGCTGCCGCGTCCTGCTTTGTCAGCCAGCCGACGTTGTCCACGCAGATCCGCAAGCTGGAGGAAGAGCTCGGCCTGCCGCTGGTGGAACGCGCACCGCGCAAGGTGATGCTGACCCCGGCGGGCCAGGAAGCAGCAGCACGGGCGCGGGTGATCGTGTCCGAAGTGGAACAGCTGAAGGAAGCGGCGCGACGCAGCCGCGATCCGGAAGCCGGTACGGTGCGCCTGGGGATCTTCCCGACCCTCGGCCCGTACCTGCTGCCGCATGTGATCCCGCGCATCCGCGAGCGCTTCCCGGAGCTGGAACTGCTGCTGGTCGAGGAAAAGAGCGATGTGCTGCTGGACCGCCTGCGCGAAGGCAAGCTCGACGCTGCATTGCTGGCGCTGCCGGTGATCGACGAACAGCTGCATGCCGAGTTCCTGTTCGAGGAACCGTTCCTGCTGGCCGTCTCCGGTCGCCACCCGCTGGCACGTCGCGAGCACCTGGACGTGCAGGAACTGGCCACGCAGAAGCTGCTGCTGCTGGAGGACGGCCATTGCCTGCGCGACCAGGCGCTGGAAGTCTGCCGCCTGTTCGGCGCCAACGAGAAGTCCGAGTTCCGCGCCACCAGCCTGGAAACGCTGCGGCAGATGGTCGCCGCCGACGTCGGCATCACCCTGCTGCCGAGTCTGTCGGTGCAGCCGCCAGTGCCGCGCTCGAACAACATCCGCCTGCTCGACTTCACCGGCGAAGGCCGTCCCAGCCGCCGCATCGCCATGATCTGGCGCCGCAGCTCGGCCATGAACGACTTCCTGATGGACCTGGCCGACCAGTTCAAGCGCCTGCCGCAGGCGCTGTTCACGCTGGAGGCGCTCGATGCCGGCAGCGATGCACCGGCCCTGCCCGGCCCGGCGCTGAACGGCTGAACCCCTGCAGCACCGGCCCGGAATCGGCAGGAGTCGATTCCGGCCGCATTTGTCCCCACAATACAGACAGGCGGCGCCAGCAGGTGCCGCCTTTTGCATGGCTTTCAACCAAGGAGCGTCACCATGAACACCGCCAGCGGCCTGCCGCCGTCGATCACCGTTTCTACCTTCGACATGGACCGCCTGGACGCCATGCTCGAATCTCCCGCGCTGAGCCAGACGCCTGCCGCGCTCGCGCTTGCTGAAGAGCTCAACCGGGCCACCGTGCTGGCACCGGACCAGATTCCCGAAGGCATCGTCATGATGCATTCGCGCGTGGAGTGCGAAGATGAAGTGTCGGGCGAAAAGCACGTCCTGACCCTGGTCTTCCCCCGCGAAGCCAACGTCGATGAAGGCAAGGTTTCCGTGCTGGCCCCGGTCGGCAGTGCCCTGCTCGGCCTTTCGATCGGCCAGAGCATCGACTGGACCGCGCCCGGCGGCCGCAAGCTGCGCCTGCGCGTGACCGCGGTCCACAACGACCGCCCCTGATTACCGCTGCGCACCGCGCGCGATTCGATCCCCCTGTCCCAGGAGCCGTAATGAGTACCCCGTCCAAACTGTCCCAGCTGCGCGAACTGTCCGTGGTTGTTGCCGATACCGGTGACTACGAGGCGATCAAGCGCCTGCAGCCGGTGGACTGCACCACCAACCCGACCCTGGTGAAGAAGGCGCTGGACCTGCCGGTCTACGCCGAGCTGATCGAACGCGAACTGGCCTGGGGCCGCCAGCAGACGGGCGACCACGAAGCCGTGGTGCACGCCGTGGCCGACCGCCTGACCATCGGCGTCGGCGCGCTGCTGAGCACGCTGGTGCCGGGCCGGGTGTCCACCGAAGTGGATGCCGACCTGGCTCACGACACCGCTGCCACCGTGGCCAAGGCCCGCCAGTTCATCCAGATGTACGCCGATGCCGGCGTGCCGCGCGAGAAGATCCTGATCAAGATCGCCGCGACCTGGGAAGGCGTGGAAGCCGCGCGCATCCTGCAGGCCGAGGGTATCGACTGCAACCTGACGCTGATCTTCAACCCGACCCAGGCGCTGGCCTGCAGCGAAGCCGGGGCGTTCCTGATCTCGCCGTTCGTCGGCCGCATCCTGGACTGGTACGTGGCCAACGGCCAGGCCCCGGCCACCATCGATGAAGACCCGGGCGTGAAGTTCGTGCGCGGCGTCTATGCCGAATTCAAGCGTCGCGGTTCGCCGACAGTGGTGATGGGCGCCTCGTTCCGTTCGACCGCGCAGATCGAAGCACTGGCCGGCTGCGACCGCCTGACGATTTCGCCGGACCTGCTGGAAAAGCTGGACGCCGACCACGGCGAGCTGCCGCGCAAGCTGGTGGCCGGTGCCGCCGATGGCGCGGCGGTGACCCCGATCGATGCGGCGAAGTTCGCGGCGGATCTGGCGGCCGATCCGATGGCGACCGAGAAGCTGGCGACCGGCATCGATGCGTTTGCCAAGGATCTGGAAGCGCTGCGCGAGCGGATCCGCGCGGCACTGTGAGGATTCCGGCCAACGGCTGAGCCCCTCGTGGCGGGGGGCTCAGAGCAAAAGCCGTGCTGGGTCGGGCGGGTTGGGTTCGCGGGAGACGCCGTGAATCCATCCCTGGAGGCTTGGCCGCCGCTTGCTCGTGTGCGCT
>NZ_LXXZ01000062.1 GCF_003244875.1 Stenotrophomonas sepilia
GGGCGGCGGCGGTGGCCGTTCCGGTGGCGGTGGCGCTTCGGGAGGCTGGTGATGATCCAACGTCTGTTCCGTCATGTATGTTCGCCGTCGGTACGTCGCGCGTTCCCGCCAGCCACGCTGCAGGCGATCACCGAGGCCATCGCGGCCGGTGAGCAGCGCCACGGCGGTCAGGTGATGTTTGCGGTGGAGGCTGATCTGCCGCTGGCCGCGTTGTGGCACAAGGTCACCCCGAGGCAGGCCGCCGAGCATGCCTTCGCACGCCTGCGCACCTGGGACACCGCCCACAACAACGGCGTGCTGATCTACCTGCTGCTGGCCGACCATGCCATCGAGATCGTCGCCGACCGCGGCCTGCATGGCCGGGTCAGCCCGGCGCAGTGGCAGCGGGTCTGCACCCATCTGCGCGAGGGCCTGCGTGGTTCCAATCCGGTGGAAGCGCTGCAGGATGCCATCGACGAGGTCTCCAGCCTGATCGAAGGGCACTTTCCGGCCTCGACCCGGTCGAACGATGACGCGTTGCCGAACTCGCCCCAGCTCCTTGGTTGAGCCGGGGCGGCACTGGCCCGAGAATAGGCGTTCAACCGCAAGGCACCTTCCATGATCTATTTCCACGACATCGACCCCATCGCCCTCTCGCTGGGGCCGATCAAGGTGCACTGGTACGGCATCATGTACCTGCTCGGCTTCACTGCGGCCTGGCTGCTGGGCCGCACGCGCATCGCCGCCGGGCGCCTGCCGGGCGTCGATGCCAACGGCTTCTCCGACCTGTTGTTCTACGCCATGCTCGGCGTGGTGCTGGGCGGCCGCATCGGCTACATGCTGTTCTACGCGCTCGGGGATTTCCTGCACAACCCGCTGCTGCTGTTCAAGGTGTGGGACGGCGGCATGAGCTTCCATGGCGGCCTGCTGGGCGTGCTGGGTGCCTGCTGGTGGTGGTCGCGCAAGCACGCGCTGCACTTCTTCGACACCATGGATTTCATGGCGCCGCTGGTACCGCTGGGCCTGGGTTTTGGTCGCATCGGCAACTTCATCGGCGCCGAGCTGTGGGGCAAGTACACCGACGGCACGTGGGGCGTGGTGTTCCCGTCGGGCCTGCCGGCGCCGCTGAACCAGTTGGACCACGCGACCCTGCAGGCGCAGTTCGCCACCGGCGCGCTGAACCAGTTCGCCCGCCATCCCTCGCAGCTGTATGAAGCGTTCCTGGAAGGCCTGGTGATGTTCGTGGTGCTGTGGACGGTGTCGGCCAAGCCGCGCCACCGTTACCTGGTCGGCGGCCTGTTCGCGCTGATGTACGGCCTGTTCCGCTTCGCCGTCGAATTCGTACGCATGCCCGACAACGGCGTCTATGTGGCCTTCGACTGGCTGACCCGTGGCCAGATCCTCAGCCTACCGCTGATCGCTTTCGGCCTGGTGCTACTGGTAATGTCGCGCCGCGCGCCGGTACTGCAGCCGCAGCTGCCGGTGGTTGCCGAGGGCAAGGCATGAAGGCTTACCTGGACCTGCTCTCGCACGTGCTCGAGCACGGTGCCGAGAAGAGCGACCGTACCGGCACCGGTACCCGCAGCGTGTTCGGCTGGCAGATGCGTTTCAATCTGGCCGACGGCTTCCCACTGGTCACCACCAAGAAACTGCACCTGCGCTCGATCATCCACGAGCTGCTGTGGTTCCTGAAGGGCGATACCAACATCGGCTACCTGAAAGACAACCAGGTACGCATCTGGGACGAGTGGGCCGACGAGAACGGCGACCTCGGCCCGGTCTACGGCAGGCAGTGGCGCAGCTGGGCCACCGCCGATGGCCGCGAGATCGACCAGATGCAGTGGCTGGTGGACGAGATCAAGCGCAACCCCGATTCGCGCCGGCTGGTGGTCAGCGCCTGGAACGTGGGCGAGCTTTCGCAGATGGCGCTGATGCCGTGCCACAACCTGTTCCAGTTCTACGTGGTGGACGGCAAGCTCAGCTGCCAGCTGTACCAGCGCAGCGGCGACATCTTCCTCGGCGTGCCGTTCAACATCGCCAGCTATGCGCTGCTGACCCACATGGTGGCGCAGGCCACCGGCCTGGGGGTGGGCGACTTCGTGCATACGCTGGGCGACGCGCACCTGTATTCGAACCACTTCGAGCAGGCGCGCGAGCAGCTTTCGCGTGAACCGCGCGCGCTGCCGAAGCTGTGGTTGAACCCGGAGGTGACCGACCTGTTCGGCTTCCGGTTCGACGACATCCGCATCGATGGCTATGACCCGCACCCGGCGATCAAGGCGCCGGTGGCGGTGTGAGTGCCATGAAGCTCTCGATGATCGTGGCGCTGGACCGCAACCGTGGCATCGGCCAGGGCAATGCGATGCCCTGGCATCTGCCGGATGATTTCAAGCACTTCAAGGCGCTCACCCTGGGCAAGCCGATCCTGATGGGGCGCAAGACGGCCGAGTCGATCGGCCGCGTACTGCCGGGGCGGACCAACCTGGTGCTGACCCGCAGCGGCCAGGTGCCGTTCGCGGGCATGCGCGCGGTGGCGTCGCTGGACGAGGCGAAGGCGATTGCCGAAGGCGAGGGCGCCAGCGAGCTGTGCATCATCGGCGGCGGCGAGATCTTCCGTCAGCTGCTTGACCAGGCCAGCGACCTGTACCTGACCTGGGTGGATGCCGAAGTCCCCGCGGATACCCATTTCCCCGAGGTGGACGTGCAGGACTGGCGGGAAGTGAGCAGCGAGCCGCACCCGGCCGATGACCGCCACGCCTATGCGTTCCGCTTCGTGCATTACGTGCGCCGCTGAGGATGGTTTCCTGTAGAGCCGAGCCATGCTCGGCTGCTGTTGCCTGACCCCTCCCGTAGCCGAGCATGGCCCAGCACTACAGGGGCCTACGGCATCCGGTAGTGCCCGATGATCGCGTGCTGGAACAGCAGGTTCTCTTCACGCGTGCCGCGTGCGATGTTGTGCAGCACCAGCGGTGTGCCATTGGCCAGCCTCCGGTCGGAGACGATGCCGACATGCAGCAGACCGTTGCCGTTGAGCTTCCAGGCCACGATGTCACCGGCCGCATAGTCGGTGGCGAGGGCGGTGATCGGTTGCTGCCAGCCCTGCCGTTCGAACCAGCGCATCAGGTTCGGCACACGTCGATGATCAATGTTGCGGTCCGGCCGTGACAGGCCCCAGATCGCGGGATACGCGCTGAAGTTGCCGCGCATGTCTTCATGCACGCGCGCCTGCAGGTCCAGGCCCTGGCTGCGCAGGACGCGCACCACCACGTCGGTGCACACGCCGCGATCAAGCGGGACGTCGCCGCCAGGATAGGACAGGACCTGGTAGGCGGGATCGTAACGGGTGGTGACGCCGATCTGCGCGCGCGCTGCAGCCACCAGTGGCGGCGAAGGCGCCTGTGCCTGCGAACGCGCGGGGACGGCGTTTCCGCCGCCGGTGGGAGCCGGGGCCGAAGCAGGCTGGCAGCCGCTGGCCAGGGCCAGCGTCAGCAGCAGCACCCTCCATGGTGCCCAGCCGCGTCGCGTCATGCCTGCGGCGCGGCGCCGTTGTTGTGAGGTCCACCGGAGCCCCCACCGCCACCACCTCGACGGCGACGACGGCGCGGACCACGGTTGCCCGGGTTGGCAGCAGCGGCGTTGCCGCCGCCCTGTTCCTTGCCCTGCACCGCAGTGGAGGCGCGCTCGTGCGCCGGTCGCGCCGGTGGGCGGGCGTGGGGTACGGGTGCCGGTACATCGCGGCCCGGCACCTGCACCACGCGCAGCTCGTCGGTATCGAGCTGGATCGCGGTCAGCTTGCCGCCCCAGACTGCGCCGGTGTCGATGGCGTGCACGCCCTGGGTGATGGTCAGGCCCAGCGCCGACCAGTGGCCGCAGACGATCTTGAGGTCGCGCTCGACCCGGCCCGGTACTTCGAACCAGGGGTAGAGTCCCTGTTCCTGCGTGCCGGGGGTGCCCTTGTCCTCGATGCCGATGCGCCCGCGCGGGGTGCAGTAGCGCATGCGGGTGAGCACGTTGATGATCGCGCGCGAACGGTCGTAGCCGGACAGGTTCGGCGCCCAGCTTGGCTTGTCGCCGTACATGTTGCGGAACAGCTTGCGGTAGCCGGCGCCGTGCAGCTGCACCTCGACTTCGGCAGCGTGCTTCTCTGCCATCTGCGTGGTCCACTTCGGTGCCAGGCCGGCGTGCACCATCATCCAGCCCAGCTCGCGATCCACATGCACCAGCTTCTGCAGGCGCAGCCAGTCCAGCAGTTCGTCGCGGTCCTCGGCCTGCACGATGCGCAGCAGGTCCGGGTTGACCTTGCGCTGCTCCTCTTCGGTGCGTGCACCGACGGCCAGCAGCGAAAGATCATGGTTGCCCAGCACCACCACGCTGTGCTCGCGCAGCGAATGCACCAGCCGCAGCGTCTCCAGCGACTGGCCACCACGGTTGACCAGGTCGCCGCAGAACCACAGGGTGTCCTGCGCCGGGTCGAAGCGGATCTTCTCCAGCAACCGCTGGGTAACGTCGTAGCAGCCCTGCAGGTCGCCGATCGCCCACACACTCATCGTTCGGCCTCCGTGTCAGTGCAGGGTACGCGGCACGGCCAGCACGAACGGTGCGACCGGCGCGGCAAATTCGGTGCCATCGTCGGCGACCATGTCGTAGTGCCCCTGCATGGTCCCGTGATCGGTTCCCAGCATGACACCGGACGTGTAACGGAAGTCTTCACCGGGGCGCAGCCGCGGCTGCTCGCCGATCACCCCGTCCCCATCGACATGCTCGACACGGCCATTGGCATCGGTGATGCGCCAGTGGCGTGCGACCAGGCGTGCGGCGACCCGCCCCTGGTTGTGGATGCGGATCGTGTAGGCGAACGCAAAGCGACCGTCTTCCGGCGCGGATTGATCGTCGAGGAAGCGCGGCGCAACTTCGACGGAGATGGCATATACGTCAGCGTCTTCCATACCGGCAGTGTAATCAGGAGGCATTGGCCAAAGCGATGAATTCGGCCACGTCCAGCTGTTCGGCGCGGGCATCGGGACGCACGCCGGCAGCGATGAACTGCTCGGCGGACACCACATTGTTCAGGGCATTGCGCAGCGTCTTGCGGCGCTGCCCGAAGGCGGCCTTGACCACCTCGGCGAAGCGCGTGTGGTCGTTGATGCTGATCGAGGCCGGGTCACGCGGCACCAGCCGCACCACGGCGGAATCGACCTTCGGCGGCGGCCGGAACGCGCCCGGCGGCACTACGAACAGCGAGGTCACCTGGCAGTAGGCCTGCAGCATCACGCTGAGGCGGCCATACACCTTGCTTCCGGGGCCAGCCGCCATGCGGTCGACCACTTCCTTCTGCAGCATGAAGTGCATATCGCGGATCACCGCGGCATGCTCCAGCGCATGGAACAGGATCGGCGAGGAGATGTTGTAGGGCAGGTTGCCGACCAGGCGGATCGGCTGGCCATCGGCCAGTTCGGTGAAGTCCACGCGCAGCACGTCGCGGTGGACGATGGTCAGCTCGCCCAGCGGCTCGGCGGCGGCGGTCAGCGGCGCGATCAGGTCGCGGTCGAACTCGATCACCGTCAGCTTCGGGTGCACGCGCAGCAGCGGCAGGGTGATGGCGCCCTGGCCTGGACCAATTTCAACCAGGCGGTCACCATCTTTCGGATTGACCGCCATCACGATCTTGTCGATGTAGTGGCGATCGGCCAGGAAATGCTGGCCAAGCTGCTTCTTGGCCGGTGCGGTGAACACCGGGCCGGAGGGGGAATGCGGGGAATTCATGCGCTCAGTGTACGTTGCCGCGCCAGCTGCGCACACAGCGTCGTTGCCGCCTGCAGGCTGGAAGGATCGGCGATGCCGCGGCCGGCCAGGTCCAGCGCGGTGCCATGGTCGACCGCCACGCGGGGGTAGGGCAGGCCCAGAGTCAGGTTCACCGCCTGCTCGAAGCCGGAATACTTCAGCACCGGCAGGCCCTGGTCGTGGTACATCGCCAGCACGGTGTCGAAGCCGGCCAGCTTGGCCGGCAGGAAGGCGGTGTCGGCCGGCAGCGGGCCGACCAGGTCCATGCCCTCCGCGCGCAGGCGCTGCAGCAGGGGGATGACCAGGTCCAGTTCCTCGCGTCCCAGATGGCCGTCTTCGCCGGCATGCGGGTTCAGCCCGAGCACCGCGATGCGCGGCGCAGGCAGGCCGAACTCGCGGCGCAGCGCGGCATGCACCGTACGCAGGGTGTGTTCCAAGCTGGGCGCGGTGATCGCATCGGCCACCTCGCGCAGCGGCAGGTGGGTGGTGGCCAGGGCCACGCGGACAATGTGATTGGCCAGCATCATCACCACCTTCACTCCGGCCTGGTCGGCCAGCAGTTCAGTGGTACCACTGTAGGCAATGCCGCCTTCGTTGATGACCGCCTTGTGTACCGGGCCGGTCACCACACCGTGCAGCTCACCGGACAGGCAGGCCTGGCCGGCGCCGAGCAGGGCACCGATGACCGCGCTCGCATTGGCCGGATCGGCCTGGCCGAAGTGGCTGGGCGCCGCGTTGCGGACGGCGCGCAGGCGCAGATCGCCCGGGACGCGTGCTTCGGCGTCCTCGGGCAGCAGTTGCAGGGGCAGGTTCAGCGCGGCCGCGGCCGCGCGCAGGGTGTCTGGGTCGGCGAAGGCCAGCAGCCGGCAATCTTCACGCGGCTGCTGGACGAGGCGGACACACAGCTCCGGGCCGATCCCGGCGGGCTCGCCCGGTACCAGAGCGAGCTCGGGGCGCATCGGTCAGGACTGCGGCGGAGTGGCGGTGTTTTCCGCGCGGTCGCCGCTGCGGAAACTGACGTAGGCTTCGCCACGCAGTTCCTGCAGGAAGCGGTTGTACTCGTCTTCCAGCTTGCGACGGCCGATGGTCTCGCGGACCTGGGCACGCTGGTTGTCGGTGGTCACGTCGGTCTGGCGGGTCGCCACGCGCTGCACGATGTGCCAACCGGCGTCGGTGCGGAACGGCTGGCTGACGCCACCATCCTGCAGGCCACTCACCTGCTGGCCGAAGGCCGGACCGAACGCGTCAGCCGGGAACCAGCCGAGATCACCGCCCTGGCCCTTGCTGTTGTTGTCCTCGGAGGACTCCCTGGCAACGGTCTGGAAGTCGGCGCCGCCAGCAATGCGGGCGCGCAGGGTATCGATCTTGGCCTTGGCAGCGGCATCGGTCTGGTTGTCGTCCACGCGGACCAGGATGTGCCGGCCGTGGTACTCGGTGACCGTCTGCTCACCGGCGGCGGAACTGCTGTCACGCACTTCCACCAGCTTCAGCAGCTGGAAGCCGCTCGGGCCGCGGATCGGGCCGACCACCTCGCCCGGCTTCATCTTTTCCATCAACTGGGCAAAGGCCTGCGGGATTTCATCCAGGCTGCGCCAGCCCAGATCGCCGCCTTCCAGTGCGTTCGGGCTGTCCGAATAGCGCACGGCCGCCGCGTTGAAGTCCAGCTCGCCCTTGTCCAGCAGGGCCTTCACGCCATCGGCCTTCTTCTGGCCGGTGGCGATCTGGTCGGCGTTGGCACCGTCGGGCAGGGCGATCAGGATGTGCGCCAGGTGGTACTGGTTGCCTACCGTGGCCTGCTGCTTCAGCGCGGCGTCGACTTCACCCTCGCTGACGCTGATGCGGCTCTGCGCGAAGCTCTGGCGCAGGCGCTGCACGGTGATCTCGTCACGCACCGACGCACGGAAATCGTTGAAATCGATACCGTCATGGGCCAGGCGCTGGCGCAGCGCGTCCAGGTTCGAACCGTTCTGCTGGGCAATGGCGTTCATCGCCTGGTTCAGCTCCTGGTCGCTGACACGGATCCCGCTGCCCTGGGCGCGGGCCACCTGCAGCTTGACCAGCACCAGGCGTTCGAGCACCTGGCGGCTGAGCACGTCTTCCGGCGGAAGCTGGTTTTCGCGGCCAGCGTACTGCGCCTTGATGTTGGCGATCGCACGCTGGAGCTCGCTCTGCAGGATCACGTCCTCATCGACGACAGCAGCGATGCGGTCAAGCGGCTGCGCCTCCTGGGCAAGTACCTGCAGGGGGGCGGACACGCTGGACACCGCCAGCAGCGAGGCGAGAAGAACGGGGAAGCGCTTGGTCATGGGATCAGGTTCGGATCGTAGTCATCCCGGGTCGCCCCGGTGTTGCTCGGCGGCACGAGATAGAGGTCGTCGCGGTTGTAGCCGAGGATAGCACGGCGCAGGGTACGGTCCGTGTCCTGCCCCAGGGAGCTCAGGCCCTTGAGCACGAACTCCAGCTGGATGGCGTTGTTCATCTCGCCTTCGCGGTTGCGGACGTAACGGCGGGCGACCGCACGCACGGCCAGGCAGCAGCTGTCCCACTGGACG
This sequence comes from Stenotrophomonas sepilia, assembly GCF_003244875.1. GTDB lineage: Bacteria > Pseudomonadota > Gammaproteobacteria > Xanthomonadales > Xanthomonadaceae > Stenotrophomonas > Stenotrophomonas sepilia. The sequence goes on from NZ_LXXZ01000062.1 coordinate 8,313, forward strand.
CCGGCGATGATTTCCAGCGGTTCCTTGTCCTGCAGCGAGTAGTAGTAGCGACCGACCAGGCTCCAGCGCGCATTCAGCGGGTACAGGAACGACAGGTCGGCCTGTTCCAGCAGGGTACGGTCGTGCTTGTTGGCGGTGGCCGGGGCGCCCGAGTTGATGCGGTAGCGGTAGCTCAGGTTGATCACGCCATCGTTGGGCATCAGGTAGCGGGCACGGACGCTGGCCAGATCCTCGCGCTTGTACTTCGGGTCCCACTGGTAGGTGGCACCCAGGGTCCAGCGGTCGTTGATCATGTAGTTGCCGTCGGCGATCCACGCCGACTTGCCCTTTTCCACCGGCGCGCCGCCCGGAGTGACGGTCACCCGCGACTCGTCGAAATACTGGATCTGGCCGATCGAAGCCGAGAACCGTTCCTTGCCGGTGGTCTGGTCGATGAACCGGGTACTCAGTGCCAAGGTCAGCTGATTGGCATCGTTCTGGCGGTCGGCGCCGGTATAGCGCGAGTCGCGGAACAGCTGGCCCCAGCTGAAGGTGAAGTCACGCGTATCGAAGATCGGCAGCTCGTCCTGGTTGCGGTACGGCGTGCGCAGGTAGAACAGGCGCGGTTCCAGGGTCTGCAGGAAGGACTTGCCGCCGATACGGGTCTCGCGGTCGAAGAACAGGCCGGCGTCGATGCTGCCGATCGGCAGGCTGCGGCTGGGCGAGGTGTTGCCGCGCAGCTGTTCCGGTGTGGCGGTGTTCGGGTCGATGCCCTGCGAACGCAGGATCTGGCCACGGATACCGTCCACGCCGTCGGCCAGGCCGCGATCCAGCTGGTAGGCGGTATAGCGGTAGGCCAGGGTCGGCGTGATGTACCAGGCCGCGCCGCTGATCGGGAACGACACGTACGGCTTCACGTCCAGACGCGAGCCGCCGCTCACATTCAAGCCCTCGGTCTTCCGGCGACCGTTGCGCGTGTACTGCAGGTCGGGCCCCGCATCGGCGCCGTACTTGAAGTTGATGTCGTCGTGGGTGAAGCGCACGGCTTCGGCGTAGATGCCGGTTTCCAGCCACGGCAGGACCGGCTTGTCCCAGTTGAGGTACAGGCGCGGCTGGCGGTTGTACGGCAGCGCGCCTTCATCGAGCGTGTAGTCGGTCAGCTGCCAGCGGTCGGCCATGATGCCGGCCGTCCAGTTCCGGCCGGTGCCGTACAGGCCCACGGTGCTCTGCAGGTTCGAGGCAGTCACCCCGACCAGGCGGTTGGCGAAGTCCTCGACATAGCGCTCGTCGCTGACCCAGGCCAGGTTGGCGCGGGCCTGCCAGTGGCTGTCCACGTTGTGGTAACCGCTGAACATCACCCGGCCGCGGTCGCGGTCGCGCAGCTTGTCGTTGGGCATGAACGCGGTCAGCAGTTCACCGCGGCCGCCGTTGTAGAGATAGCGGAACTCGTTGTCGAGCATCAGGCCGCGCCGGCTCATGTAGCGCGGGGTCAACGTGTCGTCGTAGTTCGGCGCCAGGTTGAAGTAGATCGGCTGTGCGTAGTCGAATCCGTTGCGCCCGGACATGCCCAGCTGCGGGAACAGCAGGCCGGTCTTGCGGCGGTCGTCGATCGGGAACTTGAAGTACGGCGCCCACAGCACCGGTACCTTGCCGATCCGCAGCACGGCGTTGCGGGCGGTGCCGAAGCCCTCGTCGTTGTCCACTTCGATCTGCGGCGCCGACAGTTTCCACACCGGCTGTGACGGGTCGCAGGTGGTGTAGGTGGAGCGGTGCATCTGGCCGACCGCGCCCTGCAGGTCGACCGACTCGGCATCGCCGTTGCCGCGGCGCGACACCAGCTGGTACTTGATGTCGGTGATCTTGTGGGTGTCGCTTTCCTGGTTGCCCTCGGCGCGCTTGGCGACCATGCGGATCGAGGAGTCCTGGTAGCGGACATTGCCGTCGGCGATGTAGTTGCCGCTCTCGGTATCGAAGCTGAGCTTGTCGGTGCCGACGAACTGGTCGCCGCGGCGCAGGGCCACGTTGCCTTCGTACTGCGGCACGGTGGTCGTGCCCAGCAGCTGGTCACCCTCGATGTCGGTCGGCTGCTGCTCGCGCGCAGCGCTGGCGGCGGCCTTGTCCTGCCCCGGGACCGGGGTGGGGGCATCGGTGAACGCGGGAATCACGTCGGTAGCCGGGCACAGGCCCCAGTTGAGCGGCTTTTCATCGGCCATTGCCGGCAGGCAGATGGCGATGCTCAGAGGCAGGGGAAGCAGGCGGAGGGCTCGGCGCACGCGGTTCGGATTCGGGCGAAAACGGACGGTAGCTTGCCCCATCCCTTGCATAGGGGCAATGAAGGACGCCGGAGCCTGCCGGCTCGGGTTCATCCGGAGATGCTGCCGGGAGGGGGCAGCAGCAGGGCCCGGACATGGGCCACGCTGCACTCGGCAAGGGCCTGCAGGTCATAGCCGCCTTCCAGCATCGAGACCACCCGGCCGGCCGCATGGCGGCGCGCCAGCGCATGCAGTTCCCGGGTGATCCAGGCGAAATCGTCGGTTTCAAGCATCAGGTCGGCCTGCGGGTCGCGCAGGTGGGCATCGAAGCCGGCCGAGATCAGCAGCAGCTGCGGGCGGAAGTCGTCGATGGCCGGCAGCATCTCGTCGGCCCACACGTTGCGGAAGCGGAAACCGCCACTGCCGGGGGGCAGCAGGATGTTCATCAGGTTGCCGGCACCGCGGTCGCGGCGCAGGCCCGAATTGGGGAACAGCCCGGCCTGGTGGGTGCTGTAGTAGGAGACCCGGGCGTCGTGCTGGAAGATGTCCTGGGTGCCATTGCCATGGTGGACATCGAAATCGACCACCGCGATCCGCTCCAGCCCATGGCGGTCACGGGCATAGGCGGCGGCGATGGCGATGTTGTTGAGCAGGCAGAAGCCCATCGCCGTGCTGCTGGTAGCGTGGTGGCCCGGGGGCCGCACCGCGCAGAACGCCAGCGGGTCCTCGCCCAGCATCACTGCATCGACCGCCGCCACCCCGGCGCCGGCGGCGTGCACGGCGGCACTGGCCGAGCCCGGCGAGGTCCAGGTGTCCATGTCCAGCTGGCGCAGCGGCGCGGTCTGCGGCTGCAGCACGAAGTCGAGCAGGACGCTGTCGTGGACCCGGGTCAGTTCGCCGAACTTGGCCGGCGGCGCCTCGCGCCAGTCGAGCTGGCCGGGGAACGCGGCGTGCAGGGCATCGAGTACTTGCTGCAGGCGTTGCGGGCACTCCGGATGGCCAGGGCCGGGGTCATGCAGCAGGCAGGACGGATGGGTGAAGACCAGCATCGTGCCGACTCAGCGCTGGCGCTGCTGTGGCTGCCACAGCGCTTCGCCATGGCCGTCGGCGCGGGCCAGTACGCGGGACAGCACGAACAACAGGTCCGACAGCCGGTTGAGGTACTGCAACGCCTCGCTGCGCACGGCTTCGTGGCGGGCCAGGGTGACCGTCTCGCGCTCGGCGCGGCGGACGATGGTGCGGGCCAGGTGGCAGCGTGCGGCGGCCTCGCCACCGGCCGGCAGGATGAACTCCTTCAACATCGGCAGGTTGGCGTTGTAGTGGTCCAGCTGCTGTTCCAGTGCCGAGACATCGGCGGCGTGGATGGCGGCGTGGCCGGGGATGCACAGCTCGGCACCCAGGTCGAACAGTTGGTGCTGCAGATGCACCACCAGCGCGCGGACATCCTCGGGCAGCGCGGTGGCAAGCAGCAGGCCAAGCGCAGCGTTGGCTTCATCGACGGTGCCGTAGGACGCCACCCGGGCGTCGTCCTTGCCGACGCGCTGGCCGTCGCCGAGGCCGGTACTGCCGTCGTCGCCGGTGCGGGTATAGATGCGCGAGAGGCGATGACCCATGGCGCGGCTCAGTGCCGGATGTCGCGGCGGGCCTGCTGGAGCTTCAGTACCTGCTCCACGGCCAGCTGCAATGCCGCCGCCAGCGCCACGTAGATCGCGGTGGTGCGCAGGTAGGGGCCGAACCATTGTGCGTAGTTCTGCGCCCAGCCGGCCAGCGTCGGCTCGGCCACGTTGCGGGTGGTCCAGTAGAAACCGCCCTGCGCCAGCAGGTGGCAGACCGCCACCGAGGCCACCAGCAGCAGCGTACCCTTGGCCAGCACCGGCCAGCGTGCGCCCTGGTAGTTGCGGCCCAGCAGCATGCCGCCGGCCCACAGCGAGAAGTATGCCGGCAGCAGCAGCCAGTAACCCGGCGACACGCAGTAGTGCTGCCAGAAATCCAGGCCGCTGCTGCGGATCACGATCCAGTCCACCAGCACGGCGAACACCATCAACAGCGGAAACGCCCAGCGTGTCCACGTGGCCAGGTAGAAGCCACCGATGAAGAACACCGCCCAGGAGGCATCGGGGATCGCCGCGAAGTGGTTGACCCGGGTCGCCGCCAGCAACAGCACAAGGACGGACAGGACGAAGGCGCGGTTGGCGGTGGCGGACATGGCAGCGGGCCCGGAGCGGATTCAGGTTTCATTCTAGCCCGCCGCGCCGGTTGGCGCAGGTCGGGTGATGTTGGGTGTTCGGGCAGGGCGAGCGCGTATCATGAACATCATGAGTGAACGACATGACGTGCTGATCGTCGGTGGTGGCCTGGTCGGTGCCAGCCTGGCCATCGCCCTGGACCGCCTGGGCCGCGATGTGGGCCTGCTCGAGGCCAGCCCGGCCGGCGAGCTGCCGGCGGTATTCGACCAGCGCAACCTCAGTTTTGCCGCTGCCACGGTCAATGCGCTGACCGCGCTGGGGGTCATGCAGAAGCTGGCGATGGCGCCGGGCCCGATCCGCCGCATCCACGTCAGCCGCGCCGGCGATTTCGGCCGCGTGCAGCTGGAGGCTTCCGACTACGACCGGCCGTGGTTCGGCCAGGTGGTGGTGGCGCGGGACTTCGGCCAGGCGCTGGAAGCGCGCCTGCAGGAGCTGCCGCGGCTGCGGCGCTACCGGCCCATGCGCTTCCTGGGCCTGGGCGAGGTGGTCGATGGCTACCGCCAGGTGCGGGTGGCCGACGAGACCGGCGAACGCGTGCTGCAGGCCCGGCTGGTGGTGGGGGCCGATGGCACGACCAGTGGCGTGCGCGGCGCGCTCGGCATCGAGGTCGACCGCCATGATTTCCAGCAGACCCTGTTCGTGGCCCGCGTGCGCAGCCAGCGCGCGCCGGACGGCACCGCCTGGGAGCGCTTCACCGATACCGGCCCGACCGCCCTGCTGCCGCGTGGTGATCGCCACTTCGGCACCGTGCACGGTGTTGCGCGCGACCAGGCCGATGCGGTGATGGCGCTGGACGATGCGGCTTGGCTGCAACGCCTGCAGAACGCGATCGGCTGGCGCGCCGGCCGGCTGCTCGAATCCGGCCCGCGCAGTGCTTATCCGCTCATCCAGGTGCTGGCGCGCGCGTTGGCCGGAGAGCGCGCGGTGCTGCTCGGCAATGCCGCGCAGACCATCCATCCGCTGGGGGCGCAGGGCTTCAACCTGGGCCTGCGCGATGCGCTGACCCTGGCTGAACTGCTGGAGGATGCGCATGAGGATGCCGGCAGCGATGCACTGCTGCAGGCCTATGTCGCGCGCCGCGAAGAGGACCGCCGGCAGACGGTGGCGTTCTCCGGCGGGCTTGCGCGCCTGACCAGCAATCCGGCGCCGTTGATGCGGCCGCTGCGCAGCCTCGGCCTGGTGGCCGCGCAGCGCGCCTCGGTGCAATCGATGCTGGTCGGTGGTGCGATGGGCTTCCGCGGCGAGGTGCCGCGGCTGTGCCGTGGAGAAGCGGCATGAGCCGGCGCGCGCGTCTTGATGTGGCCATCATCGGCGGTGGCGTGGTCGGTGCCGCGTGTGCGCTGGCGCTGGCTGATGCTGGCCTGTCGGTGGCGCTGGTGGAAGGTCGCGAACCGGCGCCGTGGCAGGCCGCACAGCCGGACCTGCGCGTGTTCGCCTTCGCTGCCGACAACGTACAGCTGCTGAATCGTCTTGGTGTGTGGCCGGCGATCGCGCAGGCCCGTGCATGGCCCTACCGGCGCATGCAGGTGTGGGACGCTGCCGGTGGCGAGGATCTGCTGTTCGACGCCGATCGCTTCGGCCGTCGCGAACTGGGCTACATCGTCGAGAACGGGCTGCTGCAGGACCGCCTGTGGTCGGCGCTGCCGGCGGCGGGTGTGCAGCTGCACTGCCCGGCACGGGTGGACGCGCTGGAGCAGGACGAGGACGGCGTGCGCCTGCGCCTGGATGACGGGCGTCGCCTGGAAGCGGCGTTGGCGGTGGCCGCCGACGGCGCCGAATCGACCCTCCGCCAGCTGGCCGGGATCGAGGTGGAACGCCATGACTACCACCAGCGTGGCGTGGTGGCCTACGTGGACAGCGATCTTCCCAACCAGGCCACGGCCTGGCAGCGCTTTCTGCCAAGCGGGCCGCTGGCGTTGTTGCCGGTGGCCGAACGCCGCAGCTCGATCGTCTGGACCCTGCCCGAGGACGAGGCGGCGCGTGTTCTGGCGCTGGACGAGGACAGCTTCAACCGCGAACTGACCCGCGCCTTCGCGGCACGCCTGGGTGAGCTGCGGTTGGCCTCATCGCGTGCGGCATTCCCGCTGCGCCGCCAGCTGGCCCGTCACTACGTGGCCGGTCGTGTGCTGGCGTTGGGTGACGCGGCGCATGTGGTGCATCCGCTGGCCGGGCAGGGCGTGAACCTGGGGCTGCGTGATGTCGCCGCCCTGCAGCAGTGGCTGGCACCCTCGGCAGAGCGCCGCGGCCAACCGCGGCTGTCGCCGCAGCGCCTGCAGCGCTGGGCACGTGAACGGCGGAGCGACAACCACATCGCCGCCTACAGCTTCGATGCGATCAACCGCCTGTTCTCCAACGACGAAATGCACCTGACCCTGGCCCGGGGCCGTGCGCTGGGCTGCGTCGGCCGATGGCCGCCGCTGGTGCAGGCGTTCTGGAAGCGCGCCGCCGGCGTCTGACCGGAATTCAGACCGCACGACGCGACGGGCGTCGCTGGCGTGTTACCAACCACGGGACGCCGCTTTGGCACCTACCGATAGCGGATCGTGCGCGCGCCGTCGGTGATCAAAAAAGGGGACGGAGGG
>NZ_LXXZ01000063.1 GCF_003244875.1 Stenotrophomonas sepilia
CGTACTTGCAGCGTCCCCGTACTCCGACACCGCCGCGCCATCCCACGGAGAGCGCGCTTTTGATTTTGCTGTTGAAGTTGCCGGCCAGCGGCCGGCACTACCGCGGGTGCAGGGCTGCAAGCCCTGCCGACAACCCCCTAATCGTGACCGCTGTCGTCCAGGCTGATGATGCCGCGCCGCAGCGCCTGGGTTACCGCATGCGTGCGATCACCCACGCCGAGCTTGTCCATCAGGCTTTTCATGTGCGCCTTCACCGTCTGCTCGGAAATCTGCATGCGCTCGCCGATGCGCTTGTTCGACAGCCCTCCGGCCACGTGCCGCAGTACCTCGGTCTCGCGCGGCGACAAGCGATCTTCCACCACGTGCGCGGCGATGCTGGCTGCCACCGCCGGGGGAATCGGTGCGCGCCGGCCGCCGGCGACCATGCGGATGGTGTCGACCAGTTCATGGCGCAGCATGTCCTTCAGCAGGTACGCGCTGGCGCCGGCCTGCAGCGCCCGCACCGCACGTACGTCACCGCGGTAAGTGGTCAGCACGATGATGCGCGCGCGTGGGTCCAGCGCGCGGATCCGCACGATGGCTTCCACACCATCCAGGCGGGGCATCTGCAGGTCCATCAGCACGACGTCGGGCTGCAGCTGCTGGTAGCGTGCGATGGCTTCCTCGCCATCGGCGGCCTCGCCGAGCAGGCGCAGGTCGGCATGAGCGCCCAGCAGTGCCGCCAGTCCATCACGCAGTAGCGGGTGGTCGTCGACCACCAGCACGCCGATCGGGGCAGGGGACTCAGTCATGGTTTTCTCTACTCCAGGGCCAATGCCAACGCGATCGGCGGCGGTGATACAGCCGCCGGGCCGGGACTGCCAGCGCGACTTCGGTACCCAGCCCGGGGCCGGTCCACAGCTGCAGTTCCGCGCCGAGGCGCTGGGCGCGCTCACGCATGCCCTGCAGGCCCCAATGGCCATGGCCGGCGTTCTCGTCGGCAATGCCGGCACCGTCGTCGCGCACGTGCAGCAGAAAACAACGCGTGCCATAGGACAGTTCCACTTCAATGGCACTGGCATTGGCATGGCGCAACGCATTGCGGATGGCCTCGCGCCCGATCAGGAACACCTCTTCGGCCGCGTCGGCCTGCAGCGGTGGCGTCGCGCCTTCCACGGTCAGGCGCAGGGGATTGATGCCATGCCCGGCGTATTCGGCGTGCACATCGGCCAGTGCCGAAGCGAGGTCGCGACCCGCGAACGGCCCCTCGCGCAGCGCATTGACCCGCTCGCGACCCTCGGCCAGGTTGCGCTCGGCCAGCTGCATCGCTGACTCAAGCTGGCTGCGCACCGGCTCTGGTGTCTGCGCTGACTGGCTGATCGCGTGCAGGCGCAGGATCAGGCCCTGGCTACCCTGCAGCAGGGTGTCGTGCAGGTCGCGCGCGATGCGTTCGCGCTCGCCATTGCGTTCCTGCAGGCGCGCGCGGAACAGTGCGGCCAGCTGCCCGCTGCGGATGCGCACCGCCAGCACCAGCAGTGCAAGCACGGCGGCGGTGCACAGCAGCTTGAACCACACGGTCTGCACGAAGGTGGGAGCGATGCGGAAGCTGCGGCTGGCCGGTGCGGTGCTCCAGATGCCGTCCTCGTTGGCGGCTTCCACCTCGAACCGGTAGCCGCCGGGCGCGAGGTTGGTGTAATACGCACGTGTGCTGCTGCCCGCGTCCTGCCAACCATCATCCACGCCCGACAGGCGGTAGCGGTATCGGTTGCGCTCCGGACGTGCCAACGACAGCGCCACGTAATCGATCTGCAGCTGGCTGGTGCCTGCCGGGAGGCGCAGGCCATCGCGTAGCGGCGCGTGCTCGCTGCCATACAGCACCTCGCCGATACGCACGCTGGGAGCCATCGTATTGACGTGCGAGCGGGTGGTGTCCAGCCAGGCCAGGCCCTGGTTGGTGGCCAGCCACAGCAGGCCGTCGTCGGCCAGGGCGGCGGTGGAGATCGGTCCGCTCTGCAGGGCGATGCCGGGCATGCCGTCGATGGCATCGAACAGGCGTGGCGTCACTGGCAGGCCGGAGCGCAGGGCACGGCGCAGCAACCCGCTTTCCATCCGTACCAGGCCACGGCTGCCGTTGAGCCACAGGTGTCCATTGGCATCGGCGACCATGCCGGTGATGCCTTCCAGTACGCCGGCCATGTCGGTGCGCACCGGAACGAACCGGCCGTTGCCCAGCCGTGCCGCCAGCCCCGCTTCGCCGGCGACCAGCAGAAGGTCCCGGTGGTGCAGCATCGCAGTGATCGGCCCTACCGACAGGCCGTCCCCGGCGCCGAAGCTCTCGGTGCCATTTGCACCCAGGCGGCGCAGGCGGCCATCGGCATAGCCGAGCAGCAGCTGGCCATCGGCATCCAGCGCCAGCGATGAGCAGGCCTGCTCTGGCAGGCGGATTTCACGTTGCCACTGGTCATGCTGGTAGTGCAGCACCCCGCGTTCTCCGGCGCAGACCCAGGCCTGTCCGTCATCGGGGAACAACAGGGCATGCAGCGGCTGCCCGGTGAACGGCGCCGGCAGCGGGATCAATGTGGTGCGGCCGGCGACCGTGCGCGCGAGGTTGACCCAGTCGAACTGCCAGATCGGCGTGGGTGCCTGGCGCGCGGCGGCCTGCAGCTGCGTGGCGCTGCCATCCAGCAGGGGGCGCCGCAGGTCGTAGGGCTTGAGGTCTTCGCCATAGCCATACACGCGCCCATCGCTGGCCCGTACCAGCGAGCGGTAGGGATCGCTCGGGCCGACCACCAGGGCGTGCACGCTGCGTGCGCGGAAGCGGTTGAGGCCGAGATTGGTGCCGACCCAGAGATTGCCTTCGCGATCGACGATGATCGGCACTGCCGATGTGGCGGTCAGTCCTTGCGGCGTATCGAAGCGTTCCATGCGCACGGCCCGGGTGCCGTCGAAGGTGATGCGGGCGACGCCGCCGTGCGGGCTCATCGTGGCCCACAGCGCGCCATCGGCAGTGAACTGCAGGCGCGCAGCAACCAGTTCCGGCAACCGCCGCGCCTCACGTTCGCCGGCCGCCAGCAGACCCTGCGCGTTGGCCAGCGGCGAGGTGCCGCGCACCCGGTCGGCCAGCCATACTTCACCCTGCGGGCTTTCGGCCAGCGTCGCCATCTGCGAGACCGCGATGCCGGTGTCCTCGAACGCGGTCTGGCCCGCCGCACGCATCCAGATCTTCAGGTCGGCCAGCACCCAGAACCTGCCCCGGCTGTCGTGCAGCACCCACTGCGCACGGCGCTCTGGCAGGCCGGCAGCGGCCGGCAGTGGCTGCCAGCGATGTCCGTCAAAGCGGCGCAGCCCGCCATTGATCGCCGCCCAGAGCTGGCCCTGGCGATCCTGGCTGAAGCGTGGGACCACGCCGACCGGCACCCCCTGCTCGCGGCCGTAGCTGCGCAGCTGCCCATGCGTGAACTGGCTGATGCCGGCCTGGAAGTAGCCGATCCACAGCGCACCGCCGACGGCATGCGCCAGCGTGACCATGTTGGTGGACGGGAACTGGCTGCCGGCGGGCGCCGCCTGCCGTTCGAAGCGTCGGCCATCGAAGCGGTACAGGCCCGAGCCGGTAGCCAGCCACAACAGGCCTTCGCGGTCCTGGGCAATGTCCCAGATATCGCCTGGCGCGCCCTGGCCGACACGCCAGGCAGTGTGCTCGTAATCGGGCAGCCCGCCGCTCACCGGCGGGCGCTGCACGGCAAAGGCGGGCAGGGAGGTCAACAGCAGCAGGCACGTCAGCAGCGTCGGCAGGCGACGCACGGACGGGAAGGGGCGGCCACGCATGGCGCGCATTCTGGCAGGTGTGGGGCAGTCCGGGGTGACCCGAACGGGGTAGGCGGCGTGCGTCGGCGTCCGTTATCACGCCGGCATGCCCTCCGGAGCCCCGCCATGCAGCGCCTGTTCGTGATGTTCCCCGACCGCGGTCCGGGCATCGGCCTGCTGTGGTTGCGGTTGTGCCTGTCCGCTGCGCTGTTGATGCCCGGCATGCAGGCGGGCGGGTGGTCGGCGTTGTGCCTGCTGGCAGTGCTGATGCTCGTGCTGGGTGCGTTGACGCCGCTGGCGGCGCTGATGGCGGCCGTGGGCATGTTCGCGCAGCAGGCGCCGTGGCCGCAGGCGGCGCTGCCATTGGCGCTGTTGATGCTGGGCCCTGGCGCCTATTCATTGGATGCGCGGTTGTTCGGGCGCCGCCTGCTCGGCCGTCGGCCTCCCCCATTCGGGTAGGTGCTGGCCTCGACCGACGGGGGTAGGGCATCACGCAGGGGTCACGCACCATGGGGCACCCCTTCGCGGCGTCCCGCATGGCCACCCTCTTCCCGCCTGATCCGCCCGCCGCTTCACTGGCACCGCAACAGGCCGCCGCGTTGCAGCGCGCCCTGCGCTATGTCGATGAGCATCTGTCGCAGCCGCTGCGGGTGACCGAGCTGGCGGCGGCCGCCTGCGTCAGCCGCTTCCATCTGGTACGCCTGTTCCGCGCCGGTACCGGCGCCAGCCCGCTGCGCTATGTCCGCCGCCGTCGCATCGAGCGCGCGCGCGAGCTGCTGCCGGGCGCGCAGCTGCCGATGGCCTGCCTGGCCCAGCAGCTGGGCTTCTTCGACCAGAGCCATTTCGTCCGCAGCTTCCGCGCGGAGACCGGCTGCAGCCCCGGCCAGTACGTTGCCGGCGATGCCGCCCTGTTGCATCCCCTTGATCGTGTTTCCAACGGAGTCCACCCATGAGCCTTGCCACCGCCACTCCCGCCCCGGCGCTGCTGTCGCCGACCGACCACGCCCTGGTGCTGATCGACTTCCAGTCGCAGATGGCGTTCGCCACCCACACCATCGACATCTCCGCGCTGCGCAACAACGTGTCGCTGATCGGCAAGGGCGCCAAGGGCTTCAATGTACCGGTCGTGCTGACCACAGTCGCCGAAGCGTCGTTCTCCGGGCCGATGTTCCCGGAACTGCCGCAGATCTTTCCGGGCCAGACGGTGTTCGATCGCACCTCGATGAACACCTGGGAAGACCAGCCTGTGATCGATGAGATCAACCGCATCGGCAAGCGCCGTCTGGTCATCGCCGGCCTGTGGACCAGCGTCTGCATCGTCGGCCCGGCACTGTCGGCGCTGGCGCAGGGCTTCGAGGTGTATGTGATCACCGATGCCTGTGGCGATGTCAGCGAGGAAGCGCACGAGCGTGCGATCACCCGCATGGTGCAGGCCGGCGCGGTGCCGATGACCAGCGTGCAGTACCTGCTCGAACTGCAGCGCGACTGGGCACGGGGTGAAACCTACGACCTGACCACCGGCATTGCGCGCGACCACGCCGGCGGCTACGGCATCGGCATCCAGTACGCCAAGCGGATGTTCGGTGCGCAGGAAGGCGGGCACTGAGCATGGTTGCCGGCCATGGCCTCGACCTGGCCCTGCTGATGCTGCGCGTGGCGGCAGGAGGCTTCCTGCTGCCGCACGCGCTGGGCAAGCTGTTCGGCTGGTTCGGGGGGCCGGGGCTTTCCGGCTTCGCCACCGAGCTGCGCGGTTTCGGGCTGCCGGCAGTGGCACCGTTGCCATTGCTGTTGGCCTTGCTGCAGGTGTTGTCCGGGCTGGCCGTGCTGCTGGGGTGGCAGACCCGCATCGCTGCGCTTGCAGCGGCTGCCTTCATCGGCTTCACCGTGCTGTTGGCCCTGCCCAAGGGCTGGTTCTGGATGCGCGGCGGCAGTGAGTACCCGTTGATGTGGACCACGGTGCTGCTGGCCCTCGCGCTGGCCGGCCCCGGCGCCTGGGCGCTGGACGGCCAACGCTTTCCGGGAGAATTCGCATGAGTCACGATCCCCTCGATCACGGCCGCCGCAACGTGGTGCTGGCCAGCGGCGCCGCTGTTGCGCTCGGCCTGGCAGGTCGTGCCGGTGCCGCACTCGATTCCACTTCCAAGGAGCGTCGCATGAGCACGCTGGTCATCCGCAATGCCCGCATTACCACCCTCGACCCGCAGCAGCCGCATGCGCAGGCGCTGGCTGTACAGGAAGGCCGCATCGTGGCCGTCGGCAGCGACGAGGAGATCATGCGCGGCTGGGGCAATGAAGCGACCTTGATCGACGCCCAGGGCCGGCGCCTGCTGCCCGGCCTCAACGACAGCCACACTCACCTGATCCGTGGTGGCCTGAACTACAACCTGGAGCTGCGCTGGGACGGCCTGCGTTCGCTGGGCGACGCCCTGGACATGCTGAAGGCCCAGGTAGACCGTACTCCCGCGCCGCAGTGGGTGCGCGTGGTCGGTGGCTTCACCGCCGCGCAGTTCAACGAGAAGCGCCTGCCGACGCTGCAGGAGCTCAACGACATCGCACCGGATACGCCGGTGTTCCTGCTGCACCTGTATGACCGCGCACTGCTCAACCGCGCCGCGCTGCGCGCCTGCGGCTACAGCAAGGACACACCGGATCCGCCGGGTGGCCAGATCGTGCGCGATTCGCTGGGCAACCCGACCGGGCTGCTGCTGGCCAAGCCCAATGCGCTGATCCTGTACGCCACGCTGGCCAAGGGCCCGCGCCTGCCGATCGAATACCAGGCCAACTCGACGCGCCATTTCATGCGCGAACTGAACCGGCTTGGCATCACTTCGGTGATCGACGCCGGCGGTGGCTTCCAGAACTACCCCGAGGACTACCAGGTCATCGAGCAGCTGCATCGCGATGATCAGCTGACGGTGCGCATCGGCTACAACCTGTTCACCCAGAACAAGGGCAGGGAAGTGGATGACTTCCGTGGCTGGAGCGAGATCCTGCAGCCGCGCCAGGGCGATGACCTGCTGCGCCACAACGGCGCGGGCGAGATGCTGGTTTTCTCTGCCGCCGACTTCGAACTGTTCAACGAGCCGCGCCCGGAACTGCCGCCGGAGCTGGAGCCCGAACTGCACGACGTGGTGAAGCTGCTGGTCGAGAAGCGCTGGCCGTTCCGCATCCACGCCACCTACGACGAGAGCATCACCCGCATCCTGGATGTATACGAACAGGTCAACCGGGAGGTGCCGTTCGATGGCCTGCACTGGTTCATCGACCACGCCGAGACCATCACTCCGCGCAATATCGAGCGCATCCGCGCGCTGGGTGGGGGTATCGCCGTGCAGCACCGCATGGCCTACCAGGGCGAGGCCTTCGTCGAGCGCTACGGCGTGCAGGCGGCACGGCACACGCCGCCGGTCAGGCGCATGTTGGCCGAGGGCGTGCCGGTGGGCGCAGGCACCGACGCCACCCGCGTGGCCAGCTACAACCCGTGGGTGGCGTTGTCCTGGCTGGTGACCGGGCGCACCGTGGGCGGGTTGGCCCTGTATGGCGAGGAAAACCTGCTCGAACGCGAGCAGGCGCTGCGCCTGTGGACCCAGGGCAGCGCCTGGTTCTCCGGCGACGAAGCAGTGAAGGGGACATTGACGGTTGGTCAGCTGGCCGACTTCATCCTGCTCTCGGCCGATTTCTTCCGCGTCGACGACGCGCAGATCGCCGACATCACCAGCATGCTGACCGTGGTCGGCGGGCGCATCGTGCACGCCGACGGCGATTATGCTGGGCTGGCGCCGCAGCTGCCGCCGGCGATGCCGGACTGGTCGCCGGTCAACCGGTTCGGTGGTTACCATGTCGGCGGTGCTGCCACCGGGTTGGCAGCTGCCCATCGCCACCATCACGGTGTGGCCTGCAGTACGCATGGTGCTCACGGGCATGCCGCGCAGCATGCGGCGCCCACCGATGACCTGACCGCCTTCTGGGGCGCGATGGGATGCTCGTGCTTCGCGTTCTGAGCCTGGCGCTGCTGTCCGTGCCCTCGCTGGCGCTGGCCTGCGAAGGCGGCCGCTGCAGCGACGCGGGCAACGGCGAGCTGCAGCTGGACGCATCGCTGCGCCTGCGTGGCCTGTACTACGACCCGACCCGGTTCGGTATCGGCGGCGGCGAAGATGGCTATGGCCTGCTGCGTGCACTGGCTTCGGCCACCTATGTGGAGGACACCTGGCAGGCAAAACTGCAGCTGGGCGTGCATGCCGAGAATGGCAAGGCAGGCGGCCCGGGCCGCACCGACCGTGGTGCCTTGGACGTGCAGCAGGCGTACTGGCGCTGGCAGCGCGGTGGCTTCCATGTGCAGCTCGGCCGGCAGGAAGCCGGCTATGGCAGCTCGCGGCTGTTGTCGGTGCGCGATGGGCCGAACATCCGCCTGGCCTTCGACGGTGCGCGCCTGGGCTGGAAGGGGCGGCTCGGCACGCTTGACCTGATGGCCCTGCGGCCGGTCGAGAACCGGCCGGGTGCCTTTGATGATCGCAGCGAACACGGTGCGCACCTGTGGGGTGCCTATGCCACCGCGGCACGCGGGCAGGGCGTGGGACAGTGGGATCTGTACCTGCTGGACTACCGCCGCGACGGTGCGCGCTTTGCGGCGGGCTCCGGAACCGAGCGCCGGCAGACCCTCGGTGCACGCTGGTTCGGCCAGGTTGGTGCACTGGACTGGAACAGCGAGCTGGTGGCGCAGGGCGGTGAGCTGCGTGCCGCCACCGGCACCCTCGACATCCGTGCATGGACGCTGGCGACCGACACCGGCTGGCGCTGGAGGGATGTGCCGCTGCAACCGCGCGTGGGCCTGAAGGCCGACGTCGCCAGTGGCGATGGCAACCTGCACGACCGGCGATTGGGCACCTTCAATGCACTGTTCCCGAAATCGGCCTACTTCAGCGAGGCCAGCCTGCTGGCCCCGGCCAATCTGATGGACCTGCAGCCGACCCTGTCCCTGCGCCTGCACGACGCGGTGACGACGGAACTGGGCGTACAGGTGGCCTGGAAGCATCGTCGTGCCGATGCGGTCTACACCACGCCGGCGCCGCTGGTGGCGTTGCCGGGCAGCGCCGGTGGCGCGCGCCGCATCGGCACCCAGTACAAATCCGAAACCCGCTGGCAGGCCAGCGAACACTGGCAATGGCAGCTGCAGCTGGCCTGGGTCGACGCCGGTCCTGCACTGAAGCAGGCTGGAGGCCAGGACACGCTGTTCGCCTCGATCGTTGGAGCATGGCAATGGTGAACGCAACCGCGTCGCAACCCCCCGTACAGGCCGCAGGGGCCTGGTCCCCGCTGAAGATCCAGATGTTCCGTTCGATCTGGCTGGCGATCCTGGCCAGCAACATCGGCACCTGGGTCAATGATGTGGCCGCCGCCTGGGTGATGGCCGAGCGCACCGGTTCGCCGTTGATGGTGGCCCTGGTGCAGTCGGCCACCACAGTGCCGATCGTGCTGCTGGCGCTCGCTGCCGGCACCCTGGCCGACATTGTCGATCGTCGGAAGTACCTGTTGGCGACCCAGGGCTGGATGCTGCTGGTGGCCGCAGCGATGGCTGCGTTGACCGCGATGGACCTGCTGACCCCGCAGTTGCTGGTGCTGCTGACCTTCTGCATGGGCTGCGGTGCGGCGATGGCAATGCCCGCGCAGGCCGCCATCGTCTCCGAACTGGTGCCGCAGCCGATGCTGGCCTCGGCGGTGGCGCTGAACTCGATCGGCATCAATATCGCCCGTTCGATCGGCCCGGCCATCGGCGGCGTGATCGTCGCCCAGCTGGGTGCGGTCTGGGCGTTCGGCTTCAATGCCATCACCTTCGCCGCAATGCTGTTCGTGGTGTGGGGCTGGAAGCGCGACCCAAAGCAGTCGAGCTTGCCGCCGGAAGGCTTCGGTGCCGGATTGAAAGCGGGCCTGCGCTACGCCAGCCGTGCCGGACGGCTGCAGGCGGTGCTGATCAAGTCGGTCGGCTTCTTCTTCTTCGCCGCGGCAATGAACGCGCTGTTGCCGGTGGTGGTGCGTGGGCAGATGCAGGGTGGGGCGGGGCAGTACGGCATGCTGCTGGGCTGCATCGGCATCGGTGCAGTGGGCGGTGCGTTGCTGCTGCCGAAGCTGCGCGCACAGCTGGATCGCGACCTGCTGGTACTGCTGGCGACGTTGTCGCTGGCCCTGAGCCTGGTCGGGCTGGCGCTGACCCGCAGCTGGTACGTGCTTCCGGCGGTGATGCTGGTCAATGGTTTTGCGTGGATCACCGTGCTGTCGTCGCTGCAGATCGCTGCGCAGACTGCGGTTCCGGCATGGGTACGTGCGCGTGCGCTGGCGCTGTACATCATGGTGTTCTCTGCCGGCATGGCCGCCGGCGGCCTGAGCTGGGGCGCGCTCGCTCAGCGCACCTCGCCCGAACTGGCGTTGCTGGTGGCAGCGGCCGGTGCGGTGATCGGCGGATTGCTGGTGTGGCGCGTGCGCATCGCCGGCACCGAGGACCTGAACCTGCGCCCGGCCGGGCACTGGCCGGCACCCGAGCTGTCGGTGCCGGTGTCGAACGATCGAGGCCCGGTGCTGGTCACCATCGAGTATCGCATCGATGATGCTGATCGTGCCGCGTTCCAGGCGCAGATGCGCGCGATGGGATCCATCCGTCGTCGCGACGGTGCGGTGGTCTGGGGCGTAGTCGAAGACGTGGCAACACCGGGAATCCACCTTGAGTATTTCGTGACCCCGTCCTGGCTGGAGCACCTTCGCCAGCACGAGCGCATCACCGCCGACGACAAGGCGATCCAGGAAGAACTACGCGGATTGCATCGGGGAGAGCGCGCGCCGGTGGTGCGCCACTTCGTGGGTGGCCATGATCCGCTGCCCGCCTCCGTGCCACATCACCATGCCGACATCTGAGCCGTCGCGGCTAGAGCCGGCCGCTCGCCGGCTGCGCAGGATCGCGATGGATTGATCGGGGTGCCGGCCAGTGGCCGGCACTACCGAAGGGGCGGCGGTTGACCTGCCAGTGGTAGAACCGGCCGCTGGCCGGCTGTGCAGGATCGCGAAGGATTGATCGGGGTGCCGGCCAGCGGCCGGCACTACCGAAGCGGAGGCGGTTGACCTGCCAGCGGTAGAGCCGGCCGCTGGCCGGCTGCGCAGGATCGCGACGGGTTGATCGGGTTGCCGGCCAGCGGTAGAGCCGGCCGCTGGCCGGCTGCGCAGGATCGCGATGGATTGATCGGGGTGCCGGCCAGTGGCCGGCACTACCGAAGTGGCGGCGGCACCGTTGCGGCGCCGCCGCGATACCTCACTTGCGTGCGAATGCCAGCAGGTCGGCGTTGAACTGGTCGGCGTGGGTGATGGTCAGGCCATGCGGCGCACCGGCGTACACGTTCAGTTCGGCATCCTTGATGATCTGCGAGGACAGCTTGGCCGAGGCATCGAACGGCACGATCTGGTCGTCATCGCCGTGCACGACCAGCGCCGGCACGTCGATCTTCTTCAGGTCCTCGGTGTAGTCCACTTCCGAGAATTCGTGCACGCAGTCGTACTGGCCCTTGACGCCACCGAGCATGCCCTGCAGCCAGAACGCATCGCGCATGCCCTGGGTGACGTTGTTGCCATCCCGGTTGGCGCCGAAGAACGGGGTGGTCAGGTCCTTGAAGAACTGCGAACGGTCGCCGCCGGTACCCTTGCGGATACCGTCGAAGACCTCCAGCGGGGTGCCGGCGGGGTTGCCAGCGGTCTTCAGCATCAGCGGCGGCACGGCGCCGACCAGCACCACCTTGGCCACGCGCGCGCTGCCGTGGCGGCCGATGTAATGGGCCACTTCACCGCCGCCGGTGGAATGGCCGACCAGGATCGCGTCCTTCAAGTCCAGCGCTTCGATCACCGCGGCCAGGTCATCGGCATAGGTGTCCATGTTGTTGCCGTTCCAGGTCTGGCTGGAGCGTCCGTGGCTGCGGCGATCGTGGGCGACCACGCGGAAGCCGTTCTGGCCCATGAACAGCATCTGCGGATCCCAGGCATCGGAAGACAGCGGCCAACCGTGGGCGAACACGATCGGCTGGCCGGTGCCCCAATCCTTGTAGAAGATGCGGGCGCCATCGGCGACGGTGACGAAGTTGCTCATTGCAGGTTCCTTGGCGGAAGGGAGGGAAGGCTTCGGCAGGATGCCGGTGCCTTCGGCAGTACAGCGCAGGCGCAGGCGACCGACTTGCACGGCTGTGCTGGATTGCATCGGATGTGACGCGTATCGCTCTGGCAGGACGGGAGCCGTATGCCGAGGATGAGCGCAGCCCGCCACAGGAACGCACGGATGCCCGCCATGCGATGGTCGCTGATGCTGTGCCTGCTGCTGCCCATGGCAGCGCCGGCACAGACCCATGTCTACAAGTGCGTGGATGGACCGCACCCGGTCTACCAGCAGACACCCTGCCAGGGGCGCGCCGCATGGCGCTGGGACGTGCCCGCGGAGCAGTCATTGTCCCGCGGCGCTGTGGCGCCAGCGGCCTCGACACCGAAGCCATCGCCCCGGCCACGGCGTGCGGCGCGGGCGCACGGTGCGCTGATCACGATCAGCACGGATGCGGCGGCCTGCGAGCGTGCCCGGCGTCATCGCGAGCAGGCGTTGCTCAAGCGTCGGCGCCTGGATTTCGTGCAGCGCCGGCAGCTGGATGACGCGGTCTACGGCGCCTGCCAGTGACGCGGGGACGCTGAAGTGCCGAAAACGACAACGGCGCCATAGGGCGCCGTCGCGTGGAGTACCGTGAGTGCAGCTCTCAGCGACCGTCGCTGGCGGCCGCCGGTGCGGGCACGCTGTCCGGCTTGGGCAGGCTCAACTCCGGGTTGCCCTGTTCGGCCTGCAGGATCTGGATGCGGCGCTGCAGGGCGTCCAGCTGGCTGTTGGTGCTCTGCACGTCGGTGCTGAGGCTCACGGCCTGCTGCTGGGCCTGCTGCAGGGCGGCGCTGACCTGAGCCGACTGCGCCTGCTGCTGTTCCATTTCCTGCTGCAGGGTACGCAGGCGTTCCTCGTTGTAGGCCACCAGGCGCTCGGTGTAGCGCTTGCCGGCTTCAAGGCGGGTGGTGTCGATGTAGACCTGGGCCAGCTGTTCGGACTGCTGCGCGAAGGTGCGATAGACGCGCTCGGCGTTGTCCACCGCATCGGTCTTGATCACCCGCCAGAAGTTCTTCTCCTGGAACAGGGCGACGTAGTAGGTCAGGGTGTTGGCATTGAACAGCAGGCTGGCGCCGTAGTTGCCGTTGTAGGTGGTGCGCAGCTCGGTCAGCTGGCGCGAGTCCATCAACTGCTTGAGTTCGTCCACGGTATTGCGCACCACCGGCGCGCTGCGCGCCGGTTCGGCTGCCGCCTCACGGTCGCCACGTGCAGCCATCGCTGCCGGTGCCACCAGCATCATGACCACGGCCAGCACTGCCGCGCTGCGCGCGTGCCGGGCAAAGACCGCGCCCCCTGAAGTTTCTCGCATGTCTAGACCATCCACGGATGAGTGTGGGTTGATATGAAGGTGGTTCCCCGCCGGGAGTCTAGCATGGGTGTGGGCGCCGCCAAGGGCGCCCGTCACGGGTCAGTAGACCAGCTGTGCGGCGCTGCACTGGATCGACTGCACGTTGACGTCGGTCCGGCCCAGTTCAAGGCCCAGCACGCTGGCCAGCAGGTTGGTCAGCAGGGTGCCGACACTGTTGAGCACCGGCCGCAGTGCGGCCAGGATCGGCTTCAGCACGGTGCACAGCAGGCCGCTGCAGCTGACGCTGCCATCGGGGTTGGTGACACCCGTTCCCCCCGCACCATCGAGAAAGCCGGCCGGTGCGGTCTGGATGTACGACGCCAGATTGTTGCGCACGCAGCCGTTGTAATCGATCAGGTTGCCGAGCAGGCTGTCGCAGCGGTTGATCAGCAGGCCGCCGACCAGCGAGCCAAGCAGGCCATCGAGCAGGCCCAGGCCCTGGCCGGTCACGGTCGTCCTGTAACCGGTCCACACCGAACCGTCTTCCCAGCAGGTGGTCAGGCCCAGCAGGCAGGGCTTGGGGACGCCATTCTTCACCGTCCAGTTGCCCAGCGGGGCGAGATTGCGTGCCGGATCGCCATCGCGCAGCAGCGGGATGACCTGGTCGACGTTGTAGCGTCCGCCAGTGGGAAAGGCCGCCTGCAGGTAGCGATCGGCCAGCGCCTTGGCGGTGTCGTTGGCGTTCATGCCCTGCTTGGGCGAATTGAGCATGCCCGACAGCACCCGTAGCAGTTCGTTCACCAGGCTCGACACTGCGTCACCGATCGCGAGCGGGTTGAACCGGGTCGAGCCGGTCTCACCGGCGGCCAGGGTCAGGGTCTGCGTGCTGGTCAGGGCAGGCAGGGTAATCCTGTCGTTGATCAATGGTTGGCCCAGCAGCTTCAGCAGCTGTTCGTCCTGCAGCGTGGCGTCGCAGACATTGGCCTTGGAGAAGCGCTGTGCAGGGTCGACATTGCCGACGCAGGCGCGCAGCACCGACGAGTCCACCTGGATCGTGGCCTTGGGTGGATTGCCGCCGCACTGGATGCCGGTCAGTGTGCCCATGCCGTTGGCCACGTCGACGTGCACCGGCAGGTGCAGGCGCGTGCCAAGCAGGTTCAGCAGCGGCCCCAGCGCGAACAGGTTGTTGCTGTCCACGTCCGCCATCAGCCGCACCTGCGCGTTGTAGGCACGGCTGCCGACACCGCCGATGGCGATCGATGGCGGCTCGACCACGCCTGCCTGGATGCTGATGCCCAGCAGGTCCAGTCCCTTGACCGCCACGCCGTTGCCATCGTTGGCGATGGAGATCGCGGTGCTGATCAGGTTGAGCACGTTGATCTGTGACTCCAGTGCGCTGCCGACGGTGCCGTCGGGCGAGACAACTTCAGCAAACAGGCCACCGCCGCCGGACTGGCTGCCAAGCACGATGTTGAGCTTGTTGATGTCCAGCTGGGTGGCAACCAGATCGGACAGGGCGCGCAGCTGCACCCCCACTGCGGAGTCACGGCCGACCACGGTGGCAGTAGCATCTACCAGCTGTGCCAGCGAAATCTTGTTGACCGACAGCAGGCGGTTGAAATCGGCCACGCTGAGGTTGGCGCTTACCGGTATGTTGAGCGCTTTCAGCAGGCCGGACGGAGTCACGTTGGCCTGCGCCAGGCCGTCATAGGACAGCACCGTGGCATTGGTGACGTCCAGGCCAACCAGGCGCAGGGTGGACAGCAGCACTGAATCGCCATTGGTCCGTAGCAGCTGCGAGCCGACCGCAAACACCGCGGTGGGTTCGGCACGGCGCGCCACGGCCTGCACGCTCACGGTGGGCAGGCCGGAAGTCTGCCCGAAGAAGGGCAGCACGCTGCGCTCGGCGATCACCTGAACGGCATTGCGGGGATTGCTGGCATCGACGCTGGTGACGAAGCGGGTGCCGGTGCCACGGCTGGCGCTCCAGTTGCCGCAGCGGATCTGCAGGGTGCCTGCGAACCCGTTCTGGGCCACCGCATTCTGCCGGGCAGCGCTGTTGTCGCTGTTGTCCGGGCTGCACAGCTCCAGTCGCTGTGCGCCGGCCAGAGCGGCAAGGTCGGCCACCTTCTGCGCATCACGCTTGGCCCAGAACAGATAGCCGATCTCGATCAGGCCCAGCATGGCCAACAGCGCCAGCATGACCAGCATCATCGTGACCGACATGCCGCCGCGTGCGCGGCTGAAACTGAACTGGCGTGGGCGTTTCATGGCCGACCTCAGCGTCCGGAGGAGGAGGCGTCCTTGGACCGGGAGACATCGGTCTCAAAGAAGTCCGGGATCTCGTGTTCAAAGCTCTTCAGGTAACGCGCATAGCTCAGCGTGGCCTGGTCACCCAGGATCGGCAGCCGCTGGCCGGCCTGCTGCCCGGAGGCCTGCAGGCGGAACAGATTGCGGGTCGCCTCGCCGCTCTGCAGGCGTGCACGCGGTGCGGCGGGCGGTGCTGGTGCGACGTCGTTTGCGACGGTTGCCGGTTGCGCGCCAGTCACCTCGGCGGATGCGGCCGGTGCGGCCAACTCCACGGTGGGGAGCGGTTCGGCCTGCATGGGCACCGTGGCCGCTGGCGACGGCGAGGGGCCACCGAGCATCTGTCCGGTCAATGGCTGTTGCTGCGCCTGCACGGCACCGGCAACAAGCAGGCAGCACAGCACGGGCAACAGGCGTCGGATCTGGCGCATCGTGGTCATGGTGTGCTTCCGGTCGGGTGGTCGGTGGCGCTGAAGCGTTCCAGCATCGAGGGTGGCAGGCGCTGCGGATCGCGTTGGTCGCGCGGGTCGCGGTGGGGTTCGCCCGCCAGCCGTGCGCCGCCCGATGCACGAGCGCCACTCTCGACGCTGGCCGTATGTGCAGGTGTGGCTGCGTTGGCGGCAGCAGCGGCCTGTCGTTGCTGCAGGCGCGTCCGGATCTGCTGGGCCTGCTGCTGGATGCTTCGGCGCGTTTCCTCGTTGAGGCTGGCCTGTGCCGATAGCCGCTCCGCCGTGGCCTGGTCGCCGCGCAGTACCGCCCAGAGTGCAAGGTTGGCCGTTGCCTTGGCGTTGCCCGGTGAAAGCTCCAGGGCCTTGGCCAGCGGCTCGCGGGCCTGATCGAACCGGCCGGCACGCAGCCGTGCATAGCCCAGGTCGCCAAGGTAGTCGGTGTTCAAGGGCTGCAGCTGCGTAGCGCGCGCCAGGGCCTGTTCGCTGCCGGCATCGTCGTCGCGACGTGCGGCGATCAGGCCCAGGCCATGTGCCGCAGCGGCGGCCTGCGGCCCGCTGGACAGCTCGCGATACAGCGCGACCGCCGCGTCGGTCTGGCCGGTCTCACGCAGTGCGTCGGCCTGCAGCAGGCGCAGGGCAGGACGATCACCATAGCGCTGGCGGAAGGCCTCCACATGGGCCAGCGAGGCATACCAGGCGCCCTGCTGCTGCATGCGTTCGATCAGCTCCAGATAGGCGTTGCGGCTGTCCTGCGGATCGGGTTCCGGCGGCGCAAGGCTGGGCGCCCGCACATACTTCGGCGTGGTCGAGGCGCAGCCACTGGCCAGGGCGGCGAGGGTGACGGCAAGCAGCAGGCAGGAGGTGTGCAGGGGAGGCATCAGGGGGATCCCATCTTGGACAGGGTGGTGGCCAGCGCGACCAGCGCCGGGCCGGCAAGCACCAGCATCAGTGCCGGCAACAGGGTCAGCATCATCACCACGGTCATCTTCACCGAGAGCTTGCCGACCTTTTCCTTCAACGCGTTGCGGCGCTGTTCGCGCAGGCGGAGGCTGAACTGGCGCAACGGCTCCTGCACTGCGCCGCCGTGCGCATGCACCTGCAGGATCAACTGCATCAGCCTGGCCAGGTCATCATCGGCGTAGACCTCGCTCAGCCGCCGCAATGACTGCGCGCGCGTGCGGCCATGGGTATAGGCCACATTGGCTTCCTGCAGTTCGCCGCCGAGTACCGGCAATGCATCGCGCAGCTTGTCGCCCAGCGTCTGCAGGCTCTGGTCCATGCTGAAGCCCACGCCCTGCAGCAGGCGCAGCAGGTCGATCAGCAGGGGCAGCTCGTTCTCGACCGCACGGCGGCGGCGCTTGACCCACGACGACAGCACGAACTTCGGCAGCAGCAGCCCGGCCGCCAGCGCACCGATCACCACCATCACCTTGGCAAGCCCGTGCGCGCTGCTGAACGCCAGCGCCAGCGCCAGCACCAACAGGGCAAGCAGCAGGCGCAGGCCGAGATAGATCGCGGTGCCGCGGCGCGTGTTCCAGCCAGCCAGGTCCAACAGCAGCTTGTCTTCGTTGGCAAGCAGTGCGGCCTCCAGGCGGCCGCCACTGAGCGAGCGCCCGAAGCGCTCGATCCAGCCCAGTGAGTCGCGGCGCGTGGCCTCGGTGTCGCGGCCTTCTTCACGCGGCTGAAGGGCGGTTTTCAGTGTGGCTGAGGTGCGGTGCTCGCGATGGCTGCGCACCCAGCCGGCGATACCGAGCAGGGCGACGCCGGCTGCCAGCACCAGCAGCGAAAGGGCGAACCAGGCGCTGGCGCTCATCGGGCACCTCCGGGGCGGCTGCGGGCGGTCATAGCGATTTGGCCAGGCGGTACAGCAGGAACGCCCCGAGCAGTTCCAGGCCCAGTGCGATCAGCAGGATCCTGTGACCGAGCGGGTCGTGCAGCACCGGCTGGAAGAACGCCGGGCTGGAGATCGCCATCAGCACCGCACTGGCGGGTGGCAGCAGCCCCAGCACCCAGGCCGACATCCGTGTTTCCGAGGTGGTGGCCGCCAGTTCCTGCTGGGCCTGTTCCAGGTCGCGCATGAAATCGCCCATGCGTTGCAGGATCTGGTCGGCGCGGCCACCGATGCGCACGCTCACGCCGATCACCACTGCCAGCACCTTCAGTACGTCCATCCGGTACGGCTGCGCGGCCAGGCTCAATGCACGATCCAGGTCCATGCCGCTGCGCGCATAGCGCACCGTGGTGTCGAGCAGGCCGCGCAGTGGCGCGCTGGTCTGCATCGAAGACACCTGGAACGCGGCCTGCAGGCTGTTGCCCAGCGCGGTGAGGCGGACCAGGTTGTCGAGAAAGTCCGGCATCTGGTGCAGCAGCTGCGCGCGCAGCTTCGTGATCCGGCGCATCACCCACAGCCAGCAGCCCAGCAGGTACAGCAGCAGGGTCAGCGGAAACATCCAGGCCGTGCCCAGCCGCATCGCCGCCACGACCGCAAGCACCAGTCCCGGCACCAGCAGCATCAGTGGCAGCTTCCAGCCCGGCTGAAGGCCGGCGCGCTGCAGGACACCGTCCCACGGCAGTACACGGGTTCCGGCGCTGGCCGGGCGGGTCGAATCGTTGGCCGCCGCAACGGCAGGCCCGGCCGGTACCGCGCCGGCCGCGCTGCCGCGCGCCAGCTGTTGCTCGGCATGCTGCAGCGAGGCCTGGCGCTGCTCACGGCTGGCGGCGGTGCCCCATAGCCAGACGGCCAGCGCCAGCAGCACCGAGATGATGCTCAACACGCCCAGCAGCAGGCCGGTGCCCATGCTCAGAAGTCCCCGTAGAGCGATTCACGCAGTTGCTGGCGGAACGGCTCCAGCTTGTGCGAGTGCGGATGGAAGCCCAGGCCGATCCAGCGGTCGGTCTCGCGGCCGGCGGCGTCGATCTGCACCTCGTGGCGGAACATTTCCTGGGTGGTGATCAGGTTGTCACTGACCCCGGTGATCTCGGTGATCGAGACCAGCACCCGGCGCCCGCTGCCCAGCCGCGAGATCTGGACGATGAAGTCGATGGCGCTGGCAATCTGCCGGCGCAGGCTGTCCTCGCTGCCCTGGAAGCCGGCAAAGCCGGCCAGCATCTCGATGCGGTACAGGCAGTCGCGCGGCGTGTTGGCGTGGATGGTGGCCATCGATCCGTCATGGCCGGTGTTCATCGCCTGCAGCATTTCCAGCACTTCCGCGCCACGCACTTCGCCGACCACGATGCGGTCCGGGCGCATGCGCAGACTGTTGCGCACCAGGTCGCGGATGCTGACCGCGCCCTGGCCCTCGGCGCCACCGATGCGGCTTTCCAGGCGCACCACGTGCGGATGGTTCAGCGAAAGCTCGGCGGTGTCCTCCACGGTGATGACGCGCTCGCTGGGTGGCACGTAGCTGGCCAGTGCGTTCAGCAGCGAGGTCTTGCCGGAGCTGGTGCCGCCGGAGACCAGGATGTTGCATCGGCCCAGCACCATTGCCTTCAGCAGGGCCTGCATCGGTGCGTCGAAGGTGCCCTTGGCGAGCAGTTCGTCGGGGGTGAACGGGTCCTTGCGGAACTTGCGGATGGACACCATCGGCCCGTCCACCGCCAGTGGCGAGATGATCGCGTTGAGGCGGCCGCCGTTGGGCAGGCGCGCATCGACCATCGGATTGGAATCATCCAGCCGGCGGCCAAGCGGCGCGAGGATGCGGCGCAGGATGCGCAGCAGGTGGGTGTCATCGGTGAAGCGCTGGGTGGCACGCCGGAGCTGGCCACCCTGCGAAACGTGCACGTCCTTGAAACCGTTGATCAGGATGTCTTCGATGGAGGGGTCGTGGAGCAGGTCGTCCAGCGGGCCGAAACCGGTCAGCTCCTTGACCAGGCCCTCGGCAACCACCTGCATCTCTTCTTCGTTGATCGGGATGCGCCATTCCTGGATGAAGCCCACGGTCTGTACCTGCACCCAGCGGGCGATGGTATCCGGGGCCCAGGAATCGATGTCGATGCGCTCGTCCTCGATGCTGTTGAGCAGGTGCTCATGCGCGGCCGACAGCACCTTCTGGTACTGCTCGGTCTGTGCGAACGGCAGGTGGCCCGGGCTTTCGTGCAGCAGCGGGCGGGCAACGGCATGCGGGAACGGGGTTACCTTGTCTTCCATTGCGATCCACCCAGGGCAAGGGAGAGTCTTTCCCGCAGGCCATGCGGCTGGACCGGGCAGGCAGCCGGGTCCAGCCGTGACACAAGCGGGGCGAGGGCACGCAGGTAGGGATCGCGCGGCGCATCCTGCAGCAGCAGGCGGCCCTGGCTGGCGGCAAGGCGCACACGCGGTCGTTCAGGCAATGTCGCCAGCAACGGCAGTTCGAAGCGGCGTGCGATCTGTTCCGGGCTCATGCCGCTGCTGTCGTCGTGGCGGTTGATCACCAGTTGCAGGCGTTTCTCGCGCTCGCGCTGGCCTGCAAGATGCTTCAGTGCCTGGTCCAGCGAGACCAGCGTGGCGATCGACGCATCGGTGACCAGCCAGATCTCGTCTGCCTGGTCCAGCAACAGCGGCGGCAGCTGCCGCAGCGGGCAGCCGCCGGCATCACACAGCACGCTGGCGAACACCCCGCGCAGGCGCTGCAGCAGCGCGCCAGGGTCGGACGGGGGCACGGCATCACTGCCGCCGGCACGGTCCAGCAGCACCAGCCCGGAGTCATGGCGCGCCATCGCGGTGCGTGCAAGGGTGGCGTCGATGCGGCTGGCGTTGCGCAGCGCATCCTCGTAGTGGAAGCGGCTGTCGAGATTGAGGTACAGCGCAAGGTCACCGGCGGGCTGCGCCAGTTCCATCAGCAGGCCGTCCTGCTGCACTGCATCGCCCTGGGCGAGGGCCCGCGTCTGTTGCGCCAGCACCGAAATATGTGCGGCCAGGGTACTGGTGCCGACGCCTGCGCGCACGCCCAGCAGCACGATCAGGCGCGCCTTGTGCGCGTGCTGCGCCACCGCGGCCGGGCGCGGTGACAGCGCACGCCGCAGGGCCGCCTCGATGCCGGCGTTGTCACTGTCCAGGTCCAGCACATCGCGCAGGCCGGCGCGCAGCGCGATCACCACGCCTTCGACCTGGCCGGCGCTGGTGGCGCCGACCGCGACCAGCGCCAGGTCCGGTTGGGTCTGCTGCAGCTGCTGTGCCAGCACGCTCGAGGCAGCCGCGTGCTCGGGCCGGAAGTCAAGCAGCACCAGGCTCTGCGGGCCGCGTTGCAGGTCCTGCGCAGACGTCGGCGCACTGCTGTCCTGCCAGTGCAGGGTGGTGGTCGGCGGCAGCTTGGCGGCCAGCCGGGGCAGCAGTTCGCGGTCAATGCCGTACAGGACCAGGTTCATCGGCGGTCCTTGCGGATGCAGCGGCTGGGCGGTGGCGTAGGGCATGGGCGTGGTTCCGCAGGCGTCATGGAAGTCAGCGCGAGAAGCCGGGCACCGGGTCCTGGCTGACCGGCCCCAGCAACCACGACCCCCATTCGGGAAGATGCGGCTTGGCTTCGCGCTCGCCAGGCAGCGGCAGTTCGGTGTTGCGTGCCAGCGGCTGCACCAGACGCGGGGTGACGATGATCACCAGCTCCTTGTCCTGGCGCTTGTAGTCGAAGTTGCGGAAGAACGAACCAATGATCGGCAGGTCGCCCAACAGTGGAATCTTGTTGACGTTGGAGACGATGTTGGAGCTGACCAGGCCACCGATGACGAAGCTCTCGCCATCACCCAGCTCGACCGTGGTATCGGCGCGACGAGTGGTGATCGAGGGAATCTGCACGTTGTTGAGCACGATCGCGTTGCTGTAGTCCAGGTCGCTCGCCTCCGGCGCGACCTTCAGCGCGATCCGGTTCGGCGCCAGTACCGTTGGGGTCACGGTCAAGCCGATGCCGAAGGGCTTGTAGGTGATGGTGGTGGTGCCAAGCCCCTGCGGCTCCAGGATCGGCAGCTCGCCACCGGCCAGGAAGCTGGCGCTCTGGCCGGACAGTGCCACCAGCGTCGGCTCGGCCAGCACGCGCGCCATGCCATTGCTCTGCAGCAGTTCGACATCGGCGTTCCACAGTCCCTTGGTCGAGCCGAACACCAGCCGGAACGCCGAGGAAATCGGCGACACGGCCTCGTTGCTGCTGTTGCCCTCCTTCATGCCGGGCAGCAGGCCGGTATTGCCGGGCAGGCCAGTGCCGGGCCGCGCGAAGCCATAGGCGAAGCCGCCGTTACGGTTCTGGAAGTTGATGCCGATCTGCTTCATCGCGGTCTTGTTGAACTCGACCACCTTGACCTCGACCTGGACCACGCCCCCACTGTTGATGGTGGACGCATCGGCAAGCACCCCGTCCTTGCCCAGCGCCATGGCCGCAGTGCGCTGTTCCTGCATGTGCGTGAGCATGCTGTCGGTGCTTCCCTGCAGGAGGCCCTGCTGGTCCTGCTGGGTGAACACCAGCCCGGTACCGCCGGTGCTGGCGGCGCCCTGTACGGCGCTCTGCACCCGTACCGTCAACCGCTGTGGCTCGGCCTGTCTGCGGTGCCACAGCAGCAGGGTGGTGGTGCCAGGCGTCTTGCCGACCAGCAGCGCCTGGCGCTGCCCGCGCAGCATCACGATGTCGGCTACACCCGGGTCGGCAATGGCCACCCGCTCCAGGTCGGCCGGCAGGTTCCAGGGACGCTGCTCGCGCGCCTGCAGCACCAGGTCATCGGCGGCCACGCTCGCTGCCGGCGCCAGCAGCACCAGCAGCAGGGCCAGCCAGCGCTGGCGGAGGGAGAGGCGTGGACGGCGGCGACGTTCGGTCATGGATGCACTCGATGCAGGTCAAAGGGAGGCACGGGATGCGGAACTGTCGCCGCGGATGATCTCGATCCCCGACGCGCGCGGTGCACTGCGACGTGACGCCGGCGCGCGCGCCGGTGCATCCGGGGTGCTGCGTGGCGGTGCACTGCCACGTCCGGCCAGCGCGTCGCTGTCGATACCGGCAAAGGCGTGGTTCTCCGGCCGCTGTAGGGCGAGCTGCTGTTCGGCGTCGAGCCCACGCAGCGGGTCGATCACTCCGCGCGATTGCGGGAACAACGCCAGGTCGGGCAGGCCGGTATCGGCGGGATTGCGCAGGGCCAGGAAAAGTTTGCCCTGCTGCGCACCCAGCAGCAGCCGGTTGGCGTCGGCCACCGGTACCGCAAGCACCGCGCTGCGTGCGGGTTGCGGCGCTTCATTGCTGCTGCTCTGCGTGCTGCCACTTCCGGTGATGTCGGCAGCGCGCGGGTCGTTGCGGGTGTCGGCCTCGCTGTCGGAAGTAGTCTCTGTGGCCAGCGGCACGATGTCCTGCTGGCCGTAGCTCAGAACGCGCAGGCGCGACAGCAGCAGGCGCGTCTGCGCCGCTTCGCCAGGGCTGTTGATGTTGGGCTGGGCGTTGCGCAGGTTGAGGAAGACGTCGACGAAATCACCGGGAAGGATGCGGTTGCCGGCACCGACCAGTTCGTCCACGGGTACGGCCAGGGCACGCTCGCCCGGCCGCAGCTGCAGCGAGAAGCCCTGAGCCAATGCGCTGCCGTTGATCACACTGCCTTCGGCAATGTCCTGCACCGGCACCTTGCCGGTCACGGCGGCAATGCTGGTAGCGGCGCCGGGGACGGGTGCGGTGCGCTGGGCCAGGCGCAGGCCGTTGGCGCTGATCGGCTCGCCCGCAGGCAGGCGTGCCACGGCTTCGACCACGGTGATCGCCTGGGTCTCGTTGTGAGCGACCGGCGCGACCGTTGCAGGTGCGGCGGGTTTGCGCCCGATCATGAAGGCGATCAGCGCCAGCAGCACGGCCAGGCCGATCAGGGCGACGGCAGCGATGCGGGTCAACTTGAGCATGGAACCATCTCCAAAGTACCGATCATCAATTGCCGCTGCCGAGATCGAGCTGCGCGACCGCGACGCTGCGGATGGGGGCCTGCATCACCCACTTGTAGAGCGTGGCGGTGCCGGGCAGGAAGGGATGGCTGGCGTAGTCGTAGCTGACCGTCACGGTCATGCACTGGGCCGTGGCCAGACCGGCGCAGGGTGCCTGTGCCGACACCACGATGGCGTTGCTGCCCCCCGCGCTGCAGTCCACGTTCTGCCTGGAAAACTGCAGCAACCATTGCATCGAGGTGCGTGCGGCGACGCAGGCGGCGGTGCGTCGTTCGCTGGCGGTGCCGTAGCGCAGCGAGGCACGCGCGCCTTCGGCCGATGCGGTGGCCAGGGTCTGTTGCGCCGCCATGATCATCACCCCGGAGAAGGTGAACAGCAGCAGCGGCAACAGGCCGAGCATCAGCATCAGGGCGAACTCGATGCTGGCGACACCGCGTTGCAGGCGTGGGCTGCGGATGTTCATGGTGCACCTCCGTAGATGCTGGCCAGCACCCAGCCGATGGCGGCCAGTGCCAGGTAGGCTGCATAGGGAATGCCACGTCGTCCCTGGCGGGCGGCCTGCATGTCACGCAGCACCGGATGCGCTTGCCACTGCGTGCTGGTGCGATTGACCTGCATCTGCAGGTGACCGGGCAGCAGCACGCCCAGGCGGCGACCGGCCAGCACCAGTACGGCATGCAACCCAGCCGCGAGGCTTGCCACCAGCCAGACCGGCAGCAGCGCCTGCCAGCCCAGCATCAGGCCCAGCACGGCAAAGAACTTCACGTCCCCGGCGCCCATCAAGCGCAGGGCATGGAACGGCAGCAGCGCCAACAGGCCGATCGCCGCGCCGGCAAGGTGGGGCAGCCACGGCTGGCGCGGCGCACTGAACTGGCCGACCACGATCACCGCAGTGGCGATCACGCATGCGGCGACCAGCCAGTTGTTGGGCACTCGACGGGCATACAGATCACTGATCGCGATCCGCAGGCACACGCCGATGGCCAACAATCCCAGCACTGTCATCGCACACTCCATCGTCCGTCACTGGACGGTCTTCGCCTGGTTCCATGCGCCCCGCCGTCGCGGCTCTGCCGGCCGCGCGCGGTCGCCGCTCAGGTCGTCGAGCCCGAAGCCTTGGTGGCCAGTGCGGAGAGGTTCTTGAACAGCGTTTCGAAGAACCCCTTGATCTGGTCGTTGCCGACCGCAATCAGGACGCCAGCTATCACGGCAGCCAGCAGCCCGTACTCGAGCGCGGTGACGCCGTCTTCTTCCTTCAGGAATTTGCGGATCGATGCGTTCATGACCAATGTCTCCCTCTACCTGTCTGCGGATGCAGTACACCTGCGTTGGGCGGTGGCCCGGCTCCGCCGGGATCGTCCGTGGGCCTCCGCGCGTCCTGGCGGAGGAGGCACGGCGGGATAGGCCCGCTGTGCTCAAGCAGGGTGATCATTTCCAGGCGGGACATCGGCCGCACGGTCGCGACCGGACGGCCCGGGGCCGGTGGTCGAGGCATCCAATGATGCGTGCGTGGTCATGCTGTCCCCCTGGGTGCGGCCAGATCAGATGGCTCGATCACCGTAATGTCGACTTTGCCTGAATGGCGGTTGGCTGCAACCGGAACCTATATGCAAATTCGGCAGAAACCCCGGAATCCTGAAAATTTCAGATGGTTTTTGTGACGAAAATCCGTTCGCAGGCAAAACGATTCATTGTCGTGCAGATAATGTGATTCGCCTTGTGGTTCCATGCGAAAACCGTGCCACCTGCTCAGACATTTTCTTCACTTGTGTATCCCGTTTCATCATTCAGCGCCGCGGGTTTACCTTTGCCGATTATTGGGCATACTCGTATTCAAGCTCTTGCATTGATTTGTACGATCGCATCGACGCCGGCGCTGTCGGCGTGGCAACGGAAATGGATTCTGGATCGTTGCGCGCCCTGTCAGGCAGTGGGGGCCGCAGCGGATGGCGGATCAACGGGGGGACAACACTGTCATGGTCGATGGTGGGGTAGAGGACAGCGACGACAGCGGCCTTCGGTCGATAGACCTGGCCACGCTGAGCGGCGTGCTTCGCGTCTGCGATGTCGAACTGCTGCTGCTGGATGGCAACGGGCCACGGGCGGCGTTCGCTTCGCGCGTGCACGAGGAAGCCCTGTTCTGCAGCATCAGCTGCGGCTTCCATTGCCGTGGCCGTTTCATGCTGCCGCCGGACTGGGTGATGCTGGGGTACCTGCACGCCACCGATGAAACGATGAGCTGGTGCCACGGCGTGCGGCTCTCGCCGGGCATGGCGCTGACGATCATGCCGGAGGGCATCAGTGAGTTCACCCTGAGCCCGGGCACGCACATGACCCTGATGCTGGTGCCGGTGGCCCGCGTCCAGCGCAAGCTGACCGAACTGAGCCTGCGCAGCACGCCACCTGCTGGCCAGGCACTTTCGCTGTTCAACCTGGCCAGCGATGCCACGCCGCTGGCACGCCATTACCAGCAGCTGCACCTGCAGCTGGGGCAGGGTGCAGGCCTGCAGCCGGATGAGACCGAGAACCTGCTGCATGAGCATGTGCAGGCCCTGCTGGGCGCCGGTGCGGCGGATCGCCCGGGCTGCACCCGTGCGCGGCGCACGCATTATCTGATCGCGCAGCGTGCAGAGAACTTCATGCGGCTCAACCTGCGTCGCAATATCTACATGACCGAGATCTGCGATGCCGCCGGCGTCAGCGAGCGCGGCCTGCGCTATGCGTTCGAGGACCTGTTTGGAACCTCGCCGAACCGCTACCTCTCCATGCTGCGCCTGTGCGCGGCCTGCCGCAGCCTGTCGATGGCGGACTCCAGCCGTCGCTCGGTGAAAGCGATCGCCCTGAGCTGCGGGCTGTGGGACCTGTCGCGCTTCGCCGACAATTACCGCAAGGTATTCGGCGAACTGCCGCGCGACACCCTGATGCGCGCACCCGCGCAGATCGGCCAACCGGCCTGATCCAGGCCCGGCAAGGGTTTTTGCGGAGTTTATGCCGGAATTGCGTATCCGCTTGCCGAACGTGTTGCCGCTTATGCATAGCCGGCTGCCGATTCCGGCCGTGGATTTGCCGGAATGCGCGATTGCCGTGCCGGATTGAAGTGCACCGCCCTTGTTGCAACCGCTGAAATGTCAGTCACGTGCCTAGCGGCAAGTCCACTGACATTCCAGTTGTTCGCCTACGGGGGAAATGCTCATGAACCGCATCTACCGGCGTGTATGGAACCGCCAGCTCAATGCTCTGGTTGTGGCCTCGGAACTGGCCACCGGCGACAGCGGCGGCAGCGCCGCACGCGATCCGCGCGCCTTCCTGCTGATGCCCACGGCCCTGGCCCTGGCACTGCTGTGTGCGCTGGCCAGCGGCCATGCAGGGGCCTCGGAAACCAATCAATCGCTGCGTGACCTGCAAGCACTCGCGGCAAAGTATGCGCAGCCGATGCCGGTCAAGGTTGACGCGGAAGTGGCCCTGGCTGCCGCCGCGCGACAGGCGCAGAACAGCCCCGCGCTCAGCGCGGATGCTCGTCTGGGCCTGCAGTTGAACACCACGTCGCTGCCGGTGGTACGTGACGTGTTGCCGGCCACCGTGCAGGTGAAGCTGGCAGCGAACACCGTGCCGAAACAGGTGGCCGTGCCGGCACTGGCGGCTGATGTCCGCGCCAATGTTGGCGTGGGCAACGCTGCAGCCAGGGCGGCACAGGTGGATGCATCGCTGGCTGCGCACGTTGCGCCCGGCGCGCAGGCGCCGCTGGGCGTTGCTGCCAATGCGCGCGCCAGGGCCAAGGTCGGCATCGCTGGCCGCCAGGTCGCTGCGATCGATACGGGTGCCCAAGCGGCCGCCGGCCTCAGCGGTGCAGCCGCCGGATCACTGCCTGGGCTGAAAGCCACCGTCGACGGCAAGGCCGACACGCATCTGGCGGTCGCTGGCCATCACATCGAGGGGCATGGCCAGGCCCGGGCGACGACGGCAGTCACGCTGCCGGCCAAGGAAGAACTGCCGGGTGAAACCCATGATCGTGCCATCAGTGCCGCGTTCGATGCCGGCCTCGCTGGCAAGGTGCGCGTGCAGGCGCCAGACGGCCAGGAGGTAGTGGCCGATCGCAATCTGAAGCTGGCCGGACAGGCGACGGTGGCCGCACAGCACAGCGCGCTGGGCGTCGGCAACCTGGTCGGTGGTGCGGTGGGTGCTGTCGGCGGGACGCTTCACGGTGCCGCGGGCGCAGTTGGTAGCGCGGTGGGTGGCGCGCTGAACGGTACTGTCGGTACCGTTGGCGGCGCACTGAACGGCACCGTCGGCCAGGTCGGCGGCGCACTTGGTGGCACGCTCAACAACACGGTGGGCGCAGTCGGTGGCGCAGTTGGCGGTGCTCTGAACGGCACTGTCGGTACCGTTGGAAGTGCAGTGGGCGGCGCACTGAACGGCACCGTCGGCCAGATCGGCAGCGCAGTGGGCGGCACGCTCAATAACACGGTAGGCGCAGTCGGTGGCGCGCTGAACGGTACTGTCGGTACCGTCGGCAGTGCGGTGGGTGGTGCTCTGAACGGCACCGTCGGCCAGGTCGGCGGCGCACTTGGCGGCACGCTCAACAACACGGTAGGCGCGGTCGGTGGCGCAGTTGGCGGTGCACTGAACGGCACTGTCGGTACCGTTGGAAATGCAGTGGGCGGCGCACTGAACGGCACCGTCGGCCAGGTCGGCAGCGCAGTGGGCGGCACGCTCAACAACACGGTAGGCGCGGTCGGTGGCGCAGTTGGCGGTGCTCTGAACGGCACTGTCGGTACCGTTGGAAGCGCAGTGGGCGGCGCACTGAACGGCACCGTCGGCCAGGTCGGCAGCGCAGTGGGCGGCACGCTCAACAACACGGTAGGCGCGGTCGGTGGAGCAGTTGGCGGTGCTCTGAACGGTACTGTCGGTACCGTTGGAAGTGCAGTGGGCGGCGCACTGAACGGCACCGTCGGCCAGGTCGGCGGCGCACTTGGCGGCACACTCAACAACACGGTAGGCGCGGTCGGTGGCGCAGTTGGCGGTGCTCTGAACGGCACTGTCGGTACCGTTGGAAGCGCAGTGGGCGGCGCACTGAACGGCACCGTCGGCCAGGTCGGCAGCGCAGTGGGCGGCACGCTCACCAACACGGTCGGCACGGTCGGCGGCGCCGTGGGCGGCATTCTCAACGGCACCACCGGCAGCACCGCCGGCGACCTGGGCGGTGTGCTGGGCAGCACGCTGGGCAGTGTCGGAAGCGCGGTGGGCAACCTGCTCAACGGCAATCTCAATGGCACCGTCGGCAACCTGGGCAGCGCCGTGGGGGGCCTGGTGGGAGGCACGCTGGGCAGCCTCGGCCTGACCCAACCCTCGGCGATTCCGCCAACCAGTCCGAAGGCGCCCGCGCCGGCCGACCCGAATGCTGGTCTGATCATCGGCACCGGTGGCCTGGTCGGCAATGTCGGCCAGCTGATCGGGCCGACCACCACCAGCCTGTTCGGCGGCAACGGCTACCTGAGCAACGGCAATCTCAAGCTCAGCAACGCCAACGTCATGCAGACCTATTCGACGGTCAATGTGCTGGGCCTGCCGGTGGTCAACCTGTCGCCGGTCGGCAGCACGCTCAACGGCCTGGGCGGCGCAGCCACGGGCGGCAGCTCGCACCTGACCCTGATCGGTGGCGTGACCTCCGACAGTTACATCTACAACATCAACAACGGCAATCCCGGTGGCCTGCTGGGCCTCCTTCTGCCAACCGACTCGCCGGCGTGGGCGGCCAAGTGCCTGGACATCGCGCTGGCCGATATTTCCTGCTGGGCGGTCAACGCGGCACAGGACTACCAGGTGTTGATGGGCGATGGCGCCTTCGCCAACGGGTCCAAGGAAGTGGTGATCGGTGCCAACGCACGCCATGAACTGCCGAAGGTCGATGCCAATGTCGCCTTCCCCGGCGATGGCGTGAACGATCCCAGCAATCCGACCGGCGTGCCGACGGCCGACTATGCCGCCCGCATGGGCCACTCGGTCGTCGTCGGTGACAGTGCCGTGGGCACCGCCAACGGACAGACCCTGCTGGGTGCCGAAGCCACTTCAAACCAGGCCAACTCGGTCGCGCTGGGTTACCGCTCCGCTGCACTGCGCGGCGCGCAGGCCAGCTACAGCGCCTACGGCCTCACCGCACCCCAGGTCTCGGCCGGCGAAGTGTCGGTGGGCACGGCCGGTGGTGGCGAGCGCCAGATCACCAACCTTGCCGCGGGCAGCGCCAATACCGATGCTGTCAACGTGGCCCAGCTGAAGGGCGCCATCAGTCTGATCGACGATGTGGCCTCCGCAGCGGTCACCTATGACCTGGACGGCTCGGGCAACCCGAACTATCGCCGGGTCACGCTCGGCGCAGGCACCGGCACCACCACCATCGGCAATCTTGCCGCTGGCGCGGTCACCGCCGGCAGCCTGGAGGCGGTCAACGGTGGCCAGCTGGCGGCGACCAACAGTGCCATCGCCAGCTTCTTCGGTGGTCGTGCGGCTTTCGATCCGGCCAGCGGCATCTTTACTGCACCGTTGTTCGAGATCAGCACGATCTCCACTGGCGGTGCCATCGCCAAGGGCCTGTATGAGAATGCCACCGATGCCTTCGCCGCGGTCGATGGCTCGCTGGTCAACCTCAACACGCAGATCACCGACATCCGCAACGGTGGCACCAAGTACCTGCGGGTGAACTCGACCGGCACTGAGGCGGTGGCCAGCGGCGCCGACTCGATCGCGGTGGGTACCAATGCCCGCGCCACTGCCGCCAACAGCATCGCGGTCGGCGCCGGCAGCCTGGCCGACCGTGCCAACAGTGTCTCCATCGGTGCGGCCGGTGCCGAGCGCCAGGTCACCAACATGGCCGCCGGCACGGCGGCGACCGATGCGGTCAACGTGGGCCAGCTGCAGGCCTCGGAGCAGGGCGCCCTGCGCTATGACCTCAACGGCGACGGCAGCGTCAACTACGCCAGCGCCACGTTGGGCCAGACCGGCACGGCAACCACGCTGCGCAACCTTGGCCCGGGCCAGGTCAGTGCCACCAGCAGTGAGGCCATCAATGGTGCCCAGCTGTTTGCCGCCAACCAGGCGGTGGCCACCCATCTGGGCGGTGGTGCCGCGGTCGATGCCAACGGCGTACTGACCGCACCGACCTACTCGATCAACAACGTCGCCGCCAACGGCACGATCACCAAGGGCAACTACAACGACGTCGGTACCGCCTTCGATGCCGTCAGCAACTCGCTGGCCAACGTCGCGGACCAGACCGGCGAGATCGACAAGCTGGCCGTGAAGTACGACGTCGATGGCAGTGGCAACGTGCTCAACAGCGTGACGCTGACGGGTACCGGCACCGGCGCGGTGAAGATCACCAACGTCGCCGCCGGCAGCATCCTGGCCGGCAGCAGTGATGCCATCACCGGCGACCAGCTGTTCAGCACGAACAGCACCATCGCCACCTACTTCGGTGGCACCACCGCCTACAACGGCACCACCAACGTGTGGACCGCGCCGACGTTCAGCATCTCCAGCATCGCCACCGATGGCACCTTCACCAGCGGCGATTACAACAACGTCACCGCCGCCTTCACCGCTGTCGACGGCTCGCTGAAGGTCCTCAACCAGCGCATCACCAATGGCGGTGGTGGCAGTGCGTACCTGGCGGTCAACTCAACGGCGGCCGCAGCCACTGCAGCCGGTGCGGAAGCCGTGGCGGTCGGTCCGCAGGCCAGTGCCGCCGGTGCCAACAGCGTGGCGGTCGGCAACGGTGCCAGCAGCAGTGCCGGTAACAGCGTGGCGCTGGGCGCCGGTTCGGTCGCCAGCGTCGGTGCACAGAGCGGCTACACCGGCGCCTACGGGCAGACCGGTGCCAGCAACTCGGCCGGTGAGGTCTCGGTCGGCAGCACCGGCAGCGAACGCAAGATCACCCACGTTGCCGACGGCTCGGACACCTACGACGCGACCAATGTCGGCCAACTCAAGAACGGCGTGAACTACGCCATCGACGAGTCGAAGAAGTACACCGACCAGAAGATCCAGAACATCACCAACGTGGCGGGCAGCTTCCGCGCCAACAACACCAACAACCTGGCCGATCCGTCCGCCAGCGGCGCCAACTCGGCCGCCGGTGGTGCAGGCTCCACTGCCGCCGGTGCCAACTCGACCGCGCTGGGCAATGGTTCGCAGGCGCAGGCCGACAACTCGGTGGCATTGGGTGCGGGTTCGGTGGCGAACCGGGCCAACACGGTCTCTGTCGGTGCCGCCGGTGCCGAACGCCAGGTGGTCAACGTGGCAGACGGCTCGCAGGCCACCGATGCGGTCAACGTGCGCCAGCTGCAGGCTTCGCAGCAGGGCACGATCCGCTACGACACCACGGTGAACGGCGCGACCAACTACAACAGTGTCACCCTGGGCAGCACCAGCAGCGGCCCGACTACGGTGCGCAACGTCGCCGCCGGTACTACTGGCACCGATGCCGTCAACGTCGACCAGCTGAAGTCGGGCATGGCGCAGACCCTGGACTGGTCCAAGGCCTACACCGACGAGCGCATGGGCGGCTTCGAGCGCGACCTGCGCAAGACCGACAATCGTGCTTCGGCCGGTATCGCGTCGGCGATGGCCACCGCAGCGCTGCCGCAGCCGAGCGAGGCGGGCCGCAGCATGGCCTCGATCGCGGCTGGCAGCTACAACGGCGAA
Source organism: Stenotrophomonas sepilia (assembly GCF_003244875.1). GTDB lineage: Bacteria > Pseudomonadota > Gammaproteobacteria > Xanthomonadales > Xanthomonadaceae > Stenotrophomonas > Stenotrophomonas sepilia. The sequence continues at coordinate 32,559 of NZ_LXXZ01000063.1, forward strand.
TCGGGCGTGGCGGTCGGTATCTCCGGTGTCTCCGAAGGCGGCCGCTGGATCTACAAGTTCAGCGGTTCGACCAACAGCCGTGGCGAGGCCGGTGTGGCCGTCGGTGCCGGCATCCAGTGGTAATCCCCGCCGCCGGGCCGCACCCGCGGCCCGGCATCGCGGAAACGTCTACAGGGGGAACGACATGAAACAGCATCGCATCGCCCGCGCCGGCCAATGTGCCGCCACGCTTGGCCTGATCCTGGGGATGGGCCTGCTGGCCGCCTGCCGCAGCCATGCGCCGGCCGCCGACGGTCCTGCCGACGCCACCGCCGTGCACTTCCCGGAGGCCTCCAAGGCCTCGCTGAAGGAAGGCATCTATCCCGACGTCGCCGACCTGCGCCGCTTCGCGCCGGGCATGAGCAAGCGGCAGCTGTACACGCTGCTGGGCACGCCGCACTTCAATGAGGGTATGTGGGGCGTGCGCGAGTGGAACTACCTGTTCAATTTCCGCACCGCGCAGGGCGCGGAATACTTCACCTGCCAGTTCCAGGTGCGCTTCGACAGCAAGGGCATCGCGCAGGGCGGGTATTGGAAGCCGGAGTCGTGCGCGGCCGTGCTCGAACCACCGCGGCCACCGGCGCCGCTGGCACCGGCACCGCTGCCGGAGCAGCCCCTGCGGCTGTCGGCCGACGCGCTGTTCGGATTCGACAGCGCGGTACTCAGCGCCGAAGGCCAGCAGGCGGTGCAGGGCATCCTGGCGCAGGTACGCGAGGCCGCGCAGGTGCAGTCGATCAAGGTAACCGGCTACACCGACCGCATTGGCAGCGCCAGCTACAACCAGGCGCTGTCGCAGCGCCGCGCCGACGCCGTGCGCAACGCGCTGGTGCAGGGGGGCGTGCCTGCAGCCAGCATCAGTGCCGAGGGACGCGGCGCGGCCGAGCCGATCGTGCAGTGCGAGCAGCGCAACCGGCGCGAGCTGATTGCCTGCCTGGCACCGAACCGGCGCGTGCAGATCGCCGGGATGGCACAGCCACATTGACCTTCCTGCGCCGGGGCGGTGCCCCGGCATTCCGAGTCCCCCCTGACCGCCGGCAGGCGTGGCAACGTCTCCCCCGTCGTCCACGCCTGCCTGCGGCTCAGGTTTTCAAACGGTGCACGCGATGAATGCCCAATTCCTGCCACTCTCCATGAAGACGGAAGCTACGCTCAGCGTGTACGGCCAGCTCGGCAATCATGCCGTGGTGCGCATCCCCGGGCGGCGCCTGCCGGGCCTGATCCTGCAGGCCGACACCGTGGCCGGATTCCTGGCCCAGTTGCAGGAAGCCCAGGCCTGCCTGCGCAGCGGTCGCGCACAGCGCGCCGACGCCGAGCTGGACATGCTGATCGACGTGCTGCAGCAGTGGTACGCCCTGATCGAATCGCGCCTGGCCGACGCCGGCGAGGCCCTCTAGCAAAAAAGGGGACGGAGGGGATTAAGTCGTTTCCGGCACAGCCGGGGCATATGCGACTTAATCCCCTCCGTCCCCTTTTTTCAAGCGCGGGCGCGGATCAACCAAGAGGCGGCATCCACACGAACGCGGTCACCTTCGATGAACGGCGCGAATGCGGCCAATGCTTTTCCGCGAAGCATTGTGGCGCGGGCTTCCGGCATCGATCGCAGGGCCAGTCCCAACGGTCCCAGGTGGCCGACATAGGTCGGCAGGTCTTCGCGGGCGAGCGAACAGGGCAGGTCCACCGCAACCACTTCCACGTCATTCCAGCCGGCGGCCTGCAACAGGCGCTGCACGCGCTCGCCATCGGCAAAAGCGAACTGTCCCGGTGCGCCGGGTACGCGGGGCGGGAGATCCAGTACATCGCCGATCGCGCGCTCGGCCGTGGTCATGAATGGATTTTCGTCGGCACTGCGCCAGGCGATGAAGCGCAGCCCAGCGCCGGGTGTCGTGGCACGATGCAGGTTGGCGAACGCGGCCTGGCTGTCCTCGAAGAACATGACGCCCAGCCGCGACTGGATCCAGTCGAAGTGCGCGGGCGGCAGCGGATGGCGCTGCGCGTCTGCCACGATCAAGTCCGCGTCCAGTCCCGCAGCCTCGGCGCGCTGGCGGGCCAGCGCCAGCATCGGCGCGGAGATGTCCAGGCCGGTGCAATGTGCCCCGGGGCGCGCTGCGGCCGCGGCCAGCAGGCTGGCGCCGGTGCCGCAGCCGATGTCGAGCAGTTCGGTAACGGTCTCAGGAAGTTCGGTGACCAGCAGGTCGGCCATCGGCTGGAACAGGCCGTCAAGAACGGCCTGCTGCGCAACCCACGCCTGGCCGCCAGGGCCGTTCCACAGGGCGTACTGATCAATGGGAGATGTGCTGGCCATGGCCTTGCCTCGACGGGTAGTTGCCCATAGCTTGGTGCTTGAAGGTCACTTGAGGTCAAGCCCGTGCGTGAACTGGATATCGGCGAGGTGGTCAAGCGCAGTGGCGTGCCGGCCTCGACCTTGCGCTACTACGAACAGCTGGGGTTGTTGCATGCGCTGGGGCGCCGCGGCCTGCGCCGGCAGTACGACAAGCGGGTGCTGGAACGGCTGGCCTTGATCGGCCTTGGCCAGGCGGCCGGCCTTTCGCTGCAGCAGATTGGTGCATCACTGCCGTCGCAGCATGGACGCATCTCACTGGACCGCGAGGCACTGCTGGCGCAGGCCGACGTGCTGCAGCGGCAGATCACCCGGTTGCAGCGGGTGCGCCGTCAGCTGCAACGCGCGGCGGCATGCCCGCTGGCGGAGGATGCCCGGTCGTGCAGTTCGTTCCGGAAACTGTTGCGCGCGCAGCAGCGGACGAGGGGATGAGAGAAGAGCCTCCACGCCCCGCGTGGATCATCAATCGCGGGTGCTGACTTCCCAGGTGGCATGCAGCACGCCCGGCACCTGCTCCATCCGTGCCAGCACCACGTCCAGTTCATCGGCACTCACGGCCGTACTGACCAGCACTGCGATCACATCGGTAGGCGCGTCGGCATGCTCGACCACCTGCACATCGCCCACCGGATACTGCGCCGCTTCCAGCGCATCGACCAGGCGCTCGCGCACCCGCGGCACGGCGTCGGCATCCACGCTCAGGCGCACCTCGTAGGTGGCTTCGGTCGCTGCCTCGTTGATCGGAATGCGGTTGATGGCATTCACCAACGGCCGCAGCAGGGTGTTGCCGGCGATGATCAGCACGGTCAGCAGCACGCCCTCGGCCAGCATGTCCGCGCCGGTGCAGCTGCCGACCGCTGCAGAGCACCACAGGGTGGCGGCGGTGTTCAGGCCACGCACGTTCATGCCTTCCTTCATGATCACGCCGGCGCCGAGGAAGCCGACACCGGAGACCACGTAGGAGATCACCCGCACCGCCTCGGCACTGCCGGCGATGCGCATGCCGAGGTCGACGAAGACGGCGGCACCGACTGCCACCAGCACGTTGGTGCGCAGGCCGGCGGTGCGTTGCCGGTACTGGCGCTCGGCACCGATCAACGTACCCAGCACGAAGGCGGCCAGCAGGCTGACCACGGTGTCGGCGAAAGGACCGGCCTGGAAGGTCTCAATGAAGCGCATGGCCGGAGTCTACCCGGTCGAAGTGACAGTAGATCCACGCCATGCGTGGATACCCGGAAGTGCCAGAAACGACTTAATCCCCTCCGTCCCCTTTTTCGGGGTCAGTCGGTGTCGTCGACGCGCTCGCCCATCAGTTCGCGCTGGCGCTTGTCCAGTTCCTCGGCATAGCGCTTGCGTACGAAGGCTTCGGACACCACGCCCAGCACCTGGCCGTCGGCGCCGACCACGGCCAGTTCATCGGCCTGGGTCTGGTCGAAGCGCTGCATCACGCTGACCACGTCCGCGGACGGCGACAGCGAGATGTCACGGTTCTCGGCAAGCTCACCGATCGCGGTCTCCGGCTTCACGCCATCGCCGTACACGCGTGGGATCTGCACGATGCCCGCGTAGTGGCCTTCGCTGTCGATCAGGATCACGCGGCTGCCCGAGCCCAACGGGAAGCGCTGGCGGAAGGCGGCGGCGTCGAGGTCAGCGGGAGCCGTGGAAACCCCTTTGCGCATCATCCGGCCGGCATTGAGGTTGTGCACCCAGCCGACGTCGCGCGCGCTCCTGATGGTTTCGCCACGCAGGTGCATGCGCCAGGTCGAGAACGAATAGCCGAACCACTGCCGCACCAGCGTGCTGGACACCAGCACTGCACTCATCACCGCGCTGGTCAGCAGGAAATCGTGGGTGCCCTCCAGCACCAGCATGGCCATGGTCATTGGCGCACCGACCACGGCAGCGGCCAATGCGGCCATGCCGGCCAGCGCCGCAGAGGTGGCGTCGACCACGGGCACGCCAGTGGCCATGCCGAGCAGGCCCGCGAACAGCGCGCCGACCAGGGTGCCCATGAACAGCGAGGCAAAGAACAGGCCGCCGCGGAAGCCGAAGCCCAGCGAGATGCCCGAGGCCAGGCATTTCAGGGTCAGCAGGCCGCCGATCCAGATCAGCGGCAGATGCGTGGTCAGGTCAAGATGCAGCGCGCCGTGGCCTGACGACAGCACCTGTGGGCTTGCCATGGCCAGCGGGATCAGCAGCAGGCCGCCCACCACCGGCCGACCCCAGGCAGGCAGCGGGCTGCGCTTGACCGTGCCCTCGATCGAGGCGATGAGCCGCATGATGACAATGCCGACCATCGCGCAGCAGCAGCCGAGCAGGCCGTAGATGGCGTAGTCGGCGGCGCGCACGTCGATGGTCGAGGCGGCGGGCAGCAGGTAGGCCTCGATGCCGGCCTGGTCGGCCACAAACGCGCCGGCCAGCGCGGCGACCGCCACCGGGGCCAGTGCGGCCGGCGTGTAGGCGCCGATGACGATCTCGAAGGCATAGAACGCACCGGCCAGCGGCGCACCGAAGGCGGCGGCAATGGCACCGGCGGCACCGGCGCCGACCAGGATGCGCACGTCGTTGCGGCGCAGGCGCATCACCCGGCCCAGCTGCGAGCCAGTGCCGGCCCCCATCTGCGTATACGAAGCTTCCAGCCCGACCGAGGCGCCGCAACCATTGGACAGCAGGGTCTGGGTCAGCACGATCAGGTTGTCGCGCATCGACATGCGGCCGCCGTGCAGGGCATTGGCTTCCACCGCATCGAGCAGGGGCCGCTTGAGTCGCGTTGCCGCCAAACTGACCAGGCCCACCAGCAGGCCACCCAGCGGCAGCACCAGCAGCGCGGTCCAGGTCATCGAGGGCAGGGAGCTCAGGCGCATCCCTTCATCCAGCCCGTACAGCGTGCCCTGCAGCCAGCGTGCGATGCCGGACTGCAGCAGGGTCAGGTAGCCGGCAAGCAGGCCGACCAGCAGGGCAAGTGCGATGAACCACAGGTCGCTGCCGCGCAGCCGCAGGCGCAGGCCCTGGAAGGCCGAATGCAGGCGCGATGGCGAAACAGGCAGTGACATGGTGGCGGCATGATACGCCGCCACCGTGATCGCCACCGTCACTGCATCGGGCGGCTACCGCTTCAGAAGCGGTAGCGACCCTGCACGTAGAAGGTGCGCGGTGCGGCCACCATGCGGCCGGCGTTGCCATCGACGTTGCGGGTGTACCAGCGCGTGTCGGCCAGGTTGTTCACGCCCAGCGCGATCTCGCTGTCACCCAGGCCCGGCACCTGCCAGGCCACCTGCGCATTCCACAGGCGCACGCCCGGCACGCGGCCCACGCGCGCATCGGCGGTTTCTTCCCAGGTGTTGGCGGCATCGGAGAACTGGCCGCTCTGGTGGGTGCTGGAGACATTGAAGGTCCAGCCGGCCAGCGCGTAGCGGGCGCCGACGCTGTCGGTGTCGCGCGAGTAGAACGGCACGTCCAGGCCACGGTTGTCACCGGACTGCTGGACCGCCTTGGTCCAGGTGTAGTTGGCGTACAGCTCCAACCCGGCCAGCGCACTGTCCTCGGCGAAGTGGTACTCCACCGCGCTCTCCACGCCCTTGTGGTCGGTGGCGCCGATGTTCTGGAAGGTCGGCGGGGTGATGCCCGGCACCTGCAGGATCTGGTTGTCGAAGCGCATCTTGAACACGGTCACTTCCGCGCGCAGGGCGCCGTCCTGCCAGCGCGCGCCCAGCTCGGTGGTCCTGGCGATTTCCGGGTTCAGCGGGTTGCTGGCCGTCTGCGAATTGAGCTGGATGTTCTGCACCGGCCCGAACGAGGTGGTGTAGTTGCCGAACACGGTCAGCTGCGGAGTCAGCAGATAAGCGATGTTGAGCGAGGGCAGAGCCTTGTCGTTGCGGCTGCTGAAGGTCGCCGCGCCACCGGCCTGGCGGCGGTCCATGTCGATCCACTCCATGCGCACGCCCGGGGTGATCCGCCACTGGCCGATCGCGATGCGGTCGTCGATGTAGAACGCGTGGGCGTCTGTGGCGTTGTCGAAGCGGTTGGTGGCGCCGGCCACGCCGGTGCGGCGGGTGACGGTGTAGCTGCGGTCGTTGCCACGTTCGCGCAGGAAACGGTAGCCGGCGGTGATGTCGTGAACGCTTGCACCCCAATGCAGGCGCTGGGTGTAGCGCGGCTCGATGCCGAGCACGCGGTAGTCGCGCGGCTGCACGGTCAACTGGGTGTTGGCGGCGTTGATCAGCGAGCTGGCACGGGTACTCTCGTTGTAATAAGCCAGCACCTCGAACTCGCTGTTGGCCGACAGCGTGTTGGTGTAGCCCAGGTCGATGCCGGTGCGATGGCCCTTCCAGAAATCGGTGGGGCGGGTGTTCTGGAACGGGTCGGCCTCGTACTGGGCGCGAGTCAGGCCGCCCGGGGTCAGCGAGCGCACATCGTAGTAGGACAGCTTGGCGCGCAGTTCCTGTTGTTCGTCGATGGCATAGGCGAACTTCAGCGCCAGGTCGTTGAAGCGGTCATCGCTGCCCTGGCGCCAGCCGCGGCCGTCCTGGCCGGAGTACAGCAGGGCCGCGCCCAGGCCATTGTCGCCGGTGCCGCCGAGGAAGGCGTTGTACTGGGTGCTGTCGCCGCCGCCGTGGTCGTAGGCGGTGTAGCGCACACCGGCTTCGCCATGCAGGCCGGTGCCGGTGGGAATGGCACGGGTACTGAAGTTGATGATGCCGCCCACGTTCTGCGGGCCGTAGCGTACCGCGCCGCCACCACGCACCACGTCGATCGATTCGATGTTCGACAGGCTGGTCGGCGCGAACGACAGCTGCGGCTGCCCATACGGCGCTACGGCCAGCGGCACGCCGTCCAGCAGTACCGTCGAACGCGGCGAGTAGCGGCCGGTCAGGCCACGAACGCCGATGTTCAGCGACACGGAACTGCCGGCGGTGCCGGAGTTTTCGGTGACCTGCACGCCGGGGATGCGGCGCATGGCATCGCCGATGCTGGCCGCGCCGCTGGCCTCGATGCGCTGGCGGTCGACCACCGTGCGTGCGCCGGCAAAGCGCTTGACGCTGTCATGCAGGCCGGTGCCGAGCCAGCTGCCCGAGACCTGGATGCTGTCCAGCGTAGTGGCGCTGTCCTGGGCAAAGGCGCGGGTGGCCGGAAGCAGGCACAGGGCGAGGGCGGCGGCCAGGGGCAGGCGGGCCGGTTGCAGGGCGTGGATGGCCATCGGTAGAGGTTGTGGAAGGTCGCAAATGAGAATTATTGCTGATTCCATTCGCTATTGGAATGCGCCCCCGGTTCATGCCCGTGCCCCGGTGATAGAGTGGGCGATTGTTTCCTGACTCGCTGAGATCCGCCATGTCCCAAGCCGCCTTCTACCCCGTCGGAACCCCTGGCCAACCGTGGGGAGCGGCGGAACGGGAGCTGTGGCGTGGCCGCCAGCAGCGCCTGCGTCGGTATGACAAGGAGGTGCTGCCGCGCATCGAGTCGCTCGCATCGCGCTTCGACAAGGTGGCCTATGGTCAGCTCGACTACGCCGGCGAGAGCTATACCCTGTTTGCCCTGCGCAGCCGCGACTGGAACCCGGCGCTGCCGGCCGCACTGGTCACCGGTGGCGTGCACGGCTACGAGACCAGCGGCGTGATGGGCGCGCTGGAATTCCTCGAGAAGCACGCCGCCGACTATGCCGGCAAGGCCAACCTGCTGGTTGCGCCGTGCGTGAACCCGTGGGGTTTCGAGCGCATCAACCGCTGGAACTTCGATGCGATCGACCCGAACCGCAACTTCCGCGCCGATGGCCCGGCGCGTGAATCAACGGCAGTGATCGAGCTGATCGCGCCGTACGAGGGCCAGTTCGTGCTGCACATCGACCTGCACGAGACCACCGACAGCGACGAGAGCGAGTTCCGCCCAGCGCTGGCCGCACGTGACGGCAAGCCGTTCGAGCCGGGCCTGATCCCCGATGGCTTCTACCTGGTGGATGACAGCGAGAACCCGCAGCCGGCCTTCCAGCAGGCGGTGATCGCTGCGGTGGAAAAGGTGACCCACATCGCCCCGGCCGACGACAAGGGCGAGATCATCGGCTCGCCGGTGGTGGCCCACGGCGTGATCGAGTATCCGCTGGTGAAGCTCGGACTGTGCGCGGGCATCACCGGTGCGAAGTTCACTACCACCACCGAGGTCTACCCGGACAGCCCCCGGGCGACCCCGCAGCAGTGCAACGACGCGCAGGTGGCCGCGGTGTGCGCGGCGCTGGATTACGCGCTCGCCCATCGTTGACCGGTAGTGCCGGCCGCTGGCCGGCAACTGAAAAAGGGGACGGAGGGGATCAAGTCGTTTGTGGCACAAACGACTTGATCCCCTCCGTCCCCTTTTTTGTGTCATCCCAACGCGTCGGCCCACCACAGTGCGGCCGGTCCCGGCGGCGCGTCGCGGCGCCAAAGCAGGTCGCTGTGGATGCGTCGTGGCCAGCCGGGCAGCGTCAGTTCCACCAGCTGCCCGCGGTCGTAGCGCTGTACCAGCGCGCGTGGCAGCTCGGCCCAGCCGATGCCGTCCTCGGCCATCTCCATCACCATCAGGTAGTCGGTGGCGGTCCACGCCAGCCCGGTAACCGCCCGCGCATGGTCGACCTCCGCGCTCAATCGCACCTGCCGGTACCGTGCCAGCTGGGAAGCTGCGCGACGGCCGGCGTCGGCCAGCGCATGGTCGCGCGCCACATACACCGACAGCTCGCTGTGATGGGCCAATGGCCGTGCCACCAGACCATCCGGATAGGTTTCCTGGCGCGGCAGCAGGCCCAGCGCGGCGCGGCCGCTGCCGACCAGCTCCAGCACGTCATCGCCTTCGGCATCCAGCCATTCCAGTTCGATCTCCGGGAATGCTTCGGCAAAGCGCTGCAGCACGCGCTGCTCCGGATCGAGCTGGTACACGTCGGAAAACACCACGGTCAGCCGCGCTTCGACCGGCGCGGCCAGGCGCACACTCAACTGCTGCAGGCGGGCATCGGCGGCGAGGATTTCATGGGCATGGCCAAGCACCTGGCGCCCGGCCTCGGTCAACCGGGGGTAGCGCCCGCTGCGGTCGAACAGGCTCACCCCGAGGTCGGCCTCCAGATGGGCAATGGCGGTACTGACCGTTGACTGCGTCTTGCGCAGGCGGCGCGCCGCCGCCGAGAACGAGCCCAGCGCGGCGGCTTCCACGAAGGCCTGCAGGGATTCGGGGGAATAGGGCATTGAACCATCGCTCCTGTCGATGGAATCCATTTTGATACCACCGTAAAAGGCGATGATACTGGCCGCCGTCGCCCTTGTCTGCGGGGCGTTCCGGACCGTCCACGCATGCCGTGGACCCATTGAAGAGGCGGCGCGGTCCCCGCCCTGCAAGGAGCTTCACATGTCCCGTACTGTTGCCGCCCGTGGCGCGCTCGCCGCCTGGGCCTGCCTGACCGTGGCGATCGTCGCCGAAGTGGTCGGCACCTCGTTCATGGCCCATGCCGCCCGCGATGGCGGCTGGACCGGCTACCTGATCATGGCCGGCGCGCTGGCGCTGTCCTACTTCTTCCTGGCGCAGTCGGTGCGCCGCATCGCCGTGGGCGTGGCCTACGCGGTGTGGGAAGGCCTCGGCCTGACCCTGCTGACCGTGGTCGGCCTCACCGTGTTCGGCGAGAGCCTGTCGCTGCAGCAGCTGGCCGGCCTGATGCTGGCCGTGGCCGGCATCGTCTGCGTCACCCTCGGGGAGGCGCACTGATGAATACCCTGGCCCTGTTTTTCGTGATCTGCTCGGCGTTGATCGACGTCGCCGCCAACATGATGGTGGCCAAGTCGGAAGGTTTCCGTCGTTGGCGCTGGGGCGTCGGTGCGATCGTCCTGGTCTGGATCGCCTTCGCCCTGCTGGGCCAGGCCGTACGCTACATGGATCTGGCCACGGCCTATGCGATGTGGGGGGCGATCGGCGTGATCGGCACCGCCAGCTGCGGCCGCCTGTTGTTCGGTAACCGCCTGCGGCCGATCGGCTGGATTGGCATCGCCCTGGTCACGGCGGCGGTACTGCTGCTCAGCACCGCCAAGTAGCAGCACGTCCGGTCGCGAGCGGGGCGGCGATGATGCAGCGATTTGCGAAGTCGCCCATGCTCATCGACACTGCGGTTTTCCACATGGAGTGCCCGCATGTTCAGCCACATCACCGTAGGAACGAACGACATGAATGCCGCACGTCGCTTCTACGACGCCCTGTTCGCCGCGATGGACGCGCGGGCGGGCGTATTCGACGAGAAGGGACGGCTGCTGTACTTCAAGGATGGGCGGATGTTCGGTGTAACCGCGCCGATCGATGGGCAGCCAGCGTGCCATGCCAACGGTGGCACCATCGGTTTCAGTCTGGGCAGTGCAGAGGCCGTGCGTGCCTGGCAGGAGGCTGGAGTGGCTCACGGTGGCACCGCCATCGAAGATCCGCCCGGCGTCCGCAACATGTCCGGTCGCCAGGTGTTCCTGGCCTATCTGCGTGACCCGGATGGCAACAAGCTGTGTGCGGTGCACGTAATGTCGTGATCGGACAGGATGTGCGTGGCCGCGCCGCAGCCCGCGCGGGCAAGGTGGCACTCCGGCGCGCGCGTGATACCACGGAATGAGCGGACGGGCCTGCGACCGCAGGCCGCAACTTCATGCTCTGTCCACTGCGCGGTTCAGCCAGAATCGGTCGGCTAACCCTTTGATCTACCGGAGAACGCCGCCCCATGGAAGTACTGGAGCCGCAACAATCCCCGGTGCGCACCCTTCGGCCTGTGTTCGCCTTCGCGGCGATCATTGTCGTGGCGTTCGCGCTGTTCGTCAGCCTGTTCCCGCTCGGCGCGGGCCGCCTTCTGCTCAAGGCACAGGATTGGGCCGCCCTCAACGTCGGCTGGTACTACCTGCTGGCCATGACCCTGTACCTGGTGTTCGTGGTGGGCGTGGCGCTGTCCAAGTACGGTGGCATCAAGCTGGGTGCCGACCATGACGAGCCGGAGTTCAGTTACCTCTCGTGGGCCGGCATGCTGTTCGCCGCCGGCATCAGCATCACCCTGTTCTTCTTCTGCGTGTCCGAACCGCTGACCCACTACCTGCAGCCGCCGCAGGGCGATCCGGCCGCAGGCGAGGCTGGCGCGCGCCAGGCCATGCAGCTGCTGTTCCTGCACTGGGGCCTGCACGGCTGGGGCGTGTTCGCGCTGGCGGCGATGGCGATGGCCTACTTCGCCTATCGCCACAACCTGCCACTGGCCCTGCGCTCGGCGCTGTACCCGCTGATCGGCAAGCGCATCAACGGCCCGATCGGATACACCGTGGACGCGCTGGGCATCGTCGCCACCGTATTCGGCATCGGTGCCGACATGGGCTTCGGCGTGCTGCACCTCAATGCCGGTCTGTCGCATCTGTTCGACATTCCGCACTCCAACCTGGTGCAGATCATCCTGGTGGTCAGCATGATGGGCGCGGCGGTGGCCGTGGCCGTGTCCGGCGTCGAGAAGGGCGTGCGCTGGATGGCCAACATCAACATGCTGCTGGCGATCGCGCTGGTGCTGTTCATGCTGTTCGCCGGGCCGACGCAGTACCTGTTCAGCACGCTGATGCAGAACCTGGGCGACTACCTGGGCAGCGTGGTCGGCAAGAGTTTCGATGTGTACGCCTATGGCGGCCGACCGGAATGGCTGGGCGGCTGGACGGTGTTCTACTGGGCCTGGTGGATCGGCTGGGCACCGTTCGTCGGCCTGTTCATCGCGCGCATCTCACGCGGCCGCACCATCCGCGAATTCGTATTCGGGGTGCTGCTGATCCCGCTCGGCTTCACCCTGGCCTGGCTGTCGATCTTCGGCAACAGCGCGCTGGACCAGGTGCTCCACCACGGCCAGCAGCAACTGGCGCAGCTGGCGGTGGATGATCCACCGACGGTGCTGTACGCGCTGCTGGACGGCTACCCGTGGAGCCGCACGGTGATCGCGGTGACGGTGCTGGTGAGCTTCATCTTCTTCGTGACCTCCGCTGATTCAGGGGCGGTGGTGTTGTCCACGCTGTCGTCGCATGGTGGATCACCCGAAGACGATGGTCCGCGCTGGCTGCGCGTGTTCTGGGGCACGGTGATCGCGGTGCTGACCGCCGGGTTGTTGCTGGCCGGCAGCATCGATGCATTGAAATCGGCGGTGGTGCTGGCATCGCTGCCGTTCTCGGCGATCCTGTTGCTGATGATGTGGGGCCTGACCCGCGCGTTCAGTGACGAGTCGCACCGCAAGCGCGCGCTGCAATACCGGCCATCGCCCTTGATCGGAGACGATCGCCATCATCAGGGCTGGCGCCAGCGCCTGAGCCAGGCCATGCACTTCCCGGTACGCGACCAGGTCTACCGCTTCATGGATGACACGGTGAAGCCGGCGATGGAGGCGGTGGCCGAGCAGCTGCGCGGGCAGGGTTGGGATGTATCCACCCGCTTCGAGGCCGGCGACATGGAGCTGACGGTGAACCACGGCGAGCAGCAGGACTTCCTGTACCGGGTGATCCTCAGCGGCTACCTGACCCCGTCGTTCGCCGCCCAGCAGCTGCGCAATCAGCGCTACTACCGCGCTGAGGTACATCTGTTCGAAGGCAGCCAGGATTACGATCTGGTGGGCTACAGCCGCAAGCAGATCATCAACGACATCATCAGCCAGTACGAACGGCACCTGCAGTTCCTGCACCTGAGCCGTTGATGCGGTGGGTGCGGACCGCGGGACCGCACCGACCTGTAGAGCCGAGCCATGCTCGGCTGCGTGGTGCCGAAGAGCAGCCGAGCATGGCTCGGCTCTACAGTGGCAATCAGAACCGGTAGCGCGCACCCAGCGAGACGAACTGCCCGCGCAGGTTGTACTGGCTGATGTCGAAACCGTTGGAACCGCCAGCCGGGTCGAACGGCGGGTCCTTGTCGGTCAGGTTCAGCGCCGACAGCGACAGCGTGGTGTTGGGAATCCCTTCGTACGCCACATACAGGTCCAGCTGGTGATAGGGCTTGACGCGGTCACGCAGCCCCGGGTTGCTGGTCGCCGTCGCCACGCGCTGGTCGTAGCCGCTTACGTACTGCAGGCTCAGCGTGCTGCTCCAGTCGCCCACCGCCCAGTTCAATGAGGTGGTGCCGCGGGTGCGAGGCAGCGCGCCGTGGCGGTTGTTGCCGGCGCCGTCATACGGTGCTTGGCCGGCCACCAGCGGTTGCTTGAAGCTGAGCAGGTGGGTCCAGCTGCCGGCCACGGTGAAGGTGCCCCAGCCGTCGGTACGGAAGGTACGGCTGGCGTCCAGGTCCAGCCCCGAGGTGGTCAACTCGCCCTGGTTGGCGTACTGGTTGGTGATGAACTGGATGCGTCCCTGCGCATCACGTTGCACGCGGCCCGGGAACAGGGTCGGGTTGTCGACGATGAACTGCGCGCTGTCCGGCTTGACCAGGTTGTCCTGCTCGATGCGGTACCAGTCCAGGCCGATGCTGGTATCGCCATCCGGCGACCACACCGCACCCAGGTTGAAGTTGCGCGAACGTTCGGCCTTCAGGTCCGGGTTGCCGGTGCGGATGTTGGTGATGCCACGGCTGCCGCCGGGCTGCAGCGGATCCAGCGGATCGATCACCGAACCATAGCTGACGGTCTGGCCGGGTGCGATTTCCGGCAGCGACGGTGCACGGAAGCCGCGGGAGAACGAGCCGCGCAGCAGCAGGCTGTCCAGCGGTTGCCAGCGCAGCGCCACCTTCGGTGAGAACGCCTTGCCGAAGTCGTCGTAGTGGTCGCCGCGGCCCGCAACCTGCAGTTCCAGCGTGCGATGCAGCGGCACGCTCAGTTCGGCGTAGGCGGCGCTGACCTGGCGCTCGCCGTTCACCACGTTGATGGCCGGGCGCAGTTCGGTGCCCGACAGCACCTGTGCACTGGTGCGCGCGTCCAGTGATTCCTTGCGGAACTCTGCACCCCAGGCGAAGCTGATCGCACCGGCCGGCAGCTCCCACAGCGAGGTCGAGGCCTTCAGGTTCAACGAATGCAGCTTGTACCAGCCCGGACGCTTGGTCTGCAGGCGCAGTGCATCCAGTGCCCCCGGCGTGCTGGACGGGTTGAGGAAGTTGTAGCTGCCATCGCGCAGGATCTGTTCGAACGCGTAGCGGTTGACGAAATTGTCGACGTACTCGCGCTGCGCACTCTGCGAGGTCAGCGCCGAGACTTCCCAGTCCCAGCGTTCACCGCTGCCGCGCACGCCGGCCAGTGCACGGTAGAACACCTGGGTGTTGTCCTTCAGGCGCGGGCCGAGGTCGAAGAAGGTGTACTCGAACGGCAGCGGCGTGCTGCCCGGATTGTTCGGGTGGCCGACCGGCAGCACCGCCGGCACGTCGATCAGCGTGCCGGTGGCCGGGTTGTACGCGCGCAGGCCGGGGCCAACGGTCAGCGGCGCGCTGAAGATCTGGTCGGCCTTGTTGTGGCTGTACAGCACATCGGCGAAGGCCTCGACGCTGTCATTGAAGCGGTAAGTCGCGCTCAGCGAGGCCTGCAGGCGCTCGGCGCCGGGCTGCAGGGTCTTGAACGGCTGCGCATTGAAGGCGCAGGCCTGGCCGGGCAGGGTACTGCCGAAGTCGCTGTACGGGCGCAGCTGGCTGCCGTCGGGGCAGTTGGCGAACGGCTGAGGTGCGCGTGGGTTGCTCAGCCAGTTGCCACCGGCGGTGGGCCAGCCGGCCAGGCGTCCGCCGGGCTTGTCGCGGAAATCGCCGCTGCGGGTATAGGCGCGCTGGTCGGCGTCGAGGCGATCACGCTTGAGCAGGTCCAAGCCGAACAGCACGTTCCAGCCCTGCTGCTCCAGGTCGCCGAAGCCGGCCAACAGGTTGGCCTTGCGTTCGTTCAGGCCACCCTCGGTGGCGGCACCGAAGCCGCCACCCACTTCCACGCCCTGGAAGTTCTTGCGCAGGATGATGTTGATGACGCCGGCGATGGCATCGGAACCGTACACCGCCGAGGCGCCGTCCTTGAGCACTTCGATGCGCTCGACGGCGCTGATCGGCAACGCGTTGAGGTCGACGAACGTGTCCTGGGTATTGAGTGCGAAGCCGAAGTTGGACACGCGGTAGCCGTTGACCAGCACCAGCGTGTTCTTCGGTGACAGGCCACGCAGGCCGATCGAGGCAGAGCCGGCGGCGAAGCTGCCGGTGTACTGCTCATCGAAACTGTTGCCGGCATTGGCCGACAGGTTGCGCAGCACGTCGGTAAGGGTGGAGCGGCCGGTCTGCTCGATCTGTTCGCGGCTGACGATCTGCACCGGGTTCGGCCCGGCGGTATCACTGCGCTTGATGTTGGAGCCGGTCACCAGCACGGTGCCGAGAGTGGTGCTGTCCTTGCCGGTATCGGCCGATTCAGCGGCGCCGGCAGCGCCGGCGGTGAGGCTCAGCGCAATGGCGCCGGCTAGCAGGTTCAGGGTGGTGCGGTACATGGAAGCGACAACGCCAAACGGGGAGGAGCCGTCAGTACCGCACGCAGGTACATGCGCCTTCCAATGACGAAAGCGCATTCAGTTATACAGCACAGGTTCTTAATGAACGGAGCGAGGAGTGCGGAGCATTTGGTCCGCACGCTCCTGTAGAGCCGAGCCTACGTTCGGCTGCGCACACTGACCGGAAAGCAGCCGAGCATGGCTCGGCTCTACAGAAGGCAATGCCAGCCCATCACGGCCGCAGCAGCACCTTGCCGTTGCGGCCCGAGCCTCCTGCGACCTTCGCTGCCTGGGCGATGTCGTCCAGCGCGAAGATCTGCTCCACCGGCAGCGTCAGCTCGCCGCCAGCAGCACGCTTCAGCAGCTCGCCCACCAGCCGGCGCTTGTCCTCCACCGCCATCGCCTGGCTGACCTTGCTGCCCCAGAAGCCCTTCACCGTGGCTTCCTTGTAGATCAGGCCGCCGGCCGGGACGCGCATCGGTTCGCCGCTCATCACCCCGAACGACACCAGCGTGCCGTTGTGGCCGAGCAGGTCGACCAGGTCACCGCTGGCGTCGCCGCCGATGGAATCCACGGCGGCCGCCGCCTGTGCTTCGCCGGTCGCTTCACGAACGCGATCCTTCCACCCGTCCAACGAGGTGTCGAACACATGATCGATGCCCAGCGCCTGCAACTGCGCCACGGCAGCGGCGTTGCGCACCAGGTTGGCCACATGCACGCCACGCGCCTTTGCCAGCATCGCCAGCGACTTGCCGACCGCGCCGTTGGCGGTGTTCTGCACGATCCACTGGCCTGCTTCGACGTGCAGGAACTCCAGCAGCATCAGAGCGCTCAGCGGCATGGCGATCAGCTGTGCGGCCATCTCGTCCGGGATCGCCTCCGGCATCGGAATCACCATGCGTGCCGGTGCAATGAACGCTTCGGCCCAGGTACCGTGCACCGAGGCGGCGGCAACCCGCTGACCGATCTGCAGGCCGTCCACGCCATCGCCGAGTGCATCGACCACGCCCAGTGCTTCACTGCCACCGATCGCAGGCAGTGTCGGCTTGTACCCGTAGAGGCCACGCACGGTCAGCAGGTCGTGGTTGTGGATCGAGGCCAGCACGGTGCGGATGCGCACCTCGCCGGGACCGGGCTCGGGCAGGGCGGCATCGGCAATGGCGAGGACGTCGGCCGGGTTGCCGAAGGAGGAGTACTGGGCAGCGCGCATGGACGGTGTTCCGGGGAAAGTGGATGTTGTACCGAACTGGGGACGCAGGGCATGTCGACAAGGCGTCGCTGCTGCAACACGGCATCCTGCGACTGATCGTCGCGGCATGTCGTGATTACCGCATCTTGTGTTGACGGTTCAAGTCATCCCCACTATGTTGTGGCCGTCACTCCCGGTCAGCCGCCGCCGCCGGACATGCAGCAAACGTCCCACGGCCCGCCCCTGAAGGCTTGCCGTGTCGACGCGGCCGCCACCGTGCGGACGCAGGTCGCCCCCACGGCCCGGATACCGGCCGCAGGCGCAGGCAGATGCCGACGACCTCCGTTCCCGCACCCTGGCAATCCACCCGTTTGCCCCGTGCGCCGGTATCGCGTCCAGGGCCGCCATGGCATCGACCGCCAAAGCGCGTGCGAGCCTGGAGTTTCACCACCATGACCGACAGTACCTTCCGCGCGGCCGATCTGGCCGGCGCCGCCGACGCTTTGCGCGCTGGTGGCGAGCGCGTGCCGACCTGGATCACCAAGGAGGCCGGCAACCGCCGCCTGCCGTTCGACGCTGAGCGGCTGCAGCGCAGCATCGATGCCGTGCATGCCGAGTTCCCGCAGCTGGATGTGAGCGACTACCGCCGCGTGGTGCAGGCAATGGTCGAGCGCAAGCCCAGCATCAGCGCCGATGACCTGGTCGATCTGCTGATCCGCGAGGCGGAATCGCGGGTGGACCTGGTCGCGCCCGAGTGGGAACAGTTCGCCGCGCGCATCTACCTGCGTCGCCTGTACAAGCGTGCCAGCCGCAACCGCTTCTACGATGTCAGCCTGAAGTACGGCTCCTACGTGGGCCTGCAGGAAAGCCTCGCCGATCGTGGCATCTACAGCAACGACATCCTGCGCTGCTATTCTAAGGAAGAGCTGCAGCAGGCCGGTGAGATGATCGATCCGGAACGCGACCGCCTGTTCGCCTACAACGGCCTGTACCTGCTGGCCACGCGCTATCTGGCCAGCGACCGCAGCCGCGAGGTCTATGAGCTGCCGCAGGAGCGCTGGCTGACCATTGCGCTGTACCTGATGCAGGAGGAAAAGCCGCGCGAACGCCGCATGCAGCTGGTCGGCGAGGCGTACTGGGCGCTGTCCAACCTGTACATGACGGTGGCTACGCCGACCCTGGCCAACGCCGGCAAGGTGGGCGGCCAGCTGTCCAGCTGCTTCATCGACACGGTGGACGACAGCCTGCAGGGCATCTATGACTCCAACACCGATATCGCGCGCGTGTCCAAGCACGGCGGCGGTGTTGGCGCCTACCTGGGCTACGTGCGCAGCAGCGGCGCGCCGATCCGCGGCGTGGCCAATTCCTCCGGCGGCGTGGTGCCGTGGATCAAGCAGCTCAACAACACGGCGGTGTCGGTTGATCAGCTTGGCCAGCGCAAGGGCGCGGTGGCGGTGTACCTGGACATCTGGCACCGCGACATCGAAGCCTTCATGGACCTGCGCCTCAACAACGGTGACCAGCGCCTGCGCGCGCACGATGTGTTCACCTCGGTGTGCGTGCCCGACCTGTTCATGGAAGCGGTCGAACGCCGCGCCGACTGGTACCTGTTCGACCCGCACGAGGTGAAGCAGGCCAAGGGCTGGTACCTGCAGGACTTCTACGATGAGAAGCGCGGTTCGGGCAGCTTCCGCGACCGCTATGCCGAGCTGGTGGCCGATGAGCGCATCAGCCGCCGCACGGTGAAGGCCATCGATCTGTTCAAGCGGATCATGCTCAGCCAGCTGGAAACCGGCAACCCGTTCCTGTTCTACCGCGACGAGGTCAATCGCAGGAACCCGAACAAGCACGCGGGCATGATCTATTCCAGCAACCTGTGCACCGAGATCCTGCAGAACATGAGCCCGACGCGGATGATCCAGGAGATCGTCAGCGGCGACCAGATCGTCACCACGCGCCGTGCCGGTGACTTCGTGGTCTGCAACCTGTCCTCGATCAACCTCGGCCGGGCGATCAGTGCACCTGATGACCTGCTGGCCACCGATGTGCTGGAGCGCCTGATCCCGATCCAGGTGCGCATGCTCGACAACGTGATCGACCTCAACGCGTTGCCGGTGCCGCAGGCCACGATCACCAACCACAAGTACCGTGCCATCGGCCTGGGCACGTTCGGTTGGCACCACCTGCTGGCGCAGCAGGCGATCCAGTGGGAATCTCCGGATGCCGAAGCATTGGCCGACCGTCTCTACGAACGCATCAACTTCCTGACCATCCAGGCCAGCGCGCAACTGGCGCGGGAGAAGGGCAGCTACCCCATGTTCGCCGGCAGCGATTGGCACAACGGACGCTACTTCCGTGACCGCGGCTACAGCGGCGCGGCCTGGGACAGCCTGGCCCGCGAAGTCGCCAGACATGGCCTGCGCAACGGTTGGCTGCTTGCAGTTGCGCCGAACATGAGCACCGCGCAGATTGCAGGCTCCACGGCCTCCATCGACCCGATCTACAGCGCGTTCTACTACGAGGAAAAGAAGGACTTCCGGCGGCCGGTGGCGGCGCCGGGTCTGTCGCTGGAGACCTGGCCGTACTACGAGAAGGGTGCCTACAAGGTCGACCAGTTCGCCAGCGTGCGCCAGAACGCGCGCCGCCAGCGCCATGTCGACCAGTCGATCAGCTTCAACCTGTACGTGCCCAGCACCATCCGCGCCAGCACGCTGCTGGAGTTGCACCTGAGCGCCTGGCGCGAAGGCCTGAAGACCACCTACTACGTGCGCTCCAACGACATCGACATCAGCGAATGCGAGTGGTGTTCAAGCTGACCACCGGCGGCCCACGGTAGTGCCGGCCGCTGGCCGGCAACACGAAGGAAAGAGAACGAAGGCATAAACCATGGCAACCCCCCTCGATCGCATCAAGATACTCGAACCACGCCATCCCAACCGCAGCACCGGCATCATCAACGGCCAGACCAGCGGCATCCTCAACTGGAACGATATCCCGTACCCGTCGTTCTATCGGGCCTACAAGGAGCTGTCGACCAACTTCTGGATTCCCGACGAAGTGGACATGAAGATGGATGCGCGCCAGTACGGCGAGCTGTCAGGGCGCGAAAAGAACGCCTACGACTCGATCATCGGCCTGCTGGCCACGCTCGATTCGCCGCAGACGCGCTTCATCTACAACGTGGCCGAGTACATCACCGATCCGGCCGCGCACGCCAACGCGGCGATCATCGGCCAGCAGGAAGTGATCCACAACGAGAGCTACAGCTACGTGCTGGCCTCGATCACCGACCTGCCGAACCAGAACCGGATCTTCGAGATCGCCCGCACCCACCCGACCATCATCAAGCGCAATGCCCCGATCATGGGCGCGTATGACGATTTCATGCGCGAGAAGACCGCCGAGACCCTGCTCAAGTCGTTGATCCAGTCCTCGATCCTGGAGGGCATCAACTTCTATTCCGGTTTCGCCTACTTCTACAACATGGTGCGGCAGAACCGCATGAACGGCACCGGCAAGATCATCAGCTTCATCAATCGCGACGAGCTGGCCCATACCAAGTTCATCAGCGAGCTGATCCGCGCCATCATCGGTGAAAACCACGAGCTGCAGACCAATGAGTTGACCGCCTATGTGCACCAGTCATTCGAACATGCCATCGAGCTTGAGACGCAGTGGTCGTCGGAGGTGCTGGATGGCATCGATGGCATCGACGTGGACGAGATGGTGCGCTACGTGAAGTACCGCGCCAACAAGATGGCCGGCATGCTCGGGATCGAGCGCCTGTACAGCGACACCACCGACAACGTGATGCCGTGGATCAAGGCCTACGCCGACAACTTCACCGAGACCAAGACCGACTTCTTCGAGATGCGCAATGCAAGTTACAAGAAGACCAACGTCGACAACGGCTTCGACGATCTCTGAGCCCGGCGCCGCGCTGAGCATCCTGATGGTGGTCGCCTCCTTGAGCGGCAACACCCGCGAACTCGGCCGGCAGATTGCCGAGCGCTGCCGCGTTGCCGGTCATGCGGTGCACTGGCAGGAGGCCGACGACCTGCGCCAGGCACCGCCGCTGGCGGCCGATGAGGCCGACCTGGTGCTGCTGGGCTGCTGGACCGATAACGCCGGGCGCACGCCAGCGGAGATGAAGGCGTGGGTGGCCGGCATTGCCGAGCGCGGTCAGCAGCCACGCCAGCTGGCGGTGTTCGGTACCGGCGAAACGCAGTGGGGGCAGGCGTACTACTGCGGCGCCGTGCACCGGCTGATCCGCTATTTCCGCAGCGACTATCCGCCGCTCGAGATCGAGCAGATGCCGCATGGCGAGCGTCACGCCGCAGCCATCGACGCCTGGACCGATGCGATCCTGGCCCACTACTGGAGCAACCACGATGCAGATCATCGACGCCACCACGCCTGAGCAGTTCCAGCAGCTGCTGGCCGAGCACCCGCGGGTGCTGGTGGATTTCCACAAGGACCAATGCCCGGGATGCCGGATGCTGGAGATGTCGCTGCACCGGGTGGCCAACAGCGTCGCGGGGCAGGGCACCACGTTGCTGCGCGTGCAGCTGGAGGTGCTGGGTGAGGCGTTCTTCAGGGAGCTGGGGCTGCGGCAGACGCCGACGCTGTCCCTGTTCCGTGACGGCGACGAACGCACGCGCCTGGCCGGGTTCCAGTCGCCGCAGCAGATCGAAGCCGCGATCGCGTTGCATTTGTAGAGCCGAGCCCATGCTCGGCTGCCGTTCGCGCGGTGAGCGATGAGTCGAGCATGGCTCGACTCTACAAGGTATCCACGCATGGCGTGGATCTACCGGGGCAGGGTCCGTGGTTTGGCGTCAGGCTCCGCTGAAGGTATCCACCAGCAGCTTCACATTCAGCACCACAATCACCAGCGCGATCACCCAGGCGATCGCGCCCAGCCAGCGCGGGGCCACCAGCGCGCCCATCGTCACCTTGTCGGTCACGATCCGTACCAGCGGGATGATCGCGAATGGCAGCTGCATCGACAGCACCACCTGGCTCAGCACCAGCAGCTTCACCGCGCCCTGGTCGCCGAACAGCAGGATCACCACCACCACCGGAATGATCGCCAGCGCACGTGTGATCAGCCGTCGCAGCCATGGCGGCATTCGCAGGTGCAGGAAGCCTTCCATCACGATCTGGCCGGCCAGCGTCGCGGTGACTGTCGAATTCAGGCCTGACGCCAGCAGCGCCACCGCGAACAAGGTCGCCGCCGCACCCACGCCCAGCATCGGCGCCAGCAGCTGGTGGGCCTGCTCGATGTCTTCCACGTCGAATCGGCCATTGGCATGGAACACCGCCGCCGCCAGGATCAGGATGCTGGCGTTGATGAACAATGCGAGTGTCAACGCGAGGGTGCTGTCGGTGACCGCCCAGCGCAGCGCGCTGCGGCGGCCTTCATCCGTGCGCGGGTAGGCGCGGGTCTGCACGATGGACGAATGCAGGTACAGGTTATGCGGCATCACCGTGGCACCGATGATGCCGATCGCAATGTACAGCGCGTTCGGATCGGTCACCACCTGTGCGCGCGGAATGAATCCGCCCAGCACCGCCATCACTGGCGGGGCAGCCATCGCGATCTGCACCACGAAGCAGGCGAAGATCACCATCAGCAGCGCGATCACGAAGGCTTCGAGCGCACGGAAGCCGCGGTTCATCAGCAGCAGAACCAGCAGCGTATCCAGCGCAGTGATCACCGCACCCCAGAGCAGTGGCAGGTCGAACAGCAGTTTCAGTGCGATCGCGGTGCCGATCACCTCGGCCAGGTCGCAGGCGATGATCGCCGCCTCGCACAGCGCCCAAAGTGCCAGGTTCACCGGCTTCGGGTAGCGGGCGCGGCAGGCCTGCGCGAGGTCCATGCCGGTGGCGATGCCGAGCCGTGCCGACAGCGCCTGCAGGATCACCGCCATCAGGTTGGAAATGAGGATGACCGACAGCAGCAGGTAGCCGAAGCGCGAACCACCGGCCAGGTCGGTGGCCCAGTTGCCCGGGTCCATGTAGCCAACCGAGATCATGTAGCCCGGGCCGAGGAAGGCCAGCAGGCGGAACCACCAGTGACCCTTGTCGGGTACCGCCACCGAGGCGTTGAGCGCGCCCAGGCTGGCCGGAGTGGAGGCCGAAGGGTCGCGGGGCGCCAGGGTGTTCATGGCCCGAATATAGCTCCTGCTATAGTCATTAGCAATGTGAAACAATCGTCTTTATCGCTTTACTGGTCCAGAATTCAGGTTCAACACCGGATCACCCCGGAAGGACAGGCGCAGGCGTGGGCAAGACCGACGATTCGACATCGCTGAAGAGCACCCCCTTGATCGAGGCCGAGCGCCAGGTCGAGAGCTTCCGGCAAGTGCGCGAGGCGCACCGGATGGAGCTGGTGGAGGACTATGTCGAGCTGATCTCGGACCTGCTGGCCGACGGCGGCGAGGCCCGCCAGGTCGACATCGCGACGCGTCTGGGCGTGGCCCAGCCTACGGTGGCGAAGATGCTGCGGCGCCTGGCCCGTGATGGTTGGGTGGTGCAGCGGCCGTACCGTGGCGTGTTCCTGACCCCGGAAGGTGAGGCGCTGGCCCATGCCAGCCGCCAACGCCACCAGACCGTGGAGCGTTTCCTGCTGGCGCTGGGGGTGGACGCAGATACCGCGCGGCGCGATGCGGAGGGCATCGAGCACCATGTCAGCGAACAGACACTGGCTCTGTTCGAGGCATTCGTGCGCAGGGCCGAGGGCGGCTGAGCCACGTTTCCTGTAGAGCCGAGCCATGCTCGGCTGCTGTTCGCGCGATGACAGGGAGCATCCACGCATGGCGTGGATCTACAATCCAGGCGGGCAGCGCGCCTGCTGCTGCGCGCACGCGCGTCTCGTCCATTCCTTCAACACCGGCTGCAGGCCTTCATAGCGCCGGCCCTGCCATCCGTTGGCCAGCACCTTCCCATCCGCATCGATCAGCACCAGGTTCGGTGGTGCCAATCCGGCCAATGCCTGCAGTGCCGGCATGCGCGCGGCGCGGCGCGGGTCCAGCACCGGCCACGGCATGTCCTGCGCGTGCATGTAGCGGCGAAGCGCGCTCTCGCTCTCATCCTGGCTGACGTACACCACTTCGGTATCGGCGCCGGCTTGGCGCAGGGCATCACGCACGCTGCGCAGCGTGGGTACGAAGGCATGGCACGGTGCACACCAGTCGGCGCCGAAGTACAGCGCCACCAGTTTCGGCGGCGACGACCACTGCATCGGCCGTAGCGATCGCTGCTCCGGCCGCATCAGCGAGGCCGAAACCTGCGCGTGCAGGTCCGCAGCCATCGCCGGTGCGGCCAGCAGCACGGCACAGGCCAGCAACAACGCTCGCAGAGCTTCAGAACGCATAGCGCAGGTTGACGTACCACGAACGTGCAAAGCGCGGCCCGTAGACATAGTCGCTGTCACGCAGCGCGCCCACTTCCAGATCTTTCTGGCGCTGATCGAACACGTTCTTGACGCCCGCGGCCACCGACACTTCCTGCTGCGCCTGCGTGCCCAGATGGCGGTGCCAGCGCGCTCCGAGGTCGGTGACCAGGAATGACCGCGTGCGGTGCAGCTCGCCCAGCCGGTTGTTCAGCACCGACATCGGCCCGGTATGGCGCAGCGCGACGAAGGTTTCCCACGGTTCGGCAGGCATCCAGCTGAGCTGCGCCAGGCCGGTCCAGCGTGGTGTCTTCAGGTAGTCGCGGCTTTCGATGATGGTATCGCCACCGTCGCCAGTGTCGTCGAAGATGCGCTGCGGTTCGCGGAAGCGCGAGCGGTACCACGAGGCACCGGCGGTCAGGCGCCATTGCGGCGACGGCTGCCAGCCGAGGTTGGTTTCCGCACCCAGCACGTTCGAGCCGGAGGCGTTGTAGCGCAGCTGGCTCAGCTGGCCGTCATCGCCGCGCTGGATCTCGCCCAGCGCGAAGGTGTCGCGGATGCGTGCATGGGAGGCGGTGGCATCCCAGCTCCACACCGGATTGGCCGGGTCCGAACGCCAGTCGAAGCCGAACAGGGTGGTCAACGCGCGTTCCTCTTTCAGGCCATCGGTGTTGCGCACGCGCACCTGCTCGCCACCGAGGGTATCGACATGTACGTCCTCGACGAAAATCTCCGGTGCACGGAAACCGGTGGCGACGCCCGCCCGCCATTTCAGGTTCGGAGTGGCCTGCCAGGCCAGCGCGATGCGCGGCGAGAACACCGCGCTGTCCAGCTCCGAGCTCTTGTCCACGCGTGCGCCCAGTACCAGGTCGACGTTGTCGCGCAGGCTCCACTCGTCCTGGATGAAGGCGCCCAGGTTGTGGAAGGTCGCATCCTCCAGCACCGCGAGACGCTGCCCGTCACCGGTGCGGTTGTCGTCGCGCAGCGCCTCGTGCTTGTACTGCACACCGAAGGCCAGCGCATGCGCGCCGCGGCGCCAGTTCAACTGGCTGTCGATGTAGTGCAGCGGGTTGTGGGTGCGGCCGTACTGGCGCCACGAACGCGAGGCCGCGCTGCCGGCCACGTTGCGGTCCAGCTGCAACGGGTCATAGCCGGGCGCCGAGGGATCGGTGACCACGTCGCCCAGGCCACCATAGAAGCTGTCGCGGTCGATGTCGGCGAAGGCATAGGCCAGGCGGAAATCGACGTCGGCAGTGATCTCCTGGTCCCACGACACGCTGCCGCGGCGGTATTTCGTATCCAGCGATTCGGCGATGTTGGCCAGGTACTCTGGCTGGTCCAGGCGGTTGCCGCCGCGGCGGGTTTCATCGGTCACCTGCAGGTCCAGGCGCAGCCGCGTGCCCGGCGTGGGCGCGTACCAGGCCTGCAGCCCGCCGACCTTGAGGTTCTTGCGGGTGATCTCGGTGTAGCCGTCACCGTTGTAGTCGATGCCGCTGTTCCAGTTGCGCTGGGCAATCACCGACAGGCCGGCGTCTGCGTTCTTGGCGACCAGGTCCAGTCGAACGTCGGCGTTCTTCTGCGGCGTACCCTTCAGCACATCCACGCCGGCCTGCACGTGGCCACCGCTGCGCGCCGGCAGCGGCGGAATCAGGTTGATCACACCGGCAACCGCGCCCGGTCCGTAAAGCGCCGAGCCGCCGCCCTTGACCACTTCGATGCGGTCGACGAACCCGGCCGGGATCTGCTCCAGACCGTACACGCTGCCCAGCGTGGACAGCAGCGGAATGCCATCGAACAGGAGCTGGTTGTAGGCGCCGGGCAGGCCCAGCAGCTGTACTTCGCTGGTGTTGCAGTTCTGGCAGTTGCTCTCCACGCGCAGGCCGTTGATCAACTCGGCGGCGCGCGAGAAGTCGGCGGCCGCGCGCAGCGCAATGTCTTCCTTGCGCAGCACTTCGGTGCGGATCGGCACGTCCGACAGCAGGCGTTCGCTGCGTGTGGCGGTGCTGACCTTGACCTGCACACGGTCCAGTTCGGTCGGTTTCGGAGTGTCGGCCAGTGCAGGCAGCGGCAGGGTCAGTGCAATGGCGGCGGCCAGCGGCAACCGTCGGAAGCGGTGGGGGATAGAGCGCATGAGGGCGTCGTCCTTGTGGGAAGAAAGGCGGCGAGGGCGACCTGGCTGACGCATATGAAAGCAATGACTTATGAATATAGCAAGTGCTATATAACGAAGCCGCAGCAATTTCGGGTGGAGCGCCGGTCGAGTCAGATCATGCAGGTGTTATAACATTACAACTGGCAGCGACCACCCTGCCGCTGGTCATAGGCGGAGGATGGAATAGTCGTGGGGGCAGTGGGGACGGGGTCAGAGCCCTTTCCTTTGGAAAGGGATCCGCCCCGGGAGCGGATCGTCAGCCGCGGCGGAATGCGGCGGGCGTGCGGGCGCCGACGATGATCATGCGGATCATCGTGGAGATCTGTTCGA
This sequence comes from Stenotrophomonas sepilia, assembly GCF_003244875.1. Taxonomy (GTDB): domain Bacteria; phylum Pseudomonadota; class Gammaproteobacteria; order Xanthomonadales; family Xanthomonadaceae; genus Stenotrophomonas; species Stenotrophomonas sepilia. Next base: position 59,415 of record NZ_LXXZ01000063.1, read on the forward strand.
CCAGCTCCGGATCCTTCTCCGGAGGCAGGTCCATGGCGGTGGCACCCATCGCGAACACCAGCCGGGTGATGGCCTTGGCCACCAGTTCGGGGGCATGCAGTACGGCGCCATCCAGTGCGGCCAGGCGCACCAGGTCGTGCTGCAGCTCTTCCTCGAAATAATGCAGCTCGCGTTCGACTGCGTGCTTGAAGTCGTCCGAGCCGACCGCGCCTTCGCGCAACAGCACGTGCAGCAGCTTGTCGTCGGCGCGCAGCTGTTCCATGAAGGTCTCCACCGAGACCCGCACCACGCTGGTGGCGGTGGAGGTGGCACGCTGGCGCGCCTCGCCGATGATGGTGCGCAGCGAGCGGCCGGCCGCGTCGATCAGCGCTACGGCCAGTTCGTCCATGTCGCGGAACTGCCGGTAGAAGCTGTTCGGCGCGATGCCGGCCTCACGTGCCACTTCGCGCAGGCTGAGCGTGGACAGGCTGCGGTGCGGCCCGATCAGTTTCAGGGCGGCGGCCAGCAGATCCTCGCGGCTCACCGTACGGCGGGCCGGGCTGTTGGCATCTTCAGGCGTCGACAAGACGGTGGCGGCGGCCATGGCGGTTCCGGTGGGGCGAGGCTGAATCATACCCAATCCGGTTCAATATACACATGTATACACAGATGTATGTGCGCCCGTATAGTGCGCGTATGAGCGCTGTCGTCCGTCCATCCCTGTTCTCTCCGTACCGCTGGGTCTCGCCGTCGCTGTTCGATTTCTGGGCGGGCCAGCTCAATCCCCTGTGGACCCTGCGTGAGCCGGTGGCCCGCCTGGTCCGGCGCGAGCCGGCCGGCGAGGGCGCGGCGACCCTGGTCCTGCGCACCAACCGGCACTGGGCCGGCATGCGCGCGGGCCAGCACGTCACCCTGGGCGTGGAGATTGAAGGACGCCTGTGGCAGCGCAGCTACAGCCCCACTGCGCTGGGACCGCGCGAACTGGCGATCACCGTCAAGGCGGTCGAGGGCGGCCGGGTCAGCCAGCATCTGGTCAACCATGCGCAGCCGGGCGAGCTGTTCCGCCTGGAGGCTGCGTTCGGAGAATTCCAGCTGCCGGCCGCGGCTCCGGTATTGCTGCTGGCGGCCGGTAGTGGCATCACGCCGATGCGCAGCCTGCTGCGCGAAGCCTGCCAGCGCCCGCTGGCCGCGCCGGTGGACCTGTTCTACTGGGAGCGCAGTGCCGCCCAGCTGCAGTTCCGCGATGAGCTGCAGGCACTGGCCGCGCGCCAGCCGAACCTGCGTGTGCACCTGCTGACCACCCGCGAAGGTGATGTGCCTGCCGCACGCATCGATACCCACGATCTGCAGGTGGCCGGCGATGACACCCCGTTGGCGCAGCGCCACGTACTGGCCTGTGGCCCGGATGGATTCGTTGCCGCTGCGCGCGAACGCCTGGCGCACCAGGTTGCGGGTTTCCAGGCGGAAGCATTCACTCCGCCGGCGCCGTTGCGTGACGCCAGCAGCGAAGGCGAAGTGTCGCTGACCCTTGCCCGCAGTGGCCGCCAGCTGAGCGTGCCGCGCGGCCGCTCGTTGCTGGAAAGCCTCGAAGCCCATGGCATCAAGCCCAAGCATGGCTGCCGCATGGGCATCTGCAACACCTGCAGCTGTGACCGCGTCAGTGGCGCCACCCGCCACCTGCGCACCGGCGACCTGCAGTCCGAATCGGCACAACCGGTACGGATCTGCGTGAGCGCACCGACCACCGACCTGACCCTGGATCTCTGAGGACGCCTGCCATGACCCGCGCCACCGACCGTGCCCTGAGTACTGCCGAGATGCATGCCTTCGGTGAGGAACTCGACGCGATCCGCGACCGTGTGATCGGCAGCCTCGGCGCGTCCGATACCCGCTACATCCGCCGCGTGGCCGCCGCCGTGCGCTGGTTCGGCGTGGGTGGCCGTGGCCTGCTGTTCCTGGCGGCATTTTCGCCGCTGTTCTGGATGCCGCTGCTGTGGCCGGCCGCGATCACCGGCACGCTGCTGCTGGCGCTGTCGAAGATCCTGGAGAACATGGAGCTGGGCCACAACGTGATGCACGGCCAGTTCGACTGGACCGGTGATCCCAAGCTCAATGGCAACACCTACGAGTGGGACATCGTTGCCACCGCCGACAACTGGCGCAAGACCCACAATTTCCGCCACCACACCTACACCAACGTGCGAGGCATGGACGATGACATCGGCTATGGCCTGCTGCGGATCTTCCCGGAACAGCGCTGGAAGCCGTTCTACCTGCTGCAGCCGATCATCGCGCCGATCTTCGCACTGCTGTTCCAGTGGGGCGTGGCCGCGCAGGACCTGCGCCTGGGCCGGTGGCTGAAGGGCCGCATCAGCGGCCGTGCGATGTGGATGCAGACCCGCCCGGTGGCGCGGAAAATGGCCCGCCAGGTGCTGAAGGACTACGTGTTCTTCCCGCTGCTGGCGGGTCCGTTCTTCCTCACCGTGATGCTGGGCAACCTGGTTGCCAACGGCCTGCGCAACATCTGGACCTACGTGATCATCTTCTGCGGGCACTTCACCGCCGAATCGGAAACCTTCCCCAAGGAGTGCCTGCGCAATGAGTCGCGCGGCCACTGGTACCTGCGCCAGCTGCGCGGTTCGTCCAACATCAGCGGCGGCTTCCTGATCAACGTGCTGTCGGGCAACCTCAGCCACCAGATCGAGCACCATTTCTACCCGGATCTGCCGGCCAACCGCTATGCGGCCATCGCCAAGGAAGTGAAGGACATCTGCCGCCGCTACGGCCAGCACTACAACAACGGCTCGCTGCCGCGCCAGTTCGGCCAGGTGGTCTGGCGCATCCTGCGCCACGCATTCCCGAGCAAGCCGCGCCGCCTGCCGATGCCGGACATCATGTCCGCACCGGCATCGGCCAACGCGGGCTGATCGACTCAGCCCGCCTTCGCCAGGGCGGCCTGCTCGCGGTCCAGGCGTCGCAGGAACACCTGCATTTCCTTGCGCGCCTGCTGGTCGCCCTTGCTGCCGGCCACGCTCAAGCCGCGCTGCCATGCCTCACGGGCCGCCTGTGGCTGGCCACTGGCCAGCCAGGCTTTGCCCAGCAGCTTCCAGGCTGCCGAGTAATGCGGATCAAGCACCACGCAGCGGCCCAGGTGGGTTGCCGCGCGTACCGGGTTGCCGGCATCCAGCCAGCCCTTGCCCAGGCCGAAGCGCAGCAGCGCGCCGTCCTTGCCTGCGGCAAGCATGCATTCCAGAGCTTCGATGTTCATCCGCGCACCTCCACCAGCAGTTCGGCCGGGCCGGGCTGGAAGCGGCCGCGATGGAACAGCAGCGGCGCGCCGCCATTCTCCTGCACTTCGATGATGCGGCCGGCCAGCAGCAGGTGATCGCCTACCGGCCACTGCGCGTGGCGGGTACAGGTGAGATGGGCGACCGCACCGGCGATGCGCGGTGGGGCGTCCTCGTCGTCATCCAGCAATGCCAGGCCGTCGAAGCGGTTGCGCACCTGCGGATCGGCAAAGCGCCGGGCCAGTGCCTCCTGGTCGGCCGCCAGCACGCTGAGCGCAAAGCGTGTGGCACGCTGGAAGGTGGACAGGCTCTGAGCGTGCAACGCCAGGTTCCACAGCACCAAAGGGGGCTGCAGTGAGACCGGTACGAACGAGTTGATGGTCAGGCCGACCGGCTTGCCCTGTGCATCGCGCGCGCAGACGATGACCACGCCGGTCGGGAAATGGCCGAGCAGCCGCCGCAGGGCACGCGGCGGCATCTCGACCGATGGCACCGGGGCCGGGGCGGGGAACACCCCCGCCCACGGCCCGGCGTAGGGCAGTGTCTCGCCGCTCATGAGGCCCGGGCCTGGCGGTAGCGCCGGCCGACCTCGGCCCAGTTGATGATGTTGAAGAACGCGCCAATGTAGTCCGGGCGACGGTTCTGGTAGTGCAGGTAGTAGGCGTGTTCCCAGACATCCAGTGCCAGGATCGGGGTGTTGCCGGACAGGCCGACGGCTGCACCCATCAGCGGGCTGTCCTGGTTGGCGCTGCTTTCCACCTGCAGGCGGCCATCGCGATCGCTGGTCAGCCAGGCCCAGCCACTGCCGAAGCGGGTCTGCGCGGCCTTGCTGAAGGCATCCTTGAACGCATCGAAGCCGCCAAGGTCACGGTCGATGGCGGCGGCCAGTTCATCATCGGGTGCACCACCGCTGGGGCTGAGCACGGTCCAGAACAGGCTGTGGTTGGCGTGGCCACCGCCGTTGTTGCGCACCGCGCCACGCTGCGCCTCGGGCACGGCATCGAGGTTGGCGATCAGCGCCTCGACCGGTTGCTCGGCGATGCCGGCCTGCTCGATGGCGGCATTGAGGTTGTTGACGTAGGTCTGGTGGTGCTTGCTGTGGTGGATCTCCATCGTGCGCGCATCGAAGTGCGGCTCGAGGGCGTCGTAGGCGTAGGGGAGCGGGGGAAGCGAGTACGACATCGAAGCAATCTCCGTGGGGAAGGCCAGAGGGGCTGGCCGTGGGGAGATCGTTATCGCACCTCAACATTGGTTGAGGTCAAGGGAAGAAGCGATGGACATCGAGGCATGGTAGTGCCGGCCGCTGGCCGGCAACCCGACCCGCCCTGATTGCCGGCCAGCGGCCGGCACTACCTTTCACTACCTCAACTCAACCAATCCTTGCACGCGCCATCCACCTGATCCCCGCACGCCTGCTGCATCCGCTGCTGCAGCCGCGCCAGTGTCTCGGCACCCTGGTGCTTCCCGCTCCACGTCTTCAACCGCCCGGCCAGGCGTTCGAAGCGCTGGCGGGTGCGCTGGTGGTAGCCCGACGGCTGCGCCTCCAGTTCGGCGATCAGCGAGGCGGTGGCCTGCTCGATGCGCGGCGCGTCGTTCGGCGCCAGCTTCAGCAACCCTTCCACGTACAGCACGCCCCATTGCACGCGGGTGGCCGGGCCCTGCGCACCGTCGTAGGCACGCTTCAACCACTCCAGCGCACCGGCAGTGTCGCCGCGCTGCTCGGCCAGTTCGGCCAGCTCGGGCATGTAGTAGTAGGGCTGCTCGCTGCGCTTCAGCTCCGCCAGCAACAACGCCTCGGCACCGGCGTCGTCACCGACCTGGCGCAGTGCGTAGACCGCGCTGCTGATCGTGGCCTGGCGTGCATGCGCATCAGTGGCGGTGGCGTCGGCCGCGGCCACGCGCTGCTTGACCCGATCAACCAGCGGCGCGGGCAGTGCGCCCTTCGGCTGCTGCTGGCGGGCCAGCGATACTTCCGTCAGTGCGCGCGACAATGCGTCGTCGGCGCGGTCGCCGCGCTCGGCATCTGCGCGCTCCAGCGCGACCAGCAGCTGCTGCCCCAGCGTGTTGCGGGTGGCTGGGCCGGCGCTGGCCTGCTGGACCAACTGTGCGCCTGCATAGCCCAGCAACTCACGGTTGCGGCGGACTTCGGCCGGCTGCGCCAGCACGGCCTGCAGCAGCTCGCGTACTTCGGTAGGCGAGCTGGCGGGCGTGTCGGCGGTGGCCAGGGCCAGCAGGGCGAAGCGGCGTTGCAGCGCCGCGTCGGGTGCGGCCTTGGACAGCTGGCGCAGTACATCCTGGCCCCTGCGCCCGCCAGCCAGACGGTTGGCGTCGACTTCCCAGCCGTAGTCGCCCAGTACCTGCCAGTCTTCGGCGGCCAATTTTTCCGGCGTGGCCAGTGCCGTCGCCAGGGTGGCGGCGATGGCGCTGCGGCGCCCGGCCGCGACGGTCAATGCCCGGGTCAGTTCGGCGGCGTCGTTGCCACCGGCCACGCGGGTAAGTTCATTGCGCTGTGGGTCCAGCACGATCAGGGTCGGGTAGCCGCGCACCCCGAAGCGTTCGCCCCAGGCCTGCGCACCTTCCTCGTCGCCATCCAGGTAGACCGGCACGAACTTGCCGGTCAAGGCGATGAAGGCCGGGTCCTTGAACAGGCCGGCCTTGAGCTGGTTGCACGGCGGGCACCAGACCGCGCCCCAGTACAGCAGCACCGGCTTGCCGCTGTCGGCGGCTTCGGCGAAGGCATCATCGACGTCACCCTGGCGCCACGCGATTCCCTTGGCCGGCGCAGGTGCCTCGGCGGAGTTGGCGGTGGAAACCGGGGCCGGGGTGCAGGCGCTCAGCGCCGAAGCCAGCAGCAACACGGAAAGCGCGACGCGCATCGGCAGCATCTCGAAGGGCAGGGTGACAGGGCATTGTAGGAACGCGCAGGGAAGCCGCTGATTCAGTTTGCTTATATCGGCTGGGCAGCTGGGCATGACACCCGCTGCCTTCAGGCGGCCGCCCGCACCATCTGCTGGTAGACCAGGCCGTTGAACTCGCCGGCCTCACCGTCAACCACGAAGCCATAGCGCAGATAGGTCGGCACAGCATTGAGCGATGCGCGTACGGTCAGGACCGGCTCGCGTACCTGCGGCAGCACCGCCTCGAACAGTGCATGGCCGATGCCCTTTCCCTGGCAGGCGGGATCAACGAACAGCATCGCCAGGTGGCGACCTTCCTTCAACTCGACCACGCCGACGATACGGCCGTCCTGCTCGGCCACCAGGATATGGTTGTCGCCGTCCAGGCGTTCACCGAACGCATCGGCGGCGGCGACATTGCCGAACGTGGCGATGCCGGCTGCGCTGAGCGAGGGCGCCACCGCCGCAGTGAACGCGGCCAGGCACACCGCGCTGATCGCAGGCAGGTCATCGACGCGGGCAGGGCGGATCGTCGGCATGCAGTGTTCTTCCCGTGGCGGGCTGCGCGCCCTCGCTGCCCCGTGCCTGCACGCTAAGCTGCAGGCATGAGTGATTTCAATCCCGCGCACGCTGCGTTGTTTCCACGGCAGGGCTTGAGCCTGGGCCTGATGACGCCGGTGGCGTCGCAGGGGCTGGCCGATCCGCATGAGGCGCGGCGCATCGCGCGGTTGGCCGACGATCTTGGTTTCGCCGCGCTATGGGCGCGCGATGTGCCGCTGATGGTGCCGCAGGGGCCGGACGCGACAGCAAGTGCGCTGGACGATCCGTTCCTGTGGCTGGGCATGCTGGCCGCTGCGACCGAGCGCATCGTGGTCGGCAGCGCGGCCATCGTGCTGCCATTGCGGCAGCCGCTGCAGGTGGCGAAGTCGGCGTTGAGCCTGGACCGGATCAGCGGCGGGCGGTTCGTGCTGGGGCTGGGTTCGGGTGATCGCCCGGAAGAATTCGCTGCGTTCGGCGAGGATCTGGAGGGCAGGGCGGCGACCTTCCGTGAGCGCTGGACGTTGCTGCGCGCGGCGCTGTCACCGGAGACCGATGAGCGGACCGCCGTACTGCAGGCGACCGGTGGCTTCGACGTACTTCCGGCGCCGGCAACCCGCGTTCCGATGCTGGTGGTGGGTACCGCACGGCAGAGCCTGCAGTGGATCGCGCGCGAGGCCGAAGGCTGGGTCACCTATCATCGTGAGGAGGCCGCGCAGGAGGGGCGCATCGGCCTGTGGCAGCAGGCGCTGGCGCAGCGCGGCGGACCAGGCAAGCCATTCGTGCAGTCGATGCTGCTGGATCTGCAGGCGGATCCGCAGGCGCCCCCCGAGCCGCTGCCGCTGGGCCTGAAGGTCGGCCGCGATGGCCTGCGTGACTATCTGCTGCGCGTGCATGGGCAGGGCGTGGCGCACGTGATGTTCAATCTGGTCGACAACGGGCGGCCGATGGACGCGGTGCTGCGTGAGATCGGGGAGCAGGTTCTGCCGCATATGCTCGGGTAGGTGTACACCTTGGTGGACACGCTCTCACCGCTGCGCCCGCTGAACTGCTGAGTGTTTCCTTCAGTGGCCGAGGCAGAAGCAGTCGAGCACTGCTCGACTCTACATGCAGCAGGCATCTGCGTATCATTCGCATTTGATACCCCGCTGCCGGAGCCCCGTGTGACCCAACGTTCCCCCATGCACCCGACCGGACGCCTGTTCGCCGCGGTCGCCTTCATCGAGGCCGTGACCTGGGCCGGCCTGCTCATCGGCATGTGGATGAAATACGGCCCGATGGCCAACGTGGCGCTGGTGAAGCTGTTCGGGCCGCTGCACGGCGTGGCCTTCCTGGTCTATGTGGCGGTGACGCTGTTTGCGGCGGTGCGCCTGCGCTGGCCGTGGTGGGCCAGTGCCCTGGCCCTGCTGGCAGCGATCCCGCCGCTGGTGACGCTGCCGTTGGAGTGGTGGTTCAAGCGCCGTGGCCTGCTCGGCTTGCGTGCAATGCGCTGAACCCACTGTTGCGGGCCCATTCAAGAGAATGGGTATCAAATGCAAATACGAGCCGTTATCATTTAAGGGTGGCATCTGGCCCTTAGCAGGGTCGGTGCCGGGTGGGGCGCGCAGGCGCGTCCGGCCAATCCTTCCCTGTTACGGCTGGTGTTTCATGCACGCACGTCCCGTCGTTCCCGGCTTGCCGGCGCTGGTGTTGGCTGCCCTGATCGGCACCATGGCGATGATGTCCTTCGTCGCCGTGATCGGCCCGGTGGTCCGCATGCTCGGTTTGTCCGAGTGGCATGCCGGGCTGTCAGTCACCGCCGCAGGCGTGTTGTGGATGCTGGCCGCGCGCCCCTGGGGCAAGCTCAGCGACCGCATCGGCCGCAAGCGTGTGCTGATGCTGGCGATGAGTGCCTACACCGTGGTCTACATCGCGCTGGCGGTGTTCATCGACGTGGCCCTGCAGGCAGTGCCGCCGGTGCTGGTGTCAGTGCTGGTGCTGGTTGCTGCGCGCGGCCTGATCGGCCTTTTCTACGCAGCGGTGCCTCCTACCGCAGCTGCGCTGATCGCCGACAAGGCGCCGACTGGGCAACGTGCGAAGTTCCTCGCCCGCCTGGGCAGCGCCAACGCACTGGGCATGGTGCTGGGCCCGGCTGCCGCGGGTTGGCTGGCCTATACGAACCTGTCGCTGGCGCTGTATGTAGCCGCACTGTTGCCACTGCTGGCGTTGGCGCTGCTGGCCTGGCGACTGCCGGCCACACCGCCTGTGATGGGCGTTTCCGCCCAGCGCCGCGCGCCGATGAGGTGCCTCGACCCGCGCCTGCGCCTGCCGCAGCTGGCGGCGTTCACCGCCATGGTCTCGGTGACCATCGCGCAGGTGACGGTGGGCTTTTTCGCGATTGATCGGCTGGGACTGGATGCGGCGGCCGGTGCGCGCATGGCCGGCATCGCGCTGACGGCGGTCGGCGTTGGCCTGATCCTGGCGCAGGCGCTGGTGATGAAGCTGGAGGTTCATCCGCGGCGCTGGATCGTCCTCGGCGCCGTGATCTCAGGCATCGGCTTTGCTTCGGTGGCGGGCGTGCAGCAGGCCTGGCAACTGCCTGCGGCCTACGCACTGGCTGCATTCGGCATGGGCTTCGTATTCCCTTCGTTCCAGGCGTTGGCCGCCGACGCGGTGGAGGCGCACGAGCAGGGCGCCGCCGCCGGTACTGTCGCTGCCGCGCAGGGACTGGGCATGGTGGCCGGGCCGATGCTCGGCACGCTGGTGTATCGCGGCGGGCCCAGCCTGCCATACCTCCTGGTCGGCGCGTTGCTGCTGTTGCTGTGCGCGCTGGCTGCAGCGCATCGGATGAAGGAGACCCCATGAACGATTCCCTGATGCAGGGCGCGTGGCCGGAGGCCGCGCCCGCGCCGCAGGAGAGCAGCGACGACGCGTCGCTGTTCCTCCTGCGGCACGCTGGCCAGCACGTGCACGCACGCGGTTGCCGCGCCACGCTGCCGGCCGGTGCGCTGGCGACGTTGGCAGAGCGCGTTGCGTCCTTCTTCGAGCAGCAGCGCGGTGGGCCGGGCCTGCTGGTCGGCGCAGTCCCTTTCGAACCCCGTGCGGACGACGCGTTGTACCAGCCCGAGCGCCTGCTGCCGGCCCTGCCGTTGCAGCCACAGGCCGCGCCAGCGCTGGAGGGTGCCCTGCAGGCCGAGCCTTCGGCGCAGGCGTACGCGGCGTCGGTGGCTGCGGCGGTGCAGGCATTGCGCGCGCCCGAACTGGACCTCCAGAAGGTGGTGCTGGCGCGCAGCCTGCTGGCACGCACGCGGCAGTCACTTTCCCCGGAGGTTCTGCTGGCCCGCCTGGGCGCGGATCCTTCGGTGGCGACCTACGCGGTGCCGTTACCGGTGGCGCCGGGTCAGGCGCCAGCCTGGCTGGTGGGGGCAACCCCGGAATTGCTGCTGCGCAAGCGCGGCGCCGAGCTGTTGTCGCACCCGCTGGCGGGCTCCGCGCGGCGCAGCACCAATGCTGCCGAGGACGAGCAGGCCGCGCAGGCGCTGCTGGCCTCGACCAAGGACCACGACGAGCACCGCCATGTGGTCGAGGCCATCGTCGACGGCCTGGCGCCGTACTGCAGCCACATCGATGCACAGCCGCGGCCGGCGCTGCATGCCACCGCCAGCATGTGGCATCTGGGTACCCGCATCCATGCCACCCTGAAGGATCCGCAGACATCGGCGGCCGAGCTGCTGGCGCAGCTGCATCCCACGCCGGCCGTCTGCGGTACGCCGCGGTTGGCGGCGCTGCAGCGCATACGCGAACTGGAACCGGTACCGCGCGGCTTCTATGCCGGCGCCGTGGGCTGGTTGGACGCGCAGGGTGACGGCGACTGGTATGTGGCAATCCGCTGCGCACGCCTGCAGGGAATGCAGCTGCGCCTGTTCGCCGGCGCCGGCATCGTTGCCGACTCGCAGCCCGAGGCCGAGGTGGCCGAGACCGCTGCGAAGTTCGCTGCCCTGCTGAATGCGTTGGGTGTCCATGAATCCGCGCCTGCGATCGAGCCTGCCGCATGACTACCTCCACTGACGCTTCCCGCCTGGCACTGCAGCAGGTGTGGCCGGATGACCTGATCGCGCGCTATCGCGAGGCCGGTCATTGGCGTGGCGAGACCTTTCCGGCGTTCCTGCGCGAACGTGCAGAACGCTATGCCGATGACATCGCGGTGGTGGCCGGCGACGTGCGCCTGAGCTATGCGCAGCTGTGGCACGAGGCCGGGCGGATCGGTGCAGGCCTGCTGGCGCTGGGCCTGCAGCCTGGCGAACGGGTGCTGGTGCAGCTGGGCAACACCGCAGGCTTCATCACCACGGTCTGCGGCCTGTTCCGGGCCGGCCTGGTGCCGGTGTACGCGCTGCCGGCGCACCGCATCACCGAGCTGGCGCACTTCGCCAACAAGGCCGAAGCCAGTGCCTACATCACCACGGCACTGCACGATGGCTTCGATCATCGCGGGCTGGCGCGGGCACTACAGGCCGAGGCCCCGGCAGTGCGCCATGTGGTGATCGACGGCGATGCGGCGGAGTTCATCGCGCTGGAGGCGCTGCAGGGTGACCGCAGCCAGCTGCCGCCCGATCCGGACCCGCAGTCGGTGGCGTTCCTGCAGATTTCCGGTGGGAGCACCGGGCTGTCCAAGCTGATTCCACGCACGCATGACGACTACATCTATTCGTTCCGTGCCAGCAATGAAATCTGCGGCATCGACCGCGACAGCGTCTACCTGGTCGCGCTGCCGGCCGCGCACAATTTCCCGATGAGCTCGCCCGGCTTCTTCGGCGCGTTGTATGCCGGTGCCCGCGTGGTGCTCAGCCCCGGCCCCGGGCCGGACGCCGCATTCCCGCTGATCGCACGGGAGCGGGTGACCTGCTGCGGCCTGGTGCCGCCGCTGGCGCTGCTGTGGGCGCAGGCCGCCGCCACCAGCAAGTATGACCTGTCGAGCCTGCAGGTGCTGCAGGTGGGCGGTGCCAAACTGGTGCCGGAAGCCGCACGGCGAGTGATCGACGGCCTTGGCTGCACGCTGCAGCAGGTGTTTGGCATGGCCGAAGGCCTGGTCAACTACACGCGGCTGGATGATCCGGAGGACCTGATCGTGGCTTGCCAGGGTCGGCCGATCAGTCCGGACGACGAAGTGCGCGTGGTCGATGACCATGACCAGCCGGTGGCCGAAGGCGAGGTGGGGCATCTGCTCACCCGTGGCCCGTACACCATCCGTGGCTACCACAACGATGCGGTGGCCAATGCGCGCTCGTTCACCGATGACGGCTTCTACCGTACCGGTGACCGCGTGCAGCAGCTGCCCGGGGGCTACCTGGTGGTACAGGGGCGTGCGGGTGACCACATCAACCGGGCGGGCGAGAAAATCTCTGCTGAAGAGATAGAGGACCACCTGCTGGCACATCCGGGCGTGTTCGATGCGGCCGTGGTCTCGATTCCCGACGAGTACCTGGGCGAGCGCAGCTGCGCCTTTGTGATCCCGCAGGGCGAACCGTTCAAGGCGCCGGCACTGAAGGCCTGGATGCGCGGGCGCGGCCTGGCGGCGTTCAAGGTGCCCGACCAGATCGTGTTCGTCGACAGTTTCAATACCACGGCGGTCGGCAAGATCAGCCGCCGCGAATTGCGCGCGCAGCTGCGTGCGCGTCATCTGCAACAGACAGGAGGAACGCGCTGATGGCGCTGCCCCGTATCACCGACTATCCCTTGCCGACCGCCGCCGAACTACCGCAGGCGCGTGGCCCGTGGCGCCCGCAGCGCGATCGTGTGGCTTTGCTGGTGCACGACATGCAACGCTACTTCCTGGCGGCATTCGACGCCGGCAGCACGCCCTTGCGGCCGGCGGTGGACAACATCGTGCGCCTGCTGGCGCACTGCCGCGCGCAGGGCATTCCGGTGTTCTACACCGCCCAGCACGGTGACCAGGACCGTCGCGACCGCGGCCTTCAGGCCGACCTGTGGGGACCGGGCATGCGTCGCAGCGCCGATCATGAGCCGATCATCGAGGCGCTGGCGCCGCAGCCGGGCGAGCATGTGCTGGTCAAGCATCGCTATAGCGCCTTCCAGCGCAGCAACCTGGAGACGCTGATGCGGGTACGTGGGCGTGATCAGCTGCTGGTGACCGGCGTGTACGCCCATATCGGCTGTACCGCGACCGTCGTCGAGGCCTTCCAGCGTGACATCGAGGCCTTCATCGCCGCCGATGCGGTGGCGGACTTCTCGCGTGCCGATCACGATCAGGCGCTGCACTGGATCGCGCGCACCTGTGGTGTGCCGATGACCACCGATCAGCTGCTGGAGGTGCTGTGATGGCTGCCATGGGTGAGGCGCTGGATCTGGAGCGGATGCGCGCCGACGTGGCGCGCGTGCTGGAGTGCACGCCGGCCGAGATCGGGGACGACGACAACCTGATCGACCTGGATCTGGACTCGATGCGCATGCTCGGCCTGGTCCTGGCCTGGGGCAACACTGGCCTGCCGCTGGAGTTCTCGCAGTTGGCCGAGCACACCACGCTGCGCCAGTGGTGGGGTGTGGTGCAGCAACTGCAGGCCGCGCAGAACGCATGAACGCCGCAGCGCTGGCCACGCCGGTGGCGTTGACCGAGGCCCAGGCGGGGCTGTGGTTCGCACAGCGGCTGGCACCGGACAATCCGTCATTCAATACCGCGCACGCGGTATGGATCGACGGCCCGCTGGACGTGGCCGCGTTCGTCGCAGCCGCAGACCAGGCTGCGCGCGAGGCCGAGGCTTTCGCATTGCGCTTTGCCGAAGGTGCCGATGGCCAGCCACTACAGTGGCATGACCCGGCACACGTGCCGTTGCTTTCGGTGCGCGATGTTTCTACCGAGGCGGATCCCGCCGCTGCGGCACGCAACCTGATGCACGCCGACCGGCTGAGCCCGGTCGATCCCGCCCGCGACCGGATCAGCCAGCAGGTACTGTTCGATCTGGGTGGCCTGCGCTGGGTCTGGTACCTGCGCGTGCATCATCTGGCGGCCGATGGCTACGGCATGGCGCTGTTCACTGATCGGGTGTGCGCGTTGTATGCCGGTCGTACCGGTGAGTCACTGCCGGGGCTGGCGGGCGTGCTGGCCGATGATGCCGCGTTTCGTGCCGATCCGCGCCGCGTGCAGGCCGGGCAGTGGTGGCGCGAGCACATGCAGGGCGCACCGGCAGGTGCAGGCCTGGCCGGCACGCTCGCGGCCAGTGACGACGCGCTGCGCTGGGTGCAGCCGCTCGATGCGGCATTCCGTGAGCTGTTGCTGCAGGCTTCGGTGCGTTGGCTGCAGCCCTGGCCGGATGTGCTGGTCGCGCTGGCGGCCGAGTACCTGCGGCGGATGAGTGGCGCCGATGAAGTGGTGCTGGGCGTGCCCTACATGGGGCGGTTGGGCAACGCGTCGGCGCGGGTGCCGGCGATGGTGATGAATGTGTTGCCGCTGCGCGTGGCGGCCGGCGAGGGCAGCGTCGAGGCCTTTGCCCGGGGCCTGGGTCGCCAGCTCAGTCAAGGCCGCAGGCACGGCCGCTACCGGGGCGAGCAGCTGCGCCGGGACCTGGGCCTGGTCGGCACGCAGCAGCGCCTGCATGGTCCATTGGTGAACGTGCAGCCGTTCTACAGGCCGCTGGCGCTGACCGACGTGCAGGCGACGCTGGAGGTGCTGTGCACCGGGCCGGTGGATGACCTGGCGCTGGGTTTCCGTGGCGATGGCCAGCACCTGCTGGATCTGGAGATCGAGGCCAATCCCGCGCTGTACAGTCGCGAGGATGTCGAGGCGCACGCGGTGAGGCTGCTGCATTTCGTGTCGGCGGCGCTGCAGGCTGACGATATCGAAACCGTACCCTTGGCGACGCCCATGGAGGCGCAACAGGTGCTGCAGGGTTTCAACGCCACCGCGCACGCGCTTCCTGAGACCACCTTGGTTGAATTGCTGCAGCAGGGCATGGATCGGGACCCGCACACGCCTGCGCTGGTGTTCGGCGATGCGACGCTGGATTACGCGACGCTGGAAGCGCGCAGCTTCGCGCTGGCGGCACAGCTGCGGGCAATGGATGTCGGCCCGGGCAGCGTGGTGGCGGTGGCATTGCCGCGCTCGCTGGAGCTGGTGATCGCGCTGGTCGCGGTGCTGCGTGCAGGCGCGGCCTATCTTCCGTTGGACCTCGCCCATCCCGACGAGCGGCTGGCGCGCATCTTCGCCTCGGCGCAGCCGGTGTGCGTTCTGGCTGCGGCGGAGATTTCGGCGCGCACGGCCGGCGTACCGGTGCTCGCGCCGGAGCAGTGGGCCGCGCTGAGCTTCGCTGCGCCCTGGGCCGATCCGGCGCCCAGCGATGCGGCCTATGTGATCTATACCTCCGGTTCGACCGGGGAACCGAAGGGCGTGGTCATCGAACACCACGCCATCGTCAACCGCCTGCTGTGGATGCGCGAGCACTACGGCATCCGCGCCGATGACCGCGTGCTGCAGAAGACCCCGGCCACCTTCGATGTGTCGGTCTGGGAGTTCTTCCTGCCGTTGCTATGCGGGGCAACGCTGGTGATTGCCGGGCCCGATGCGCATCGCGACCCCACCGAACTGGCGCGGCTGATCCGCGGGCATGGCATCACCACGGCGCATTTCGTGCCGTCGATGCTCGATGCCTTCCTCGCTGCACCGGCCTCCGAAGGCCTGCAGCTGCGACGGGTATTCACCAGTGGCGAGGCGCTGGACGCCGCGTTGCGCGACCGCTTCCACGCGCGCATGCACGCCGAGCTGCACAACCTGTATGGTCCGACCGAAGCCGCGGTGGACGTCAGCTACTGGCCGGCGTCGGCGCAGGATCGATCGCGGCCGGTGCCGATCGGCTTCCCGGTCTGGAATACCCGACTTTACGTGCTGGACGCGCGGATGCAGCCGGTGCCGGTCGGTGTGGCCGGTGACCTTTATCTGGGCGGTGTGCAGCTGGCGCGCGGCTATCTCGGTCGCGAGGACCTGACTGCCGAACGCTTCCTTGCCGATCCTTTCCTGGCGGGCGAGCGCATCTACCGCACCGGCGACATAGCGCGCTGGCGCAGCGATGGCGCGGTGGAGTACCTGGGCCGCAGCGACCATCAGGTGAAACTGCGCGGCCTGCGCATCGAGTTGGGCGAGATCGAGGCGGCTTTGCGCGAACTGCCGGGCATGGAGCGGGTGGAAGTGCTGCTGCGCCAGGATGCGCCCGGCGACGCGCGTCTGGTGGCGTATGTGCCGACTGCGCTTGCCGATGCCGTGATGCTGCGCAGCCATTTGGCCACGCGTGTGCCGGACTACATGGTGCCCTCGGCGTTTGTCGGCGTGGACCACTGGCCGGTGACCGCCAACGGCAAGCTCGACCGCAACGCGTTGCCGAAACCATCACAACATGAGGTCGCCGGATTGGCGCCGCGCACGCCGTTGGAACAGGAGCTGGCGTCGCTGTTTGCCCAGGCACTCGGGCGAGAAGCGCCGGTGGCGGTGGATGCGGATTTCTTCAGTCTCGGCGGTGACTCGCTGTCGGCGGTGCACCTGCTGCTGGCGATCGAACAGCGCTGGCGCTGCGATCTCGGTCTGGGGGCGTTGTTTGCCCAGCCCACCGTGGCCGCGCTGGCGGTTCGCATTGCCGAGCCACCCGCGCTGGCCGATCACGCACTGGGGCCGGTGATCGCGCTGGCCGCGACCGACGCTGCCGGGCCTACGCCGCTGTTCGTGCTGCACCCGGCCGGCGGCATCGCCTGGAACTACCGCACCCTGGCCCGGGCACTGCAGCCGGCACGCCCGGTATATGGCCTGCAGTCGCCGGCACTGGACGCGCGGCAGCCGCTGCCGAGCAGCATCGAGGCGATGGCCAGCGACTACGTACAGCGCGTGGTTGCATTGCAGCCAAAGGGGCCGGTACACCTGCTGGGCTGGTCGGTGGGTGGCATCCTCGCGCAGGCAATGGCGGTGCGACTGCATGAGATCGGGCGCGAGGTCGGCGAACTGGTACTGCTGGACGCCTATCCCAGCGAGTGCTGGCGGGCCGAGCCGGAACCCGATGCCATCGCCGCATTGCGGGCACTGCTGGCGATTGCCGGGCATGACCCGGATGCGCATCCGGAACTGGACAGCCGGGAGCGCATTCTCGCGTTCCTGCGTCGTGGTGGCAGTGCGCTGGGTAGCCTGCCGGATGTCGTGCTGGATGGCGTGGTGCGCGCCGTGACCGGCACCAATCGACTGATCCGTGAGCATATCCACCGGTCGTTCGATGGCACGCTGGTGCATGTGCGTGCGGGCCGGGATCACCAGGCGCGGCCACAGTTGCAGTCGGCGTTGTGGCGGGCACACGCGCGTAGGGTGCAGTCGTTGGAACTGCCGTTCCTGCATGCAGAACTGACCGGCCGCGATGCGGTGGCGCAGCTGGCGCCGTGGTTGTCGGCGCGGTTGCGCCAATGGGACGAGCAACAGGAGATCGCAACATGCAGTTGACCGGCTTTGAAGGCCGCGTGGCACTGGTCACCGGCGCTGCCGGCGGCATCGGCGAGGCACTGGTACGGTTACTGGCCGAGGCCGGTTGCACCGTGGTGGCGACCGATCGCGAGGCGCCTGTTACGGCAGATGTGCGTGTGCATACCTTCGCACTCGACGTGACCGACAGTGCCGCCGTGGACGGCTTGGTGGATCAGGTCGAGTCCAGCATCGGGCCGATCATGCTGGGCGCCAGCGTGGCCGGTGTGCTGCATGTGGGCGGCGTGACCGAGACCGGCGATGACGACTGGCGCCGGGTGTTCGCGGTGAACACCGACGGGGTGTTCCATGTCGGGCGTGCCCTGGCGCGGGTGATGTCGCCGCGCGGGCAGGGCGCGATGGTTACCGTCAGCTCGAATGCGGCCGGTGTGCCGAGGCATGGCATGGCCGCCTATGCGGCATCCAAGGCCGCCGCCACGATGTTCACCCGCTGCCTCGGGCTGGAGCTGGCGCCGTTGGGCATCCGCTGCAACATCGTCGCCCCGGGCTCGACGCTGACCCCGATGCAGACCGGCATGTGGCAGGACGAGCACGGCGCCGAACGGGTGATCGCCGGCAACCTGGAGACCTACAAGGCCGGCATTCCGCTGCGCAAGCTGGCCGCCCCCGAGGACATCGCGCACTCGGTGATGTTCCTGCTCTCCGAGCAGGCCGGGCACGTAGCGATGAGCGACCTGTACGTGGACGGTGGCGCCACCCTGCGCGGCTGAGGTCTGGTAGTGCCGGCCGCTGGCCGTCAACCTCATTCAACTTCAGACATCTCCCAACCCCCATCGAGGCTTGGCCTGACAGCCAACGCCCAATGATCGACCCACCATGGCGCATGAGCAGCCATCGCCTCCGCCTGGGCCGTCACTCGATCATCGGCCAGGCCTATGTCCTGACAACCACGACCCACCAGCGCCGCCGGCTCTTTGAAAGCGAAGCTGCAGCAGCATGTGTAATCGACCAGTTCCATTACATCGAACAGCGCGGGCTCGTACGGTCACACGCATGGGTCGTCATGCCGGATCACGTCCACTGGATGTTCGAGCTGCGTGCAGCTGACCTTCCCGACATCGCGCGCCGGATGAAGTCGTCGAGCGCGCTTGCCCTGAATCGCCTGGCGGGCCGTCGAAGCACGGTGTGGCAGCCCGGCTACTTCGATCATGCATTGAGGACCGAAGAGTCGCTGGCGCGGCAGGCGTTGTACATCCTGGGGAATCCGGTACGCGCCGGTCTCGCTGGACAGATTGGCGAGTATCCCTATGCGTGGTCGGCCTGGATGTGATGCCGGCCAGCGGCCGGCACCACCACAGCAGAACCGACGCGCAGCGTAGATCGCGTTCCGGCGCACAGAGCACCCTCGATGGTAGTGCCGGCCGCTGGCCGGCAACCACATGACCCGCGCAGAGATGCGTAGCTGCCGGCCAGCGGCCGGCACCATCATTCAATGTTCAGCGCGGCCATTCGCTGTTCAGCGCCGCCTGCGCGCGCTTCGGCCGTGGTCGGCCTGGATGTGATGCCGGCCAGCGGCCGGCACTACCACAGCAGAGCCGACGCGCAGCGCAGATCGCGTTCCGGCGCACAGAGCACCCTCGATGGTAGTGCCGGCCGCTGGCCGGCAACCACATGACCTGCGCAGAGATGCGTAGCTGCCGGCCGGCGACCGGCACTACCATTCAGTGTTCAGCGCGGCTTGCGCGTACGCTTTGGCTTTGTGGTATCACCGCCGCTGGCGGCGCTGTCCTGCAGCGCCTGCAGCCAGGACAAGGTGTCCACATAGTCGATGAAGTGGCGAAGGTAGCCGGGGCTGGCGGCCTGCATCATGTCGAGCATGCGTTGCACCAGTACCGCCGAGTTCAGCGGGCCGCCATCGGCCGGGGCCTCGGCGCGTAGCGAGCGGCGCACCTGCAGTTCGCTGCGCAGCTCCGACCATTCGCGCTGCACCTGTTGCAGCATCGGCACCTGCGGGTAATGCGGCAGCGAGCGCGACCCCGCATCGAGGTCACGCACCAATGCGCGCAGGCCTTCCAGGGCGGGCGGTTTACTTGCCATCCGCCGCCTTGGGCTTGGGAATCGGCGCGATTTCCACGCGGCGATTGCGCGCGCGGCCTTCCTCATTGGCGTTGGAACTGACCGGCTGCTCGCTGCCGAACGCGGCGGCGAACACGGCGTCGGCCGGTACGCCATCGGCGATCAGGGTGCGGGTCACGGTCAGCGAGCGCTGCGCGGACAGCTCCCAGTTGTCAGCAAAGCGGCGGTTGCCTTCGCGCACGGGCGCATCGTCGGTGAAGCCGCTGACCATCAGGATCTCTTCGCGGCTGCCCAGATAGGCGGCCAGCGGTGCGGCCAGGCTGCGCAGCAGCTCCTGGCCTTCCGGCTGCAGCTGGTCGGAGTTGAGCGCGAACAGCACGCTGCCGCTGATGCCGATGCGGCCATTCACCAGCGTCACGCGGCCGGCCGCCAGCGGTCCGGCCAACGCTTGCTCCAGCGTCTGCAGGCGCTTGGCCTCGGCCTGGCGCTGCTTCACTTCCTGCTCCAGCCGCTGCGACAGCTCCAGCTGCACCGCGACCACACCCACCAGGATCAGCACGAACGCACCAAGCAGCACCGACATCAGGTCGCCGAAGGCGGCCCAGATCGGCGCGTGCGAGCCGCCATCGACCTCCAGCTCGTCGCTCATGCGCTGCCGGCCTTGCCGCGGCGTGTGGCCAGCTGCTGCAGTTCTTCCATCACCTGCTTCTGCGACAGCAGGCTGAGGTCGACCACCTCGCGCGCCTGCGCTACGTAGTAAGCCAGTTGCTCATCGCTTCGGGCCAGCGAGGCATCCAGTGCACCACCGATCTGTTCCAGGCGGCCGGAAAGCTCGGTGGCGGCACTGCCGAACTGCGCGACCGCTTCACCGAAGGCGCCGGCCAGCTGGCCGACGTCACCCGCGCTGCCGGTAAGTGCTGCCGCAATGCCATCCAGCTTGCCGGTCTCGGCGGCGATATGATCGGTAAAGCGGTTGCCGACACGCTCCAGCAGCTCGGCCGAACCGCCAACCAGTGCGTCCACCGCGGTGCGCTGTTCGTGCGATGCGTGGTTGATCGCATCGAGCAGGGTCTGCACGGTGGCCAGCAGGCGGCCGCGCTCTTCCAGCATTGCGTTGTCGCGTACCAGGCTCTCGGACAGCGTGCTGCGCAGCTCGTTGATGACATCGGCGGCAGCCTTCGGCGCGGCCGCGGCGGTCTGCAGCAGGGTGGACACTTCGGCCAGCGTGGCACTGGCCTGCGCGCGACCGTTCTCGCCGATCTGCTGTGCGGTGGCCGCCAGCGCGTCGCAGACCCGTTGCTGCTGTGCAGCCAGGCGTTCGCCATTGGCCTGCAGGCGCTCGGCCAGCTCGGTGGAAACGTGCTGCAGGGCATCGCTCCAGCGCTGCAGGCGCTGTTCGTCACCGGCCTGCAGTTGCGCCTGCAGGGCGGCGTGGGCCTGCTGCAACTCGGCGCTGACCGCGTCCCAGCGTGCCTGGCGCTGCTGCTCGCGGCTGTCCAGGCTGGCCTGCAGTTGGGCATGCGCAGTCGCGGCGGCGGCCTGGGCGGCTTGCCACTGTTGCGAGCGCTGCTGTTCGTGGTCCTGCAGCAGCGACTGGCTGGCGCTGTGGCGCTGTTCCAGTGCCTGCAGCAGTGCCTGCGCGTGCTCGTCCAGCTGCTGGCCGGCCGCCAGCAGCGCCTGCTGCTGGCGCTCGATCAGCGCGCTGTTCAGTGCCTGCTGCTGCTCGATGGCGGCGCGCCAGGCCTCGGCGTTGCCGTTGGCATCGGCCTGCAGGCGCTCGCCGATGCGCGCGATCAACGCTTCGGCATGCGTGCCCTGGCCATCGCTGAAGGCCTGCAGGTGCTGGCGCAGATCACTCACCAGCGCCTGCTGCGCCTGGGACTGTTCACTCACCACCTTGGCCCAGCTGGCTTCGGTGGCGACCCGGCTGCGTTCGAAACCGTCGCTCAGGCCCGCAAGCTGCTGTTGCACGGCCCGCTCGACACGGGCATGCAACGCTTCGCCATGGTGAGCCAGACCGGCCAGGGTGGTCTCGGCCATCGGCTGCAGCGCGCCACCGATGGCCGCGGCACTGGCTTCGGCACCTTCGCGCAGCGACTGCTGCAGCGACAGGGCCAGGCGTTCCTGCAGCGCCTGGCTCTGCGTCAGGAACTCGGCCTGGCCTGCCAGCAGGCGCTCATTGGCGGCCGCACTGTGCTGTTCAAAGGTGCTGGTCATCGCCTGCAGGCGGTCGACCAGCGCCGGCAGCGCGGCGGACTGTGCCTGCAGCAGGCGCAGGGATTCGGCGCGCTGCCAGGCCTGCGAATACGGGTGCAGGTCGCCGGCAATGGCGCGGTCCAGCTGCTGCACGGCCTGCAGGCGGTCGCGGCGCAGCAGCGCGGCCAACAGACCGAGCATCGCCGAGCTGGCCACGCCGGCGATCGAGGTACCGAAGGCCACCGCCAGGCCCTGCACCGGCGAGGCCAGCGAGCCGCGGATGGCGGCCATGTCGGTGGCGCTCTGCAGGGCCAGGCCAGTGCCGCGCAGGGTATCCATCATGCCCAGCAGGGTGCCGAGCATGCCGAGCAGCACCAGCAGGCCGACCAGGTACGGGGTCAGCACCGGCGCGGGCAGGGCAGTGCGCTCGCCTTCCACGCGCAGGCGCACGGCGTTGCGCAGGCCCACCGGCACGCGCTCCAGCCAGGGAGCGAGGCTTTCCTTTGCGCTGGACAGGTCGTTCAGTGCGGCGCGCAGGCCGTTGCTGGCCTGGCGGTAGCGGTACAGCTCCACGCCGCCGGCGATGTAGCAGGCCGCGATGATTGCCGCCACCGCTGCACCCAGCGGATGCACCGAAACGTAGCCAATGCCGATCCAGCACACGGCCAGCAGGCCGACAAGGAAAACAACGACATGGAGAGCAGTTCTGGACATGGTGTTCCGGTCAGTGGGAGCGCAGGGCGTCTTGCAGCCCTTCGATCGGGTGGAAGCGCAGCTGCAGCTCGGCGAGCAGCAGCGTGCGCATGTCATGGCGGAAGGCCGCGCGCCAGCCGGGCTGGCCATGCACGCGTTCAAAACGGGCGCCGAGCACCGCCGGCGCGGTGGCCAGCAGGCTGTGCTCGCGCGGGGTGAGGGTCTGTTCCATCACCGCATCAACCTCGGCCAGTCGCGCCAGCTCCGGCGAGACCTGTACCAGCTGGTCGCGCAGGCGGCCGCGCAGGCGCCCGGTGGCGGTCTGGATGGCCTGCTGCAGCACCCGGTAGCGCTGGCGCAGCGAAGCGAAGTTGGGTGCGGCAGCGGCCTCGGCCAGGTCCAGCAGGCGCTCGGCCTCGGCGTCTTCGCGGATCGAGGCCAGCAGGCTGGCATGGGCCTGGGCGCAGTCGGCCAGTACATCCTCGGCCCCCTCGGCAGCTTCGCCGGGCTCGGGCAGGCGTCCGCCCAACGCGCCGGACAGGGCCACGGCACGGCTCCAGTCCACCCACTGGCCGAGGCGATCGGTCAGAGCGGGACTGCTGGCCGGCATCGCGCCGTCGCTGAGACGGGCGAGCAGGCGGAGGAACTCCGGTCCACCCAGGACCGGCTGCGCTGCGTTCGCCATCAAGGGGTGAGGGGCCAAAAACCGCTGATTTTACAGCCAGATGACCCCGGCTGGATGAAGGCGGGGCGTGGGGGGCGGTACCTGCAGGCGCGACAAGGCTTAGAATGTCCGGCTGCATCCACCCGCTCGACCCTTGGAGTACCCCCATGACTGTTGCGCAGTTCTACCCGATCGGCACCCCCGGACAGCCCTGGGGCGACGTGGAACGCGCACAGTGGCGGGCCCGCCAGCAGCGCCAGCGCAGCTACCACGATGACGTGGTGGCCGCCCTCGAACGCCTGGACGACAGCGTTTTCGACGTGATCCAGTACGGCCAGCTGGACTATGCGCCGGACCATTATCCGCTGTTCGCGGTGGTCAACCACGACTGGAACCCGGCGCTGCCGACCGCGCTGATCACCGGCGGCGTACATGGCTACGAGACCAGCGGCGTGCACGGCGCCCTGCAGTTCCTGGAACAGCAGGCCGAGCGTTACCTGGGTCGGCTGAACCTGATCGTGGCGCCGTGCGTCAGCCCGTGGGGCTACGAGCGCATCCAGCGCTGGAACCCGGATGCGATCGATCCGAACCGCAGCTTCCGTGACGGTGGCCAGATCGAGGAAGCGGCCGCCCTGATGCGCTGGGTGGCCGAGCGCAAGCCGAACCTGCTGGTGCACCTGGACCTGCACGAAACCACCGACAGCGACCTGCACGAGTTCGATCCGGCGCGTTGCGCCCGCGACGGCAAGCCGTTCGAGCGCGACACGATTCCCGATGGCTTCTATGTGATCGGCAACAGCGAAGACCCGCAGGCCGAGTTCCAGAAGGCCCTGATCGCCGCAGTGGCGCCCATCACCCACATCGCTCCGGCCGATGCCGACGGCAACCTGGTCGGCCTGCCGCTGCAGTCGCCGGGCGTGGTCTGGGGCGAGTCGCGTTCGATCGGCGCCTGCGCCGGCTTCACCGACGCACGCTTTGCCACCACCACCGAGGTCTACCCGGACAGCCCGCGCACCAACCCGCAGGAATGCAACGACGCCCAGGTGGCGGCGGTGTGCGCCGGCCTGGATTTCGCCCTGGCGGCGCAGTAGCGCATCAACACGAGGTAGCGCCGGGCCCTGCCCGGCGGGTCGGGCGTGCGCTAGCCCAGCAGGATCACGCCCCACACCGTACCGACCATCAGCAGCGCGGTGGTCTGTGCGGCGCTGCCCATGTCCTTGGCGTTCTTGGATAGTGGGTGGTGGTCAAGCGAGATGCGGTCGACCACCGCTTCGATGGCCGAGTTGAGCAGTTCCACCAGCAGGCTGATGAAGCAGGCCGCCAGCACCACGGCGCGTTCGACCCTGCTGATGTCCAGCAGGAACGCGGTGGCGATCAGCAGTGCATTCAGCAGCAACAGCTGCCGGAAGGCTGCTTCGCCACGGAAGGTGGCAATGAAGCCATCGCGCGAATGGATCAGCGTATGGAAGATACGGCGAAGCCCGGTCTTGCCGTGCGGGTACTTGCCGCTGTCCCTGGGGTGAAGTGGCTGCATGCCGGTCCTGCCATGAGTTGACCTCACGACAGGATGTGCAGGCAGGCGTCGGGAAGGCGTCGGACGCCCGTTGGATTTTCCTTCAGCCGCCTTGGCGCTGCGCCTGGATGGCCTGGTCGAGGGCGTCCAGCTCATCCGTCGGCGAGGCCAACCATGCCGGGTACGCCTCGGTCTCGACGAAGGCGGAGGATCGCAGCACGTCATCGAACGCCGGATTGTCCTTCTCCGCATGGCGCAGCAGGCCGGACATCAGCCCGCAGATGCGGACTGCGGCCTGGAAGGCGCCCTGCAATGAACCGGCCGGCTCGGTGACCGTGTTGAGGAAGGCCGCATAGGCCGGCCCATCGAAGACGAAGTCCTCGCGCCGCTGGAAGGCATCACCGTTGAGGTTGGCTTCGCCAGAGACGTGCCGCGAGAATCCCCAGGACCAGATGTCGAGGAAACGCAGGTCATCCAGCATCCGGCGCGCATCGTCATTCAGTGGAACGGCGCCGGACAGGGCGTGCTCCAGCGTGGCCGCCGCGAAGGGCTCGGTGCCCTCGTGGGCCAGGAAATCGCTCAGGCAGCGCAGGGCACCGGGATGATGCGGGTCCAGCTGCAGCGCCCGGTAGATCACCCGCGCACCTTCGACGTGACGGCCCTGGGCGATGAAGATGTTGAGGGCATGGTGCGCGAGCTGGTCGGCGCTGAGGTCGGCAATGCGGGTCATCGGGTCTGGCGGGCATGGACGAAAGGTGTGCGCCAGTCTGACAGATCGCTCAATCGGCCGGGCTGCGTGAATCGCGGATCGAATAGATCACCGAGAAGTCCTGGGGAGGAGTGAGGTGCCGCTCGCGCATCAGCGCGCGTAGGTTCGCCAGAAAAGCACGTGGTCTTCGGCCGTGTTGACGGCGACGAAGACGGATTTTCCGGATTCGGGCGCGCAGCGAAAGACGCGGTACGACGACTTGAGCGTCCCGTCGCCCGGCCACCAGTATCGATCGAACGCAACAGGATCGCTGCTACTGAATGTCGTTGCCTGGCAATCCGCCGGCAGCTGCAGTGATGCCGCAGGGGGTTTGGTGAAGGCCAGCGCGCTGGTGTTCGAGTCGAGGTCATGTACCTCCCGCAGATCGGTCGCCGCTTGCGGCACCTAGCCGGGAATCCACCCCTTGTTCACCCTGTCGGAGTCAAGCGCCTCCTGCAGGGTGTCGAACGAACTGTCCATCACCATACCGCAGGCGCATAGCGCGATACAGAACGTCACGACAATGGCGCGCCTGGCCCATGCAACGGGGCTGGTCATCCTCGTCATGCTCTGCGGAAAGCAGCCTACCCACTTCTTAGGGCGGCAAGCGCTTGAGCCGCGCTTCCAGCCCCGGTCGTACGGCCGGTCGCAGGGTTCTGCATGGCGCTGCGCCTTGCGCGCGTACTGCTGCATGAACAGGCCGATCTCCTGCGCGATCCTGTCCTTCCGGCTCTTGCCTGCCATCGACGGGCGTCCCTGTGTTCATCCTGAATCATCGGTCGGCGCACGCCAGCACGGATGACGGGCGCCGCAACAGGCCGGTTTGACGTTGAGGAAGGTCTGCGCGGATGATGCGCGGGCGCGCGGCGCAGGAGGGGATCTGTCAATGGGGCAACCTGACGTGGTGGAGCATGCCGGTGTTCCCTTTACCCGCTATGCCAGCCGTGAATGCAGTGGTCTCTGTGCGCAGCGATGGTGGTATGAGAACCGGTTGGGCCTGGATACCGAAGCCTGGTCGGTGGAGCTGGATGCTTCCGATCGCGTGCTCACAACGTCGCGCTTGACGTCACCCTAGAAGACCGCGACGAACGCATGCGCATCCATCGACCTTTCGTCTTCATCGCAAGCCTGGCCCTGATGGCGTTGTGCGGGCTGATGGGCGTGCTGGTGCTCGTCCATGGCTTCAACGAGCAGGGCCTGCGCTGTGGCAGGCTGTGCTCACTGGAGGTCTCCCTCCGCCTGCTCTTCGGTGATCGGGGATTCGAACTGCTGGTGGCGATGGGACTGTTTGCCACAGCGCTGATGTGCGCGTATATCGCACTGCGGGAGGGCATGCATGCCGGGCGGCCGCGGAGGCAGGTGCAGCGTCGGGGGCGCAAGCGCCGCCGACCGTCACAGCCCCGGTCGTGAGTATCCCTCCACGTGGCGTGCTGCCGCGCGGAGGGACACCGCAGGAGGTCTCAGCGATGCAGCGCGTCGATGATCAAGCCGGTCGCGATCTCCACCAACAGATACTCGGTGTCGGACTGGCGCACCCAGCGCTGGCCGCGACCCGGATTGCGCAGGTCGTAGCGCGCGTAGTCGTCTACCCAGTAGCGGCGGTCCACTTCGGCCCAGGGCAGGCGGTCGCCACGACGCCAGGCCTTCTTCTGCCAGCCCGGCGGCGGCGCATCGCGGTTGTGCGGGCCGCCTGCATGCGGCGGCGGGCCGTTGCCGCGGGCGTGGTGCGGCGGATCGGCGAAGGCGGGGGCCGCAGCCAACGCGGTGGCGGTGGTCAAGGCGATGGCAAGCAAACGTGTGGTCTTCATGGAGATGCCTCCGTCATGGCCGCGGCATGCGGCGCTGTGGCGGGAATATAGGGCAGGCAGCGTGAATGAATACGGGTGTGCGCGGCACTTTCCTGAACACACGGCGTGACGTGCAGTCGCCGTCCCGGAACGGATCAACGGGTCCCGTCCCGGGCCGGATCCGTTGCGCCCCAACCACCGCCCAGTGACAGGAACAGATCCATCTGGCGATCGACCCGGTCCGCGCGCGATGCGGCCAACGCGGACTCCGCATCTGCCAGTGCGGCCTGGGCCGAAAGCACATCGAGAAAATCGATCCTGCCGAAACGGTAGAGCTGCTGCGCCTGCCCCGCGGCCCGCGCTGCGTCCCCACGCGCCTGTGCCAGGCTGCGCTCGCGTTCGAGCTCCTGCGTGCAGGCAGAAAGCGCAGTCTCGGTCTGGCGCAGTGCCTGCAGCACCGCGCCGTCAAAGGAAGCAAGAGCGGTATCTGCATTGGCACCGGCCGCTGCGATGCGGGCCTTGGTGGCGCGGCGGTTGGGCCAGTGCCATGACAGCAGCGGCCCGACGCTCGCCCCGAAACCGTTGGCGGAAAGCAGCTGCCCTCGCATGCCCGCCGTGCCCAGGGACGCGCCCAGGGTGACCTGCGGATAGAGTTCCGCGGTCTCTACGCCGATCATGGCCGTGGCCGCGGCAAGGCTCCGCTCGGCGGCACGTATGTCGGGGCGCCGCTGGAGCAGCTGCCAGCCCTCACCGACCGGCAGCGCCTGCCCCAGCTCCGGGGGGCGCGGGCACGCTTCCGCCTCCCTCGGATAGTCTGCCGGCACCCTGCCCATCAGCGCGGCCAGTTCGAACAGTGCGGCCTGGCGCTTCGCCAGCAGGTGCGGCACCGCCGCCGCGCTGCGGTTGACCGCCGCTTCGGCACGGCTGACATCGAAGTCCGTTCCGCGCCCGCCCGCGGCCAGGCGACGGGTTGCCTCCAGCGTGGCGCGCTGTATCGCCAGCACCTGCCGGGTCGCAGCGAGCGTGTGATTGCTTGTGCAGATCTGGAGATAGGCACGGGTGACAGCAGCAGCGACGACCACGCGGACCTGGTCGCGTGCCGCAGCGACAGCCTCCGCGTCGGCGTTGGCGGCTTCGATGCCGCGGCGGATGCCGCCTGCAAGATCCAGTGGATAGGAGAGGTGAAGGCCCAGCGCATAGGACTGCGGCGCGGCCGACGCCTGGGTGTAGCCACCGGCACGGGTGAGCGTGCCCGATGCATCCACGTCGGCCTGCACGGCACCGCGCGCGCGGTACTCCAGCACGGTAGCGCTGGCGCGCCGAAGATTGGCATCAGCGGCGCGCAGGTCGGTGTTGGCCGCCAGTGCTTCGCGCACGTAGCCGTCAAGCTGGGGGTCGCCATACAGTTGCCACCACCGATCGGGTGGCGCGTCGTGGCTGAACGATGCCTCCTTGCCCGAGACGAACGGCTGCGCCGCGCGTGTGGAGGCAGCGGCGGCATTCGCAGGCAGGTGATAGTCGGGGCCGGAGACGCAGGCCGTCATCGGCAGCAGCAGGGCAAGCAGCCCACCGCGTAGTGTTCGCAAGCTCACTTGCAGGCTCCCTGTGCCGAGGGCGTGATGGTCACACTCGCAGTGCGACCGACGATCAGGCGGGTATCCGGCCGCGCATCATCAATGCGGATGCGTACCGGGATCCGCTGTGCCAGCCTCACCCAGGTGTACGTCGGCGCTACGGCGGGGAGCAGGTTGTGCGTGCTTGAGCGCTGATCGTCGGCAATGCCGGCGGCGATGGTATCCACCTGCCCGCGCACGTCGTGGTCGTCGCCCATCAGCCGGGCCACGGCGGCATCGCCCTCGGTGATGCAGGCCAGCTTGGTTTCCTCGAAATAGCCCTCGATGCGCAGGCTGCGGGTGTCGATCAGCGCCAGCGCCTGTGCCCCCGGCTGCAGGTAGTCGCCCGCGTGCAGGTCCAGGTTGGTGACGATGCCATCGGTGGTCGCACGCACCTCGGTGCGTTGCACATTGAGCCGGGCAACGCGCTGTTCGGCCCGCGCCTGCGCCAGGGCGGCCAGCTCGGTATCGACCTTGGCGGCATTGCGTTCGCGGGTTTCCGAAGCGACCAGGTTGCCCAGTGCGTCGTCCCGCGTCGATTCGCGGCGGGCCAGTGCCAGCGTGGCGCGTGCGCTGCTGGCCGCTGCGTCGGCCTTCTCAAGTGCGGCAGCGAAGCGCGGCTGGTCCAGCACCAGCAGCAGCTGTCCGGCGCTCACCCGCTGGTTGTCGTGCACCAGCACCTGGGTGACCAATCCCCCCATGTCCGACGCAACGCGCACCACGTCGGCGCGCACCCGCCCATCGCGCGTCCACGGGCGTGTTTCGTAGCGATGCCAGATGGCCAGTGCAGCGACGACGGCAATTGCGAACACCACCAGGGTTGCGCTCCAGCGCCCGATGACAGCAAGCGTGTGTTTCATCTCATTTCTCGAACAGGGGCGCGAGCCGGATCATCAGCTCCGCCAGGATCACGAACAGGGACAGACCCACCAGTGGCCACGCGGCGAACAACCGGTACAGACCGAGGCTGGCGAGGAAACGTGAGGTCAGTACCGACAGCGCCAGCGCGGCGACGGCCACCGCAAGCAGGCCGGGAATCAGCACGCCGTCAATCGAAAGATCAGGAAGCATGAGGTCAGCGCCGGTGGGTGAACAAAGGTACGAGAAGGTCGCGGCGCAACCCGCAGAGCAGGTGCGACAGATGCTCCCGATCAGCCCCACTGCTGGTAACCACTGCTTCGCGCATTCGGTCCAGCACTTCCAGAAGATGGGTGTCGATACGGCGCGGCGGGTGGGCACGAACCCTGAAATGCTCGGCGATGCGTTCGATCAGCAGTGCATGAAGCGCCCGGACCTGCGGATTGTCCAGGCACCTTTCCAGTGCGCGAAGTTGGCTGGATGCACGTGCCGCACGAACATCCGCAAACAATGCCCGCAGGTCGTGTCCTGCGCTGGAACGGCCCTGCAGCCTGGGAGCGAGCAGCCCGATTCGATCCAGCATGCGGCTGAGCCAGGCGCGTGTCACATCACCTTGTCCGGCGGCGTGTCGTGCGATGTCCCGGCGGATCGAACGCTCCAGCCGAGCGCGGTTGCGGCCCGCATCGGCGCTCTGGAACAGCTGCATGCTGCACAGTGCCACCGTCGTACCGATGAACAATGCAACGCTGTTGTTGAGTGCGCCGACGATGTTGACCGTATTGGTCGCGCCCAGTCCCGCGATGAGCGGAAACGTCAGCACCACGCCCAGCGCAGCCATGATGAAGGGAGGCCGGGCCAGGAACGATCCGCACAGCAGCAGCGCAGGCGCCAGCGCGGCAATCAGGCCGACGAAATCGGACAGCGCGGGGAAGATCAGCAAACCGTAGAGCAGGCCGACGGCAACGCCGATCAACGACCCCACCAGATAGCGCATGACATGCGGCGCAGGCGCTTCGATCGTGCCGAACAGCACGCACGCCGTGCCGATGATGGACACCGCCGTGGCGCCGTCCGACCAGCCGGTAGCGATCCACAGAACGCAGCTCAGCAGGATGCCGACGAACGCGCCCAGCGCGCTGCGCAGGGCAAGCCGATGATCCCGGTGAAGTACCGCACCCTGCACATGTCGCGCAAGGCGGGCAGGTACATGCCGACGCCAGTCGGGGCGGGCAATGTGCAGTTGTGCCTGCAGCACGCGGCAGTCGGCGCGGGCCAGGTCGAGCTCGGCCTGTTGCACGGCAAGGCAGGTCTGCATCAGCTCGCGCCAGCCAGGCGAATCCATCGCGCGGGCCTGGGGTGAGCGCAGCCGGTCGATGGAAACTTCCACCGCGCTGGACAGCATCAGCACGTCCAGCATCCGGTCGTGCAGGGCGCGCAGGATCTGCACCTGCGCCACGCCGTGGGCGCTGTCGTAGGGCAGGTGGATCGACAGTACATGCAACTCGAGCAGGTCGGCGGCCACTTTCGAGCGGTCCGTCGCCAGCACCGTGACCGATGCGCCGGCGCGCATGTCCCGTGTCCATCGTTCCGCGTCATCCAGCACGGCAGCAACCCGTGCGTGCACGCGCGACGAAACCCGGCGCGGCAGCACCAGCCCATGGACCAGCGTTGCGGCCAGGATGCCGATGGCGATTTCCTGCACCCGCGTGATGGCAATGGTGAACACGTCTGCCGGCACCATCACCGCAGGAAACCCGATCAGGCTGGTGGTATAGCCGGCCAGCAGGAACGCATAGGCACGTGGCGTGCGGTCGAGCATTGCCAGATACAGGCAAAGCGACATCCAGGTGGCGAGCGCGGCGCTCAGCACCAGGGGTGCATTGGCGAAGCGTGGCACCAGCGCGACGGTGGCGACGGCCCCGCCCACGGTACCGAGCAGGCGAAACAGCCCGCGGCTCAGTGTTGCCCCGGAAAGGGGCTGCGACACCAGATAGACCGTGCCGATCACCCAGAACGGGCGATTCAGGCCGATCCGCAGGGAGACATACAGCCCCAGCGACGCGGCGAGCAGGCATTTGAGCGAGAACAGCACGGCCTCCTGGTCGGTCCGGAGGGCAGGGCTTTTCAATCGGGCGAATGCCTGGAGCAGGTGGGGAAGGAAAGGTGTGGGGAGGTGCATGCGGCTCATGCTAGTGATCGGCCGCAACGACTAATTTCGCTACAATGACAATCAATCGCTAAAATCGGTCAATGTGAGAATGGCTCGCATTTCGCTCCCCGGCTTTGACCTGGACCCGGACGAGACCGACCGCCCGGCGGTTGCCAGCCGCCTGCAGGTGGCCGAGCACGACGCAGAGATTCCCGTGCATGAACACCGCAAGGGCCAGCTCATTCTTGCGCTGCATGGCGCGGTGACCTGCGAAGTGGCCAATGCGTTGTGGATCGTGCCGCCCCAGTGTGGCGTCTGGATCCCGGGCGGCATGCCGCACAGCAATCGCGCCACCGCCAACGCGCGCCTGTGCTACCTGTTCGTCGAGCCCGGCGTCGTCGACCTGCCGGCGCAGTGCGTGACGCTGGCGATCTCGCCGATGCTGCGCGAGATGATCCTGCACCTGGCCGACGCGCCGCTGGACTACCCGCATGGCAGCCACACCGACCGGTTGGCGCGGGTGTTGCTGGACGAGCTGGTACAGATGCCGGCCGAGCATCTGTCGTTGCCGGTCAGCCATCACCCGAAGGTGCGTGCGCTGGCGGCGGCGCTGTCGGCGGATCCGGCAGATCGCAGCACCATCAGCCAGTGGGCGGTGCGCCTGGCCCTGGGCGAGCGCACATTGACCCGGCTCATCGAACGGGAAATGGGCTTGTCCTTCGGGCGCTGGCGGCAGCAGCTGCACCTGCTCATCGCCATTCGGGAACTTGCCACGGGCGCACCGGTACAACGCGTTTCCGAGACGCTGGGCTATGAGTCGGTGACGGCCTTCATCACGATGTTCAAGAAGGCGCTTGGCCTTTCCCCGGCGCGGTACTTCGCGGTGCGCTTGCGTGGGCGGTAGCGGGGAACAACGGGCGAAGCCGTTGCCTGGAACGGCTACTTCGAGGTGTCGGAGACCGATTGAATCGCGGCCACCACCGCAGCGGGTTCCTCGCGCTGGAGGGTGAGGCCGGTTGCCAGGTAGCGGTGCGAGCCGCGTGTGAAGCCCGGGAAGAGCAGGGCGTGTGTGGGAGATTGTGCTGGTAGTTTTGTGAGCTATGAACACGGACTCCCTGTAGAGGAAGTCATGGGAGCCCGGCGTAGGCCGCTGAATGGCCACGGATGCTTGAATCTGTGACCGGTTACGCGACTCCACACTTGAATGTGCAAGCGTCCTCGCCGATAAAGGCGGCATGTGGCACTGCCGCATTCCGGACCAGGGACGATCCGATGCACGACGCGTGGGCTCAGCTCCGCGTTCTCGTTCCCGCCGGCGCTGTGTTCGTCCAGGAAGGAGAACAGGGATGTTGGAACGACTGAAGACCCTCTCGCGTGCCGCGCTGGCGATTGTTGCCGCTGGCTGCATTGCGCCGGCTGTTGTACAGGCGCAGGAAAGCAAGATCACCTGGCGTATTTCGCAGCCCGGTGGCGATGCGACCCAGTACAAGACCCAGCAGGCGGCGGTGGCCGGCATCAAGAATCTGCCGGCGCCCAGCCCCTTCCCGCCGGAGTTCCAGTTCGGCTGGCAGTACGTCGACAAGATCAAGTCGAAAGTCGTGGACTTGAACGGAAACACGGCGATTACCTACTGGATGGGAAAGACTCAGCCCTCCGATCCTGACTGGACTTACTACGGCGCGGGTGATGGTGGCTTCCTGTCCGAAGAGGAAGTGCTGGAAGCGCTCATTGCAGACTTGCAGGACATCAATCCCCAGTGTCCTGGGGAAACTGCTGTGCCGGAAGGAGAATGGGGCCCAACTGCTCCAGGGATGGACGGAATTTCGGAGGTCAGGGAGTACCGGGTCACCGGCATGCTGGGCAGCAATTCGGCGGAGTCTCCGTGCGTGCCCTTCGACGCAGGAACGACAGGGCTTGCTCGCATGCGACGCTTGAACTGCCCGATCCCCTTCACGCAGTGGTCCAACACACACAACGCCTGCGTCAGCGAAGAATTCGTTGCAGCCATCACCTCGAAGTCGCAGAAGTGCGACAAGGACGGCGGCAACGGTAGCTGCCCCATGTCCCGCAACGATACAGCGGCGAACATGAGTCCGATTCCCGACAAGGACCCGGCCTCCAACGGCGGTACCTGCGACGGCAATGTCGGCAACCCATGTGATGTCAAAACGGGCGAGAAGTACGAGATCGCGCCGGACTTCGATCTGGGCTGGATCGCGCTGACGCGCTTCTATCACTCCGGCATCTCCACCTCATCCGGTGGCTTCGGCTATGGCTGGACCCATTCGCTGGGCGCCCACCTGGCACTGGACGGCGTTGACAGCGTGGGCATCATTGAAAGCACCGGTTTCCAGCGTGCATTCAAGAAGATCGGCCAAGCCTATGAGGCGGACGACGACAGTGGTGACCGTCTGGTCCAGAACGGCAACTGGACACTGTACTCGGCGGATTCCATCTCTACCTTCGGCGCGGACGGGCGTCTTGCCGCCAAGCGCTTCCCGGATGGCACGTCGCTGACCTACATCTACGACGACAGCGACCGCCTTGCGGCGGTCACGCACAGCAGTGGCCGCACACTGGAGTTCGTTTACCAGTCCAACGACTATGAGGCGCTGATCAGTTCGGTGCTGGTCGAAGGCATTGCGCTCGCCACCTATACCTACACGCCGCAGAACCAGGTCGCCACGGTGACCTATGCGGGTGGTGGTGTGCGGACATATCACTACGAGAACCAGGACTTCCCCCAGCACCTGACCGGCATCACCGCCGAGGACGGTCGCCGCTACAGCACCTTTACCTACGATTCCATCGGTCGTGTGATCTCCAGTCAGCATGCCGGCGGTGCCGATGGCGTGACACTGGCCTACAGCCCCAATGGTGGTGCGGTGGTGACCGACGCGCTGGGGCGGCAGACCGACTACACCCTGACACCCGGCGGCGACACCGCGCCGTCGCGCAAGGTGACCGGCCTGACGGATTCGCAGGGAACCGTCAGCCGAACCTACTACGACCAAAGTGTCGACTTCCGCCGGCGCCTGGATACCTACACCGATCGCCGCGGCATCCAGACCAAGCACACCTATGCGCAGGGCACCGATCCGGTAAGCGGTCGTGCCGTCAGCATCCATACCGTGACCGAAGCGGTCGGCTTGCCCGAGCAGCGTGTTGTGACCACCGCGCGCGACGTCGAAACCAATGCGGTACTGACCACCCGGATCGGTAGCCGCGAAACCCGCACGGCCTTCAATTCCCGACGCCAGCCGACGGCCAACACGGTGACCGACACCGCTTCCGGTCAGACGCGCATCACCAGCTACACGTACTGCGAAGCCGCTGATGTGGCAGCGGCAGGCAGCTGCCCGGTGGAGGGGCTGCTGAAGAGTGTGGATGGCCCGCGCACGGATGTGGCCGATGTCGTTACCTATGCCTATTACTCGGCGGATGATGCAGGGTGCGCGATCGGAGGTGCCTGCACCTATCGCAAGGGCGACCTGCGCAGCGTGACCAATGCGCTGGGCCAGACGGTCGAGACTCTGGCCTACGACGCGTTCGGGCGGCCGTTGTCGGTCAAGGATGCCAACGGCGTGGTCACCGACTACACCTACCATGCTCGCGGTTGGCCAACCTCGGTCACCGCGCGTGGCGCGACCACTGCCGAGAATCGGGTCACCCAGATCAGCTACTGGCCGACCGGCCAGGTGCAACAGATCACCGAGCCCGACGGCAGCAGCGTTTCCTATGTCTACGATGCGGCGCTGCGCTTGACCGATATCGAGGACAACGCGGGCAACACGATTCACTACACGCTGGACAATGCCGGCAATCGCCTCAAGGAAGACACGCTCGATGCAGGCGGTACCCTGCGCCGTACCCTGGCGCGGACGTTCAACACACTCGGCCAGCTGACCGCACTGAAGGACGCAGGCAATCACGCCACCGGCTTTGCCTACGATGCCAACGGTAACCGGCAGACCGTGACCGACGCTCTGCAGCGCGTGACCAGCCAGCAGTACGACCCGTTGAACCGCCTGGCGCAGACCCTGCAGGATGTGGGCGGCGTCGCGGCGGAGATCCGCAGCCAGTACAACGCGCTGGACCAGGTCACCCAGGTCACCGACCCGAAAGGCCTGCACACCACTTATGCCTATAACGGTTTCGGTGATCTGACCGGGCAAGTCAGCCCGGACAGTGGCGCCAGCAGCTTCACCGTGGACGCGGCCGGCAATCGCAAGACGGCTACCGATGCGCGTGGCGTCACCGCCACCTATCAGTACGACGCACTCAACCGCCTGATCGGCATCGCCTATCCGGACCCCAATCTCGACGTGGGCTACAGCTATGACGTGGCGCCGGCCGCCTGTGCCGCCGACGAGCGCTTCGCCAAGGGGCGCCTGGGGCAGGTGCTGCACGCCAATGGCAGTACCCAGTACTGCTATGACCGTTTCGGCCAGGTCACCCGCAAGGTACAGACCGTCAACGGCGTTGCCAGCACGCTGCGCTACGCCTATAGCAAGTCGGGCCGCCTGACCGCGTTGACCTACCCCGACGGAAGCGTGGCCGACTACGTGCGCGATACCCAAGGGCGCATCAGCCAGATCGGTCTGACCCGCCCCGGCCAGGCGCGCCAGATCGTGGTGAACAACGTGACCTATGCGGCCTTCGGCCCGGCGACCGGCTGGACCTACGGCAACGGCCGCCAGCTGCAGCGTCCGCTGGATCTGGATTACCGCCCGCAGGCGGTGCATGACCCGGCCGCGGGCGGCCTGTCGCTGGGCTATGGCTACGATCCCGTCGGTTCGATCACCGAGCTGAAGAACGGCACAGGCTCAACGGTGCTGGCCAAGTATGCCTATGACGCGCTGGGTCGCCTGACCCAGACCCAGGACGGCACGACCGGCACCCCGATCGAAACCTATGCCTATGACGCCACCGGCAATCGCACCGCGCTGACCACCTCGGCAGGCACCGCCAGCTACACCTATCCCGCAACCAGCCACCGGCTGACCGCAGTGGATGGCGAAGCGCGCAACCATGACGCTGTGGGCAACACCACCCGAATCGGCAGCAAGACCTTCACCTACAACGATGCCAACCGCATGAACGCGGTGAAGCAGGGTAACGCCACACTGGAGAGCTACGCGTACAACCATCGTGGCGAGCGCGTGCTGCGTACTCCGGCTGGTGGCGCTGCTCAGATCACCCTGTATGACGAGACGGGGCAATGGCTGGGCAACTACTCGGCCACGGGCCAGGCGCAGCAGCAGGCCATCTGGCTGGACAATTATCCGGTGGCGCTGATCAACGTGCCGAGTACCGGCGTGCCAGAACTGGCCTACGTCCAACCAGATCACCTGGGCACCCCGCGCGTGGTGATCGACCCGGCGCGCGATGTCGCGATCTGGGAGTGGAGCAACAAGAGCGAGGTATTCGGCAACCAGATCCCAAGTGCCGATCCAGATGGCGATGGTGTGGCGTTCGAACTGGCACTGCGCTTCCCGGGCCAGCAGGCGACGGATGCGAGTGGGCTGTTCTACAACTACCAGCGCGAATACGACGCTGCGACCGGACGCTATACGCAAGCGGATCCCATAGGCTTGTCCGGCGGCATTTCCGCGTACGGGTATTCGAATGCCTCTCCGCTTCTCGCGGCTGACCCACTTGGGCTTGAGCCCGTGTTCGATACAAGTACGTGCGGCGGACAGCTGGGAATGGTGACTTGTGATGGCAATGGAGGATTTCTGGTCAGTGTCTGCAATTCAGGCTGCGACAAGATATGCACCGTTATGCATGAGCGAAACCATAAGGCGTTATTGGAAAAGAGGGTTCCTAATGCCTGCGTGGGTAGGCCTAAAGGTGCAAGCCCATTCCCAAAGGACTGGGAATATGGTGGGATCGAGCATCGGCAGCTGGCCAATGAGCTTGAGTGTCGTGCATATCAAGAGCAGATGATCTGTGCAACTCGGCTGCGCGATGGAGGACTCGGAGGCGCCGCAGTAGACAAGGCCTACAGCAGGGCAGTAAAGGAAAGGAGCAACAGGCAATGCGATGCATTCGGATACTAGCCATCCTCTCGCTCGTTCTGGGCCAGCTGGGGTGCCGGGATGAGGTTGAGAGTTCAACGTACCCCATGGGTCAGACGGGAAAGAGTTGCACTGCCTACAAAGGCTTTGATCGCCAGCCTCCCGAAGTGGTTGTTACGGAACTGGCCAGACGGGGGTTGGACAGTCGCAGGTTGATCCATAAAACAGTTTGCGGCTCGATCACCAGCTGGGAGATCCTTCCCGCAGGGGCGTCAATCAATCGGATACCTCCCCCAGATACCTACGTGAACGTCTGGCTGAGGGAAGACGGCTCTGTTTCCGTCAGTACGGACCTCCCTTGATGTCGGCGCTCTGATGCTCACGCATCGGGCCAGCGCGCCTGCGCAATAGGTCAGCTAAGGCGAAGTCGCGCTCACTTGATGTCATCCGGGTGGACCGCGCGTGGCAATCGCTCGGTCGCCCGATGTCCCGGCTTGGGCGCGGAGCAGAAAGAGCGAAGTGTTTGGCAACCAGATTCCGAGTGCCGACCCGGACGGGGATGGTGTGGCAGTCGAGCTGGCGCTGCGCTTCCCGGGCCAGCAGGCGACGGATGCGAGTGGACTGTTCTACAACTACCAGCGCGAGTACGACCCGGCTGTGGGGCGCTATTCGCAGAGTGATCCGATTGGGTTGAATGCTGGCGTCAGTACGTATGGCTACGTGATCTCGAATCCCACCCGATTTATTGATCCGCTCGGGCTGACGACTACGCTGATAACGACATATAATTTCGGTATTGCAAACCACTCGGCGATTCATGTTTCGAGGCCTGGAAAGCCTGATTTCCTGTACGACCCTTCCGGCACTTACGCACCTGGTGGCCGTCGAGGAACAGGCGGGCTATTTGAGGGGCGCGACGCCAGCTTGGCCAGCTACAAGAAGTATCAGGTAGGAACTGGTAGTCGAGTTGTTTTTACAGTAATTCCTTTGACTCCCGAGCAAGAGTTGACTCTCATTGCGAACGCGGAGGAGTGGGGGGATGCGCGTGGATTCTGGTGTGCGAGCCATGTGTCCGGGGCGTTGGGCGGAATGTGTGGAATCAAGCAAACCCTCTTCCCAGGTGTTCTTCAAAAGAGTGCAAAGGCAGCGGAATGTCCAGTCAAGTGAAGGATAGAATTTTCTCATCGTTGATTTGCTTCACTCTATCTGCTTCTGTGAATTTTGCGGGATGGGTATGGATATCCGCTTTCATGAAGATAGGGGCGATGCGAGTTCCCTACGTACTGCTTCTCTCATTACTCCCTTCGGTTACATTCTTTGCGCTCTCTCGAGGCGAAAGTATGCGCCGCATCCCGCGAAGTTTAGTGGTGGGGTTGATCGCTGGTCTTGTACTCGGGGTCGTGGCTGTAACTTCTTCCAATCTGGCAATTGATGGGGGGCGCTTGCTTCTAAAGAGCCTTGAGAGATTCGGAGCAACGGCATTGGTAGCAGACCTTTGGCCATCGCTGTTACTTGGAAGCTGGCTTGTGGGAGCGATCTCATTTTGCGGGGCATCGGCTTATTTAAGGCGAGCGTCCCTAGGGATGCCCTGAATAATTGCCACTGAGCCCTGGATTTCCATCATGCCGAATTAACCTATGCCCCGGCGCCACCGGTAATCGCACCTCGCTGCCACTTCAGCAGGCACTGCCAGCCACACCTATTCCGCAGCCAGCCACCGACTGGCCGCCGTGGATGGCGAAGCGCGCAACCATGACACAGTGGGCAATACCACCAGCATCGGCAGCAAGACGTTCACCTACAGCGATGCCAACCGCATGAACGCGGTGAAGCAGGGCAATGCCGTGCTGGAAAGCTACGGTTACAACCATCGCGGTGAACGCGTACTGCGTACCCCGGGTAGTGGCGCAGCGCAGATCACCCTGTACGACGCAGCAGGGCAGTGGCTGGGCAACTACTCGGCTACGGGCCAGGCGCAGCAGCAGGCCATCTGGCTGGACAACTACCCGGTGGCGCTGATCAACGTGCCGAGTACCGGCGTGCCGGAACTGGCCTACCTGCAGCCGGATCACCTGGGTACGCCGCGCGTGGTGATCGATCCGGTACGGAATGTCTCGATCTGGGAGTGGAGCAACAAGAGCGAGGTGTTCGGCAACCAGATTCCGAGTGCAGACCCGGACGGGGATGGTGTGGCGTTCGAGCTGGCACTGCGCTTCTCGGGTCAGCAGGCGACGAGTGCAAGTGGGTTGTTCTACAACTACCAGCGCGAGTAAGGCCCGGCGGTGGGCCGGTACTCGCAGAGTGATCCCATCGGGCTGGATGGCGGCATCTCCACATTCTCTTACGCTGAAAGCAATCCTCTGTCCTATGTTGATCCTCTAGGGGAAATGTCGCGACGC
Organism: Stenotrophomonas sepilia; assembly: GCF_003244875.1. Taxonomy (GTDB): domain Bacteria; phylum Pseudomonadota; class Gammaproteobacteria; order Xanthomonadales; family Xanthomonadaceae; genus Stenotrophomonas; species Stenotrophomonas sepilia. The sequence goes on from NZ_LXXZ01000063.1 coordinate 99,269, forward strand.
AAAGGTGAGCGCAATTTGACTCGCTCGCCAGATGGCACAGGCAACCCAGATAAGCATTGGAAGGATGATCCCAAGCGGCCAGGATGGGGTTGGCAGCTGGATGGCCATTCAGGTAAGCCGAAGTACAAAAAGAGACCGCACTACCTGCTTCCCCCAAAGGCAATCGGGCCGGGTCTGGTCCTCCGGGTTGCCCTTCAGGTAGCCTGTGAGAATGGCGACCTTGCCTCCTGCAAGACGCGCTGTACTCTGTTGCCTGAGGTCTGTGGCAATGTTGACTTCGCCGAACCCGACGTAGCGATGTGTCCAACTGAGGGGCCGTCGTTGAATTTGCAGTGATAGGCAGTGATCCGTCGATCTTCATGGTTCCAGGCACAATGTGGCCTGGATTCCGTGATGGTTCGCAGCATGCCTGTAGATGACAGGACGTGGAGTTGATAGTGAAGTCATTGCATTCGCGAGCGAAGATTGACTTGGCGCCCTTGACCGCAAGGGCTCTAAGAAAAATAGTGGGGAGTCTGTTCCATCGCCGGCACGACTATGGTGATTTCGAGCCCGAAGAACTGCTGGATGAGCTTGCGCGGCTCGGTGTTACAACGGCCAAGAGACTGCTTATGAAAAAACATCGTCGCGCAATTCTTCGGGACGAGAGGGCGAAGATGTCTAGAAGAGAGATGCTCTACCTCTTAGACGAGTTCGGCCCTGAAGGTCTTGACATGCATGCCAATATCTCTTGGTTCGCGACTTCGGGATTGGTGCGGCAAGCCATTGAGAAGGAATTCGGCTGGGAGGCATTTATTGCTTTGTACGATCGCCAGCCAGGCGCCGCCTCTGGTTCTTCTGAAAAGTCGGCGCCCTAGCATGAAGTCCATTGCGCTTTGGAGAATGAAGCGCGAGGCCAAGAGGAGCGGTCTGCGAGTCGTTGGCAATTTTTTGATTGCGTTACATACGCGCGATGTTATCTCAGGCTTCACGTTGGATCCTGCGCCATCCTCTACCTATATATGGACCTTCGTAATTCCGACATATGATGATTTGCCCTGTCTGCACATGTCTCTAGGTCAGAGGATTGCAAGCGCGGAAGTGGATAAAGGTTTTTTCTGTGGAATGCATGAGGCGCATGCCAAAAAGCTTGAGACAGTGAGAACGGCGGCAGACTTGTTGCTCTATGTCGACAGTCTTGATTTCACAAGCGACTATTCGGAATGGGTAAAATACATATCCGCCATCCGGCTGGGCGATTTCGTGGCGGCGGACGCGACGCTGAAGACGCTTTTGAAGTTGCCAATGTCCAATGCTATTAAAAGTAGATTAGATGCGATTCTTTCTGTGCTGAAGAATGGTGGTGAATCGGGCGCGCAGCATCTTTTGGAGGCGTGGTCTGTTCAGACGGATCGATTAGTGGGCTGCAGCTCCTGGGGCAGCCGGCGGTAGCGAATCGTCGCGCTGCACGCAGCCCTAATGCAGCAGGGAATACCACGCTCTGGCAGCAGATCGTTTACCTGCAGCGATACCAACCGCATGAACGCGGTGAAGCAGGGTAATGCCGTGCAGGAAAGCCACGCCTACAACCATCGCGGCGAGCGCGTGCTGCGTACCCCTGCCGGTGGAACTGCCCAGATCACGCTGTATGACGAAGCAGGGCAGTGGCTGGGCAACTACTCGGCCACGGGCCAGGCGCAACAGCAGGCCATCTGGCTGGACAACTACCCGGTGGGGCTGATCAATGTGCCGAGTACCGGCGTTCCGGAACTGGCCTACGTCCAGCCAGATCATCTGGGCACACCGCACGTGGTGATCGATCCGGTGCGCGATGTGGCGATCTGGGAGTGGAGCAACAAGAGCGAGGTATTCGGCAACCAGATTCCGAGTGCCGATCCGGATGGCTGTGGTGTGGCGTTCGAACTGGCGTTGCGCTTCCCGGGCCAGCAGGCCACGGATGCGAGCGGGTTGCTTTACAACTATAGTGGTTCGATCAAAACATCAAGGGTGACTCCACCGCTGACTCCACCGCTGACTCCGCTGCGGATCAGCTGGCAAACCGCCTCGGACGATCATCTGGACAAATGAGCCGTACGCGGAGGTGCTCGCAGATGTGCGGGAGCTATCGACCCGGTGGAAACTTCCCTTGCTGATGTCTCGGATGCCTCAGATGTACGCTCCCAAGCTGCTCCCAATCGTGACGCTGTCAATCGCACTTTCTGGTTGCATGGAAGTTGCCAGCACAGAGTATGCAGACCGCAATCAAGCCGTCTCAAGGCAAGCAATCGGTGAATCGAAATGGTTGCCTTCATGGTTGCCTGAGGACGCAGTCAACATACGCGAGTCGCACGACATGGACACAAATGAGTCGTGGTTGGTTTTCCGCCTGACCAGCGGGGCTCTTGCTTTGCCCGAAGAATGTAGGCTGGTGAGCAGGCCGGAGATGTCCGACGCGCGAGTCATGCGGAGATTTCCTCAGTTTGCCCGCAACGCGTGGTCGCGAGCGTCAAGCTATGGCGGCAAGTTCTATCTGTGTCCGGAGGGAAATGTTGGCCGCTGGGTCATGCGCGATGAAGAGCTGGGCCTTGTTTACAGCGGAATAAAATTATAGTTGGCTGGGCGGTCTCACCCAGTAAGCGAGATGCGTGAGTGGCACGTGGCGGTCTCCTTTCCCGGTGCCTGATTCGGCACTTTCCGGCCGAGCGTCGTGTGGGTTCGGGTATGTGTCAAATCGACCTTGCCACTGGTCCGTGTTCACGAATGGGAGGGCCGTGTAAGAAGATCGGATGGTCCGGCAAGCTTTAAGCACCCTGGCGTTCGGCAGGAAGATTGCTGGGCCGCGGTGACGACTGTGCGGGAGGACCTATGCGATATCGGCTCCATGCTCTATTGTGGCTGCAGCGCAGGCGGTGGATAGAGGCGAATGGAAATGAAGGAAAGCCTGAGAGAAAGAGAGGCGCTGTCGCCAACTGGCTTCTATGACCGATACTATGCGGAGAGTGGCCTGGAACAGGAAACCGTAGTGGAGCTGCTGGAGCATGTTGCAGACGAGCTTCGTTTGCCCTCCGGGAAGCTCCGTCCTGGAGATCGATTTTCGAAGGAACTGTCGCCTGGTGAAGCTCATGGTTGGGACTCGGGGTATGGGGTGTTGATATTCGAGCTTCAATCGCTCGCAAAAGAACGTGGTATTGCAGTCGATCGGCGGGTGGATTCGCTCGACGACTATATTCGTATCATGGCGGGTATCTATTGATGAGATTGATGCGTCCCTGAATGGCTATCGGCGTGAGACGTCGCAGTGCGTACTGAGGATTCGGGGATGCCAATGGTGAGGTGTGCCGCCGCTGTCGTTGCCGGTCTGATTCTGGCCGGCTGTGCAACATTGGGTGGCGATATGATCGTGCGCGTCTCGGGAAGCGTGCCGCCAGGTCAGGGTGACGTTCGCGCTCTCGATTGTGAGCTGAGCATGCTCGGGGAGGGCGAAGGTGTAGTTTCGTCGAAACCGGTTGGAAGCACATTCTCGGTCCCCATGATGGTCGTTGCAGGGCCGGAACCCCAGAGCTACCAATTCGCCGTTGAATGCAGGGACGGCCGGAGGTTCGCATCCAAGCCGGTGCAGATCAGTAGTCGGCGGTCCTATGCCCGGGATCTCAATCTTGGGGAGCTTCAGGAGCGGTGAGAGAGAGGAAGGGGGGCATTCCGTGCCCAGATTCCTCACCCCGACAAGGCTCCCTCATCCGGGGGAAGGCGCCTGAGAAGACCGAGCGGAGACGTGCTTGGTTTCACGATTTTTGGCCCTGCGGCGACGTTGGCCGCCACACTCTGCAAATTGAGGCCTTGATGATGGTGAGGATCCTGACAGCACTACTTCTGATTGGAGTCGGACTTGGATTCTCTGGCGGCGCATGGGCTGTAGGAAAGCGGCCCTTCAAGATGATTCAGTTCTGCGTGCATGACCAAGAGGGCGTGAATCGGTTCAAGCAGACCCTCAGCTCTATCGCCAAGGACGAAGGAATGCAGTACTTCGATGGCAGCGCTGAATTGGATCGCCAGCTTGCCAGGGCAAAGGTGGACGTGAAGCGCCCTGTCGTCTACGTCGGAGTGAAGCGGGAAGATGGCTCGGGACTGGAGGCGGGGAACCTCGGATTGGATCGTTTCGAGATAGCTATCGGCTTCTCTGAAGGGAAGATGCCCGCCGAGGCACGGTCATTTTCTGTCCGCGTCGAACGCACCTTGGCCGAGCGCTGGAATGCACTCGCGATTCCCTCGGCGAAGGGCGCTACGCCGCTGGCATGTCGGGTGGAAGGCGGTTCTCGTTGAAGTCCGTTGCACATGACATTCACCCTTCGGGCTGTAACCGCCCCACCGCGTGGGCGCACAACGACTGGCAGGCCATGACCAACCCCTCCATCACCCGGTCGCCCACGTACTGCCCGGGTTCGCCGTTCTGACGGGTGCGTTCGGCCGCCAGCAGCATTTCCAGCACCACCCGCAACCCGCTCAACGCGCAATCGGCGTCGGCCAGGGCCAGGCAGCGCCCGGGCAGCTGGTGACGCTCCGGCCAGGGTTGCCCGTCGGCCGCAGCACCGGAGCCGATGCGGCGGAGGTTGGCAATGAAGGTGTTCCTGTCCACTGTTGGCGCAGCCTGTGGCGCACCGTCGTCGCCGGCGGTGTTGCGGTAGGCGTGCAGATGCGGGAAGTCCGATTCGTTCATGGCAAGGCTTCGTGCAGGGCAATCGGTAGCCGCCACCCATAAAAGTGGCGGGCGGTACGTGGTTCGAACACCGGGTTGATGTCAGTCCGGCGGGCCCGAAGGCCCCCACGCACCGCCCGCCATAGCCGGCAGACGGATTGCCAGCCGGCGCCACGCTAAGGTGGCGCCGGCTGGCAAGCGCATACATCAACATCAACTCGGGTGTTCGAAGCCCGGCCACCTATTTCCGGTGGCACGCCATCTGAGCCCTTGGCGCTGTGCAATGCCAATCAGAAGAGTTGTAAACATCACTCGATTGGAGACGCTTTTGACATTGTCCTACGCTGTTAAGCCCCGCCGGTGCTGGCTGGCGTAGTGATCCGCCTGCAACGTGCAATCTGCGACAGGTGTCGAGGTTGTCACGGCGAACGGGACGGGCGAGGAGGGCCTATCACGACAGGCGGTGCCAATTCAGGCTGCGTGGCTCACGGGTTGACGCTTTCAACGCCCCAGCGCACTCTGCGGGCTGGGGTCGACAACCCGTTCAGGGGCAGGGCTGCAGGGTGGTACCAGGAGGCGGAACAGCCATGAGCCAACTCACCGACAGCTTCGGACGCAGCTTTCCGTACCTGCGCTTGTCGCTCACCGAAGCCTGCAACTTCCGTTGCAGCTACTGCCTGCCCGACGGGTACCAGGCCGACGGCCGCCCGCGTTTCCTGCAGGTGGAGGAGATCGGCCGCCTGGTGCGGGCCTTTGCGGCGCTGGGCATGAGCAAGATCCGCCTGACCGGCGGCGAGCCCAGCCTGCGCAGGGATCTGGACGAGATCATCGCCACCGTGGCGGCGGTGCCGGGAATCCGCAAGGTGGCCATCACCACCAATGGCACGCTGCTGCCGCGGCGCCTGCCGGGCTGGCACCGGGCCGGCCTGACCGCGCTGAACGTGAGCATGGACAGCCTGCAACGCGAGCGTTTCCACACCATCACCGGGCACGACCGCCTGCCGGAGATCCAGCAGGGCCTGGCGCTGGCGCAGGCGTTGGGCCTGCCGGCGATCAAGCTCAACGCGGTGCTGCTGCGTGGCCTGAACGACGACGAGCTGCCGCAGTGGATGGACTACCTGCGTGACCGCCCCTTCAGCGTGCGCTTCATCGAACTGATGCGCACCGGCGACAACGAAGCCTATTTCCAGCGCCACCACCTGCGCGCCGATCGGGTGATCGAGCAGCTGCTGGCCGCTGGCTGGCACGAGCGCCCGCGCGCCGCCGATGCTGGCCCGGCCCGTGAGTTCAGCCACCCTGACCATCGCGGCAGCATCGGCATCATCGCCCCGTATTCGCGTGACTTCTGCAAGGGCTGCAACCGCCTGCGGGTGACCGCCAAGGGCGACCTGCGGCTGTGCCTGTTCGGCGAGTTCGGCGTGCCGCTGCGACCGCTGCTGCAGCGCGATGAGGACCACGACGCGCTGCTGGCACGCATCACCACCCAGCTTGGCCTGAAAGCGGCCGGGCATGGACTGCACCAGGGCCAGACCGGGCTGACCCCGCACCTGGCCTCCATCGGAGGATGAGCAACACGATGAGTGGGGAATTGAATGCGGCCTTCCATATGGCCGATGTCCGCGACAAGCGCATCACCCGCCGCCGTGCGGTGGCAGTGGGCGAGCTGCATGCCGGTCCGGTGGCGTATCCACTGATCGTCGAGCGCCGCCTGCCCAAGGGCGATGCGCTGGTGATGGCCGAGATTGCCGGCCTGCAGGGCGCCAAGATGGCGTCGATGCTGATGCCGCTGTGCCATCCGCTGCCGCTGGAACTGGTGCAGGTGTTCTGCGCGGCGGTGCCGGAGCGGCAGGCGATCCGCGTGTGGTGCGAGTGCGCCAGCGAGGCCCGCACCGGCGTGGAGATGGAGGCACTGGCCGGCGTCAACGCGGCGCTGCTGACCCTGTACGACCTGAGCAAGCCGGTGGAGCCGGCACTTAGCATCGAGGGCATCCGCCTGCTGTTCAAGGAAGGCGGCAAGCGCGGGGTCTGGCTGCACCCGGATGGCATGGACGAGGCCGAGCGCGCGCGTTTCAAGCCGCGTGCACCTAAGGGGTTGGAGGATGCGGCCTGCGCGGTGATCACGCTGAGTGATCGCGCCAGCGAAGGCACCTATGGGGATGTCTCCGGCCCGACCCTGGTGGCCGGGCTGAAGAAGCTGGGGGGCGAGGTGGTAGCCGCCGAGGTACTGCCCGATGGCATCGAGCCGTTGGCGGGCCGCCTGCAGGCCTTGGCCGCCGAGGGCGTGCGCCTGTGCCTGTGTACCGGTGGTACCGGGCTGGGCCCGCGTGACCTGACCCCGGAGGCGCTGCGTTCGTTGAATGCGCGGCCGGTGCATGGCCTGGCGCAGATGGTGCGGGCACTCAGCGCACAGCACACGCCGATGGCCTGGCTGAGCCGCGCCGAGGTGGTGCAGCTGGGCAATATGCTGGTGTTTGCATTGCCGGGCAGCCCAAAGGCGGCGGCGCAGTGCCTGGACATCCTGGCGCCGGTACTGGGCCACGCCTTGGCCATGGCCGATGGCGGTGGCCACGGATGATTGCCTACAGCGAGGCCTTGCAGCACCTGCTGGAGGCGGCCACGCCGCTGCCGGCCGAACGCCTGCCGCTGCACGAGGCCGCGGGCCGCACGCTGGCCCGTGACATCCACAGCGCACAGTCGCTGCCGCCGTTCGACAATTCGGCGATGGACGGCTTCGCGCTGCGCGCCGACGGCGCGACGTTCGAGGCCGGTACCGAATTCGGGGTGCAGGGCTGGCAGGCGGCCGGCGATGCTGGCGCCGAAGGCGGCGAGGGTGCCTGGGAAATCATGACCGGGGCACGCATGCCGGTTGGGCTGGACACGGTGGTGCCGGTCGAGAATGTGGAGATCCTCGCCAGCGAGGACGGCCGCCCGACCCGCATTGCCCTGAAGGGATTGGTGAAGCCGGGCCAGAACGTGCGCCTGCGCGGCGAGGATGTAAGCGACGGCGAGCGCGTGCTGCAGGCCGGCCAAGTGCTGGATATCAACGCGCGCACTCTACTGCATGCGATCGGCGTGGGCGAGGTGTCGGTGGTGGCGCAGCCAAAGGCGGCAGTGATCGCCACCGGCGAGGAGCTGGTGACCGAGGCGGCGCAGGCGCTGGAATCCGGGCAGATCCGTGACAGCAACCGGCCGTATCTGGTCGGCCGCCTGCAGGCCGCCGGTGCCGAGGTGGTGTGGCAGGGCACGGTGGGCGACGACGTGGCCGCGTTCAATGCGGTGCTGGATGCAGCGCTGGATGCGGGTGCGCAGCTGTTGATCAGCACCGGCGCGGTGTCGGCCGGCCGGTACGATTTCGTTCCCGACGCGCTGCGTGGACGGGGTGCGCGCATCGTTTTCCACAAGGTAGCGATCCGCCCCGGCAAGCCGTTGCTGTTTGCGGTGCTGCCCAATGGCGCGCTGTATTTCGGCCTGCCGGGCAACCCGGTCTCCGCTGCCGTGGGCCAGCGCTTCTTCGTCGAGCCGGTGCTGCGCCGCCTGCTGGGGCTGTCACCGGAGCCGGTGCTGACGCTGCCGCTGCAGGCCGACGTGCGCACGCCGCCGGGCCTGCGCTTCCACGCGCGGGCGCGGGTGGAAGTGGACGCGCAGGGTCGCCTGAGTGCGCGCGTGCTGGCCGGGCAGGAGTCGTTCCGTTTGATGTCCATGCTGCAGGCCAATGCCTGGGTGGTGCTGGAAGGCGAGGGCGGCGTGGCCGCTGCCGGCACGCCAGTGCGCGTGCAGGGCTGGGGTCATCAGGACCCGGTGCAGCTGGCGAGCCAGGAGCCGTGATGAAACAGGTGAATCTGCAGTTGTTCGGTGCGTTTTCCGATCTGGATGCCAGCCGCGAGATCGCGGTGGAGGTGGCTGGCAGCACCGTGGCCGATCTGCGCCAGGCGCTGCGCGAGCTGCTGCCGGTGCGTTGGCCGGGATTCCGTGCCGGCCTGCTGGATTATTCGGCATTCGCCGACCAGCAACAGGTGCTGCGCGACCACGACGCGCTGCCGGACGATGGCCGGGTGGCGATCCTGCCACCGGTAAGTGGAGGCTGACCGATGAGCGAGAAGATCATCGCCAAGGTCGTGGACCGCGCGCAGGCGGCGATCGATCCGGCCGAGGGCATCGCCGCGGTCTCCGATCCGGGCTTCGGCGGCATCGATGTGTTCATCGGCAAGGTGCGCGACGTCAATGTGGGCCGGCGGGTGACCGGGATCACCTACGATCTGTTCGAACCGCTGGTGCTGAACGAGTTCAAGCGCCTGGCCGCCGAGGTCGAAGCGACGTTCGGGCCGAAGCTGAAGCTGTATGTGGCCCATGCCAAGGGCCGGCTCGGCATCGGCGATGTGGCGGTGGTGGTGGCCGTCGGCAGCCCGCACCGTGACGAGGCGTTCCGCGCCTGCCGGCAGTTGATCGAGGTGGTGAAGCACCAGTGCCCGATCTGGAAGCAGGAGCATTACGAGGACGGCGACAGCCAGTGGAGCGAAGGTTGCAGCCTGTGCCATGCGGACAGCTCATCCGCACATGCCGATGACCACACCCATGACCACGGGCATTGACCGCGCCCTTCGGGGGGCGTCGGGTCCAGTAGATCCACGCCGTGCGTGGATGAGGCTCTCCCGATGAATCCGGCCGACGCAGCCACGCATGGCGTGGCTCTACTGCGATGAGGATCAACGGCATCGTGCTGGCCGGTGGCCTGTCCGCCCGCATGGGCCGCGACAAGGCACTGCTGCCCTGGCAGGGCCGCACATTGCTGGAACACATGCGCGGCCTGTTGAAGCAGGCGGGCGCGCGCGAGGTATGGGTCAGCGGCAACTACCCGGCGTTTGGCGGAATCCCGGATCAGGTCGCACGCTGCGGCCCGCTGGGCGGCCTCTACAGCGTGGCGTTGCAGAGGCCCGACGGGCCGGTCTGGGTGGTGCCGGTCGATACGCCGCGGATGACGCCCGCGCTGTTGCAACGTCTGCAGGCCGATCAAGGGCGCGCCTGCACGGTATTCGACGATGAACCGTTGCCGATGCGGTTGCAGATCGATGATCATTGCCGCCGCGTGCTGGGGGACTTGATTGATGATCCGATGGCGCGACGTTCACTGCGCGCCCTGCAGGAATGCCTGGGAGTGACCCGGTTGCCATTGGCACCCGAGGATCAGGCGTTGCTGCTCAACTGCAATACGCCATCAGAGTGGGAGTCCATCACAGCATGAAGGTCCAGCTGCAACAGCAATCGATGCGCCTGCGCGTGGATGAGGAAGAGCTGGCACGCTTGCTGGCCGGCGAGTCACTCGAGAACCTGACCCGCTTCGGCGGCAGCGGCGGCTGGGGCGTAGCGCTGTCGCTGCATGCCGGCGATCAGGCAGTGCTGCTCGATGGCGGGACATTCTGCCGGTTGGTACTGCCGCGCCAGGCCGTTGAGTCGCTGGCGGGCAGGCTGCCCTGCCGGGATGGCTTGGGCTTCGGTATCGCGCTGGATGACGACAGCATGTTGCAGCTGCAGTTCGATGTGGACGTGCGCGACAGCATGCGGCAGCGTGGCCCGCAGCGACGCGCTGAACCTGCGCCGGAGTAGGCGCATGATGCGCAGGGCCGGCTGGCACGCTGTCGTATGATGGGCGCCTTCGTTCCTGCGTTGCTGCAATGCCCCTGAACCCCTCCGCACCCTCTGCGTCCCGACCGGCCACGCCCAATCCGGCAGCGGCCGATGACGGCGACGCGCTGCACTTCTGCAGTACCTGTGCGTTCTCCGACGCCTGCATGTCGCAGGGCTACGACAAGGCTGCGTTGGGCGAGTTGCATGTGCTGGTCGACCACGTCGGTCCGTTCCAGGCTGGCGACTATCTCTTCCGTGCAGGCGATCCGTTCGACTCGATCGCAGCGGTCCGCGCGGGCATGGTCAAGACCTTCGTCGATGACAGCCAGGGCAACGAGCAGGTACTGGGGTTCAGCCTGCCCGGCGAGGTGATCGGGCTCAACGCCATCCATGGCGCGCGCTTCCCCTGCAATGCGGTGGCACTGGATACGGTCTACCTGTGCCGGATCTCGTTTCCGCGATTGAGCCTGCTGGCCACGCGCATGCCGGGGTTGCAGGCGCGGCTGTTCAGCCTGCTCAGTGCCGAGATCGGCAAGGTGGCCACGCTGGCGGCCAACCATCGCACCGAGGAGCGCATGGCGGCGTTCCTGCTGGATCTTTCCGGACGCTATGCCCGGCGCGGTTTCTCGGCCACCCGCTTCAACCTGAGCATGGCCCGCACCGAGATCGCCAACTACCTGCGGATGGCACCGGAGACGGTGAGTCGGGTGCTGCGCCGGTTGAGCGACGAGGGTGTGATTGCGGTGAACCAACGTGAGATGCTGTTGCTGCAACCCGAACGGCTGGCGGCGTTGGCCGTGGCCCGGGAATCCGGACTGGACTGATCAGGCAAGCGAGGGGCCGACCCATGATGCGAGCGGGGCTGTTGTTGCTGGGACTGCTGGCCACGGTGCCGGCCTGGGCGGCCACGCTGACCGTTTCGGCGGCATCGAGCCTGACCGAGAGCTTCCGCGAACTGGGCAATGCCTATGAGAAGGCGCACCCGGGCACCAAGGTCGATTTCAACTTCGCCGCGTCCGGCGTATTGCTGCAACAGATCAGCCGCGGTGCGCCGGTGGATGTGTTCGCCTCGGCCGACGAAACCACGATGGACCAGGCCCAGCAGCAGGATCTGCTGGCGGCCGGCACCCGCGAGGTGTTCGCAGTGAGCGCACTGTGGGTGGTGGTGCCGCCGCAGGCCAAGGCGGCGCCGCGTACCTTGAAGGACCTGGCCGGTGCCGGTGTGCAGCGCATCGCACTGGGCAACCCGGACAGCGTGCCGGTCGGCCGCTACGCCAAGGGCGCGCTGGAAGCGGCCGGGCTGTGGCCGTTGGTACAGGGCAGGATCATCACGACGCAGAACGTGCGTCAGTCGCTGGATTACGTGGCGCGCGGTGAAGTGGATGCCGGCTTCGTCTATGCCACCGACGCGCAGGCGATGCCCGAACGGGTGCGCCGTGCGTTCGCGGTGCCGGTGTCCGGGCGCATTGCGTATCCGCTGGCGGTGACCAGGGCCAGTACGCAGCCGGCAGAGGCACGGCGCTTCGCTGCCTTCGTGCGTTCGCCGCAGGGCCAGGCGATTCTGGCCAAGCACGGGTTCGGCAAGCCCTGAGGCATGGATCTGGACTGGACCGCGCTGGGGTTGTCGCTGAAGGTGGCCGGCTGGGCCACCGCGATCAATCTGGTGCTGGGCGTGGCGCTGGGCGCGTTGCTGGCCCGCCGTCGCTTCCCCGGGCGCGAGCTGCTGGATTCGCTGCTGACCCTGCCGATGGTGCTGCCACCGACGGTGCTGGGGTACTACCTGCTGGTGTTGATCGGTCGCAATGGTCCGATCGGTGCGTGGCTGCAGTCGTGGTTCGGCATCAACCTGGTGTTCACCTGGCAGGCGGCCGTGATTGCTGCGGCGGTGGCCTCGCTGCCGCTGGTGTTCAAGCCGGCACGCGCGGCGTTCGAGGAAGTGGACGGGCAGCTGGAGCAGGCCGCACGCACGCTGGGTGTGTCCGAAGTGGCGGTGTTTTTCCGCATCACGCTGCCACTGGCGTGGCGCGGCATCCTCGCCGGCCTGCTGCTGGCGTTTGCGCGCGCGATGGGCGAGTTCGGCGCGACGCTGATGGTGGCCGGAAGCATTCCGGGCCGGACGCAGACGTTGTCGATCGCCATCTACGAGGCGGTACAGGCCGGCCAGGACGGCAAGGCCAATGCGCTGGTGATCCTGACCTCGGTGGTCTGCATCGTGATCCTGTTGCTGGCCGCGCGGCTGGTGGGCGGGCGTCGCCGGGAGCTGCGCGATGTGGCTTGACCTGCAGGTACAACGCCGCCTGCAGGCGGCCGGCCAGGAATTCGTGCTGGATGTATCGCTGCAGTGCACGCAGCGCCAGGTGGTGCTGTTCGGGCCTTCGGGCGCGGGCAAGAGCCTGACCTTGAAGGCGGTGGCCGGGCTGCTGCGGCCGGGCCAGGGTCATGTGCGCGTGCAGGGGCAGACCCTGTTCGATGCGGCCACCGGTGTGGATCTGCCGCCGCAGCACCGCCAGCTGGGCTATGTGTTCCAGGATTACGCGTTGTTCCCGCACCTGAGCGTGCGCCAGAACGTGGCGTTCGGGCTGGAGAAGGGGTGGTTGAATCCGCGCGTGGGCCAGCGCTTCGATGCGGTGGAGCAGTGGTTGCAGGCATTCCGCATCGACACCGTGGGTGATCTGCTGCCCTCGCAGATTTCCGGCGGGCAGCGCCAGCGCAGCGCACTGGCGCGGGCGCTGGTGACGCAACCGCAGGCGTTGCTGTTGGATGAGCCGTTCTCCGCGCTGGATCATGACCTTCGCCAGCACCTGCGCCAGGAGTTGGAGGCGGTGCTGGACAAGACCGGCATCCCGTTGTTGTTGATCAGCCACGACCCGCAGGACGTGGCCATGTTCGGCCAGCAGGTGGCGCGCATGGTGGACGGGCGTATCGTCGGCGATTGACCTGCATCTGTAGAGCCGAGCCCATGCTCGGCTGCTGTTGGCGGTGTTGCGAAAAGCAGCCGAGCGTGGGCTCGGCTCTACAGGATCTACGGATCAATACAGTTCACAGTGCGTGCGGCCTTCATTGCGCAGCGCGTCCCAGCGCCCTTCGCCACCGATGGCATCGATGGCCGCGCGCACCGCGCCTTCCAGGTGGCGCTTGTTGCCGCACAGGTACAGATGCCCACCGCGGGCCAACACGTCGCGCACTTCGGCGGCACGCTGCTGCAGCACATGCTGCACATAGACCTTTTCGACGCCATCGCGCGAGAACGCGGTATGCAGGCCAGCCAGAACGCCACGCGTGTGCCAGTCCTGCAGCTGGTCGCGGTACAGATAGTCGTGCTGGCGGTGCTTCTCGCCGAACACCAAGTGCACTTCGCGTTCGCAGGCATTGGCCTGCAGTTCCTGCATCAGGCCCATCAACGGTGCGATGCCGGTGCCGGTGCCGACCAGCAGCAGCGGTGCCTGGCCGGTATCGGGCAGGTGGAAGCCAGGGTTGGAACGGCAGTACACCCGGGCGTGGTCGCCGCCATGCAGCAGGCTGCCGGTGGCAGTGCCGAAGCGCTCGCGGCCGCGCAGGGTGTAGCGCACTTCGCGCACGCACAGGCTCAGCTGGTCGTGGCACGGATGCGAGGCGATGGAATAGGCGCGCGGCAGCCGCGGTGACAGCAGCTCGCGCAGCCGGGCCAGCGGCACGCCGTCCGGCGTGGCGTGGTCCTGCAGCACGTCCAGCAGGTCCAGGCCATGCAGGTAGGCGTCGAGCTCGCGCTTCTGGTTGACCTTCAACAGGCGCTTCAATCCCTCGCTGCCGCTGAGCCTGGCCAGTTCGCGCAGCACGCCCTTGCTCAGCAGGCGCAGCTCGCGGTCGTGCAGGGCGGCCACGGCGGTGCTGTCGCCGTACCAGGTGGCCAATGCCCGCAGCAGGGCAGGATCGTTCTCCGGCACCACGTGCAGGGTGTCACCCGCGCGGTAGGCCATGCCACTGCCGGCGATGTCCAGCTGCAGGTGCCAGGCAGCGGGGTCGCTGCTGTTCAAGCGGCGACGTTCGAGAATGCGGGCGGCAAAGGCATTGTCTTCGCCATAGGCGGTGACCTGCAGGTGCAGGTCGTGGCCAGCGTTGAGGTCGCCCTCCAGCACCTGGCCCAGCACCGGCCGCCATTGCTGGAAGAACTGCTCGTAACCCAGGTCGGCGTCCACGCGGTGCAGCAGCGGCTGCGCCTGGCGCTCGCTCAGCGCAGCATCCAGCGCCTTGGTGAAGCCACAGAAGTTGGGGTAGCCGGTGTCACCAAGGCCGAACACCGCATAGCGCAGGCCAGCCAGCGTCGGGGTCTGGCGCAGTGTTTCGAAGAACTGTTCGCCGTTGGCTGGCGGTTCGCCATCGCCGAACGAGCTGGAAATCGCCAGCAGCACATCGCCGTGGCCGAGACTGGCCACGTCGATGTCGTTGAACGGGAGCACCTGCGGCGCGTGCGGCTGCAGGTCCGCGCCCAAGCGCTGGGCCAGGGCGCGGGCATTGCCCGACTCGGACGCGAATCCCACGAGCAGGCGGCTGAAGGGCGTACTGGTCGGGAGGGCGTTCACGCGGCCTCGTAGAAGTCGTCGAACTTTTCCTTGCTGAACTCGACCAGGTCGTAGTTCTGCATCAGGTCGTTCACCACGCGGCGGATGCTGATGTAGGAGGTGATGTTGCCGTCGCCGTCGAACAGCGGTTGCACGGTGGTGTCGACCACGTAGAGCACGCCGCCCTTGCCGAGGTTGGGCACGATGCCGGTCCAGGTCTTGCCGGCCTTGATGGTGTCCCACATGTCCTTGTAGACCGCCTTGGGCACGTCCGGGTGGCGCACGATGCTGTGCGGCTGGCCGATCAGTTCCTCGCGGGCGAAGCCGGTGAGCGTGCAGAACAGGTCATTGGCGTAGGTGATGTTGCCCTGCAGGTCGGTGGTGGAGATCACCATGACGTTCTGCAGCGCATTCACGAGCTGGGCGTTGTCGGGGGAGTAGCTCATCGCAGGGTCCTTGTAGAGGCCGGCTGCGCCGGCGTGTTCGGGTTCTGCATAGGAATACGCCCGCGTGGCAGCGGGCGGTTTGACATTGGTCAAGCGCGTAGCGCGAAGGCCTGCGACCGGGTGTCGCAGGGTGAGTCTCTTTAGAGATCAACCCAGCCCGGCTCAGGCGGCACGCGGGATTGCCAGCAGCCGGGCGTGGGCTCGGCCCCATCGCAGGAGACACGGGCAGGAGGCGGGCGCATGTCATGTGTACTGAGCTCATGACGTGTTGTCACAAAGAAATCGCCATGGCTTCACGGTTGATTGATCGCATGCAGGGCTATTGTCGTCCTGAGCCTCTCGCTGGCGTCCCCCACGTCCTGCGTCGACTTCCTTCCCAGCATCAGCGCCTGTCCGGGCGCCGCTGGCGTCTGTCTGCCTGAAGCATCCGAGATCATCCCCATGGCCCGCGCCGCCCAGTCCGCTTCACCCGTTGCGATCTCTCCCGTCACGCCCGTGCCGATCGGCACGCGCCGCGGCCATTCGCAACCGTTGGATCTGCCGGAACTGGTGCAGCGCGTGTTGTTCGTTGCCACCGAGATGGCGGACTTCGTCAAGGCCGGTGGCCTGGGCGACGTCGCTGCGGCCCTGCCGCGTGCGGTGCGCGGTGCGTGTGATTCGCGCGTGCTGCTGCCCGGCTACCCGGAGGTACTGCAGCGCCTGCCACAGCTGCAGCGGGTGGGGCAGGTCAGCGCGCGGGCCGGCTTGCCGGCGTGCACGATCGGCATGGCGGTGCAGGCCGACGGCCTTCCGATCTACGTGCTGCTGTCGCCGGAGCTGTACGAGCGTGAGGGCTCGCCCTACGTGGACGGGCAGGGGCAGGAGTGGAAGGACAACGCGGTTCGCTTCGCGACGCTTTCGCATGCGGCGGCGGAGATTGCGGCCGGGCGTGCCGGGCTGTACTGGTCGCCACAGCTGCTGCACCTGAATGACTGGCCGGTGGCCATGGCGGCCGCCTACGTGCGTTGGGACCGGACGGCCGTGCCGACCCTGCTGACCATCCACAACCTGGCTTACCAGGGGCTGTTCCCCTACGCGCTTGCGCCGGTACTGGGCGTGCCGGCCGAACACCTGGATGAACTGCACTTCCACGGGCAGATGTCGTTCCTGCAGGGCGGCATCACCAACGCCACGCGGCTGAACACGGTCAGCCTTCGCTACGCTCAGCAGATCACCGCCCCGGATGAAGGCTGCGGGCTGCATGACCTGTTGGCGCGTCGCGCAGCCGGCGGGCACCTGAGTGGCATCGTCAACGGCATCGACGCCAGCTGGGACCCGCGCCGCGATATCCATCTCAAGGCCCACTTCGGCATTGGTGAGTGGACCGGGCGCGCCACCAACGCCCATGCGGTGCGCAAGGCGTTCGGCCTGGCACCGTCGACCGGCCCGCTGTTTGCGGTGGTGTCGCGGCTGGTGCACCAGAAGGGCCTGGACATCACCTGCGACGTGGCGCCCCAGATCGTGGCGGCCGGCGGCCAGCTGGTCATCATCGGCGGTGGCGAGCCGCAGGTGGAAGCCCAGGTGCAGGCGCTGGCCCGCCGCTACCCGGGGCGGGTGGGCGCCTTCATCGGGTTCGAAGAAGCGCTGGCCCGCCAGATGTTTGCCGGCGCCGATTTCCTGCTGATGCCTTCGCGCTTCGAACCCTGCGGGCTGAGCCAGATGTACGCGCAGCGTTTCGGCTGCCTGCCCATCGCACACGCGACCGGCGGACTGGTGGATACCGTGGAGGACGGCGTGACCGGTTTTCTGTTCCATGGCGCCAATGCCGATGGCCTGCGCCGCTGCGTGGAACGGGCGATGCGCACCTTCCGCCTGCCGGGGCTGCTGCAGGCCATGCGCCGCGCGGCCATGCTGCGGCCAGGTGGCTGGGATGCGGCGGGGCGCGCCTACCTGGCGTTGTACCAGCAGACCTGCCAGGTGGCCGCATGAGCCACGACAGCCTGCATCTGGCCGCCCTGGAGGATGAAACCATCGCGGAGATGGGATTGGATCAGCGCATCGCGCCGGCGCTGGAGGACCTCGTCCATGCACGCCCGGCCGACGCATTCGCCTGGCTGGGCCCGCACCGCCAGCCAGAAGGCGGACGCCAGCTGCGCGTGCTGGTGCCGCACGCGCAGCGCGTCGAGGTGATCGCAGACGACGGGCGGCGCTGGGACCTGTCCCCCGGCCCGTTGCCCGGCCTGTTCGAGGGCGCGGCCGGCGACGCGGCGATACCGCTGCTTGCCCTGCATTTCGAACAGGGCGTGGAGCAGGTGCACGATGCCTATGCGTTCGGTCCACTGTTGGACGAAGCCCTGCTGCAGCGGTTCCATGCCGGTGATGCCGATGCGGCGCGGCAGCTGGGGGCGGTGCCGATGCAGGTGCAGGGCATCGCGGGCGTGCGCTTCGCGGTGTGGGCACCCAATGCCCAGCGGGTCGCGGTGGTTGGCGATTTCAATGGATGGGATGGCCGACGTCATCCGATGCGGCTGCGTCACACCGCCGGCGTGTGGGAACTGTTCCTGCCGGGCGTGCAGGCCGGTGCCCGCTACAAATTCCGCATCGTCGGCGCCGACGGCCGGGTGATGCCCGACAAGTTCGATCCGATGGCGCGCTGGGCCGAGCTGCCACCGGCCACCGCTTCGCGGGTGCCTTCGGCGGCGCCGACGCAGTGGCACGATGACGCATGGTTGGCGGCCCGACGCCAGGCCGGAACCAGCGCACCGCTGTCGATCTACGAAGTGCATGCGGGCTCCTGGCAGCGCAGCGACGAGGGTGCGCCGCTGGACTGGGATGCCCTGGCCGACCGGTTGATTCCGTACGTGGCCGGGCTGGGCTTCACCCATATCGAACTTTTGCCGGTCAGCGAGCATCCTTTCGGTGGTTCCTGGGGCTATCAGCCGCTGGGCATCTACGCGCCGACGGCGCGCCATGGCACGCCGCAGGCCTTCGCGCGCTTCGTGGACCGCTGCCACCAGGCCGGCGTGGGGGTGATCTTGGACTGGGTGAGCGCGCACTTCCCGAACGATGCGCATGGCCTGGCCGGGTTCGATGGCACTGCGCTGTACGAGCATGCGGATCCGCGCGAAGGGGTGCACGCCGACTGGGACACGCTGATCTACAACTATGGCCGCAATGAGGTGGCCGCCTACCTGATCGGCAGTGCCTTGGAGTGGGTGGAGCGGTTCCACATCGACGGTCTGCGCGTGGATGCCGTGGCGTCGATGCTGTACCGGGATTACAGCCGGGCCGAGGGGGAGTGGATACCCAACGAGCAGGGCGGGCGCGAGAACCTGCAGGCGGTCGCGTTCCTGCGGCGGATGAACCAGACGCTGCGCGAGCGCTTTCCGGACGTGCTGGTGATCGCCGAGGAATCCACCGCGTGGCCGGGCGTGACCGCGCCGGTGGAAGCGGGCGGGCTTGGCTTCACCCATAAATGGAACATGGGCTGGATGCACGACACCCTGCAGTATATGGGGCGCGACCCGATCCATCGCCCGCATCACCACAGCGAGATCAGCTTCGGCCTGGTCTACGCCTTTTCCGAACGGTTCGTGCTGCCGCTTTCGCATGACGAGGTGGTGCACGGCAAGGGGGCGCTGCTGGCCAAGATGGCCGGCGAGCCGGCGCAGCGGCTGGCCCAGCTGCGCGCGTACTACGGCTTCATGTGGGCGCACCCGGGCAACAAACTGCTGTTCATGGGCGGCGAGTTCGGCCAGGGCCACGAGTGGTCGCACGATGCGGCACTGGACTGGGCACAGGCGGCCAGCAGTGAGGGCCAGGGCCTGTCGCGCCTGGTGCGAGACCTCAACGGCGTGCTCCGCGCCGAACCCGCGTTGCATCGCGACGAGCGCGACGAACGCGGTTTCGACTGGAGCGTGGCCGATGACAACCGCAACAGCGTTTACGCGTTCATCCGCCGGGATCCTGCCGGCAGCGGCCGCACCCTGCTGGTGGTGAGCAACTTCACCCCGGTGCGGCGCGAGGCGTACCGGGTCGGCGTGCCGCACCCGGGGCGTTGGACCGAACGACTCAACACCGACAGCGTGTACTACGGTGGCGGCAATAGCGGCAACCTCGGAGCGGCGCTTACCGAGCCCCGGCCGATGCATGGGCACGCCCAGTCGCTGCGGCTGACGCTGCCGCCGCTGTCCACGCTGTACCTGCAGGTTGATGCATGACGGCAGTGACGCCGCGCCTGGGCGCATGGCCTGTGGCCGGTGACGGGGTGGAGTTCCGCGTGTGGGCACCGGACGCAAGGACGATGGCGTTGAGCCTGCACGGCACGCAGCGGGCGATGCAACGCGACCCGGACGGCTGCCACTGGCTGCGAACACCGGCATCGCATGGCGACCGCTACTGTTTTCGCCTTCCTTCCGGCCTGGACGTGCCCGACCCGGCCTCGCGCTGGCAGCCGGACGGCATCGACGGCGACAGCGCGGTGGTGCTGGACAAGGACATGGTGCAACCCACGTGGCGCGGGCATGCCTGGCAGGACCTGGTGATCTATGAAGTACACATCGAGGCCGGCGGCGGCTTCGCGGCGCTGACCGCGCAGCTGCCGATGCTGGCCGCGATTGGCATCACCGCCATTGAGCTGATGCCGGTCGCGCAGTTTCCCGGCCAGCGCAACTGGGGCTACGACGGCGTGTTCCCGTATGCGCCGGCCCATGCTTACGGTGGGCCGGCAGAGCTGAATGCCTTCGTCGAGGCGGCACATGCCGCTGGGCTTTCCGTGTTGCTGGACGTGGTCTACAACCACTTCGGACCGCAGGGTAACCATCTGCGCCAGTACGCGCGGGGGTTCTTCCGTGATGACCGCAGTACTCCCTGGGGCGAGGCCATCGACTTCCGCCAGCCCTGGGTGCGGCGCTTCTTCATCGACAACGCGCTGATGTGGTTGCGCGACTACGGCTTCGATGGGCTGCGCCTGGATGCGGTGCATGCCATCGATGATGAGCGCTTCCTGCAGCAGCTGGCCGAGGAGGTACACGCGGTGGTGCCGCACGCGCACCTGGTGCTGGAGAACGAACGCAACCAGGCGCGATGGTTGCGCGGCGCCTACCAGGGGCAATGGAATGACGACTTCCACAATGCGCTGCACGTGATGCTGACCGGCGAGCAGGAGGGCTATTACGCGGCCTATGCCGGTCGCGCCGAAGCACTGCTGGCGCGCTGCCTGGCCGAAGGATTCGCCTGGCAGGGTGAACCGGACCTGCGCGGCGATCCCCGCGGCGAACCCAGCGCTGACCTGTCTCCCGCGCGTTTTGTGGCATTCGCGCAGAACCACGACCAGGTAGGCAACCGTGCTTTCGGCGAGCGCTTGTCGATGCTGGTGGATCCGGCGCGGCTGCGTGCGGCGCTGGCGTTGACCGTGCTGACGCCGATGATCCCGCTGCTGTTCATGGGCGAACCGTGGCAGGCGCAATCGCCGTTCCTGTTCTTCACCGACTACGCGCCGCCGCTGGACGAGGCGGTGCGCGAAGGGCGTCGCCGCGAGTTCGCTGGTTTCAGCGCCTTTGCCGACGCCGCCTCGCGCGCGCGTATTCCGGACCCGAACGATGCGGCGACCCTGCAGGCGTCGTACACGCCGCCGCCCGGCGATGATCCCTGGTCGCAGCACTGGCTGCGCTGCACGGGCGAGTTCCTCGGCCTGCGCAGGCGCTATCTGCAGCCGGGCCTGCTGCAGGCGCGGTCGCTGGGTGCGCGCGTGCTGGGCCGAGGCGCGGTGCAGGCGGGCTGGCAGTTGCCCTCGGGCCAATGGTGGATCGCGATCAACGTGGGCCCTGTGCCGGTGGCGCATGCGGTGCCGGCCGGCGACTGCGTCGTGGGGCCGGACGCGGCCGGGATGCTGCCAGCCGGCGGCGGCGTGCTGGCCTGCTGGATCGCCGCATGAGCACGGATGCAGCGGTGCGGGAAGCGGCCGGCCGTGCGGGCCTGCTGGTCCGCTGGACCGACGTGGCCGGTGCCGCGCGCGAGGTCGCACCGGACGTGCTGCGCGCGGTGCTGGAGGCGCTGCAGGGCGATGCAGCGCCCGAGCACGGTGGCCTGCGCACGGCTTGCTGTGGACAGCTGCTGGCGATGCCCCAGGCGGCAGGCGCAGCGTGCTGGGTGGATGAGCAGGGCGCAGTGCTGCCGGCACACCCCGATGCGCAAGGGCGCTGGCGCGTGCCGGACCAGCCCGGCTACTGGCAGTGGCGCCAGGGCGGACGGCAACAGGCGATTGCGGTGGCGCCACAGCGTGCCTGGTGGCCGCTGGGCTTGCTGCGCGGCTGGGGCCTGTCGGCGCAGGTCTACAGCCTGCGCGCTCGCGACGACGCCGGCATCGGTGACAGCGCCGGCTGTGCGCGATGGAGCGAACTGCTGCACCGTCACGGCGGCGATGCAGTGGCGTTGAGCCCGCTGCATGCCGGCTTGCCACCAGGGCCCGGTTACAGCCCCTATTCGCCCAGCGACCGGCGCTGGCTCGATCCGCTGCAGACCTCCCTGCCGCAGGTACTGCCGGAAGCAGCCGACGCCGTGCTGGCTGAAGACGAAGCACTGGCGACGGCCGTTGCAGCAGCCACTGCCGCGCGCCGCATCGACTGGCCGCACTCGGCGGCGTTGAAGTGGCGCTGGCTGCGCCAGGTGCGCCAGTGGCTGCGGCAGCAGGCGCCGGCTCAGTACGAACAGATGCAGACGTGGTGCGATGCGCAGGGCGAATCCCTGCTGCGCTATTGCCAGCACGCCGCCGACCGGTTCACTGGAAGCGCTGACGACCATGCGTTTGCGCAGTGGTTGGCGCGGCAGGGCTGGGCGCAGGTGCAGGCGGGATTGCGCGACGACGGCGCGTCGATCGGGCTGATCGCAGATCTGGCGGTGGGTTGCGCGCCGCAGGGCGTCGAGGCCCGGACCGGTGGCGACCGTCTGCTGCAGGGCCTTGAGCTGGGCGCGCCGCCGGATGCGTTCAATCCGCTGGGCCAGGCCTGGGGTATCACCAGCTGGTCACCCTCCGCGCTGCAGCGCGAGGGCTTTGAGCCGTTCATTCGCGTGCTGCGCGCCGTGATGGCCGGCCGTGGTGGGCTGCGCATCGACCATATCCTCGGCCTGCAGCGGCTGTGGGTGCTTCCCTGTGGCTCAGGCGCCGGACAGGGCGTGTACCTGCGCTATCCGTTCGATGATCTGATCAACCTGCTGGTTCTGGAATCGTGGCGGCATCGCTGCGTGCTGATCGGTGAAGACCTGGGCGTGGTGCCGCCGGGCATTCGCCAGCGGCTGGCAGCCCGCGGCATCCTGGGCATCGAGGTGCTGCCGTTCGCCCGCAAGGGTGAGCACTTCCTGCCTGCGCCACGGTGGCGCCGCGATGCGGTGGCCATGCCCTCCACCCATGATCTGCCACCGCTGTCCGGCTGGCTGCACGGGCGCGACCTGCGCTGGCGTGCCCGCCTGGGTGAGCTGACCGGGCTTCCCGCGGCGCTGCACGCGCGTGCCAGTGAGGTGCGGGGACTGTCCGCCGTTGCCCGAGGCGAGGGCGCGACGCTGGAAGCGCGTGCGCTGTCGCTGGTCGCGCACGCGCCTTCGCGGTTGGCGCTGCTCCCGCTGGAAGATGCGCTGGGGAGCCGCGCGCAGGTGAACCTGCCGGGCACCGTCAACGGCCATCCGAACTGGCGCCGGCGGCTACCGCTGGCATGGGAACAGGACGCGGTTGACGCGCGTATTGCCTGGTTCAGCGCAACGCGGCGGAGGGAGCGGCGATGACTCCATTGCGTGCCACCGTACGCCTGCAATTGCATGCAGGCTTCGACTTCGAGGCCGCCGCGATGCAGCTGCCGTACTACGCCGCGCTGGGCGTCAGCCACCTTTACCTGTCGCCGATCGCCGCTGCGCTGCCTGGGTCTACGCATGGCTACGATGGCATCGACCCGGCTTGCATCAATCCGGAACTGGGCGGCGAAGAAGCCTTCCGGCAACTGGCCACAGCGACGCGCGCGCACGGCATGGGCCTGATCCTCGACATCGTACCCAACCATCTGGCGGCGTCCCCGCACAGCCATTGGTGGAACGATGTGCTGATGCACGGGCGTCGAAGCCCGCACGCAGCATGGTTTGACATCGACTGGGAGGCGCCGGGCTGCGAGGGCCGGCTCTGGCTGCCTGCACTGGACCGGCCGTTGCACGACGCGGTGCGCGATGGCGTAGTGCGCGTGGTGGTGGACAACGCGCGTCCCGTGCTGCGCCACCATGGTCTGGCGTTGCCCTTGTCGCCGCGCAGCCATCCACTGGACTCCGCGCAGTGGCCGGCGTGGGCCGAGCGCTGCAACCGCAGCGTTGAACGGCTGCATACGCTGCTGCAGCGGCAGCACTACCGGCTGGCTTGGTGGCGCACGGCGGGCGATCAGGTGAACTACCGGCGCTTTTTCGATATCAATGAACTGGCCGCGCTGCGGGTGGAGCGCGATGACGTGTTCGAGGCGGTGCATGCGCTGCCGCTGCGGTTGGTACGCGAGGGATGGGTGGACGGCCTGCGTATCGATCATGTGGATGGCCTGTCTTCCCCGGGCGCCTACCTGCGGCGCCTTCGTGAATCGCTCGACGCAGCCTGTGCGGCCGGCGGCCGTGATCCGCAGGCGGTGAGCCTGCATGTGGAGAAGATACTGGCCGAGGGCGAGCAGCTGCCCGACAGCTGGGCCTGCGACGGCACCACCGGCTATGACTTCATGGACCAGACCGGTGCCTGGTTGCACGATCCGGCGGCTGCACCCGCGCTCTCGCGCACGTGGCAGGCGCTGGGCGGTGATCCGCGCAGCTTCGACCGGATCCAGCAGGACGCTCGCGGCATGATGTTGCGCCAGGGCCTTCACGCAGACTTCCAGCGGCTGCTGCGCAGTGCGCAGCAGGTCCTGCAGCCCCGGCTGGCCGAGGCCGATATCGGAGTGGCTGCGCTGGCACGCGCATTGGCTTCATTGCTGCGGCATTACCGCACCTACCGGCCCTATTCGCTGCAGGGGGCGGGTGAACGAAAGGCGCTGGTGGACGCTGCAGCTGCTGCGCGCGAGGCGCTGGACGGTGCGGCATGCGCCGCGCTGGATCTGCTGCTGCAGGCACTTCCCGGCCAGGCGCCGGCTGAAACCGAGCTGCGCGTACGGTTCGGGCAGCTGGCCGCGCCGTTGAATGCCAAGTCGGTGGAAGATACCGGGTTCTATCGCTATTTCAGGCTGCTGTCGCGCAACGAAGTCGGCAGTGATCCGCAGCGGCTGGGCATGGAAGGGCGCGAGCTGCTGGAACATGCAGCCGGGCGCCTGCGGCGCCATCCCAGGGCGCTGCTTGCGCTGGCGACCCACGATCACAAGCGCGGGGCCGACAGCCGGGCACGGCTGGCGGTTCTCAGTACCTGCACGGTCGAGTGGCGGGACGCGGTGCGGCGCTGGGGCCGGATGGCGACCCGCGCCGGCGCGCCAATGCCATTGCCGAGTGCCGAGGCCTATGCGCTATGGCAGGCGCTCGTGGCCGCGTGGCCGATGCACGGTACCCCCGGCGCAGGCTTCGCATCGAGGATGGGGCAATGGCTGACCAAGGCGTTGCGCGAGGGCAAGCGGGTCAGCAGCTGGTCCGATCCCAACGTGGCCGTGGAGGAGGGCGCCGCGCAGTGGCTGCACGCGCTGCTGGATGGAGCGCCGTTGCAGCCGGTGCGGGAGGCGCTGGCGACCTTCGTGGCGCGCATCGCGCCGGCGGGCGCCTGCAACGGCTTGGCACAGCTGTGCCTGCAGCACTGCCTTCCCGGCGTGCCCGATCTTTACCAAGGCGGTGAAGGCTGGGACCTGAGCCTGGTGGACCCGGACAACCGGCGCGCCGTGGATTATCCAGCGCGGCAGGCCTGGCTGCGTGATGCGCGCGCGTGGCCCGCGCTACTGGAGGACTGGCGGGACGGTGGGATCAAGGCATTTCTGCTCCGGCGATTACTGGATTGCCGCCGCAGGCACCCGCAGCTGTTCCTGCACGGCGCGCTGCAGCCGCTGTCGGCGCCGGTGCGCTCACCGTGGCTGGCGTTCACGCGCAGGCATCAGGCGCAGATGCTGCTGGTGGTCGTGCGGCGTGGTTCGCCCACCGCCGTGCCTGGCCCAAGCCTGCATGCGCCGCGCGACGTCGGCAGCGATGTGACGCTGCGTGGGGTGCCGACAGGCCCCATGCGCAACGTCCTTGACGGGCGTATCGAACATTTCAACGCAACCACGGACGTGGCCAGGCTTCTGGCTGGCAGCCCGTTGGCGATATGGATCAACGAGGAGGCAGGTAGGGATGGACAGCAGGGAACGACGGCAGCGGATTGAGGCACTGGCCCACCAGATCTGGGAGGCAGAAGGGCGCCCGGATGATCAGCAGCAACGGCACTGGCACATGGCCGAGCGGCTGGTGGAGGCCGAGATTGCCGCCGCGCGCGAGGAGGAGGGCACCGATGGCGAGCCGTAAGTGGACGCAGACCTCGCGCGTGCGCGAAGGCCGGCCCTTCCCGCTGGGGGCGACCTGGGACGGGTTGGGCGTGAACTTCGCGCTGTACTCGCGGCATGCCACCCGGGTGGAACTCTGCCTGTTCGATGCACGCAACCGCGAAGTGGAACGCATCGCGCTGCCCGAGTACACCAACGAGATCTGGCACGGCTACCTGCCGGACGTGCGGCCCGGCCAGCGCTATGGCTACCGGGTGCATGGTCCCTATGCTCCGGAGGAAGGCCATCGCTTCAATCCCAACAAGCTGCTGCTGGACCCCTACGCCAAGCAGATTGTGGGCGAACTGAAGTGGGCCCCCCACCTGTTCGGCTACACCTTGGGCCACCGCGATGGCGACCTGAGCTTCGACCGCCGCGACAGCGCCAGCTACATGCCGCGCTGTGCCGTGATCGATCCGGCCTTCAGCTGGGGTGCCGAGCGGGCACCTGCCACGCCCTGGGACCGGACCGTGATCTACGAAGCGCACGTGCGCGGGCTGACCATGCAACACCCCGATGTTCCGCAGGCCGAGCGTGGCACCTTGTCTGCCCTGCGCCATGACGCAGTGGTCGACCACCTCAGCCATCTGGGCGTGACCGCCATCGAACTGCTGCCGGTGCACGCCTACGTCGATGACCAGCAGCTGCTCGAGCGCGGGCTGCGCAACTACTGGGGGTACAACACCATCGGCTTCTTCGCGCCGCAGCCGCGTTACCTGTCGCTGGGCACCGTGGCCGAGTTCAAGCAGATGGTCGCGCGGCTGCACAATGCTGGCATCGAAGTGATCCTGGATGTGGTCTACAACCACACCGCCGAAGGCAATGAGCTGGGCCCTACGCTGTCCTTCAAGGGCATCGACAACGCCAGCTACTACCGCCTGGCTGATGATCGCCGCTACTACATCAACGATACCGGCACCGGCAACACGTTCGACCTGACCAATGCCGGTGCACTGCGCATGGTGATGGACTCGCTGCGCTACTGGGTGACCGAGATGCGGGTGGACGGCTTCCGCTTCGACCTGGCGACCATACTCGGCCGTGAACGGCATGGGTTCGACGCTTCGGGCAGCTTCCTTGATGCCGTGCGCCAGGACCCGATCCTGAGCCAGGTGAAGCTGATCGCCGAGCCCTGGGACATCGGCCCGGGCGGCTACCAGCTGGGCCAGTTCCCGCCGGGCTGGGCCGAATGGAATGACCGTTTCCGAGATACGGCGCGCGCGCTGTGGCGCGGCGATGGCGGCCAGCTGGCGGAGTTCGCCACGCGCTTCACCGGCTCGGCCGACCTGTTCGAGCACCACGGCCGGCGGCCGTCGGCCAGCATCAATCTGGTAACGGCACACGATGGGTTCACGCTGCATGATCTGGTGAGCTACAACGACCGCCACAACGAAGCCAACGGCGAAGACAACCGTGATGGCCATTCGCACAACCTTTCCAGCAACCATGGCGTGGAGGGTGAGACCGATGATCCGGCGATCCTCTCCGT
This sequence comes from Stenotrophomonas sepilia, assembly GCF_003244875.1. Lineage (GTDB taxonomy): Bacteria > Pseudomonadota > Gammaproteobacteria > Xanthomonadales > Xanthomonadaceae > Stenotrophomonas > Stenotrophomonas sepilia. Next base: position 126,517 of record NZ_LXXZ01000063.1, read on the forward strand.
ACGTGCGCGGCAGATGCGCAACCTGCTGGCCACGCTGCTGTTGGCGCAGGGCACCCCCATGCTGCTGGCCGGCGATGAGTTCGGCCATTCGCAGCAGGGCAACAACAACGCCTACTGCCAGGACAACCCGCTGAGCTGGATCGACTGGGAGCGTGCTGCGCAGCCGGCAGCCCAGGCGCAGGTGGCGTTCGTACGCCGGGCGCTGTCGCTGCGCCGACGCTATGGCCTGCTGCGCAGGAACCGGTTCCTGCGCGGCGAATACGATGAGGCGCTGGGCCTGCGCGATATCGACTGGCGGCATCCCGATGGTCGCGGCATGGAGGAAGCGGACTGGCATGACGCAGGGCTGCGTGCGCTGCTGATCATCTTGGACGGTCGCAGTCCGGACAGTGGCCTGCGCGAGCCCGGGCGGCATGTCAGCCTGGCCCTGCTGTTGAACGCCGGGGAGCAGCCGCAGCGGTTCTGTGTGTCAGACGACGCCCTGTCGTTCCGGCGCGTACTCCTGCAGACCGACGAAACGCCGTTGGAGCCGGATGAGGAAGGCGCCTGGACGCTGCCGCCGCGCAGCCTGTGCCTGCTGGCGGCAAGCAGCAGCGCTTGATTGCATCGCGGCGCCACTACGGTCCGCCGGGCGTTGCCCGGCGTACCGGTAGCTACCCCATCAGATAACGCAACACACCCGCCGAGACCACGCCGATCAGCACCGTCGGCAGCATCGACAGCCGCGTGGCGGCCAGCAGGGTGATCGCCAGTGCGGCCAGGTCGGCCGGCTTGTCGGCGACGAAGTCCGGGGCGATCACCGAGATCAGCACGCAGCCCGGCGCGGCTTCCATTACCGTCACTGCGCGTTTGCTCAGCGTGCGGTTACGCAGCGCGAGGAAGCCGGCGATGCGGGTCAGGTAGGTGGCGGCGGCCATCAGCACGATGGTCAGTACTGAAGTCCAGTGGATCAAGCCATTGAAGATCATGCTGCGTCCTCCGCCAGCAGCCAGGCTGCGGCCAGGCCGGCCAGTGCGCCGCTGGCCACGTACCACGCACCTGGCACCAGCAGGTAGGTAGCGGCGGCGACGACCAGGCTGACCAGCCACGGCCGCGCAGCCTTCATGCCCTGCCACATGCCGCGCAGCAGCACCAGGAACACGGCGGGGAAGGCCATGTCGAAGCCGTAGGCGTGGATGTCGCCCAGCATCGGGCCAACGATTGCGCCGAGTGCGGTGCAGGCCACCCAGACGGTGTACAGGCCGGCCGACACGCCCAGGTAGTAGGCCAGGCTGAAACCGAGGGTACGGCGACGCGCGTCGGCCACACCCAGCGCCCAGCTCTCGTCGCACATGAAGAACAGCGCCGGCAGCACACGACGGCGCGGCAGGTGCTGCAGCAGTGGGGCCAGGCTGGCGCCCATCAGCAGGTGGCGGCTGTTGACCAGCGCGGTGATGGCCACGATCAGTGCGATGTGCGGTGGCGAGGTCCACAGTTCGACGGCGGCGAACTCCGAGCCACCAGCGAAGTTGAGTCCGGTCATCAACGGCACTTCCAGTGCGCTCAGGCCCTTCTGGGCCGCCTGCGCGCCGAGCACCAGGGCGAACGGAATGAAGCCAATCATCACCGGTACGGCGGCGCGCAGGCCGCGCAGGAATTCGGCACGCGGCGCGGTATCGCAGGTGTCTGGCAGGGGGAGGGTGGTACGGGCGTCCATGGAACGGCACGACGAGGTGGGGTGGCCCATGCTAGCGGTCCGATCACGAAATCGGGTTGCGTTGATGCCACTGGATTTTGGATGATTGATATTCCATGCGGCCAGAGTCGACCAGGACGAAATTGCATGCAGTACCAGCTCGACAACCTTGATCGGCGCATCCTCGACGCCCTGCAGCGCGACGGCCGCCTGCAGAACCTGGAGCTGGCCCGTCTGGTCGGGCTGTCGCCGTCGGCCTGCCTGCGCCGGGTGCGGCTGCTGGAGGAGGGCGGTTACATCGACCGCTACGTGGCGCTGTTGAACGAGGCCAAGGTGGGCCGCGGCTTCACCGTGTTCGTGCGGGTGTGGCTGCGCGGGCAGGACGAGGACACCACCAACCACTTCATCAACAGCATCAAGTCTTTCCCGGAAGTGCTGGAATGCCATCTGATGGCCGGTGACTGCGATTTCCTGCTGCGGGTGGCGGTGGCCGACCTTGATGCCTACCGGCAGTTCCAGATGCAGCACCTGAACCGGATCGCCGGCGTGCAGAACACCAAGACCGAGATTCCGATGCAGCGGATCAAGCAGACGACCCAGCTGCCGCTTTGAGGGATGGGGTTTGCGGCCGGGTTGCACCCGGCACCCGCGGGTAGTGCCGGCTGCTGGCCGGCAACCTCAGGAGCAACAACAGCAACAGCGATGCTCCGTGGGGCGGCGGGGCGGTGTGGCCAGGCAGGACACGCCGTAAACCCTTCCTTGGGGGCTCGATGGCGCCATCCATGGCGCCAACGGTCCTGCCTGGCCACACCGCCCCGCCGCCTGACAGTTCCCCGCGATCCGTCGGGGTCGGATCCCGTTGTTGCGCAACGGGTTTTGACCCCTGGGGCAGATGATCATGCCTGTTCGATTCATTGATTCCTGACGCGTGACTGGCTTCGCAGGGCCTGACCCGGCGTCATCGGTGCCGGTGGTCGTCGCACTCACATATTACCACCACCCCTCAC
>NZ_LXXZ01000064.1 GCF_003244875.1 Stenotrophomonas sepilia
GTGCGCGCATCCGGCGACAGCGAGCCGGCACCGGTGCTGTCGCCCCAGGTGGCGCTCTTGCCCCAGCTGCCGCCCAGCGACAGGGTCGGGTAATGACCACCACGGGCAGCCTGCACGCCGGCTTCGGCGGCACTGACCTTCAGCTCCTGCGCCTTCAGCGCCGGATTCTGGGTGGTGGCCTGCTGCACCAGCTCGTCGATGTTGCCGCGGTTGGCCGGCACTTCCGGGCGGAAGTCCGCCGGCAGGCCACGCAGGTTGGTCACCGGCTGGCCGGTCAGTTCGGTCAGGGCCTGGTAGTTATCGGCCAGGGTGTTCTGCGCGATGATGGTGTTGGCGCGCGCCTGGTCGTACTGGGCGCGTGCTTCGTGCACGTCGGTGATCGGCGCCAGGCCCACTTCCAGGCGCTTGTCGGCGAAGTCGAACTGCTTCTTCGCGGCCGCTTCATTGGTCTGTGCGGCGTTCAGCGATTCGATCGCCACCAGCACATTGAAGTAGGCCGCCGAGGTGCGCACGATCAGGTTGTCGTTGGCCGATTCGAGGGTGAAGTCCGCCGCCTTGCTCAGCTCACGCTGCGAGCGCAGGTTATTGATCTGGGTCCAGTTGAACAGCGTCTGGCTGCCGTCGATCGTGTAGGTGCGGCGCTTGTTGGTGAACGAGCCGGAGTTGGCGTCGGCGTTCGGCTCGCTGCGCGTGCGGTTCAGCGCGGCCTGGCCGTTGATCTGCGGCAGCAGGGCGGCACGCGCCTGCACGGCGCCTTCCTTGTCGTACAGCCGGGTCGATTCGGCGGCCGACAGCTGCGGATCGCCGTTGCGGGCCATTTCGTAGACCTGCAGCAGGTCGGCGGCATGGGCGGACAACGGCAGCAGGGCAGTGGCCAGCGCAACAGCGAGGGATCGGCGGATCATTGCGGCTTCCTTGGACTCAGAGGTGGAACTGGGGGGCCGGGGCGGCACCACGCAGGTAATCGATATCGGTCTCGAACAGCGACTCGGAGCTGCCGTCGGCCTTGACCAGCAGGGCCTCCATCGCCGGCGAGCGGCCGTGGATCACGAACAGGCGGCCACCCGGACGCAGCCACGAGGCGAACTGTGACGGCACCACGTCGACCGCACCAGTGACACAGATCACGTCAAAGCGGCGTTCGGTCTGCCAGGACAGGGCATCGGCCACTTCCACGCGGACGTTGCTGCCCAGGCCGGAGGCGTCCAGGCGGGCACGCGCAGCGGCGGCCAGCTCCGGGTCGATTTCCAGGCTCAGCACATCGCGCGCCAGCGCGCCGATGCAGGCCGACAGGAAGCCGCTGCCCGTGCCGATTTCCAGTACTTCGTCACCCGGCTGCAGGTCCAGTGCCTGCAGGGTACGGCCCTCGATGACCGGCTTCATCATCTTCTGGCCGTGGCCGATCGGCAGTTCGACATCGGCGTAGGCCAGTGCCCGGTGCGCGTCGGCGACAAAGGCCTCGCGCGGCAGGCGAGCCAGGACGTCGAGCACCTTGATGTCCAGCACGTCCCAGGGACGGATCTGCTGTTCCACCATCAGTTCGCGGGCGTGGGCGTAATCAATCGTCATGAGGTTCAAATCCAGCGCAGTGGGCCGGCCATTTTACCGGTGCCGGAGGCCGGCGGCGCGCCCAGAGCATCAGCTGCCGGGGGCCGGGGTCGCAGTGCCGGAAGTCATCGCGACCTCCGGTTCGTTCAGTTTTGGTTATTCAGCCGTTCCGGCCCCTCGCGGCGCGTAGGCGCGCAGGAAGAAGTCGATGCTGGCGGTCACGTGGGCAACAGGGTCGCATTCCACGGGCGACAGTGGCATGCCGCACATCATATGCATGTGCACTTCGCCCTTGACCAGGGTCAGGAACTGCTCGCCGGCCAGAGCACAGTCGGTGATCTCCAGTTCGCCGCGTTCGGCGCGGGCGCGCAGGAAATCGGCCAGCGCCTCGCAGGTACGCTCGGGGCCGGCTTTCCAGAACAGCGCGCGCAGGCGTTCGTCGGTCTCCGGCGCCATCATCATGCGCTGGATCGAGATCGCCGCGTCGGAGGTGATCAGCTCGAAGAAGGCCAGGCCGATACCGATCAGCTGGTCGCGCAGCGGGCCGTCCGCGTCGGCTACGAACAACGCGTCGGGCAGCATTTCAACGCACTTTGACTGCACCGCCTCGGAGAACAGCGTCTCCTTGTCGCCAAAGTGGCTGTACACAGTCAGCTTCGAGACGCCGGCCTGAGCGGCGATGGTGTCCATGCTCACGCCGGTATACCCCTGTTCGATGAACAGTGCCTTGGCTGCTTCAAGGATCGCCGCGCGCTTGCCGAGGTCCTTGGGGCGCCCGGGTCCGGCGGCCTTGGCAGCGGGCTTGGCCGACGGCTTGCGGGAAGTGGGAGAACTCATCGCAACAATACTAGACCAAGCGGTTCGATATTTATACTATACCGGCCGGTTTATTAAATTGGGCCGGCAGTCGCGGCTCCCTCCTTAGTTGCAACCCTGCGTTTCAGGACGTTGACCGATGAAGATCGTGCGCTGGATGGGCGGTATGGTGTGGATGGCTGCGCTGGCAGCCTGTTCGGGGCAGGAACAGGCGCCACCGGCGGCCGTACCGGTGCTGGTGGTTCACCCCGGCGAGCAGGCCGGGCAGGCGCCGGCGGCGTTCCCGGGCACGGTGCGTGCCCGGCAGGAAAGCCCGCTGTCGTTCCGCGTTGGCGGCAACCTGGTCAAGCGCCACGTCGATGCCGGGCAACGGGTGAAGAAGGGCGACGTGCTGGCCGAGCTGGACGTGGCCGACTTCGCGCTGCAGGCCCGTGCCTCGCAGGCGCAGCTGGCGGCAGCCGAAGCCGATCTGGTGCGTGCCCGCGATGACCTCAAGCGTTACCAGGTGCTGGCCGACCAGCAGCTGGTCAGCCGCTCGCAGCTGGACCAGCAGTCCGCCGCGTTCAAGGCCGCGCAGGGCCAGGCCAACGCCGCCCGCGCCAACCTCGATGTGTTGCGCAACCAGGCCGGCTACGCACAGCTGCGCGCGCCAGCCGACGGTGTGATCGCCAGCCGCGAGGCCGAGGCCGGGCAGGTGGTGTCCGCCGGGCAGACCATCTTCAACCTGGCTGCCGACGGTGGCCGCGAAGTGCTGATCGACCTGCCCGAGGCCACCATCCGCGACTATGCGGTGGGCCAGCCGGTCGAGGTGGAGTTGTGGAACCGCCCCGGCCAGCGCCTGCCGGGCACGATCCGGGAGATTGCCGCCGCTGCCGATCCGCAGGCTCGCACCTATGCGACCCGGGTCAGCCTGCCGGCCGATGCGCTGGCCGACGTCGAACTGGGCCAGAGTGCCCGCGTCTACAGCAGCGCCGGTCGCCACGGCACCCTGCAGCTGCCGCTCGGCGCGCTGCAGCGCGGTGTCAACGGTGCCGCCAGCGTATGGGTGGTCGATCCAGCCAACAGCACGCTGAGGGCCGCAACGGTTACCACCGGTGTGTTTGGCAGCGAGACGGTACCGGTACTGTCGGGCGTGAGCGGGGGGGACTGGGTAGTTGCTGCGGGTGGCCACCTGCTGCGGGCCGGTCAGCCGGTGATCGCCGTGGACCGGCAGAACCGTCCCGTGCTGAAGCCGGCTACGCCGGCCGCTGCCGCCAAGGCCAGGGAGTAAGCCGGTGCGCCGCTTCAATCTTTCCGAGTGGGCGTTGTCCAACCGCCCGCTGGTGCTGTTTGCGATGCTGGCCTTCGCGCTGATCGGCGCATGGTCGTACAAGCATCTGGGCCAGTCCGAGGACCCGCCGTTCACCTTCAAGGCGATGGTGGTGCGCACATTGTGGCCCGGGGCCACTGCCGAGCAGGTCTCGCGGCAGGTGACCGAGCCGCTCGAGAAGGCGCTGATGAATACCGGCGAGTACGAGTTCATCCGCTCGTACTCGCGTCCGGGCGAATCGCAGATCATCTTCATGGCGCGCGACAGCCTGCGCTCCAGGCAGATCCCGGACCTGTGGTACCAGGTGCGCAAGCGCGTGGGCGACATCCGCCCGACGCTGCCACGCGAGATCGTCGGTCCGTTCTTCAACGATGAGTTCGGCGACACCTACGGCAACATCTATGCGTTGACCGGCAAGGGCTTCGACTATGCGGTGATGCGCGACTACGCCGACCGCATCCAGCTGGAACTGCAGCGGGTGCCCGACGTCGGCAAGATCGACCTGGTCGGCCTGCAGGACGAGAAGGTGTGGATCGAACTGTCCAACACCCGGCTGGCCACGCTGGGCGTGTCGATGCAGCAGGTGCAGCAGGCGCTGGCCGACCAGAATGCAGTGACCGGCACCAGCTTCTTCGAGACCGCCACCGATCGCGTGCAGCTGCGGGTGACCGGCCAGTTCAACGACATCGAAGCGATCCGTCAGTTCCCGATCCGCGCCGGTGACCGCACCGTGCACCTGGGCGACATCGCCGAGGTCAAGCGCGGCTTCGCCGATCCGGCGTCGCCGAAGATGCGCTTCATGGGCGAAGAGGCGATCGGCCTGGCGGTGGCGATGAAGGATGGCGGTGACATCCTCAAGCTCGGCGCCAACCTCGATGCCGAGTTCGAACGCCTGCAGAAGACCCTGCCGGCCGGCATGCAGCTGCGCAAGGTGTCCGACCAGCCGCAATCGGTGGAAGAGTCGGTCGGCGAGTTCGTGCAGGTGCTGACCGAGGCGGTGGTGATCGTGCTGCTGGTCAGCTTCTTCTCGCTGGGCCTGCGCACCGGCCTGGTGGTGGGCGTGACCATCCCGCTGGTGCTGGCGATGACCTTCTTCGTCATGCACTACTTCGACATCGGCCTGCACAAGATCTCGCTGGGTGCATTGGTGCTGGCGCTGGGCCTGCTGGTGGATGATGCGATCATCGCGGTGGAGATGATGGCCACCAAGATGGAGCAGGGCTACGACCGCCTGCGCGCCGCCAGTTTCGCCTGGGAGTCGACCGCTTTCCCGATGCTGACCGGCACCCTGATCACCGCGGCCGGCTTCCTGCCCATTGCCACTGCGGCATCGAGTACCGGTGAATACACCCGCTCGCTGTTCCAGGTGGTGACCATCGCGCTGGTGGTGTCGTGGATCGCAGCGGTGCTGTTCATCCCTTACCTGGGCGACAAGATGCTGCCGGACCTGTTCAATCCGCAGCCGCCGAAGCCGGGCAGCCTGTCCGCGCGCTGGCACGCCAAGCGCCAGCAGTGGGCCGACCGCTATCCGGCGCTGGCCAACCTGATCGCGCCGCCGCAGCACGGGCACGACCACGATCCGTACCAGCGCCCGTTCTATCGTAGTTTCCGTCGCTTCCTCGATACCTGCCTGCGGCATCGCTGGTGGGTGATCGCGGCGACCATCGGCCTGTTCGTGTTCTCGCTGATGATGTTCCGCTTCGTGCCGCAGCAGTTCTTCCCGGACTCGACCCGGCCGGAACTGATGGTGGACATCGAGCTGGCCGAGGGCGCCTCGCTGCGCTCGACCCAGGCCCAGGCCGAGAAGCTGGAGAAGCTGCTGTCCAGCCGCGAGGGCATTGCCAACTACGTGTCCTATGTGGGCACCGGTTCGCCGCGCTTCTACCTGCCGCTGGACCAGCAGCTGCCGGCGACCAACTTCGCCCAGTTCGTGGTGCTGGCCAAGGACATCAGGTCACGCGAAAGCACCCGCGACTGGCTGCTGCACGAGGTGATCCCGAAGTTCCCGGACGTGCAGATGCGCGTGACCCGCCTGGAGAACGGCCCGCCGGTCGGCTATCCGGTGCAGATGCGCATCTCCGGCGAGCACATCGAGAAGGTGCAGGCGATCGCGCGCCAGGTCGAGGCCAAGGTGCGGGAGAACCCGCACGTGATGAACGTCAACCTGGACTGGAGCGAGCCGAGCAAGGTGGTGCGCCTGGTGGTCGACCAGGAGCGCGCCCGCGCGCTGGGCGTGAGCAGCGCCCAGGTCAGCCAGTTCCTGTCCAGTTCGTTGGCCGGGCAATCGGTCAGCGTGTATCGCGAGGGCAATCGCCAGATCGAGATGCTGCTGCGCGGGCCGGCCGATGAGCGCAACCAGCTGGAGCTGCTGTCCAGCCTGTCGATGCCCACCGCCAACGGTGGCAGCATCACGCTGTCGCAGGTGGCGACGATGGAGTACGGCTTCGAGGACGGCATCATCTGGCACCGTAACCGGTTGCCGACGGTGACTGTGCGCGCCGACATCAGTGATGGCATGCAGGCGCTGGACGTGGTGCATCAGATCCTGCCCACACTGGACGGCATCCGTGCCGAGCTGCCCAGTGGTTACCTGCTGGAAACCGGCGGTACCGTGGAGGATTCGGCGCGTGGCCAGAACTCGATCAAGGCGGGCATGCCGCTGTTCCTGGTGGTGGTGGCCACGCTGCTGATGCTGCAGCTGCGCAGCTTCTCGCGCGCAGCGATGGTGCTGGTGACCGCGCCGCTGGGCATCATCGGTGCGACCCTGTTCCTGCTGCTGTTCCGGGCGCCGTTCGGCTTCGTCGCGCTGCTGGGCACGATCGCACTGGCCGGCATGATCATGCGCAACTCGGTGATCCTGATCGACCAGATCCAGCAGGACATCGATGCCGGGCATGACCGTTGGCATTCGATCATCGACGCCACGGTGCGCCGCTTCCGCCCGATCGTGCTGACCGCACTGGCAGCCGTGTTGGCGATGATTCCGCTGTCGCGCAGCGCGTTCTACGGATCGATGGCGATCTCGATCATGGGCGGCCTGATCGTCGGTACGGTGCTGACCCTGGTGTTCCTGCCGGCGTTGTACGCGGCGTGGTTCCGGGTGAAGCCCGATGAATCCGGGGCGTGATGCCCCGGGTTCTGCGGCCGCGGCCCCTGGTAGGTGCCAACCCTGGCTGGCACATCTTCCAGTAGAGCCACCCCATGGGTGGCTGCGGATTTCCAGGCTCCGTCATCCACGCATGGCGTGGATCTACTGCGATTCGCCATCGCTCGGTAGGTGCCAACCTTGGTTGGCACGGATGCATGCATCCACGCAGGGCGTGGATCTACTGCAGCTGCAGACCGATCCGTAGCACCGGCAGCAACCATTCGATGAACACCTGCACGCGCAGCGCACGGTGCTGCCGATGCGGCTGCAGCAGGGTGACCGGCAATGGCTGTGCGACGTACTGTGGCATCACCTCCACCAGCGCGCCGGATTGCAGCTCGGCCTGTACGTCGTAGCGCGGAATCTGCAAAAGACCCAACCCCGCCACACAGCACGCAATCGATGCCTCGGCGCTGTTCACACGCACCCAGCCAGGCATCGGCAGCGTGCGCAGTTGGCCGCCGTCCTGCCACTCCCACGGTTCCACCCGTGCCGTGGTCGGCGACGCGTAGTTCACCGCGCGGTGCTGCGGCAGGTCGGCAGGATGCTGCGGCACGCCGTGTTCGCGCAGGTAGGCCGGCGCCGCAACGTTGACAAAATCCAGTTGGCCCAGCGTGCGCGCCACCAGGCTGGAATCGCCCAGTTGGCCGACCCGCAGCACCGCATCGCAACCGTCTTCGATCAGGTTCACCGCGCGGTCGGTCATGCCCAGGTCGACTTCCACCTGCGGATACTGCGCGAAGAACCCGGGCAGCGCCGGTGCGATGATGCGGCGGCCGATGCGGCTGGGTACGTCGATCTTCAGCAGGCCCGACGGCTGGGCGTCGACCTGGAGGAACAGCGATTCGGCGTCTTCGACCTCCGCGATCAGGCGCAGGCAGCGCGCATGGAACACGTCGCCGTCGTGGGTGGTGGACACCCGGCGGGTCGAGCGCTGCAGCAGGCGGGTGCCGAGCCGCTGCTCCAGCTCCGCAATGGCTGCCGAGACCGTGGAACGGGGCAGGCCCAACTGGTCGGCGGCGCGCGTGAAGCTGGCGCACTCCACGACCCGGGTGAAGATGCGGAAGCGATCGATCCGGTCCATTGTTCGCTGGCTCTGGAAAGTTAAGTCAAAGTGGCGGGCTTTATCCGCATTTTCTGCACGATATCGTCGTCAGGGCAGGGTTGCCACCCCGGGCAGCCCCCTCCCGAGACCGAAGCCATGACCGAGCATTCCCTCAAGGGCAAGACCGTGCTGATCGCCGGTGGCGCCAAGAACCTGGGTGGCCTGATCGCCCGCGACTTCGCCGCACAGGGCGCCAAAGCCATCGTCATCCACTACAACAGTGCCGCTACCCAGCCCGACGCAGAAGCGACGGTAGCCGCGGTGCAGGCCGCCGGCAGCAAGGCGGTGGCCCTGCAGGGCGACCTGACCTCGGCGGCAGCGATGGAGCGCTTGTTCGCCGATGCCGTGGCCGCAGTCGGCCGTCCCGACATCGCCATCAATACGGTCGGCAAGGTATTGAAGAAACCGCTGCTGGACATCAGCGAAGTGGAGTACGACGAGATAAGCGCGGTCAATGCCAAGGCCGCGTTCTTCTTCCTGAAGGAGGCAGGTCGCCACGTCAATGACGGTGGCCGCATCTGCACCCTGGTCACCTCGCTGCTGGGTGCGTTCACGCCGTTCTATTCCAGCTACGCCGGCACCAAGGCGCCGGTCGAGCACTTCACCCGCGCGGCGTCGAAGGAGTTCGGCGAGCGCGGCATTTCGGTGACCGCGATCGGTCCCGGTCCGATGGACACGCCGTTCTTCTATCCGGCCGAGAGCGCCGATGCGCAGGCGTATCACAAGACTGCGGCGGCGTTGTCGGCGTTCACCCGCACCGGGCTGACCGACATCGCCGATATCGTGCCGTGGATCCGCTTCCTGGTGACGGATGGCTGGTGGATGACCGGGCAGACGATCCTGGTCAATGGTGGGTACACCACCAAGTAACGCAGCCACGCATGGCGTGGGTCTACCAGTAGAGCCACCCCATGGGGGGGCTGCGCACGATATCCGACGGGAAGCGCGCCACGCATGGCGTGGCGCTACCGGATCAGCCCAGCTTCGCCAGCACCGCGTCGGTCGCTGCCGCGGTGCTCACCGCCTTGCCCTTCGCAGCCAGATCAGCAGTGAACACGCCGTCATCCAGCACCGCATGCACGGCGGCTTCCACGGCTGCCGCTTCGGCCTCCAGCCCCAGCGAATGGCGCAGCAGCATCGCGGCGCTGAAGATTGTCGCGTACGGATTGGCAATGCCCTTGCCGGCGATGTCCGGGGCCGAACCGTGGATGGGCTCGTAAATGCCCACCGCACCCGGCTCGCCCAGCGAGGCCGACGGCAGCAGGCCCAGCGAACCGGCCAGCATCGAGGCCTCATCGGTGAGGATGTCGCCGAACATGTTCTCGGTGACGATCACGTCGTACTCGCGTGGCTTGGCCAGCAGGTGCATGGCCATCGAGTCGACCAACTGGTGCTCCAGCGCCACGTCCGGGAACTCCTCGCGGCCGATGCGTGCGGCCACGTCGCGCCACAGGCGCGAGGTTTCCAGCACATTGGCCTTGTCCACCGAAGTGACCTTGCCGCGACGCTGCTGGGCCAGGCGGAAGGCGCTGCGCAGCACGCGCTCGATTTCGGCCACGGTGTAGCGGCACAGGTCGCTGGCGCTGTCGGCGTCGCGGGTCTTGTCGCCGAAGTAGATGCCGCCGGTCAGTTCACGCACCACCACGAAGTCCACGCCCTGCAGCAGCTCGGCCTTGATCGGCGAGGCGTGCAGCGCGGCCTCGTGGGTACGCACCGGGCGCAGGTTCGCATACAGGCCCAGCGCCTTGCGGATCGCCAGCAGGCCCTGTTCCGGGCGCACCTTGGCGTTCGGGTCGGACCACTTCGGGCCGCCGACCGCGCCCAGCAGCACCGCATTGGCGGCCTGGCAGGCGGCGAGGGTCGACGCCGGCAGCGGTTCACCGTGGCGGTCGATGGCAATGCCACCGATGTCGTGCTCGCTGAAGGTGAAGGTGTGGTTGAAGCGTCCGGCGACCGCCTTCAGGACGGCAACTGCCGCGGCGGCCACTTCCGGGCCGATGCCATCACCGGGCAGGACAACAATTTCAGCGTGCATGCTCACTCTCGTAACGTTCGATTTCAGGGACACGGCCCAGCAGATACCCCAACTGGTCGACGCCTTCCAGCAGGCAGGTCTGCGAGAAGCCATCCAGCGGGAAGGAATAGACGCGGCCATCGGGGGTGCGCAGTTCGCGCGCAGCCACGTCGATGGTCAGCGCATCGTCCGGGCGCTGCATCAGCGCCTGCACGTCGGCCTCGTCCAGCACGATCGGCAGCAGGCCGTTCTTCAGCGCGTTGCCGCGGAAGATGTCCGCGATCTCGCTGCTGACGATGGCACGCAGGCCCAGGTCGGTCAGTGCCCAGGGAGCGTGTTCGCGCGACGAGCCGCAACCGAAATTGCGGCCCGCCAGCAGGATGCTGCGGCCGGCGTTGTGCGGTTGGTTGAAGGCGAAGTCGGCCACCGGCGAACCATCAGCTTGCCAGCGCCAGTCGTTGAACGCGTTGCGACCCAGCCCGGCACGCTCGGTGGTGGACAGGAACCGCGCCGGGATGATCTGGTCGGTGTCGATGTTGGTCTGGCGCAGCACCACGCTGGCCGAGGTCAGGGTACGGAAACCGGCCATCACGCCACCTCCTGTGCGAACAGTTCGCGGGTATCTGCGACGTGCCCGTTCACCGCCGCCCATGCGGCGCTCATCGGCGAGGCCAGCAGCGTGCGCGAACCGGGGCCCTGGCGGCCTTCGAAATTGCGGTTGCTGGTGCTCACGGCCAGCTGGCCGGGGGCGACCAGATCGCCGTTCATCGCGATGCACATCGAGCAGCCCGGCTCGCGCCATTCGGCACCGGCCGCGCGCACGATCTCGTGGATGCCCTCGGCCTCGGCCTCGCGCTTGACGATCTCCGAGCCCGGTACCACCAGCATGCGCACGCGCTCGGCGACACGACGGCCGCGCAGCACCTGTGCGACTTCGCGCATGTCGCTCAGGCGGCCGTTGGTGCACGAACCAACGAACACTACGTCCACCGGTGTGCCCGCCAGCGCCTTGCCGGCCTGGAAGTGCATGTAGTCCAGGCCCTTCTGTGCGGCGGCATCGTTGGCGGCGGGAATCGGCGCATCCACGGCGATCGCGGTACCCGGATGCGTTCCCCAGGTCAGGGTCGGGCGGATGTCGGCGGCGTCGATGTGCACTTCGCTATCGAAGCGCGCGCCATCATCGCTGCGCAGCTGTTGCCAGCGCGCCACGGCAGCGTCGAAGTCGGCGCCCTTGGGGCCGCGCGGCGTAGCGGCGACGAAGTCGAAGGTGACCTGGTCGGGCGCGACCATGCCGGCGCGTGCACCTGCTTCGATCGACATGTTGCACAGGGTCATGCGCTGTTCCATGTCCATCGCTTCGATGGTGCTGCCACGGAACTCGATCACGTGGCCGGTGCCGCCGTTGACGCCGATCACGCCGATGATGTGCAGGACCACATCCTTGGCGCCGACGCCGGGTGCCAGCGCACCGTCAACGGTGATCGCGAAGGTCTTGGCCTTGCGCTGCAGCAGGCACTGCGTGGCCAGCACGTGGCCGACCTCGCTGGTGCCGATGCCGAAGGCCAGCGAGCCGAATGCACCGTGGGTGGAGGTGTGACTGTCACCGCAGACGATGGTCATGCCCGGCTGGGTGAAGCCCTGTTCCGGCGCAATGACGTGGACGATGCCGCGGTTGTCCGAGGCCATGTCGAACAGTTCGATACCGTGCTCGGCGCAATTTCGCGCCAGGGTGGCGACCTGTGCCTCGGAAGCGGCGCTGGCGTAGGGCAGCGTGCCGTCGGCCGCAGCCGGCAAGGTCGGCGTGGAGTGGTCCATCGTCGCCTTGGTGCGGTCCGGGCGGCGCGGCGCCAGGCCGCGCTCGCGCAGTTCGGTGAATGCCTGTGGCGAGGTCACCTCGTGGATCAGGTGCAGGTCGATGTACAGCACGGCGGGCGCGCTCTCGGATTCGGGAACCACCACGTGGGCGTCCCACAGTTTGTCGTACAGGGTGCGGGGTGCGGAAGTCATGCGTATGCCTGGCAGAAGTACGAGATAGCGAACATCAGTAAAGTAAGCGGAACGGTCAAGTCAGCGACGGCGGGCGAGCACACGCAGGCGCACGTAGTCGGCCAGCGGCTGGCCGGCGGCATTGCGTGGCAGGTCGGCCAGCAACGCGGTGGCCGCCTCGCGCACGGTGGCGCGGGCCTCGGCGGGCAGGTCATCCAGCAGCGGCGCGGCGAATACCCGCAGCCAGCCGGCTACGCCGGTCGGCAGTGGGGTCGGGCGCGGCGTGCATTCGGTCAGTTGCACCTGGAAGCCATGCTGGCGCAGGCGGTCGGCATAGGCATCGGCGCTCGGGAAGTACCACTGGAAGGTGCTGGCGCCATGGCCGTGGGCCACGCGTGCGGCCTGTACCGCCGCGACGATCGTGGCCACGTTGCCATGGCCGCCGAACTCGGCGACGAAGCGGCCACCGGGGCGCAGCGCGCGACGCACGCCTTCCAGCACGCGGTCCGGGTTGCCCATCCAATGCAATGCGGCATTGCTGAAGACCGCATCGAACTCGCTGTCGAACGACAACGCGTGGCCGTCCATCACCTGCGCGTCGACGCCACGTGCACGGGCGGCGATCACCAGTTCCGGCGACGCGTCCACGCCGTGGATGCGCGCGCCGCTCAGGGCCAGTTCGGTGCTGAGCACGCCGTCGCCACAGCCCAGGTCGAGGATGCGCTCACCGGCGCGCGGATCGAGCAGGCGCGCGACCGCGCCACCGAGCAACGGTACGAAGCCGGCATCGATCGCATAGTCCTGGGCGTTCCACTGCTGGCCAGCGGCTGCGGTAGGAGTGTCGAAGGCGCTCATCTCGGGTTCCTCAGGCGGTTGCGGGGGTGGGAACGTCGGTGCTGCTGTGGGCGGCGGCGTGGCGCTGGCGCAGCAGGCGGTTGGCCACGTCCAGCCAGGCCAGCGCGGAGGCTTCGATGATGTCCTTGCTGGTGCCGGTGCCGTCGTACTCCACGCCGTCGTGGCGCACGCTCAGGTTGGCCTCGCCGCGCGCATCGGCGCCGATGCCCACGCTGTGCACGTGGTAGCTGTCCAGCATCAGCTGTACGCCGGTGGCGGCCGACAGCGCGCCGAACAGCGCATCGACCGGGCCGTCGCCCTGCGCGGTCTCGGCCACGCGGTTGCCGTCGGGGTCGGACAGTTCCACCAGCGCGTTGGCGCGGCTGCCGACATCGCTGATGGTCATCGACGCCAGGCGGTAGCCCTGTGCGTTGGAGCCGCCGCCCTGCATCAGCGCCTGCAGGTCGGCATCGGTCACCACGCGCTGCTGTTCGCACAGGCCCTTGAACTGCTCGAACACCAGCTTCAGTTCGTCTTCGTCCAGCCAGAAGCCCAGCGCGCGCAGCCTCGCTTCGACGGCGGCGCGGCCACTGTGGCGGCCCAGCACCATCTGCGAATCTTCCCAGCCCACGTCTTCCGGGCGCATGATTTCGTAGGTGCCACGATGGCGCAGCATGCCGTGCTGGTGGATGCCCGATTCGTGGGCGAAGGCATTGGCACCGACGATGGCCTTGTTGCGCTGTACCGGCATGCCGACCAGGCGCTGCAGCAGCTGCGAGGTGCCGACGATGCGCGGGGTGTTGATCGAACTGTCCTGTTCGTAGAAGGCCTGGCGCACCTTCAGCACCATCGCGATCTCTTCCAGCGAACAGTTGCCGGCGCGCTCGCCGATGCCGTTGACGGTGCACTCGACCTGGCGTGCACCGCCTTCGATGGCGGCCAGCGAGTTGGCCACGGCCAGGCCCAGGTCGTTGTGGCAATGCGCGCTGAAGATCACGTTGGCGGCATTCGGCACATCGGCGACGCCGGCGATGACCTGCTGGAACATCGCGCGGATCTCTTCCGGCGTGGTGAAGCCGACGGTGTCGGGCAGGTTGATGGTGGTGGCGCCGGCGGCAATGGCCACGCGCGAGACCTCGATCAGGTAGTCCAGCTCGGTGCGGGTGGCATCCTCGGCCGAGAATTCGACATCGTCGATGTACGAGCGTGCCAGCGATACATGCTTGCGTACCGATTCCAGCACCTGCTCGCGGGTCATCCGCAGCTTGTGTTCGCGGTGCAGCGGGCTGGTGGACAGAAACACGTGCAGGCGCGGGTTGGCCGCAGCTTCCAGGGCACGCGCCGAGGTTTCGATATCGGCCTGCAGGCAGCGCGACAGCACGGCCAGGCTCAGG
Source organism: Stenotrophomonas sepilia (assembly GCF_003244875.1). Lineage (GTDB taxonomy): Bacteria > Pseudomonadota > Gammaproteobacteria > Xanthomonadales > Xanthomonadaceae > Stenotrophomonas > Stenotrophomonas sepilia. The sequence goes on from NZ_LXXZ01000064.1 coordinate 14,155, forward strand.
CTCGGGCGGCGCAGCTCACGGCCGATCAGGGCCATCGCCTCGCGGTCGGACTGCGAGCTGGCCGGGAAGCCGGTCTCGATGATGTCCACGCCCAGTTCGTCCAGCGCACGCGCCATCACCAGCTTCTGCGGCGGGCTCATGCTGCAGCCGGGGGACTGCTCGCCGTCACGCAGGGTGGTGTCGAAGATGCGGATGCGCGGGGTGGTAATTCGTTCGATGGTGGTCACAGGGAAATCTCCTCGACAGCGGGTGCGGCGGCTTGCAGGGGGGAAGGGGAAGAGGTGGGG